>JAWZDV010000024.1:0-204441 GCA_034142505.1 Bacteroides thetaiotaomicron
CAATAAATCTTGAAAATTTTTCATTTTCCTATTGACTTTTTATTTGCAGGCTGTTTACTGCTTACTGTTTACTGCTTACTATTTTCTGTTATCTGCTTTTCCTGTTTTAATTAATTTTATTTTATAATTAATTCAAGTCTTTTTCGCTTCTGTTGAAAGCATATCATTTTCCACCAAACATTACAAGTATTTTGCATAATATTTTTCATTTTTAGATAATATAACCGATATTGACTTCTATTTTTAGTGATTATTCCTATATCTATCCGCCATTGTTTTCTGTTAATATAAATTATATATTATAATCAATCAGTCCGAAAATCCATGAGCTTTTACGCAATACTTTGAAAAGGAAGGTTATTTACATGGAAAATAAAATTATTATTTATAATCAACATCCCACCGCCATCTATGCCGCTATGGAGCTGGAATCCTATTTAAAGCAGCTGGATGCGGCCCCTGACGGTCCCATTCTTCTCTCAATCCGGGAAGATATGACAGACCTGGGATTTCCGGCGGTTCAGGACCCACGGCTGGATGACCAGTATTCCATTATGATAGAAGAACAGGGCGGCACCATCACCGGCTCCAATCCCCGCAGCCTTCTTTTGGGAGTCTACGACTATCTGCGCCTGATCGGATTCCGCTTTCTGCAGCCGGGCAGCCAGTATGAGTACCGGCCGGAAATCACGTCCAGCCGGGAGTTTGCGGCGGCCAGACAGTACACAGCCCCCTTCCGCCACCGCGGCGTCTGTCTGGAAGGCGCCTGCTCCATCGACAACATTTTACAGTTTATTGACTGGATGCCCAAGGCCGGCTTCAACTGTTTCTTTGTCCAGTTCCAGCTGCCCTACACCTTTTTGGAGCGCTGGTACGCCCATGAGGGGAATCCGCTTGCCAAAAAAGAAGACTTTACACCGGAACTGGCCCGGCAGTATGACGACAGAATCACCAACGCTCTGGAAAAACGGTCCCTGCTCCACCACCGGGTGGGACACGGCTGGACCTGCGAGATCGCCGGTTATCCCTCCTGCGGCTGGATGAAAGCGCCTTCCGGGAAAAACAGCCGGTTCTTGGCGCAGCTGGATGGAAAACGCCGGCTGTTCCACCACATTCCGCTGAATACCAACCTCTGCTACTCCTCAAAGGAGGTGATCTCGGCTTTCGTGGAGAAGGTAGTCTCCTACGCCCGCTCCAACCCTGTCGTTGATTATCTTCATATCTGGCTGGCCGACGAGTGCAACAATATCTGCGAGTGTGAGGAATGCCGGAAAACCACGCCGGCGGACCAGTATATTCATATTCTGAATCTCATCGACGAAGCGCTGACCGGAGAGGGCTTAAAGACCAGGATTGTATTTCTCATTTATCAGGAGCTCTTGTGGACGCCGAAACAGGAGACGCTTCACAACGAGGAACGGTTCACGCTGATGTTTGCCCCGATCAGCCGGATATTTATGGAGTCCTACCCGGCGGCTATACCGGACCGTCCGATCCCGGAATACCGGCGCAACCAGATTAAGCTTCCCGCCACGCTGGAGGAGAATCTGGCCTTCCTGACGCGCTGGCAGGAGGCGTTCCATGGAGACAGCTTTGTCTATGATTATCCACTGGGGCGGGCGCATTATGGGGACATCAGCTATTTTCAAATTGCGCGGACGATCTACCGGGATATCCACCATCTGGGAGGACTCCACCTGAACGGCTATATCAGCTGTCAGGAACTGCGGGCCGCCCTGCCAAACGGGTTTCCCAACTATGTGATGGGAAGAGCCTTAAATGAACCTGAGTTGTCTTTTGAGGAACTGGCCGACGATTATTTCCGCCACGCTTACGGGAGGGAATACCAAAGTGTGCTCCACTACCTCACAACACTGTCACAGCTTTACAACTGTGATTATTTTAACGGAAAAGGGCCGAGAACTGACGAGACGGTCCATCAATCCATGGAGGAGGCCCTTGCCGTTCTGAAGCTGTACCAGGAAACAATCCGTTTCCACCAGCCGGACTCGGAATTAGAAAAATATTACTGGGATTTGCTTGACTATCACAACGGTTATGGGGTACGATTAACCTTAACATTATATTATTTAAGCGGAGGAATGGAACAGCAGGCCGGGGATGCCTGGGAGGAGTTCCACACTTATATCTGTGAGAACGAACCCCGGTACCAGAAGGTGCTGGATGTCTACCGCATCAGCGAGGTCGCCGGCAAATATACCGGCCTCCCCGCCAAACAATGAGCACTCTCGGAAACTCTTTGTGCCCGGCTTTGTGAGATGATTTTTTGTCAGCCGCAAAGACGGGTGCAAGGGAGTTTCCGAGAGTGCTCACAATACCAACACGGAGTGTGATGAGATTGTACCGTCCAAAACTCAAGAAATTATCGAACAAAAACAGAATCTTAGAATGTATTTTCCGCTGCGCTCCGGTTGCCAGAACCGATATCGCAGAAGATGCGGATATCACGCCGGCCACGGTCACGTTGACGGTGAATAGCCTGATTGCCGACGGCATGGTGCGGGAACTGGGGGAAGATGATTCCGGGGAGGTTTCCTCCGGGAGGAAACGGATTCTCATCGATATGGTTCCTGACTATGCGTACAGCATCGGAGTGGAATTCACCCAAAAGGCCCTGGTCTCCTGCCTGACCGATCTGAAGGGAACCTGTGTCTGCCAGGAGGAACGCCCATTTGACGAGGAGCTTCCCCCTCGTATTACGGAGGAAATCATCGGGCAGATTCAAAGGCTTTTGGACCGGTCCGCCATTCCGCTGGATCGGATGATTGGAATCGGGATTGCGGTTCCGGGTCATATGGACAAAGAATCCCGGCATTTTATCAGCAATCACACGGTATGGCAGACGTTCGACGCGGACACGATCCGCAGGGCATTTCCCTGCCCGGTGGTGATGGAGAACAACGCGCGGTGCATGGCGCTGGCCCAGTATCTGTTTTATCCGGGCAGTTCTCCCGAGAATTTCTCCTTCTTCCACATCGGCCTCGGGATGTTCTGCGCCAATGTGACGGACGGGGAATTGTTTCTCGGCAACAACTATGTGTCCGGGGAGATTGGACACACCATCGTCAAGGCGGACGGGCAGCCCTGCGAGTGCGGCAAATACGGCTGCCTCCAGACCATTGCCAGTGAACGGTGGCTGCTCAAATACGCCAGGCTGCTCTACCAGAATACGACCGACACTATTTTAAAAAGCATGGCGGACAGTCCTGAGGAGTTGACAATTCAGCACATTACCACGGCTTATTCCATGGGGGATGCCGCGATCAGCCACTACATTACCGACGCCTTAAAGTATTTGGGAATCAGCATTTCCAATGTCGCAATCCTGATGAATCCGGGCAAGATCTTCCTCCACGGACAGATCTTTCAGAACGAGGATATTCGCAGGGAGCTGATGAATATTATCGAGCGGCAGCTGCTGTTTGTGGATTCCAAGTATGTAAACAATGCGGAAATTCTGCCATACCGGCAGACGGATGGCGCCATCGGAGCCAGCGCACTCTCGGTATTTCACAACTTTATCCGAAGCGGCAGCGACGGGCAGGCATGATAAAAGGCATATACGGCCGTTCTGAACGGTACTGTATATGCCTTTCTTTTCTTGATTCTGAAACCTCTGGTTCTCCATCACGGTTTTGGCCGGCAGACTTCTATTTCTCCATCTTCCGATACCGCTCTGCCATCTCCTCCAGCGTCACCTGCTCCACAAGCGGCGCCTTGCCGAAAGAGCCGAACTCCACGATTAAAGTTCCCACGACCTCTTTCACGCCACGCTCGATGCAGTCCGTAATGGCGGCCACATCCTCGTGAGGAGGAGTTGAGATATTTCCATGCATCACCGTATCCATAATCGGCGTGAGGAAGACTCTCGGGTCGAACTGGTTTTTCTTCGCCTCCAGCAGCTCATAGATCGCCCCAATGGACGCGCTGTTTCGTTTTTCCGGATATTTTTCAAACAGTTCCTTCATGTTTCTGGTCACCGCCAGGCGGATATCCGTGTCCACATTGATCTTGCTGATCCCCGCCGGAATCGCCGCCTTCAGTTCCTCAATGGAAATGCCATAGGTATTGCTCAGCTCGCCGCCCATCGCATTGATCTCATCCACAATATATTTCGGAACCGTGGAGGAACCATGGGATACCAGCGCGCCGAACATTCCCGTATGATTCATACACTCCCGGATGGCAATGGCGATCTCTTTTCTGAGTTTCACATCCTTGCCCTTGGACGCGCCGTGCATGGTCCCGTAGGAAATCGCCAGGGCGTCCACGCCGGTCTGTTTGAAGAACTCCACCGCATCCATGGGATTGGTATAGGTGGATGAAGCCGAAAATACATGGTCCTCCACTCCGGCCAGCACTCCCAGCTCGCCCTCCACGCTGACGCCTCTTTCGTGGGCATATTTGACAACTTCTCTTGTCAGTTCCATATTCTCTTTAAACGGAAGGGAGGAACCGTCAATCATGACGGAGGTATAACCGCCCTCAATCGCCGCCACGCAGGACTCAAAATCCCGCCCGTGGTCCAGATGCAGGACAATGGGAATCTCGGAACCGGCGCCATATTTCCTGACTGCGTCCGCGATATTCTTAGCCCCGATTTTCTTATCCTCCAGGGTCGCATTCATAAAATCAGTTCTTCCGCCCATAAAGCCGTTGGCCAGGTCCGCGCCCTGTAAAATCGCCGCGGAGCGGAACATCTCATGCACCTCAATCGCTGCTTTTGCCTGGGCCACGGCGTTGACATTGAACGCCCCCTGCCCGAAGCCGTATTTCACCGTTGCCTCCAATAAAGGCCGTAATGGTATTAATGGCATAATCGCTCTCCTTTTTTCTTTATCCTTCCAATGCCGCCACAAACTCTGTGAACGTCAGGGTGATGTCGGGATGATTCTGAAGCAGGGTTACCGGGAATTCCGGTGTTGGCTCCCCGTAAGCCGCCCGTCTCACCACCGCCCGGTGCCAGTTGCGGAAACAGCCGAGACGGATTTTCCTTGCATGGGCAATTTCGTAAATACCGATGGTTACGCAGTATTTCGGCATATCCTCCAGCGCGCCGTTAAAGTCTCCGATGGCGTTGGCGGTTCTGGTCTCCGGGGTGATGCGAAGCACTCTCGTCTTCTGCGCCAGAAATTCCTGGCCGGACAGCAGCGGGTCCGCCTCGTTGAAGGCCACATGGCCATTGATGCCGATGCCTCCAAAGGCAATGTCCACGCCTCCCAGCTTCTCGATTAATTCGGGAATATAGGTGATATTCTCCGGGTCCGGAAATACTCTCTGCTCACTTGGCATCACCAGCTCCGGTTTGATTTTGCTGTACACCGTGCGTTCCATGAAGCCGCGGAAGCTTAGCGGATGGTCCATGGCCACCCAGTGTTTGTCGTCATCCAAATATTCATCCATATTGATAAACCATACGTGATGTAAGCTTACATTCTGCTCATTGACCATATCCACAAAATAGGGATACTGTCCCACCGGCCCTACGGGGCAGATGAAGACGGTCTTCTCTCCCTTTGCGTTATGGTCCTCAATCTCCTCCACCATCTGCTTTGCCATAGCCTCAAATACCTGGCTGTTATCTGCCATGCAGATCAGCGGCATGTTCGGGTTAGCCAGCAGCTGTTCTTTGTTGTACTGGTAATAATCATGTGCCATTGCACACACCTCCTTCTCAACCGTGATGATGCATATGTCCCGCGCAGCCGCAATCCTCATTCCCCTTGCCCTCATACACGTCGTCCTTCATCATCAGATGAACGGCGGCCGTCTTGAAGGTCAGCGGCAAGGCCAGGATATTGGGGTTCGGTCCCACAAACTTCTTCTTGGCGTCCGCCAATGCCTCCTCGATGGTGGCTCTCGTCTTCAGCCCCATGCCTCTTGCATAGCCTGGCTCCTGGGCGCCGCAGATGTAGATGGCGGACGTGTTCATTTCCGCAATATGTCCGCAGCTGATCATGGAGAAACCGTGGAACGGGTGGAACGCGTTGCAGTAGCGGTACTGGCGGATATACTCCTCATTGGTTGCAAAATACTCTCCGTACCGGTTCATATCCGGCAGGGTATTCATCTGGTCGTGCTGGAACATCTCATACATCTTTGGCAGATACGGCCACAGTTCCTCATGGAAATAGCCGTTGCAGATGGAGGCGCAGATGATCACGCAGTTGTCGCTCATGATTCTCTTGTGACGGATGACCTGGGCGGACAGCGCCTGCATCATCATGATCGGGTTGGTCCCCATGCCTTCCCCGTAGTGGAAGAACTGGGGCATGCCAAATACCATCACGTCATACTTTTTCTCCGCCCACGGCACGTAGGTCCGCTTGTCGGCAGTCTGCCAGGACTTGGGCTGCATCACGGCCGCATAGCCGCTGTTGATCTCAATCTGTCTCGATTTGGTGTCCAGCACCGCATCACAGCAGAAGAATTTCTTGCCCATGCATTTTTCCATATGCTGGCCGATCTCGTCAAACTTGGTACGCATCAGGGATTTCCCGCTTACCGGGGTGAAATCTTTCCGGTGCATCACCTCCGGCACATGGTGGGAGGCGATGGAACGCCAGTGGGTGATTCCTGTGGCACAGTGCTTGTAACCGCCGGAATAACCGCCATAGGGGTTGCCCTGGGTATGGCCGATCAGGATAGCCACATCACTGTCGTACACGTATTTGTTCATGATCACAGGGTCGCCCCGGCCGGTGGTGCCCAAGTCTACCAGATGGTCATAATCCTCGCTGTCGTGGTTAATAATCTGGTGGGTATACCAGAACTCGTTAAACAGCTCTGCCCCCAGAACGCCCTTGATCTCCGTCTCGGTATTTTTTCTATGTAAGCCGTTGGAGCAGATCAGTAAAATGTCCTTCTTCTCCACGCCCGCCGCGTACAATTCCTCCAGAATCAGTTTAATGGAAATCTTCCGGTGGGAGGTCGGCTGCTCTCCGCCTTTCACACGGTCCGGGAAAATGATGGTCACTTTCGAACCCTTGTGCGCCAGCTTGGACAGCGGCTCCATGCCCATTGGGTTGCGGATGGACTCCAAGGTTTTTTCCACCAGCTGGTCCTCCGGGATACAGGGTGGGTCTGGAACGGTCTCACCCGGAATAAAAATGTCTGTGGTATCCGGCAGTTCCGCCGTCATCAGGCCCTGTCCATATTCAAATGATAATTTCATACGATGTTCTCCTTCTTCTACTCAAATCACAATAAAGTTTCTCCGGCATTCTACATCTCTCGCCGTCTTTCTATTTTCCCATATAGGTTCTGATAATTTCCAGATATTCCTCCGGGTAGAATCCGATCTCCCCCTGGAATCTGGTCAGCGCGATCAGTCCGCCGTCCATCACCGGAATCGAGGCCAGCATCTTAGCGTTATCCACCTTGAGTCCGCCTCCGTACACCACATCCATCCCTCCGGTAATTTCTTTTACATAGGCGCCGATCATGGTGATATATTCTTTGTCCGGCGGAGTCTTGCCCGGCCCGATGGCCCAGATTGGCTCGTAGGCAATGGTCACCATGGATTTGTCCACGCCGTCAAGTCCGGTCTCCAGCTGCTCCTTTAACACTTCCTGCCACCGCGGCTGTTCTTCGCCGGATTCCCCAATACAGTACAACACCCGAAGCCCCGCTTTCACCGCCGCCTTGATCTCCTGGTTCAGCAGCCGGTTCACCGCCGCAGTATCCGTCACACCGGCCTCCGCCAGTATCCCGGTTTTATCTTTCCGTTCCTCACAGTGGCCGATGATCGTCGTCGTACATCCCACCGCCTTTGCCGCGTTGCCTGTCCGGTTGGTGGTAAAGGCTCCGAAATTTCCTCCCACCGCCGTGTCCTCCCGGTACACGCTCTGACAGCCCACAGCCACCGGACTGTCCTCACACAGCGCTTTTACCGCCGGAATCAGATGCGCTTCCGGAAAATACATGGCAAACTCCACGTCATCCTCCGCGTACTTCCTTAATTCCTCCTGAGTGTGCGTTACAATATAGCTTCCCCACTCGCTTACAGGGGCAATCGAGTTCACCCCGCCCAGTTCCTTTGGGATGTCAAACCGTTTCAAATTCAAAAAAATGTGTTTCATGGATTCCCTCCTTCATAGACTTCCTTAAAGTCAATCATATCCGTCAATTCTCCGCCAATCAACGGCTTACACCATGTGACAAATGCATCCGTCACGTCATTTCCCCGCTCATTGATATATTCCTCCGGGATAATCCGCTCATACATCATCACTTCCTGAATCGGTATCATTTCCACATGCATCCGGTAGGAGCCGTCCTCCGTCTCGTCGCGGATAAAGCCTGCCATCACGCCGCTCTCACCCTTCATGGCCGCTTTCAGCGCCTCCCGGCCGGCCAGCACCGCTTCCTCCCGGTCCACAGGAGACTGCAGGGCCACGGACGCCCGGCCGCAGATTCCAGGCTTCTCACTTCTCGCCTTGATCCCCAGCTTCTGAATCACCAGATTGGCCAGATGGGCGCTCACATCCCCGTAGTAGGTGGCACGCCCGGTCTTAAAGATCGGAGGAACAATCGGCTCCCCCTTCTCATCCTTCAGCCCTTCGCTGGCAACCACAACCACGCCGCCCTTCTCCTCATACAGCCGCTTCACGTCCTCCAAAAATTCCTCTTCCCGGAACGGCCGCTCCGGCAGGTAGATCAAATGCGGCGCGTCCCCCGGCTTCTTCCTGGCCAGGGCCGATGCCGCCGTGATCCAGCCGGCATTTCTCCCCATGGCCTCCACCACGCACACATGGATGGGCAGGGCCTTCACATCCGCCCCAACCTCCGCCGTGGTCTGTGCGATGTACCTGGCGGCGCTTCCATATCCCGGCGTGTGGTCCGTGATGGCAATATCATTGTCAATGGTCTTCGGAATTCCCACCACATGGATTCCCGCGTCCTTACACACCTCATAGATCTTTCCGCAGGTGTCCATGGTCCCGTTGCCGCCGTTTAACAGCACGTACCTGATCCCATACTTCCGGAAAATATCCACCATGGCCTCATAGTCCTCCTGCTCCAGCGCATACCGGGAGGAGCCAATGGCCGTGGCCGGGGTCTGTAACAGCAGTTTCAACTTCTCCTCCGGGAACTGCAAGAGATCCAGCAGCCGTTCCTTCAAAATCCCCTCACTGCCGCCGATCGCTCCATAGACTTTCTCAATCCGCCCGCTCTCCTTCGCTTCCTCCAGCACTCCGTAGAGAGAGGAATTAATCACAGCCGTGGGGCCTCCGCCGTGAACCACCAATACATTTTCCGCCACGTTTGTTTCTCCTTTCTGACTTCATTTTATTTCCAGATTCTTCTTATTCTATCTTACCATAATTGAGGAGAATTTTGCTGCTTTTTTACTCAAACGTTTGCGTTAAACAGCAGAAAGGAAAGGCGGCCGTACACCAATATTCCGGTGTGCGGCCGCCGCTCATTTTTCACGGTATCTGCCGGTTATTTCCCTGCCTCTACCATCACATCTAACATCACGTAATCCGATACAGGCACTTCCCCTTCCACTGCGCCCGCTTTGATAAAGTTCTCCTGCTGAATCTTATAGTATTTCTCTACGGTGCCGTTTGCCGCGCCATCTGCCACTTCCTTGCCGGTCAGCCAGTCGGCATCACCTCTCTGCGCGTAAACGCTGTCCTCGTCGGTCTTTGTCTGGTTTGCCACATATTTGGCAACTTCCTCGTAATTTCCGTCTGCCGCATAATCCATGGCTTTGTAAAGAGCTCTCGTGAAACGAACCAGTTTATCTTTATTGGCATCCGCGTATTTTGGCGTTACAATCCAGCTTGCCAGAGAAACCGTGGTATCTGCAAAGGTTAAGTTATCACAGATCTTGGTGGAGTCTTTTACTTCCTCTAAAATCTTTAAGCTGTTGGGCGACCAGGTTGCGCAGGCATCCACACCGCCGGAAATCATGGCGGTAACGATGCTGGCTGCATCCATATCCACCGCGGTGATATCATCCATGGTCATGCCGGCCTTGGTCAGACTGTTCACCAGAATATCCTCGCTGGAGGTACCGGAGGAGTATGCCACTTTCTTGCCCTTTAAATCTTCAACCTTCGTAAGTCCCGGTCCGCCGATCAAAGCGTCGCCATTGGAAATATGGGACAGTGCAAAGATCGTCGCATCGCCATTGATACAGAGCTTGTGGGCGCCCTGTCCGATATAACCAATATCGATGGAACCGGATTCCAGAGCCGCGATGATGGTAGGTCCATCCTCAAACTGCACCATATTAACCGTGATTCCCTCTTCCTCAAAATATCCTTTTTCCGCCGCCGTGGTTACCGACCAAAGGCTGCCGTAGTTGGGCATATAGGCAATGTTTAAGGTCAATGGCTCTGCCGCCGCTTCCGTGGGGGCTTCTGTCTCTGCGGCGGTGGTCTCCGTCTTCGGCGCCGCCGTGGTGGTCTCTGCCTGGGTTGGAGCCGCCGTGGTCTCCGAGGTCTTGGCGGAACCACATGCCGCCAGTGATAAAACCATCGCTGATGCCATAACTACTGATAATGCTTTTCTCATAATACATCCTCCTTATGATTTGATCTTCCTTTATTTGATACTGCTTTATCCAGTTCACGGGTTTCCCCGGTAAAGCTCTGACTATTTGCGGACTTCCAGATACTCTTGATAGACCTCACCCCAGATATAGGATTTTAAATCCAGGAATGGAAGCTCCATCTTCATCTCCTGTGTCCGGGGATAGGGCAGGTTAATGTCCACGATCTTTTTGATTCTGCCCGGCCTGGCGCTCATGATAATCACTTTGGTAGCCAGGATGACCGCCTCCTCCACATCATGAGTGATGAAGAAACAGGTCTTTTTCTCCTCCTGCCAGGTCTTGATTAACTCCGATTGCAGCTGGGTTCTGGTCTGGGCATCCAGGGCGCCGAAGGGTTCATCCATCAAAAGCACCTCCGGCTGTACCGCATAAGCTCTCGCGATGGCCACGCGCTGTTTCATACCGCCGGACAGTTCCTTGGGATAGGCATCCACAAACTCTTCCAATTCTACCATTTTTATGTATTTCATAGCCACTTCTCTGGCCTGGGCGTCATTCATGCCCTTTAGCTTGAGACCGAACATGACGTTCTTCATCACCGTCAGCCAGGGGAACAACGCGTACTGCTGAAACACCACCCCCCGCTCCGTGCCGGTCCCCTCCACCCGCTTGCCGTCCACATAGACATTGCCGGAGGTAGCCGGGAGAAGACCTGCGATGATATTTAACAGAGTGGATTTTCCGCATCCGGAAGGCCCCACAACGCAGATAAATTCATTTTCCATAATGTCCAAATCGATCCCGTTTAAGGCGATCATCTTGCCCTTGCGGCCTTCATAGACCTTTTCCACATGGTCGATTTTTACTTTTATATTTCTCTCGTCTCCTGCCATCCTGTGAACTTCCTTTCCAGATATTTGATGAATTTTTCTGTTGAGATACCGATGATACCGATGATGATGATGTACAGAAGCATCGGCGCCACTTCAAAACTGTTGTTCAGGGAACGGATTCTCATGCCGAGTCCCGCGATGGCTCCCGTTGATTCCGCCGCAATCAGAGTGGTCAGCGCCACGGAGACGCCAAGCCGGACCGCCGTGATGATAAACGGGGTCGTGGCCGGGAAAATCACCTTGACAAAGATATCACGGTCCTTTGCTCCCAGCACCCGCGCCGCCTTGATCAGTGTCTCATCCACATTCCGGACTCCCTGATAGATGGTTACCGTCATGATCAGGAAGGTGGCCAGCCAGATGACGATCACCTGCGGTCTGCGGCCAACTCCGGCAGAGATAACCACCAAAGGTACATAGGCCAGCGGCGGGATATTTCTGATAAACTGAATCCAGGGTTCCACGATGTAACGCACCGGACGGTACCAGGCCATCAAAAACGCGATCGGCACAGCTGTGACAAAGCCAAGCACAAAGCCCAAAATCACCGAAATCATACTGCTGCTGAAATCCTGCCACAGCACCCCGCGGTCAATCATAGTTTTGAGAGACGCCAGCACCGTGGGTGCAAATGGGAAGCTTCTTGCGGTTTTGGGATTGATGGACAGGCAGTACCATAGGATGACTGCAGTCAAAAATGAGAGCAAAAGCCAGCCCCAGTTGGGTATTTTGGATATGATATCTCTATCTTTTCCTTCCTGTTTCTTCGGTTCTGAAGACATATCTGCTCCTCCTTATTAAATATTTGTGTTACGTTTCGTCCACATTGTCAACTTATTGGCAATACATCCAATTTTTCTTGTCTTTCTGTATTTTATTATAGCATATTGCACAAATAATTCATCCGCTATTTAAGCAAACGTTTGTCTTTAAGATTTTGAACAAATTATAGGAAAACGTTTGTCTATTTTCCCCTGTTTTTTCCCTCTGAAATTAGGTATACTTAATCATAGGAAAATATTAGACCGGCATTTTGACAACGAAAGGAAGTGAATCTATGACCCTCAAAGAAATTGCCGCGGAAGCAGGGGTCTCCATCTCCACCGTCTCCCGGGTCATCAATAAGAGCAGCAAGTGTCCTGCCAGCAAGGAAGTACAGGACCGGATCTGGGAGATCGTGCGCCGGACGGGGTATACGCCCAACACCACGGCAAGAGATTTAAAGCGGGGCTCCGTGGAAGCCGCGGAACCGCTCTCCCGCTCCATCGCCTGCTTATTTGCCAGGACCTCGGACGTGGAGACGGACTCCTTTTTCTCCTCACTGGCCAGAAGTATTGAGAAAGAGGCGTTTAAGTATAATTACATATTAAAGTATACGTTCACGGCATTTGACATCAACCATCCCAGCACCTTCCGGCTGATCACGGACAATCATGTGGATGGGGTGGCGGTGCTGGGGCGGTGCGACAAGCAGCTGTTAAAGTTTTTGAAACAGTATTTTAAGTGTGTGGCCTACACGGGGCTTAACAACCTGGAAGCCAAATACGACCAGATAATCTGCGACGGGTATCAGGCCAGCATTACCGCCATCAACCATCTGATGCAGCTGGGGCACACGAAGATCGCCTACATCGGAGAGACGGAGGCGGAGGACCGGTATCAGGGGTACTGTACCGCGATGGCGGCGAAACAGCTGCCCATTCGAAGGGAGTACGTCTCCAATGTGACACTGTCCTCGGAGGGCGGCTACAAGGGTGCGGAGGCGCTGTTGAAAAAAGGGTGCGACGCCACGGCATTTTTCTGCCCCAACGATGTGACGGCCATCGGGGCCATGCGGGCCATCAAGGAGCATGGACTGTCGGTTCCGGGGGATGTGTCGATCATCAGTATTGATGATATTGATATGGCGCAGTATCTGAATCCCATGCTGACCACCATCCATATCCCGGTGGAGGAGATGGGGCAGATGACGGCCAAGACACTGATCGACCGGATTGAGGGAGGACATCATCTTCCGATGAAGATCAATCTGCCCTACTATATCGCCAACCGGGAGAGCTGCGGGCCCTGCAGAGTGAGAAAATAAGATAAACAAAGAAAGGAATAGGATCACATGATTATCACATTGAACAACAAGAAATTCAGCGCTTCTATTGATTCCCTGGGCGCACAGCTCATCTCGTTAAAGGACAGTGCCGGCAAGGAATATATCTGGCAGAGAGACCCGGCATTTTGGAAAAACTGCTCTCCTCTTCTGTTTCCCATTGTTGGCAACTGCCGCGGCGGGAAAACGATGATCGAAGGAACGTGGTATGAGATTCCAAAACATGGCTTCTGCAAGGAGACGGACTTTGAAGTGACAAACCAGAGCGAAACCTCCGCCCGGTTCTCCATCACCTCCACAGAGAAGACCAGGGAAGTCTATCCATATGAGTTCCGTTTGTCCCTCACTTACACCTTGACGGACGATGGGCTCTCCATGGATTACACCGTGGAAAACCTGGAGGCCAGAACGATCTACTACTGCCTCGGCGCCCACCCAGGCTTTGTGACGCCGCTTCATGATGGAGAGAAATTCAGCGACTATCAGTTGGAATTTGAAAAAGAAGAACATGCAGACAGTATTGTCTATGATCTGGATAACCTCCAATTTGATGTAAATAACCGGCTTCCACTGCTGCATGGCACCAATATTTTGCCACTTGACTACCACTTATTTGATAACGATGCCATTTTCTTCCCGGAAATTGCGTCCCGCAAAGTCTCCATCGTCCACCCAGGCACCCGGAAGGGCATTGAAGTCGATTACCGCGGCTTCGATACCATCGCCTTCTGGACCCCCGACCACAAGGAAGCCCCCTTCCTCTGCGTTGAGCCCTGGAACGGGTCCGCGATCTGTTCGGATGAAGACGACGAGTTTATTCACAAGAACCATGTACAGTCTTTGAAGGCCGGAGAGGCTGGGGAGTATCATCTTGGGATTCGGATATTGTAAAAAGAAAGTAACTTCGCAGGTAAGTCCAGATACTGCTAATTATTCGGACTTGCCTGCTTTTTATTCTGGCCCTGTCATGTCACGACTTTGTCACTTGAAAATTGGTTGTCTTATAGTATAATGAAATCAGATGAAGGATCCTCATTGAAAAACATAATTTTTAATACCCTTACAATTCAATAAAAATATGGAGGATACCTTTATGAGAAAGAAAATGGTAATACCTTGTATACTAGCCTTAATAGGACTTGCTGTTACACTCCCCACGTTTACCAGTTACGCCACAGAAGATACCGGAAGATATATTATGACTGAAACAATTCCAGCTAAAGTTTCAGAATATGCCCAGGATATTTTTGCTCATTTAAATGGCAATGATGTCCATGCGATCGGTTTGTCCGTTTCGCCGGAGGACTTGTCTTTATCTCTCGGCATCAAGGTCAATATGATATCAACGGAAGATTATAGTAAATATTATTTTCCAGTTTTAAACGGAAATGATATTGTTGCAACGTTAATTGTTAATGATATTGACAATTCGCTATCTTTCACCTTGCTTCAAGACGAGATCACAGAGTCGCTGAATCATTTTAATGTTAGCAAAGATACCCCTGCAAACATCATAGTGACTAATACTGCGGCCTATGCAGTGAATGAAACGGATACAGTTACCTTAGGCGAAAGTCCCTATGCAACTGATGAAACACGTCAAACTGATATGGAACATCTGCAAATTGCGCCGTTGTCTAATGAAACTGTTTCTACTATTATGATTGGCAGTGACAATGTCTATGATGTGAGTATGGGAACCGAATCTAATGCCTATGCGATTTATGGAAAGAGTTGCGATAACTTACCCTGTGTAACTCATAATCCAAGTATTGGAATAGGCTCATGTTGGGCCGCCAGCGCTGGTTCTATTATTGCATACATGAAAGAAGGGTCTTCTGCCACTGTATCTGATGGAGAATATTGGCGCGATCTTATCTTAGAATCAACACTAGATGGAAACCTTACTAATGCAAAAAAATATATTAATATGTATGGGACACGTACGCAAAGTCTTAACCCCAAAGCGCTTTCCTGGTCCCAAGTAAAAGCACAAATTTTAGAAAAGGACAATCCCTGTTATATGTCATTAACCTCATCTAGCAGCAGTTTCGGACATGCAACTGTGCTATGTGGATATGATTACGATAATACAAGTACTAAATATAACCGTATGTACATTATGGATCCAAATGAGCCAGATTGGTTTATAACATCGTATGGTTCAACTTATGAATCTTCATATGGTTATACATTTAAATGGACCAATGCTTTAATAAGTAAATAAGGCATTGTTAAAGAAGGGTATCTGATAATTCAGCTATCCTTCTTTTAGTAATTGTTATCAACCACACAAAACACACACATAAAAGAAAGGACTTCTCTTGAAAAAACACAAATTAGCCATATTAGGTTTAGTGAGCATTTGCTTATTACTTTCGATAAAATTATATCAAAGATATACTATGTTATACAAACCTCAAATCCTACCTCCATTAACTATAATGGTAAATGACACATTATATAAATATTCAACGACTCTTACTGATACAAGTTCTATTGATATCATACTTACTGAACCTGCAGGCACCATAAATGAAATTATAAAGGGGGAACTTCCCACCCAAAATAATCAATCCACGTTTGGTGAAGTCGGTATGGACTATTGGTTCGTAGAACCAGATCCTCAAGAAAATATGGAGGATGATATTCTTCTTTATGTTAAGTATCATGATGATTTCTTTATATTAAAACGCTGGGACTAGCAACATGAAACTACTACAACTTCATCGTAAGAAAAGGGGGCGATACAATTAATGTAATCGCCCACCCACACCTAACTATGTTACTAATTTCTAATCACAAATAGCATCCAGATATCCACTCACGTTTTCATATTTTGTACCAGAATACACCTTCCCCGAAAAAGACAAACGATATGTTCCTGTCGAACTTACAGACGGAGACACTTCATAAATTAAATCCTTACCCTCTCCCCCAATATTGCTCCAAGTCTTAACCGTGCTATATGTACCAGAAGTATTTTTCTTTTGTAATTTTAATGTTCCAGTAATCTTAGTTGCACTACTCTTCCCTTCCACGATAACACGCCCCAACGCCTTATAACCGGTAAAATCTAATTCAACGCTCACAGAGTTCGTATATTGAAATCGTGGTTGAATTGTATTTTTTTCAAGTTCCGAAGCAAGCAAACCAGCAGGGCATACTCGATCTTCTCCCGCATAGGCAGATATCGGTAAACAAAAGTTAGCAGTTAAAGCACCGACCAATAAGATTGTTTTTAATTTTTTGTTGTTTTTCATAATAAATCCCTTTCTTTATTCGTTTTATACTACACCATAATTAACACCAGCTTTTCGCTATTTACTACAACTTATTTTAAATTTTCCCCAATATTTATTAATTCTTCCTCCGACAGATAGCCGGTAATTTCTACACTACCACTTTCACAATTCCAAAGCAACCGATTAACTTCTCCATCAATACTGATAAATAATTTTGCATCAAAACCGTTGATCGTCACGTCAGTGACCTCATAATTTTCATTATCAATTTGGAGTAAAAACGCTTGATTGTTATTCGCTCTTATCACTATTTGATTCTTTCCATTACTAAAACACTTGAAGATATATCCCGCTCTGGACTCATCGGACATCTCCTCGTATCCCGCTGGCAAATAACCTGGAATTCCTATAATTTCTCCGTCGCCTCCTTTATCGTAATATCTAAATTCTATAAAGCGGTCATAAATACTCACGATTACATCATAACAAGCTGCCCTTACTTCATCATTTTGTAAAAGTATTCCAAATGTTATTCCCAATATTATTGCTATACATGCAGCTGTTTTTTTGACAGTAACTAATATTTTCTCTAACTGTTGTATCCTATAATATTTATTTAGTCTTTTTTGGATTCGGTCATCGCATTCTGGAGATATCTTAATTTTGAGAATCTCATCCAGTGGATAATATGCGATTTCCTTCAAACTATTTTCAATAACAGCCGCTTTTAGTAATGCCTCAAATACTTCATCCTGTACAATACTAGACATAGTATCTTTCCCCCAATTTTTGCCTAAGCATTAGCTTTGCCCGATATATTCTCATTTGAACATTCTTTTTACTGATCTTTAGAAATTCTGCTATTTGATCATCATTAAAATCATTGATATATTTTAATTCGAAAACAGTTTTATATTTATCATCAAGTTGACCGATTTCTTTTAAAAGATCTCTATATACTTCTTTACTTATCATTACATCCAATGGTAACTCACTTGCTGAAGATTGTTCTATAAATTCATCAAATGATTCTTCTTTTTTTCGATTTTGATTTCTTATATAATTTTTGCAATAGTTTCGTGTAATGGTAATTATATAATTTCGTGTTCTTTTTTCGTCTGTTAAATCAATGTGATGAAGATTTTTAGCAACAATAATTGCAATTTCTTGAAGAATATCTTCCTGTAAATATTTATCCTGTATAAATAATCCAATTGTATAATACATATATTTTTTATAATTTTCATAAATATCCACAAACTTATTACAATCTTTTTCTGTATCAAATACTAATACCAGCATCAGATCCTCCTTTTCGTGAAAAAGCGACATTCTACATTTATCATATCATTAATTGAATTAATATGCCACTTGTGTCTATATTTCTACGTTTTTTTTATTTTTTGTAGTAAAACAAGACATTTGTGTTTTTATATCTATAAGTAATAACTCAATCTTATATAGTGGAGGAATCCCAATGACATCCCAATCTACCAAAGAACTTTTAAAATCGCTTCCTGTACTAAAGGGAAAATATAAAATAATAGCTGCTTACTATCAAATAACTTCTGCCGGTGAAAATATGGTCACAGACGAGATGATTCAAACTTCTTTATTAATTGAAATTATTGAGACATGTTTAACTATACTTACTGAAGAAGAAAAGTTTGTAATTGAGTCGCATCTTATAAAACACCTGACCTGGATGCAAATCGAATTATTATTTGTTAAAATCTGGGGACCAGAAAACATGCGATCTGAACGTACCTTAAAAAGAATGCAACAAAATGCACTCTCTAAGATTACAAAATTTATAAATGAATATGAATTAGAAAATTATATTGCTAAAACCAAATTTAAACATAATAACTATGAATGCAAATAATCATTCACTGACCAGGCAAGTGCCTGGCAATTATGGTTTACGGGTGATCTTGCATTCTCCCGGCAGGACAGGTATAATAAAAACAAACGATAAAATGACCTATTATCTGTCCCCATGTGAATCGCAAATCGGACAGAAGGATATTTCATTAGTTCAGAACTTTGAGGACCGGGAGCGTTATGCAGATTTAATTAATGGTTTTTTTGATGGAGAACAGATTGTCTCCGAGCAGAATGTCTTGGAGGAGGCCGCTGGCTATGATAAGCAAATGCGGCAGATCCGGCGCCGCCACCGCATCAAACGGGATCTGCGTGGAGACGAATTTTTAAGCGGTTTTTTCCCGGCACGATAAGATTCATCCCATCGTCACGATCTGTATTTATTATGGAAAAGCCGGTTTTATCCAGCACTCCGGCGATGCAGAGGCAGAACGACAGTTTACTTTTGAAAACGAACATTCAAGGCATTAGACGAAGAGGCATTCGATGTCATCGTGTCCGTCACCGGCTCCAAGGAACTGGAAGAGAGAAAAGATGCCTATTATGAGGAAGGGGGAAAAGTTAATATGTGTGAGGCAATTCGCGGAATGATTGAAGAGGGACGGCTTGAAGGTGTAGAATTAGGGCGGCTTGAAGGCCTGGAACAGGGAAGACTTGAGGGAATCGAATCCCTGATTAAAGTGTGTAATGATTTTGGAATTTCAAAAGAGGAAACCGCCTCTAAAATTGTGGTCCATTTTTCATTACCTCTTGAAACGGCAAAGACTTATACCGATCAGTATTGGCAATCCTGACAAAATACAGCAGCCCCTATACAAGACCTCACAATCGTCCTGTATAGGGGCTTCAAAGTTTCCTATCATGCTTTTATAACGCGTCCACCAGCTTTAATCTTCCAAAAAACTCCGGCCGGTGAAAATCAGGCGCTTCGCTCTCCACCCTGCTCCACATGCCATAATGCGGGAACTCCGTCATTTCTCCGCATTTATAAAAATTCGCTTGTAACTCGCGGAAATACTCTTCGTTTGGCGGCAGCTCAAACAGTTCCCCTAACAACTCAAAGGATATCATATAGCGTACCAGCCACAGACCTTCCTTTTCGCGGATCTGGGTAGATAACGCCAGTCGCGGCTTACACGTTTCTTCCAGCCTGATCCTTCCGGTTTTCCCGCCTCCAAACCCCATAACAATGGTACCTTTCGGATTTACCTCCAGATTGATATACCGATGCTCTGCTTCCACCGGCCCGAAGAAGAACTCCATACAGCTATCATGCCATACATCCTTTCCGTCCGTTTCCGCCTCCTGTCTCAGCCTTGTCTCATAGGACACTGCCTCGACGGCCAAACCGCTGTGATTCCAGCATAAGCGGAACATCGTCTCTGGCATATAATCATTTTTCCTCCAGCCAAATTCCTTGATGTCCGCCTCCGCGCACACCTTAAAATCCAATTCCTCGCAATAAGGCACACGTATTTCTTTCATTCCGAATAATCCCTTTCTTCCCGGACACCCCGTCAGTCTGCCGTTGCATTCCGGATAAAATCTTTATAGAAGACCTCGTCGGCTTTCAGTGCGGTGGCATCCTCCAGCCCATTGTTTCCCATATGAGAAGCGCGGATCTGATTGAGGTAAGTAAATCCTTGTCCACTATCCTCTCCAAAATACTCCTTTAAGTCTGCCTTGCTCAGCCAGTAAGCGGCTTCCGGGTCATAGTCTTCCGGAGATAATTGGTCAAACGGAACTGCCAGTTCAATACAATGATCCCAATTGTCCTTGTTGGAACGGTAATCCATGGCCTCCACCAATGCATTGACGAATGCCTGTACAAGCTCCGGATTTTTCTCACAGAATTCTTTATTGACCGCCCAGGTACTGGGAGTCACCGTATCAGACAGATGGGTAAACGTGGTTGCCGCAATCACATAATTGTCTGTATCCCGTTGAATCGCCATCTTCGTATTCCCGTAGGTAATGCAGCAGTCAATACTCTTATCCTGCATCACAGCCGTGATATTGGCATTGGTCGTGTTGAGAATCGGAATCTCCTTGTCAGCTGCTCCCTTTAGAGGATAGGCTCCCTCAATATCCTCATACCAGATCTTGTCTTCATCTGCCTTGTCCTTGTTAATCGCATTTACGAGACTCTTCAAAAATGTTCCCGGTGTAGTGGTAAGATCACAGGCCAATGTCATCCCCGGCAGCTTCTCTCCCAGAGAATCTAACGGTTCATACTCCTCAATACCGAGTCCCTTCCGAACAATAAGTCTATCATCATTTGTCAAATTGTCAATAGTCAGAATTGCAATCTTTGGGTCTTTTTCAAAATAATGCCAAGCCATCCCATTTCCAAGGAAACCGATATCCATCTCCCCTGCCGATAATGCCGAAAATACGTTGGGACCGGTAGTGACCGTCATCTTAATATCAAAATTGTACTTTTCATTCAGTTTCAGCTCATTGAGCAGAAAACCGGCAGAAAATGCGGAGCCTCCCTGATGAATCCCATAATGTACTGTCCCCAGCGATGCAGCCGCGGTTGTCTCTGCGGCGGTTGTTTCTGCTGCCACAGTCTCAGCCACAGCCGCGCTGGTTTCTGCCGCGGTACCGGACGCCGAGTCCGTTTTCGCACACCCGGATAATATGACTGGAATGGAAAGCAGCGATGCCAGAATCATAATTCTCGTCTTCTTCATCTTCTCTATCTCCTCTTCTACTATTTTTTATTGCTATGAGCACTTAACGGCTGTATTTTAGCCGATTACGTGCGATGCATAAAAAATTGTTAGTGACCGTATTTGGGTCACTTACTATTTTTTAATCTCCAGATACTCCCTGTACACCTGCTCCCAAACCTGATTTTTGTAGTGGATGAATTCATCTTCCATCTTCGTGGCCTGGGTACGGGGATAGGGCAGATTCACATCTATGATTGTTTTGATCCGGCCTGGGCGGGCGCTCATAATTACCACTTTCGTCGCCAGCAGAACCGCCTCCTCCACATCATGGGTAATAAACAGACAGGTTTTCCGTTCCTGTGCCCAGGTTCTAAGCAAATCCTCCTGCAGCTGCGCCCGGGTCTGGGCATCCAATGCACCAAACGGTTCATCCATCAAAAGCACATCCGCATTTGTCACATAGCTGCGGGCAAGCGCCACGCGCTGCTTCATCCCGCCGGAGAGTCTGGACGGATAGGCATTTTCAAATCCCTGCAGATCAACCATTTTGATATAATGGTCTACGAGTTTTTCTTTCTCCTCCCGCGTATACTTTCCTGTTTTTTTCACTTTCCTGATGGCTCCCGTATGTGGGTCCTTCTTCTCTTCCTCCACCTCGTGGGTCAGAAATTTCATCGCGAATTCAATATTCTTCTTCACCGTCATCCATGGAAACAGCGCATATTGTTGAAAAACCACAGCCCGGTCCGGTCCTGGTCCGATCACCGGCTGTCCGTGAATTGTCACGCTGCCGGAATCATAAAATTCCAGACCTGCCACAATATTAAGCAGTGTGGTTTTTCCACACCCTGACGGGCCAACCACGCATACAAATTCATTCTCATAGACCGTTAAATTTACGTTATTCAAGGCGTGGACGTCATTTCCTTTTTCTACTTTGTAGATTTTCTGGAGGTCCTTTACTTCAAAAACTGGTTTTGCCATGTTATCCTCCCCTCTGGTCTATTTCCACTTTGTAAGCTGCTTTTCAATAAACAGGAGCAGCTGGTCGAAGATAAAACCCAGAATTCCAATCGTGATAATCCCCATCATAACAATATCAATTCTGGCCGCCCCGCTGGCAATCTGAATCCGAGCGCCAAGCCCAATTGTTGCTCCCGTCATCTCCGCCGCAATCAAGGTTGTGAAAGAACCGGCCAGTGCCGCTCTTGCCGCGACAAGAATATAAGGAAATGCTGCCGGCAGCGTCACATACAAAAAGAGATCGCCGTCATTGGCTCCAAAGGTATAAGCCGCTTTAATTAAGGTCTTGTCAATCTCCTTGATCCCCTGATAAATCGTAATCGAGCTGGAAAGGAAGGTAGCAATAAAGATAATGGCAATTTTCGATTTTTCTCCCACACCGAATGCCACTACCATAATGGGAATCGTCGCAATAGGCGGAATCGTTCTAAAAAACTGCAGCCAAGGTTCCGTTACACTGCGAAAGCCCCGGTACCATCCCATCAAAAATCCCATAGGAACCGCGCACAGCATCCCCAGTGCATAACCAGTCAGTACACGTTTCAGCGATGCCCAGATATCCGCAAAGAAATAACCGTCGTGAATCCTCTGTAATGTCACTGCCCATACTGCATGTGGCGTAGAAAGAAACAGTGCTGGTTTGTCAAACAAGGTTATGAAATACCAGATCACCGGGCCAAAGATAATGCCCACGATCAAAAGAACCCGGTACTTCTTCGCTTTGGAATCACTGAAATCCTTAAGCTTGCGCATTCTAATCTTCGGTTGTTTTTCTTCTGTGTCAGGAATCGTATCATGTATGTTTTTATCCATAGAGTAACACCTTTCCCGCGTGTTCTTTTTAGGCGAACGGCACGATTTTTCTATATTTTTCTATTATGGGACGGTTATGCTCATCTCCACCCGGCACATTGGCGCTGATTAACACCTCCGGCTGCACTCCTTCCGCCAGCATCAATTCCACGGCACGGCACTGAACGGCCTGGACGATTGCCGCGCCAACCACAGTGGAGATCGGGCCAAACGTAAAGCCGCCAAAATCAATAGACGCATCCCCAACTGCTCCATGAGTATCTAGGGAAATATCACAAGCCTCATGCACAAGCAGTCCCGATGGATGGGTACTTCCCACCATCACTGCCTGATCCACACAGGAAATCCCCATGGAGGTAACTCCCAGCTCCTTACAGAGCAGGCAAGCATCGATTGAGGTAGCATTTTTACCGCCGTAACAGAATATAAACATGCAGTCGCCTTCTTTTAACGGATATTTTTTAAAGATTTCCGCCGTCACGCCAACCTCCCGCTCCAGGAAGCGGTCCTCCGGTTTTTTCACCGTATGGCACATCAGACGTTCATCCAAAATGGGATAGCAGGCTCCAAAACCGCCCGCTCTCATAAACGGTTCCATACACAGCATGGTAGAATGTCCTGTGCCAAAGGTATAGAGCATGCCTCCATGACACATGGTATTCTTGACAGCCTGTGCAGCCTTTTCGATATTTTCCGCCTCCTCCGTCATCACTTTTTGAAGCAGACTGCCTGCATAATTCATATATTCTTCCGCTTTATTCATAGTTGAAATCCTCCTTCTCAATCTGTTTACAAGTTCTATCCGCAGCCGAACGTACCGCGGCATCTAATACCCGATCCACATAATATCCGTCTGAAAAGCTGGCCCCCCTTGCCGGCCTCCCCTCGATTCCATCCAAAAAATCCATCATTTCCCAATGAAACCAATCCTCAAATGGAATCTCCCGGGGCAGTGGGATCTCCTGCTGTCTCCCGCTATATGGACCACCTATCTCTTTTTCCCAGAACCAAAGCGTTGGTTCCTCACCAAAAGTGGCACGCGCCATCCCACCTTCGCCTGCAATATGCATCCTCAGTGCATCCAGTCCCACACGGCTGACAAAAAAGCTGCCCATTCCACCTGGCCCATCACAACTCAGTGCCGTGCTGTCATCTGTCTCTACCGTTTCAGGTCCCTCTCTGCCCTCCCGTTCGGTAACAAAAATATGATTTTGACAAGAAACTTCCGAAAAAGTCTCTCCAGTTACAAAATGAGCCAGATCGATCAAATGACTGCCAAAATCCCCCAATGCTCCCGCGCCGGACAAATCACGATACATACGCCAATCCATTCCAATTCCCGGATCTGCCAGCCGCATCCCCCCCAGGCTTGCCTGTACGGTATATACACGTCCGATCTGATTCCGTACCAGGCTTCGCAACTGCTCCGCGGCCTGAGTGAATCGGTAAGTATAGCCTACGGTACAGTATCCTTCTGACTGCCGTGCCGCGGTCATGAGCCTTGCCGCCTGCTTCGGACACATCGTCATCGGCTTTTCCAGCAATACATGTTTTCCTGCTGCCAGGGCAGCCATGGCATACTCAAAATGAGTGCTGTTTGGAGTACAGACCACTACCGCGTCACAGGACTCCAACAGCAAGTCCAAGGTGCCACAAACTACCGCATCCAGAGAAAATTTGTTTTTCCACCGCTCAGCTGTGGCTATGTTTCGGTTGTAAACGGCGCTGACGCAAGCCCTCCTGTCGTGCAGAATTCCCCGGGTATGCCAGTCCGCCACCGATACATTGATCCCTGTACCAATCAGGCCAACGCGAATCTTTGAATCACCATGCCGGTTAATATGAATCACGCTCCTCCTCTCATACCATATCATTGTGCATTTTCACATGTTCCCATATCCAGATACATAAGACCCTTTTTATTTGTACACTTCGACTATTTTTTTAAAATTCTGTCTTATGCATTTGTGCTATATGCTTATTATATTATCCAATTGCGGGTAATGCAAGTTGCTTTTACCCAATCGTTTGCGTTATAAGAACAACCACAAAAAAACCTCATACAGGACATTGTATCTCTCGTCCTATATGAGGTCTGTATCTGCTATGTAATGATTGAATACCTGACGTTTAATCCCCAAGCACATTCACAATCTTCACCGGTGTGCGGTATTTCCAGCCGGACACCTTGATTCCGGTGCGCTCGTTGGAGGCATGGACCACTTTTCCGTTGCCTATGTAGATAGCCACGTGGTTCACGTAGTTTCCGCTTCCGTAGAAAACTAAATCGCCGGGGCGGACATCGCTCTCGGAGATGCCGGGGCCTGTCTTGGACTGCTGGGCGGCAGTGCGGCTTAAGGAAACGCCGGCGGCGTGGCTCATGACGTAACGTGTGAAGCCGGAACAGTCAACGCCTGTGTTGGGGTTGGTTCCGCCATACACGTAGCGGTTGCCGACGAATTGAAGGGCGTAGTCCACAACCTCCTCGCGGAACTGCTCTTTCTGGAAATCCGCGATTCTTCCGGTGAGCGCGTCGTAATTCTGATACTGCTCTGTCATGCCGGCCCGCAGCATATCCAAGTTGTTCTGTACAATATCGACATTCCCTTCATTGGTGTTCATCAGGAGGGAGGTGTCATTCTCCAATTCATCCAGGTCGCCCAGATCCACGGTGTCAAGGCCGATCTGGCTGCGGATCTCGTTCTCTCTGCTGGTCAGTTTTTTCAGTTCTGAGATAGTATCGACGGTCTTCTTCTCCAGCAGCTCCAGTTCTCTTTCCTGCTCTTCCCGGGCCAGCTTTAAGTCTTCGTTCTCGTCTTCAATCTGTTGTTTCTGCTCGGATATCTTCTGCCATTCCATCTCAATCTGCTGTTTTTCCAGTTCCACCTGGTGAAGCTGGTGGCTGGCGCCTGCAAAAAACAGCATACCACCCACCAGAGACGTGATAAACAGGAAAAATGCCCCGAATACCCAGACCGGCAGATTAAAATGGATGGGCTTCTTCTTGGAATGAGGAAGCAACATCACGGTATAATTCATCAACACATTGTTTTCTTTAAATTTTCTCCATCTCATCGCTTAACTCTCCATCAATGAACCTTTTCAATAAGTTACAAATTTCACTAACCGATCTTCTTATCCTCCGCCGCGGCGGCCGCCTCTCTCAGCGCCTCCACCTTCGGTATCTCAGGATCTTCAATCGTCACTTCCGCCACCTGCATGAAGCAGCTGCCCTTGAACGCGGCGCCCTCATCAATCACCAGGGACTTGGTGGTAATGTCGCCTTCCACACTGCCCGCCGAGGTAATCTCTGTTTTCTCTCTCACGTAAATGTTCCCTTTTACCTTGCCGGCTACCAGGATGGACTCTGCAGTGACATCCCCTTCAACCACGCCATCGGTCCCGATAATCACGGCACCTTTGGAAATGGCTTCGCCCTGTACGGCTCCGTCGATTCTCAATGTCTCTTCCGCCATAATGGCGCCACGAATCACGGTGTTGGCTCCAATCATGGTATCTATCATACGTTTACCTTTATCTGCTCTATTTTTTCCAAACATTCTTACGTATCCCCCGATTCTTTTCCTGATTTATCGTATTTCCATGCATTACATATGATACCATTTATTTACATTTATTTCAACAATATATTACGAAATACTTACAAAACTTGTATTTTATTTCGTACAATCGTAAAATTTAGCGTTTTTACCGGGTTTTGTAACTATTTTTCCTCTTGAACCCGTTTTAAATGTTACAAATGTCAACTAATCCGTCAACATTATTTCGGGGGTCCGGCAGCACTGCCGGACCCCCGATCAACCATTTATCTTAGATGCTTAAGCGTCCTTCGATTCCCTCATAATCTACCGTAACACAGCGGCCGTCCTTCATCTGAAGAACCACCGGACCAAACCCGCCGCAGCCGGCTTCATCGGTATAGCGGATTTCCTCGATGGGGAACAATTCCTCCTCGCCCCAGCCGGACTGGTCTTTTTTCGTCAGGATAGCGCTGATCATGACGTACGGGCGGTACTCATAGTACTTCTCCCTGCGGCTGATGCCGTAGGCGAGACGGCTCTCTTCCGCTACGGGGCTGACGCCCTTTTGCCTGCAGACATCAATCTCGTCCCAGCCGTCATAGGATACAAAGGCAATCTGGCCTTCCTGGGACTTTAAAATAACTGCATTTCCCATGTTATTCTGGCAGGTGCGGATCTCCACATTCACATCTCCCCGGTCCGCCATGCCGTAAGCGCCCAGTGTCAGGACATATGGTTTGTCCGGGATGGAGACTTTGTCCACCCGGACGATTCCGTTTGAGACCGGGAAATCAGCCAGATCGATGGAGCACTTATCCTGAAACGTGAATTCAAAGTCAAAGTATTCCTTTCGGTACAAAACGCCGTCCTTCACTCCCGCATACATGAGGATATTGGGAATCCAGGACTCCGCCCCCACTTTCCCTGGGACTTCGCCCACCGTCAGGCTGTACTGCATAGCCTCCACGCCTTTTCTCTCAAAGTCCTCCCATGGGAACTGGCTGTTAAAAGACAGGCGGGAGTAAGCGTTTAAGGACGGGTTGTCTTTTTTCATCAGAATCTTTGCGGTGCGGAATTCTGTGATTCCGGTATCCCTGTGATTGTCCATAATGACCGCCGGACCGTCCAACACTTCGGTGTGGGTCTCCCCGGCCGCCATGGTCTCCCAGACGCCGTTGTTCTCCTTTGCCGTCCAGAAGGGATGGTCTTTCGGAAGCATCAGGCACACCCAGGCGTTAGCCAGCCAGAAGGGGCTGGCGGCGCAGCTGTATGTCTGGACAAACGGCTGGAAGGGGCCGTAAAAGCCAAGGCAGGGAACGCCCTCGTAAAAGCACTCCGGTCTTGTGACAAACTGAAGTACCGCGCCGGAGGTAATTCTTCTGGCCCAGCCCGGGTCCACGGCGGAACCGGGAAGCAGCAGATTGGCCGCCATCGGGGCGGACGCCGCGCTCCGGTAGGTTCCGCTGCGGCCCCACATGGTCACGTGGCCGTCCCCGTCGAACATATGAGGATAAGTCTCCACCAGTTCGTGGGAATACTGCTCAATTTTCGAAGCCAGAAAGGGCTCGTTTTCATAGCCATACCACTGGTTCCACAGCGGGCCGTAGACATGGAAGGCCCAGGGGCAATAGTAATCAAAGAGATGACCGTCCCGGTACCAGCCATTTCCCGCATAATAGGATGCAATCTCCTGGGCGTGGTCCCGCATCATCCCCCGGTCGATAGAATACCCCTCCCGGTCCAAAAATGCCAGAATCAGCATATTGAACAGTCGCCAGTTGTGGTGGCTGGTGTAAGAATGGCCGAAGTTGGACAGATAGTCCGCAATCCGGTCCTTCTCCTCCTGGGTATAGCTGTCCCAGACGACCTCTTTACACATGGTTAAACCGATCACCAGAGAGGCGCACTCACAGGTGTGCTGGAACGCCTTCTCCCCCGGCCTCGCCTCCGGGAAAATCTCCTCCACCCGCAGCAGGTAATTGGGCGTACCCGGAGTGATGGAAAGCAGAATCTGCTGTTTGTAGTACTCCTTCATGGAAAAACCGCTCACGACAGCCTCCGGTTCATTGTGAAGCAGGGGCGCCGCGATAAGGAAGCTCCTTGCCAGCCCCTCAAACCTTTCCGCCGCCAGACGCCATTTCGGGCCGTTCGGCTGGGGATAGCTGACATTAAATTCATGGCGTGGAACCAGAATCGGATCTTCCATACGCTTGACATGGCGGAAAATGCCTTCCAGAAAGAAATGGCTCAGTTCCAGCCAGTGTTCCCTGGTCATGCCGGTGTATGGACTTAACTCGTAGTCCGGGTTGGTTACTGTAAATTTCATAGGTGAATGTACCTCCTTTTTTGCAGTGCTGTCTGACGCCGCGGGGTGCAGACATCCCGCAGGTTTGTATTCCGGCCAATTACCGGCTGAGACGGTCCCGTACTTCCCACAGGAACGGGTCGCCGGTCAGATCGAGATACTCACACAGCCGGCGGCGCAGGTCCTGGATCTGCGGCTCGTCACAGCCGGCGGAAATCTCCCGTGGATTCATCTGGTATGGGTCGTTTTTATCATCGTAGAGAAACTCTGTCCGCCCCTCTCCCGGGGTATATCCGTTGGAAACCACATAGGTATAGCCATCCCCCTTGATTCCCCGCCAGCCGTAGGCTTTATGGGTCAGGCCCTGGCGGCTGAAGGTGGATACCAGTTCGGCGCTTCCCGGGTAAGAGCAGAGAAACATATCTTTCGGAGCCTGGCCGTCAACGCCGAATATGCCTTTGGTGTGGTCATACCCCTGGCAGGTCTCCGGCACCGGTAAATCCAGCAGACCGAGCAGTGTGGGCATATGGTCCGGGCTTGCGAAGACCACCGGATTTTCCCCGGCTTTGATCCGCCCTTTCTGGCGCATGAACAGCGGAATGTGGATAGACTCCTCGTACCACACGTTCTTGCTCATGAGATGGTGGGCGCCCAGCATTTCCCCGTGGTCGGCGGACAGCACCACCAGCGTATTCTCCTCCAGACCGTTCTCCTTCAAGTAATCATAGATTCTGCCAAACTGCTCGTCAATGCCATGCACAGCGGCAAAATACTGGCGGGACTGGGTTTTTAAGATGCCCTCTCTCATATCGTCCGGCACATTCGGGCGGTAGTCGATCTCCAGATCCCGGAACTTCTCATAATACCGGTCCGGCACCAGTTCATAGGGCAGGTGGGGTGGATTGTAGGACAGGAACAGGGCGAAGGGCGCTTCGTCGTCCTTGCGGGTCTCCATGTATTCGATGGCCTTGTCGGTCTCAAATTCTGCCGACCATTTTCCCGGCTTGATCTGCCTGGCGCTGTCCATCCAGTAATGAGGATCTAAATGCTCGTCGCAGGCGCCGTAGGACAGCCAATAGTCGAAGCCCTGTCTCCGTTCTCCCGGCGGCGTGTAGGCATCCCACTCTGCCGCCCCGGACTCGGGATGGGGCGTGAAATTCAGCTCCGACGCGTCCAGATGCCATTTGCCGATATAACCGGTCTGATAGCCATGGTCCTTCAATACGTTGCCGATACAAGTCTCCTGGGGCTTCAGCATGATCTTCTCCTCCAGGCCGATCTTACAGTTGGTCCACATGCCGACGTTGAAGGGGTATTTTCCCGTCATCAGGGACGCCCGGTGGGGGGAGCACAGCGGAAATGTGCTGTACGCATGGGTGAAGTCCATGCTCTCCGCCGCGAACCGGTCCATGTTTGGCGTCACCACCTGGTCGGCGCCGTGGCAGCCGACGGCCTGGTAGCGCCATTGGTCGGCAAATATGTATAGTAAATTCTGTTTCATCGATTACTCTCCTTTTTGATATCATCCAGCCAGTAGGCGTTTGAATTGGCGTGAAGGCCGCGGCAGTCACGGCAGTCAACCCGAATCCAGCCTTCGTTTCCGGTCAGCCGGAACCGGGCTTCCTCTATGGTCTCACCGGCGGACGCCAGTTGTTTGTGGCTGTTTCGTCCTTCCATGATCACATAGATTTTCTCTACCGGGCTGCACTTCACCACCAGCTCACCATCCTCGATATAAAGTTCCCTGATCTGCGGCCCCATAGAGCTGTAAAAATGACCGTTCTTCAGCGCATTTGCAATACTTTCATAGGTCAGCTGCTCTGCTTTGATGAACGTGAAGCCGCCAAAGGAATCGCACAGCGGATCGCCAAAGGGCAGCAGGTTATGATTGTCATCTCCCGCCACGTTAAACAGCCGGTTCCCGCACCGCAGCAGTTCATCGTAAACCTGGGGCTGATAGCCGTAGAGACCGTCATGCTCACAGCCATAGTTGAAGATTTCCATCGCCCACAGTCCCTTCAGCACCTTATAGTCGTCATAGTTCTGCAGGGACCAGTAAGGGTGATTATAGCAGGTTAAAAAGCCCAGATTCTTCATCTCTTCCAGATAGCGGTTTAAGCCTTCCGTATCGTGATAGTCACACTGCGGCATCACAGACTGATATTTCCGCTCCGTCTCATAGTCCGGCCGGGTGTCAAAGAGGTTGATATGGTAAGTCTGCACCCGGGAGTAATCCCCCGGCGTCTGGAACGGACCGTCGATATCCACCTCGCAGGCGGCTAGGGCGATAAAGCTGTCGTCATTTAACTCTGTGTGATTTCTGTATACCCGGTGGTCGGTATAGGCCACCACCGAATATCCCCGTTTCTGATATTCCCGCTTCATCTCCTCCGGCGTCAGTTTTCCGTCCGACACCACAGTATGGGCGTGGAGATTCGCCTTATAAAATGTTCCCATTTCCGGTAAAAGCCAAATTCGATTTCCCATGTTTTCATCCTCCAATCAGGTTATCTCAATCTTGTATGTTTAAACTTCACCCAGACACGGCTGACCAGAAAGCAAATGATTCCCGCCGCCACCGCGCAGACCAGCCAGACGAAGATCGTCCGTTCCCATCCGATAAGTCCCGACAGCAGGCCGATTCCATAGGTGGATACGGCCCCGCCAATGTAAACCGAGGAATTTAAGATCCCCGACATGGAGGAAGCTTTCCCCAGAATTCCAAAGTATGAGGGAAGAACGGCAATCAGCATGGTGTTGACCGCCATCATGGCCGTTGTCGCGATGGCCAGCATCAGGAACGAAACCACCATGCTTTGACCGGAACAGAGCCACAACACCAGCAGTGACAGCCCGCAGACGCCAAAGAAAAACATGGCGGTCCGCACCTCTTCCCGGAACCACCGCTGGTTTACCAGGTCTGCCAGATAGACGCCCAGCAGGTTAAATACCGGAATGACCATGGTGCCGGTGATGGACAGGATTCCACTGAGACCGTAGGTTTCGCTGATATAAGTGGGTATCCAGGTAGTTACCCCATCCTTTAAGGCGCCCTGGACTACCAGCGCAAACATCAGAAACAGAAAACCTGACTGCCACAGAAGACCCGGCCAGCCGGTCCGGCCACACCTGGGATGTTTGGCCGGTTCGGCCGGCCTTGCGGCTCCGGCGCTTTCCGCTTCCCTATGTTTCATCTGCCGTTCCACCCGGCCGATGGCAAACAGCCACAGGAACGCAATCACAAGCAGCGCCGCAAAGGGCAGCATGAACATGGTTCTCCAGTTTCCTGTCAGCTTCAAAAACAGCGCGCTTAACCCATAAGCCGTCATCGTCCCAATCGGCACCGTGCTGTTCAGCCACAGACAGGATTTCATCCTGCGCTCCGTGGTCAGATAGTCGTACAGCATACGGATCATCGGCGACCATACCAGGGCTTGGAACAGTCCGTTGACACACCAGCAGGCCATCATGGCCTCCGGCCGCCTGGATACCGCCATTCCCAGATTTGCAAAAGAAGACACCACCATCCCGGTGAACACCAGCTTCTTCGGTGACAGCCGGTCCCCTAAAAAACCGCTGAGCAGCTGTCCCACACCGTAGGCCAGAAAAAAGCAGGTTCCGATCAGCCCTCCCTGGCTTTTGGAAAATCCCTCCGCCCCAATCATCTCATTTAAGCAGGCCGAGTAATTCAGCCGCCCCAGATATGTAGAAAAATACACACACCAGCAGGCCCCAAACAGCAGCCTGATGGTACTCTCATCCTGAATCTTATTCCTTCCCTGTTCCCCCATTTTACAACCTCATTTTTCTTCTGTCACTCTCTAACGTCAAATTTTCAAAAAAAGAAGGCTGAAACAAAATCGTCTCAGCCTTCGTTCTTCTCACAACTACCAGTACAACTCCCAGTCCTTGTACCGTCTCGTCAAGGCTTCCATATAGAAGTAATCGCCCCAGGTATTGCATTCATCCACACCACGGTTGGTGCAGGTATTCTCTTTTGAATCGCGGGCATAAGTCCCGTGAAGCAGCAATCCGTTTGACACCGTCAAATCCCCGTTGGCACACTTGTCAATCAATGCGCACAGCATTTTATCCGCCGCCTCCAGGTATTTTCCCGCTCTCTCCTCATCTAAGTACTTCGCCATCTCCAAAATCCCGCAGACAGCAATCGCCGATGCGGAGGAATCCCTGGGCTCCTCACTTCCCGTATCGAAGTCGAAATCCCAATAAGGCACTAAATCGTCCGGTAAATGCTCTACAAAGTAATCCGTCACCCGGCAGAACAAGTCCAGATACTCCGGATTTTTCAGATACCGGTAGCTGAGCGCGATTCCATACACGCCCCACGCCTGGCCTCTCGCCCAGGCTGATCCGTTCCGGTTCCCCTGATGGGTCACCCCGTAAGTCGGCTCCCCTGTCTCCACATCAAAAAAATGGGTGTGGTAGGTGGAATCATCCGGCCGCAGGATGCATTTCATCGCTGTTTTAATATGGTTTTCCGCCTTCTTGGCATAGGACGAATCCCCGGTCACCTCACTGGCCCAGTATAAAATGGGCAGGTTCAGCAGGCAGTCGATGATCAGCCGGTATTCCTTCGGCTCTCCGGGATTTCCCCAGGCTTGGAGGAACTGCCCCCTCTCCCGGTAACGCTCCGCCAGATGGTCCGCCGCTAAAAGCGCGGCCTCCTTCGCGTGCTCATTGCCGGTCAGCTTGTAGGCTGCCACGCAGGATAAACTGTACAGGAATCCCATATCGTGATGGTTCACGTCAATTTTCTCCCGGATTCTTGTCAGGAAGCTCTCCACCTGAATCTCCCCGGCCTCTTTGAATACCGGGTCACCGGTATACTCGTATGCCAGCCAGATCACTCCGGTCCAGAACCCGGTGGTCCACTCTACATTTTCCGTCGGCTCGTAGAAGCCGTCAAAGGAATTGGAGGACTGAAACTTGTCGGTAAAGGTCTCCAAGTTGGCCCGGACGATCTTCACCGCCTGCTCCATAGCTGCCTTTCGCTGCGCCTCTGACGTCCCGGGATATCTGCCGATTGATTCCAATGTCTGTGCCATATAACCTGTCTCCTCTCTTATCCCTTAATACCACTTGCCGCCACGCCTTCCACGAAGAACTTCTGACAGCTTAAGAACACAATCACTACCGGAACCAGCGAACATACGGACGCCGCCATAATCCACGCGTAATCCGCCCCGTACTGGGAGATAAACATGCGGATACCTAACTGGATCGTCTTTAATTCCTTGGTCTTTAAGTAAATGAGAGGGCCCATGAAGTCATTCCATACATTCGTGAATGTAAAGATTGTCAGGGTCGCCATAGCCGGTTTTCCAAGGGGGAATACAATTTTGGCAAAAATTCCATATTCATTCAGTCCGTCGATTCTGGCCGCCTCACACAGTTCATCCGGAATACTGATATAAAACTGCCGGATCAGGAATACACCAAACGCCGAGAACGCCTGCATCAGAATCAGTCCCAGATGCGTATCGTTTAATCCCATTTTGGAAATCAGAATAAACTGGGGAACCATATATACCTGCCACGGAATGGCAATGGTTGTTACATACATTAAGAAAATTAAATCTCTTCCTGCAAACTTTGTCTTTGTAAAACCGTAAGCCGCAAAACAGCTGGTACACAACTGGATAATCGTTGTGATCACTGTCAGCTTCGCCGTATTCTTAAAGAATGTGAGCAGCGGAATCTTCTTCCAGATAATGTTATAATTCTTCCACTGGATATTGTTCATATCGGGAAGCCATTTCATCGGTACCGAGAATACGTCCTTATTCATCTTCAGGGAAGAAATCACCATCCAGTAAAATGGAACCAGCATGAAGAGGGACAATGCAATCAGCATGATAATCAATAACACTTTTATTGTTTTCTGTTTATTTTTCATGGTTCTCCTCCTCCCTACATCATGTCCTTCGACCATTTTTTCTCACCCTGGAACTGAATCAGAGTGATCACCAATACGACTGCAAACAGCACGATAGCGCCCGCGCTTGCCGGTCCAAACTGCCAGTTGACAAAGGCCTTATCGTAAATATAGTTAACCAGGGTCTGGGTTGCGTTACCTGGGCCTCCGCCTGTCATAACGTATACCATATCGAATACCTTGAAGCACTGAATCGTCAGCATGATCAGCACGAAGAAGGTGGTTGGCGTCAGCATCGGAATCGTGATGTAACGCAGTTTCTGCCATCCGTTAGCTCCGTCAATGCTGGCCGCCTCATACAGGGAGCTGGAAATGCCCTGGAGCGCCGCCAAGTACACGATCATGTAATATCCCATATATTTCCAGATGGTAACAATGGCTACCGCCACCATGGCCCAGTCTGTGGATACTACCCACCGGGGTGGATTGCTGATCCCGATAAATTTTAAAAACTCGTTGATCGGTCCAAAATCCGGCTGGAACAACATATTCCACACAGCGCCTACCGCTACAATGGACGCGATATACGGGAAGAAGAACGCCGTTCTGTAAAATGCGATTCCCTTAATCTTGGAATTCAACAGCACGGCCAAAAGCATGGCCAGCACCAGTGTCGGAAGTACGGTCATCAACGCGTAGACCACCGTATGCCACAGCGCCCCCCGGAAAAACCGGTCGCCGAATATCTGTACAAAGTTCTGCAGCCCCACAAACTCCATCGGAATCTGGGAACCATCCCATTTCATGACACTCAACACGAAAGAGAAGCAGACCGGAATAAACACAAATATGGAATATCCGATCAGGTTCGGAAGAATAAACGAATATCCGATAATATTGCTTCTGACTTTTCTATTTTTCTTCCCCTTGGCCACTGCCTGATTCTCATGATTGCTCATTGTTACCTCCATTCCGCCGCTTTAAGCGGCATAATCTTAATCTGTTTTCAGTGGAATCACCATATTCCAGGTCTCTGCCGCATCCAAAAAGCTATCCCGGCCATTGGACGTTGCAAAGAATAAGTGGGTTGGTTTTCCATCCTCAAACAGGATAAACGGCCGGTCGAGATTCCCCATCTCCTCTTCCACCCCGTCATCCCACAGCACCTTCCTGGAATAGACCAGTTCCCCATGGTTGATCTCCCAGTGAACGCCGTCTTCGGATACCGCATGCATGCCTCCAAACCGTTCCCCGCAGAGACTGCCGGTCATATCCTTCGCTATCATCTGGTAACGATCACCGTCAAACCAGATAAACGGATCTTCCACCACACAATCTTTGGGAAACAGCGGCTCATCGGCCACCGCGTGATAAGGTCCCATGACGGTTTCCGCCACCGCGGCTCCCAGTGCCATATCTCCGTACATCTGTCCCGCGTAAGGCGGTTTGATGTAGGGCCTTGACTTGTAAATGAGAAGAACCGAGCCATCCTCACGGATACATGGCGCCGGATTTGACACGAACATATTGTCAAAATACTCCGGCCTCGGCTCCAGCACCGGTTTCTCCAGCCGTTTCCACGGGCCGTAAATGCTGTCGGCTGACGCGGCTCCGATACGCTTTCTGCTCCTGGCAGCCATCGTATGGTAATCCTCATGTGTCAGCGGATAATCCGGTGTCAGATCTTCAAACGGATGGGTCAGACCGATGTAGTAAAGCACGTATCTCCCATCCTGTTTCTTAATGACCGGATTGTGCGTCATTCTGCCGTCCCAGTACTCCGGGCCTCTGGCCGGAAAGACGACCTCCTCAAACACATAAGGACCACAGGGAGTGTCTGCCGCCGCCCTTACAATCTCCGACTGCAGCAGCCAGCCGGGATGCATGGGCTGGCTCTTGGGCCACCGGGATGCAAACATATGGTAACGCCCGTCTTCACCTTTGATGACGGAGCCGCACCACACCCAGTATCCCTCCATGGCAAAACCGCCGTTTCTTGGCGCCGGCAGCATCTTTGTTCTGAAGCCCAGTTCTTTTATCACGTTCCAATCCCCCAAAACCCTTAAAAATCTTCATAAAAAGAGCGCATTCCAAAAACTTCATTTTAGAAGCGCCCTTTTTATCATGTCTTTTCCATGTCAGAGTTTTTATAACCTGTTATGCCGATAAATTACCAGCCTTTAATCTCCGCTACACGTTTGTTCAGTTCTTCGATACCTTCATCAATGGTGTACTCACCAATCATGATCATCTCATGAACCTGGTCAAGAGGCTTACGGATCTCCTCGATGTTTGGATCAAGAGGTCTGTCAAATACATAGTGAGTATATTTCAGTGCTTCCACATTGGACTCGCCCTCCGGGAAGTTCGGTACGGAAGTGATGGTCTCCAGGGACTTATCTGTCTGGATACCTGTAAACTGTCCAACACCTGCCAGAATCTCAGATGCCTCTGCGGAAACCGCGAATTTCACGAAATCCCAGGATGCGTCCGGCTCATCGGTGTAAGCGCTCACTGCGATTGGTGTGATAGCGCCAACGGTGTAGCCTGCGCCTGTGTCTGCCGGATGAGGAATTGCTGCTACGCCCCAGTTGAAATCGGTCTCGCCGCTCTCCTGTGCTGCGATCATGGTTGCGATGAACCAGGTTCCCATCGGAAGCATTGCACACTGCTGGTTCTTAAATACGGATGAGTAGTGGATGTTTGCAGTCTTTAAGGTTGCAAAATCCTGCATATATCCGTTGTCCTGTAATGCCAGGGTCTGCTCATACCAAGGCTTTAAGAAACTGTAATCTTTCTCAACAACGGTATGTTTGCCATCCTGGACAGCCCAGTTGGTAACCAGCGCCTGCCATGTATGGTCGTGGGTTCCGTATACCTTGGAGCTTCCCTCGCCGCTTGTCATCTTAGCTGCCAGATCATAGTACTCTTCCCATGTCATGTCGTTGCTTGGGTATTCCACGCCGGCTGCGTCAAATAAGTCTTTGTTGTAGTATAATACATACCAGTCAGAACGGTATGGAAGGCCATATGTAACGCCGTTGTACTGTAACTGCTCTGCCGCACCGCTGTATACGGAGGTGTCAAAGCTGTCTGCCTTCATATAGTCGTCTAACGCAAGAAGCTGTTTCTTGTCTGCCATCTGAAGCATGGAACCCATATCCTTAACGAAGATAACGTCAGGATCTGGCTGTGCTGCGGATAAGCTGATTCCCAGTGAGTTGTTGTACTCATCTGCGGAAGTGTCAATGACTTTGATCTCGATGTTTGGATTCTTCTCCATGTAAGCATCGATCACTGCCTGGAATGTCGGTGAAGTGTCATTGTCCCAGGTGGTTACGGAGATGGTTTTCTTCTCTCCCTCAGCTGCCTTGGTCTCTTCTTTCTTCGCCTCGGTTGTCTCTGTCTTTCCGTCTGCCGCCGGTGCTGCTGTTGTCGCATCCGTTCCCTTGCTTCCACAAGCTGCAAGACTTGTTACGGTCATACCTGCTGCCAGTGTCAAAGCCATCATTTTTTTCAATTTCATGATTCTTTCCCTCCCATTTTTTCTAGGGCCCCCGTTTCCGTGTTCCCTGTTGGTAATTAAAGGATAACAAAATTCTCAACAAAACTACATCCAAAATAACCAGAATTCTATTACTTTTTTTGTCTCTTTTTTCCTGGTTTCCCGAAAAAAGATATAATATTTTTAGATTTTTATAATATTTTCATGTTTCGATGACATTGTAATTGTTTTTTCATCTGTTTTTCGATATGATGGAAGCAGATCTGGACAAGAAAAGCATTTCTTCATATATAGGAGGTTTCATGAAACCCACACCGAAGACATTTCAACGCAAATTGATTCTTTATAATCTGGTGATTATCATCTGTATTGCGAGCGCCGTCAGTTTTTATAACTATAACTCGTACCGTAAGGACGTGATTGTCAGCGAAACGAAAAACAGTGCCAACCGGATTGCGGGTCTCTCCGACCGGATGGAAGTGGCTTACGACGAGATGGTCAATATTCTACTGAACTGTTCGGAACGGCAGTCCCTGTTTCTGACGACCTCTTTTTCCGAAATTCGGGATGGATACGACAATCCAAAGTCCGCCATCAATGCTTCCGACGTGCTGAAGGATCTGTGCGCCATCTCCGGTTACAGCAGTTCCATCTATAAAATCACCCTGTACAACAATGGATATTTACTTCAGGCCGGCAGTTCCTTCGGTTCCTCCGATGACCCGGAACGGATCATGGCAGCGCCCTGGTTCTCAGAAAACTTAACGAAGATATCCGGCTCCTATACCCTGACACTGGTGGACAATCCCTTCTCCTTAGGTTCCAACAAGACGCCAAAGATTCTCCCTCTCCTGCGCCCTCTTCAAAATGTGATCGGCGCGCCGGAAGATTACTGGGTCTTTTTAGGTATTTCCCCAAGTCTGTTTCAGGATGCGTTAAATACCATGCCCGAGGGAAGCATTGTCTGTGTCACAACAGCCGCCGGGGATGTCATTGCATCCAGAAACCGGGAACACTATGACGACAGAGAAATCAGGGAACAGCTTCTGGCCGCTGCCGCCAGCCCGGGTACCTTTCAGACGCGGCTTGGAACGGATCAGTGCATTATAACCTATGAGAAACAACCCGTCAGCGGACTTTTGTTTTATGAGATTGTGCCCGTGACTTCTCTGAATCTGGACCACAATGTGATATCCAACACCGTGTTCATCATTTTCCTGTTCTGTATCGTGATCGGACTGGGATTATCTTTTGTGATCTCCCGGCAGCTTGGCGCTCCCATCAGCAGACTGACCAAGCGCCTGGAGCTGATCGCCGGCGGAGATTTTGAACCGGATGACACCATTGAGACGGACGACGAGATCGGTATGATCGGCAAGCAGATCAACCAGATGTCCAGCCAGATCTCCAACCTTCTGGATTCCAGGGTTCTCGATGAGAAGGAGAAGAAGGACATGGAGATCAAGATGCTTCAGGCACAGATCAACCCCCATTTCCTCTACAACACCTTAGACTCCATCAAGTGGATTGCCACCATGCAGAAGAATACCGGCATTGTCCAGGTGGTGACGGCCCTCTCCTCCCTGTTAAAAAACATGGCCAAGGGCTTTAATGAGAAGGTAACGTTCCGGCAGGAACTTGATTTTCTGCAAAATTATGTTACCATAGAAAAGATTCGCTATATTGAGCTCTTTGATGTGGAGATTCAAGTGGATGAGGAGAGTCTCTACGATGCCCGGATTGTGAAGCTGACGTTGCAGCCCATTGTGGAAAATGCCATCTTTTCCGGCATTGAACCCAGCGGGCGGTTCGGGCTGATTGAGATTCATGCGTTTGCAAGGGACGGCGTCTTTTATGTGACCGTGCGGGATAACGGCGTGGGAATCTCGCCGGAGAATATCAGGAAACTGCTGACCGATACCTCCCGGATTACCAAGAGCAATATGAGCGGAATCGGGCTTCCCAATGTGGACCGCCGGCTGAAGCTGGTGTACGGGGAAGATTACGGTATCACCATAGAGAGTGAGCTGGACAACTATACGATGATTACCATTTCACTGCCGCTGGAGTATTAGAGCATTCCAAAGGCAGGGAAATGTGTGGAGATGGAGTGACTATGTACCGAGTGATATTAGTTGATGATGAACCTTTAATCCTGGCGGGAATTGCTTCCCTGATTGTGTGGGAGGATTACGAATGCACCATTGTGGGCAAGGCCACCAACGGTCCCAATGCCCTGGATATGATCCTGGAACTGCAGCCGGATATCATCATCACCGACATCCGCATGCCGGTGTTAAACGGGCTGGAGTTGATCGAGAAATGCAAGGCAGCCGGATGCACGTTTGCCTTTCTGGTGCTGACGAATCTGGAGGAGTTTGATCTGGCCAGGAAAGCACTGGCCCTTGGGGCGACGGACTATCTGGTGAAGCTGAATTTGAGTCCGGAGGAGCTAATCCAGGCCCTGGAGCGGGCGAAGGAAAAATGTAATCTGATGGTGAGTCACCACGAACACCAGCTGTTTGGCAGTTTGGGACAGTTTGGCGCCCAGGATATGGTGAGGGCCTATTTTGGAAAAGTTCTGATCGCCCATGACGAGTCGGCCACGCTGCCGGAGGAATTGGCGCGGACATATGAGAATTCCTTTATCACTCTCATCTCCCTGCGGCAGGACAATATCAGCTTTCTTCCCGGGGAAGAGGCGATGGACTTAAAGCAGATCGGCGGCCAGATCGGGGATATTATCCGGGGGATCTGCGGGCGGTTCTTCCAGGCCTATACCCTGCTCACGGATACGCCAAACACGTTTCTGCTTGTGGCGGTGCTCCATGAGGGACAGGGACTTAAGGAGACGATGACGCAGTTTGGCGGGAAGGTAAACTCGGCATTGAAGACCTACTTTGAGCTGACCGCTGTTTTTGGGGTCAGTGATACGGGGGGGGGTATTCCGGAACTGCCTGCGGCAGTTGATGCGGCCAGAACGGCACTGGAATATTACTACTATGATTCGTCCTCTCCGGTTGTGTTTTATCAGGGGCAGCATTATCATAAAAGCAGCGCAAAAACGTTTAATATCAACTTTTTGAAGAAGGATTTATCTTCGGCCATCCAGCAAAACGACAGCGGAAAGCTGGAGGAGATCTTCGGGCAGATCATTGATCTGTTTACGGAGTGCAAACCGGGGAAGGAACATGCGACAAGCGCGTGTATCAATATCTATACGTATCTTTACTCGTTTTTTGACAATGAGGGGAGCAATTATCAGGATATATTCCCGTATACGATCAATATTGCGGAGTATTTAAACCATTTTACCAGTCTGGCGGATATTCTGGAGTGGCTGGGAAGCTTCCGGGATAAGCTGTGCAAGCTGCTGGAGGACCGGAAGGAAAACCGGTCGGATAAGCTGGTGGAGCAGGCGAAGCGGTATATTGCGGAGCATTATAGGGAGAAGCTGACGCTGACGGAGATTGCGGAGGTGCTGAATATCAGCGCGGGGCATTTGAGTATCACCTTTAAGAAGTTTACGGGGGTGACGCTGTCGGATTATATTGCGGATGTGAAGATTGAGCATGCGAAGGCGCTGATTGATACCCACCAGTATCTGATGTATGAAATCTCGGATATGCTGGGGTTTGACAACCCCTACTATTTCAGTAAGGTGTTTAAGAAGGTGACGGGAGTGTCGCCCAGGGAACATGAGAAGCGGATGTGACAAGACATCCGCTTTTTTTGTACGCTTTTTTGTCCTTTTTTCACCTCACGCTTCGTTTTCCTCCACATATTATAGATTATAGTTATAGGAGGTATCTATATGAAAGCGAAACTGGAAGTGAAAAACTTAAGCTACTCTTATCACTCACTCGAAGGCGAAACACTGGCCCTTTCCAATATATCCTTTGATGTCAACGACGGGGAGTTTCTGGCGATTGTCGGTCCGTCCGGCTGCGGAAAATCCACGTTACTGTCCCTGCTGTCCGGTCTTTTGGAGCCGGAGGAAGGAAGCATTCTCATTGACGGTGTCCCCAGGGAGGACAGCGGTGCGCAGATCGGCTATATGCTCCAGAAGGACCATCTGTTTGACTGGAGAACGATTCTGTCCAACGTGTCCCTGGGGCTGGAGGTTCAGCACCGGATGGGGGAGGATGAAAAACAGAGGTTACATGAAATGCTGGCTACTTACGGGCTGGCGGATTTTGAACAGGCACGGCCATCGGAGTTGTCCGGCGGCATGAGGCAGCGGGCGGCGCTGATCCGCACCATGGCGTTAAAGCCGGATATTCTGCTGCTTGACGAGCCGTTCTCGGCACTGGACTACCAGACCAGGCTGGAGGTCTGCGATGATATCAGCTCCATTATCAAAAAAAGCGGGAAAACCGCGATTTTGATTACCCACGATCTGTCGGAAGCCATCTCGGTGGCGGACCGTATCGTGATTCTCACCAGCCGGCCCGGAAGAATCAAGGGCATTATGGAGGTCGCGTTCGGGGAGGAGTATGCAAGACCATTAGAGAGGAGAAATGCTCCTGAATTCTCCACTTATTTTAATCAGTTATGGAAGGAGCTGCAAAATTATGATTGAGACGCATCCGACTCTGGCGCAGCAGGAGTTTATCGCGAAAGAGAAACGGCATAGAAAGCAGGTGACCACCTACCGGGTCCTGCTGCTGGTGCTTCTTCTGGCCCTGTGGGAGCTGTGCGCAAGGCTGGGTATCATTGACGACTTTATTTTCAGTTCCCCCTCCCGCATGGTCAAATGCTTTGCCGGCATGGTGGCGGATGGGAGTATCTTTGTACACATTGGCATTACCATCTTAGAAACTCTGGTCAGCTTCGGGCTGGTGGTGGTGGCCGGCGTTCTCTTTGCCGTGCTGCTGTGGGCCAGCCGGAGTATCTCCGAGGTGCTGGAGCCCTATCTTGTCATGCTCAACAGCCTGCCAAAATCTGCCCTGGCGCCGATCCTGATTGTATGGCTGGGGAACAATGTAAAAACGATTATTGTGGCCGCCATCTCGGTGGCTGTATTTGGTTCTATCCTGACGCTGCACACGGGATTCAAACAGATGGACCCGGATAAGATTAAATTGATTTACGCGCTGGGCGGGGGGAAGAAGGATGTACTGTTCAAGGTGCTGATTCCCGGTTCGGTTCCGTTAATTATCAGCAATATGAAGGTGAATATCGGGCTTTGCCTGGTTGGCGTCATCATAGGCGAGTTCCTGGCCGCAAATAAGGGGCTGGGATACCTAATTATCTACGGGTCCCAGGTATTTAAGATGGATATGGTGGTCATGTCCATTGTGATTCTCTGTATTGTGTCGGCGGTGCTGTATCAGGGAATCGCAATATTGGAGAAAAAAATAAAATAACTGTTTATGCGCCATGACTATTTTGATAATCATGGCGCTTATCATTTACACCGTTAAGGTTAATAACTTGTTTTTTTGAAGTTCCTTTTTGGACCAATGTTCCTCGATTGCCTGTTGAAATTCCCTTCTTACCATTTTAGCCCTGTATTTTAAAAATAATTCTTCATCCTGCCTCAAGTATACCCCCTCACAATTTTCATCACCAAATTTCGAAATGGAGAAAAATCTCTCAATATCTTTAGGTGTAAAAATGCCATACCCAAGCAATGGAACAATTTCAATATCCATTTTTTTCATTAGTTTATCTCTCTCTTTTACAGACAAAAACTTTTCATTTTTTTTATCATAAATATCAAAACCAATAAACCAATCCGGCAATGCATTATAAAATACAGAGTGTTTTGCGTAGCACCACTCACCAAATAAAATTTTTTTATCTGTAATAACATCAAATATTGCATCTTCGTGTGTGGCTATCCATTCCTTCAATGGACCCCACTGCCCTATCAAAGGAAACGTTAAATAGGAGCCTCTATTTTGCAATAAAAGTTCCCCCTCCTCATTGAAGGAAATCCCAAGATTGGCACCGTCAATTTTTTCTTCTATTGAAATTGCTTTACTGAACAAGGTCTCTATTTCGTGAGAGCACAGTATTTTATCATTTCTAACAAAATCTCCTCTTTTTTCAATATGTGGCGTTGATGGGAATTTATAAAACATCACTCATTTCCTCTTGTTCAGAATTTTTTTTGTAAACTTCTTATTTGCATATTCAGGATTTAAAAATTCAATATGTATTCCATATTTTCTTAGTGCCTCTTCAAATTCCAGCCATTTTCCATCTGCTGCCTGTATCAGCATCGGTTTATCTTTATGTGCTGCTGACAAAGCGATAAATTTTCGATCTGCCAGGTCAAGTCCCTGTAATGCTTCATCCGCTGGAAAATCCTTATACGAGCCATCTTTTGTTTTTTCTAATTTAAGCATATCATTCATAATATCCATGCCCGCCATATAATGATACAGCCATCTCAAAAACATCTTTCCAATATCAGTTTCTTTAATATTATTTTCATATTCCCCGACGATTTCTCTATCCATATCTAAAACCAGCTTTGATTGAGGATTCCTTATTAAATTGTAGACAAAATCTATGCAAGACTCAATTAACTCCAGTTCTTCCTCATTCCATTCTTCCATAGGATAGGAGGCTTTCGTTGGAACATTCGTATCCACAATGTATTTTTCCATCAATTGCTCTCCAACTTCTTTTTACTGATTTTTCTTTGTATCGCATAATGCGCCTGCTGATATATATCTTCCTCTATATCTCCAAAAAACCCCTGAGGCCAATTCGCTATATTACCGTATTCATCTACTCTTAATCTGTCAAGATGGGCGGGGGTTTTATTATTATCGGCAAAATAAGCACTTATACTATCCGATAGAAGCGTTTTTTCTGCAATACGCCTTTGCAGTCTTCGCAGTAAATGTTCCGAATGTGTTTCTAATATAACCTGAATATTCCTTCTATTGCCTGCTTCCCACATATTCACGGCGTCAATAATTACATCTGCCAGTTGTGCCTGAGCACTGGGATGTAAATGGATTTCCGGCTGCTCAATAAATATAATTGAATTCTCAGGGGCATAAAACAGTTCAACAAGAACAGGTAAAACCTGTGATACACCAAATCCAACATCCGGAATATTAACATAACTATTGGAGCCTTTTGTCTTAACTTTCACGTCATACTCTTGACGATTCTCGATTTTTTCTATCTCAAAATCTGATATCAATCCCAGTTTTTTAAGTTCTTCTGCGATAACAACTAGAAACGGTTTTTTTGTACCTCTTTTTTTATAATTCAACATTCTATTTTGGTTCTTAGCGGACAAAATTGCTGCAATTGTATTGCTGCCATCATCACCCACACTTTCAGGGCTCACTCCACTCCAAGTATATATCCTTTTGGCTTTTGTACGCATCGGACCTAAATAATAAAGATTAGAAAATAAATTTTCATGATGCAAGTTTAAATCCTGCAAAAAGCCTGCATTTTGATAATATGCTGTAACAGCATCGGGAAATCCATAAAATTTGATTGGTTCAGAAAGTTTCCACACTCGTCCCCTGCTTCTGATTAATCTGAATTTCTTACTGTCCAATTCATATTGATGTTTATCATCAGTTCCATCATTTTTCTTCATTACAATATTAACTGTTTCTTTTTCATTATCATATAAGTTATATTTTAATTCTCCCACCTCAAGTAAGTGCGTTTCTTGATTTTCAATACCAATATCTCCTGAAAATTTAATTCGATTATATGTGAGTTTTGGTTCGGCATCCTCATCTATTGCAAATTTTTCCGTTAAATCCCAAGTATAACTAAAGCGCAGTCGATTCGTTAAATCATGATTATAGAGTACATCTATCGGTGTTCCTAAATCAACAGAAGATTTTTCTCCACCAAACATTAACACTGTTTTCCGATCCGATTGTTGTATTGTTTGTTTCAGCATTACTAAAAATTGTCCGATACTGGATTTTCCTGAACTATTGCCACCAAATAGAACTGTAATAGGCGCCAGTTTTATTTCTCCTGTATCCTTCCATCCCTTAAACCCTTCAATATGCAAACTACTAATCATCAGAAACCTCCCCGTTTCACCCACTTAGATAGGATATGTTAAAATTATTATACTTGAAGTATTCCCTACTTACAACTTTATTTTCACTTCGCTCATCCAACCATTATGTTATCCTGTGGCACCCATAATATAAACGGAAATCCTTGTTCTTTTTTTGCCAATCCTTTATAATGAATTATCAGAGATTTTTCAGGGGGGTACGAAAGTTATGATCCGGATTGCGATTGTTGAGGATGACAGAAATGACATGCAGATACTGCTAAACTATTTGAACCGCTATGAACAGGAGAATTCCACCCATTTTCAGATAACCACGTTCTCAGACGGTCTGGACATCATCTCCGGCTACAAGGCGGAGTATGACATGATCTTTCTTGACATTCAGATGAAGCATTTGGACGGTATGAGCACGGCTGAGAACATCCGGGCGTTGGACGAGGATGTGATTTTTATATTTATCACCTCCACGGTCCAGTTTGCCGTGCAGGGATACATGGTGGACGCGCTTGGCTATGTGCTGAAACCAGTCCCCTATCTGGCCTTTTCCCAGCTTCTTGGCAAAGCGGCGCGGCAGATTCAGAAAAAGCAGAATCACTGCTATCTCACCATTGACGTGGACGGCGGCCAGTTGAAGATCGATACTACGCAGATTTACTATGTGGAGAGCCAGAAGCATGATGTCCTGATTCATTCGGAAAAGGGGGATTTTCGCACTGCCGGTCCCTTAAAGCGGATGGAAGAACTGCTGCTGCCCCAGGGCTTTTCCAAATGCCACAATGCTTATCTGGTAAACTTACTTCATGTGGCCGCTCTGATGCCGAATGTGGTGCGCTTGTCCGACGGGACGGAGCTTTCGGTCAGCCGGGCGCGCAAAAAAAGTTTTCTGGACTCATTTACGGATTATGTAGGAGGAATACAGAGGTGAATATCACGAATTTGATGGACACGCCCAGACTCTGCACGGCTTTTGCCGAGTGGGCGGCATGTGTGACGTATATCATGATGCTGCGCAGGAAGCTTTCGGGCGGAAAACTCTACGGCGCTCTGGCGGGACTGCTGGCCTGGTTTCTGATCTACCAGCATTTGGCGGGGATGGCGCCGCTGTTTCTCTGGATTCCCGGGATGCTTGGCGCCATTTTCTGCATGTACTTATCGATTTATCTCATTTGTGATGTCTCTCCCCAGGACGCGGGCTTTTGCTGTATCCGGGCTTTTGTGCTGGCCGAGTTTGCCGCCTCCCTGCAGTGGCAGCTGAGTGTCTGGGTGACGGTTCATTTCCGGATTCTCCATGCTGCTGTGCCCGCCGTTATCATGGTGCTTATCTACGCCCTGGTCTACTTCGGTTACTGGTTTTTGGAGCGGGAACACATCCCCAGGGATGAGAATCTGAACATTGCCAACAAGGAACTGTTCGGTGCCGCTATGATCGCACTGGCGGCATTTACCATCAGCAATTTAAGTTTTATCATGCCGGATACGCCATTTTCCAGCGCCACCTCCTCCATCCTTTATGTCCGCACTCTGGTGGATTTTGGGGGACTGGTGATGCTGGTCTCCCAGATGGAGAAACGGGAGGAGCTGCGGATGCGCAGTGAAAACCAGCTGATGAACGCCATGCTGCAGCGGCAGTACGACCAGTACCGCATGTCCATCGACAATATGGAACTGCTGCGCAGGGAGTTTCATGATTTGAAGCATTATATGATAGCCATCCGGGCGGAGGAGGACCCCAGAAAGAGGGAACAGTACTTGGAGGAGATGGAGCAGGCCATTGCCGCGCAGGAAGCGCTCACCAATACCGGAAACCGGGTGCTGGACGTGGTGCTGACCACCAAGAGTACCTACTGCTCCCAAAAACAGATTACCTTTACCTGCATGGCGGACGGCAGTCTGATCTCCTTTATGCACGTAAAAGATATCTGCTCCATTTTTGGCAATGCCCTGGACAACGCCATTGAATGTGTCTCCCAGTTTGATGACCCGGAGAAACGCCTGGTTACCATGTCTCTGTTCCGAAAAAACCAGTTTCTTATGATTCAGTTTGAAAATTATACGGACACGCCGCTGAAGCTGGGCTCCAACCAGCTCCCGCTCACCACGAAGGACAATCACCTGTATCACGGCTACGGCTTAAAAAGCATTCAAGCCGCCGCACAAAAGTACGGCGGCTCCATGACCCTCCAATCCAAGGACAACTGGTTTACTCTGTCGGTTCTGATACCGGTGGAGTGAGCAGTTTCCTGACATATGCTTTGTTTTCTCTTCTGTTTCGGAAGAATCCGCCCAGAATCCGTCTCATTCCCTGGAAGAAATGTCCGTTTACCACATCGGTCATGCCGTATGCCATCTCCATGCTGACCATACCGCCGGTCATCTTGGCGATGGCCCGAAACGGGATATTGTACTGGAACAACAGGTTTAAATCCGGCGTTCCTTTTTCTTCATTTTTGGCCACCTTATCAGTCAGCACACGGTAAATAAATCTGGCCAGGCCGCTTTTTGCGTAATACATCTGGCAGACCGCATCATTGATTCCCAAATCTCCGGACCAGGTTCCTGATGGAACGGGATGGCCCAGCAGGATTTCAAATTCTTTGATGTCCACATTCTGGACCAGGCCGGTGCGGTAGGACGGCAGCTGCTTTAGATCGTAAGGCAGTCCGGCTCCGGTACCGTCCAGCGTAATGCTGCTGCTCAGACGGATGTCCATGACACAGGAGCCCACCAGAATCTGATAGGTCCCGGCCTCCACTTCCCACCGGTTCGTCACAACATTCCAATACCGGAATGTCTTATCGTCAAAGGGGATCGTCACCCGCTTCTTCTCTCCCGCTTTTAAAAATACTTTCCGAAAGCCTTTCAATTCCTTTTCCGGCCGGAAGATCCTGCTGTCAAAGCAACCCACATACATCTGAGCCACCTCGGCGCCGTCTCTCTTTCCGGTATTGATAAGGTCAAAACTCACGCCCTCCCTCGACACCTCCAGGCCGCTGTACGAAAAGGAGGTGTAGGATAATCCATAGCCAAAGGGATACTGGACCCGCACCCTGCTGGTATCATAATACCGGTATCCCACAAAAATGCCTTCGCGGTATTCCGAATTTCTCTCCACACTGGGGAAGCAGCGAAACGCCGGGGTATCCTCGTAGCGGATGGGGTAAGTCTCGCTCAGTCTGCCAGATGGATTCACCTTACCGGTCAGCACATCCAGCATGGCTCCCGCTCCCGCTTCACCGCCTAAATATCCGTGCAGAATTGCTTTGCAGCAGTGCTGCCAGGGCATCTCCACCGGGGAACCGGCGCTGATGACGCCGACGATATTGGAATTCACCTTCACAAGCGCTTCCAGCAGTTCGATCTGGTTCTGCGGAATCCGCATGTGGGTGCGGTCCATGCCCTCTGATTCGCTGATTTCATCCAGACCAAAGCAGAAGATCACCAGCTCGGCCTCCCTCGCCAGATCTAGGGCTTCCTTCACAAGAGCCTCGTCGGTCTTCCCGTTGCGGCGGTATCCGGGAACACAGCCGATACACTGAAATGGATAATCACCCGCCATCTGCCGAAGACTCTCCACCTGAATGGCATTGACCACGGAGGAACCGGCGCCCTGATACCTGGGAGTAATGGCAAAATCGCCGATAAGCGCCGCTTTACAGTTCTCCTTAATCGGAAGCAGCGGATCTGGGTCCGATGTGTTCTTTAGTAAAATAATACTCTCCGAAGCCGCTCTTTTCGCCAATGCGTGGTGCGCGGCCTTGTCAAAACCAGAGGCATGGTCTGATACTCCGGCGGCATGGCCCGCTTCAGCAGCATGCTCTGCCCCGGCAGTCTGGTCTGTCCCGGCAGTCTGCTCCGCCCCAGCGCTCCTCTCTGCTCCGGCTCTGTCCCTGCGGTTTGCCGCCAATGTCAAAACTGCATCCAGCAGATCGTCCACACAGGTATCCAGTTCCTTCATCGTCAGCCGCCCGTCCTCCAGCGCCGCAAGAATCTGTCTTGCGGAATCCAGCCCCGGTGTCGGCATCTCCAGATTGGAACGGTTCTTCACTCCCCGCACATGGTCGTTGGACCCGCCCCAGTCCGTGATAACGATTCCGTCAAATCCCCACTCCTTGCGGAGAATATCCTGTAACAGATGGTCATTTTCGTTGGCATAGGTGCCGTTGACCTCATTGTAGCTGGTCATCAGCGCCTTTGCCCCGCCTTCCTTCACCGCAATCTCAAACCCGGTTAAATAGATCTCCCTAAGCGTCCGCTCATCCAGCACGGAGTTCATAGCCATTCTCCTAAGTTCCTGGCTGTTCACCGCAAAATGCTTCGGGCAGGCATAGACGCCTTCCCCCTGGATTCCTTTCACATAGGCCGCCGCCATTTTCCCGGAAAGATAGGGGTCCTCTGAAAAATATTCAAAATTCCTCCCGCATAAGGGACTCCGCTTGATGTTTAGGCCGGGGCCAAGAAGCACATCGACGCCAAGAGCCGCCGCTTCCTCGCCCAAAGCCTGCCCCACCTCCCGGGCCAGTTCCTCGTCCCAGCTGCCGGAAACAGTGGCCGCTGTGGGAAAACAGGTCGCCGGCAGGGACGGATTCAGTCCCAGATGGTCGCCGGCGCCGGCCTGCTTGCGGATGCCGTGAGGACCGTCCGCACAGAAGATGGAGGGTATCCCCAGTCGGGGAAAATCCCAGCTCTGCCATTCATTCTTCCCGCTTAGGATGGCGGCCTTTTCCTCCACCGTCATGTTATTTATGAGATCTGCATGTTTCATGATACCGCCTGCCCCTCTTTCTCTTTAAAGATCACCTTCAGGATGGGATAGAACACCCAGAAGGATATGACGCAGTTGATCAGCATTGTGATCAGATCCGCCACGGTTGTTCCGGCTCCCTTCCCCATCCAGTTCATGAAGAAGGTATAAATCGGTGTTTTATAAAGCCCCTGCAGCGCCGCGGCGCCCACGGAAATGATGACCCAGGCGATAAAATACCATACCGCCGCCCTGGTGATACTGGTGTTAGACTTGAAGGTCACATTCCGCTGGAGGAAGAAGTTGATCACCTGGGCAATCAACAGGGTGATCTCCACCGCCAGGAAGTAGGCAAGCCCTCCACCTCCGCCGGAGGCAATGGTCCCCGCCGCATAGTCGAATACATAGTAGATTCCGCCGTCTAAATTGTGGCCCACCGGCAGCACCTGAAAGCTGGTGCTCACAAGGGGCGTGAATCCAAATAAGTACTTAATCAGCGGCATCAAGACCATCTGCAGCACGGTCACGCCGTTGCTGATTATAAAGAACACGATAAACTGGGCAATCTCCGGGTGTTTTCTTTTAAATTCTCCCCAAAAACCCACATTTTTTGTCTTTTCCACTGCACTTCTCCTCACATGATTCGTTTCTAGTTTGTCATCCCGCTTTTTGTCTGCGTTTCGTCTTCTGTCTTTCTCTTCTGAAAGCGTTTCACTGCCACTGCCTCCAGCCCTAACAGACCGGCCGCCAGAATCACATCCAGCACAATTGCCATCACCTGCCATGCCATCAGACCGGTCTTTAAATTCTCCGGCGCGTAAGCGCGGCTGTTGACTACCGTGTACATCACATTCTTGCATGCCTGGCGCATAGCCTGGACTCCGGTTGCGCTCTTGGTATCCTTCACATGGTTGGTCTCCGTGTCATAGGCAACCAGCATGATGTCCGTGCCGTTGCGGATCGCCTGGTCGGCGCTCATGTAGCCGTAGACGCCAAAGTAATCGGTCAGTACCATTCCCTGGAAGCCCCACTCCTCCCGGAGCACCGTATTGCACAGTTCAGAGGAGCCGCCTGCCCATCTGGTTCCGATATAGTTGAAGGAGGACATCACCGCTTTTGCGCCGCCTTCTTTCACAGCGATCTCAAACGGTTTTAAGTAAATCTCACGGATGGCCTGCTCATTGCTCCAGGTACAGAGCATGCTGCAGCGGTTGGTCTCCTGGTCATTTAACGCAAAGTGCTTGATATAGGCATACACGCCATACTGCTCTGCTCCGATCACCGCTTTTGCGGCAATTCTGCCGGACAGCACGCCGTCCTCGGAGTAGTATTCAAAGTTTCTTCCTGCAAATGCACTGCGGTGGATATTCATAGCCGGAGCATACCAGCCGGACACGCCCATCTCATCCGCCATCTTGCCGATGCTCTGTCCAAACGCCTCCGCAATGTCCTCATTCCAGGTACATGCAATCATCACTGCCGACGGAAATCCGATTGACCCAGTTCCCGTAAAGTTGTTGTTGATGGAGGCCGGGCCGTCACAGTCAACGGTCTGCACCTTCTCCACGCTTTTTGCCGCCGCGGTCTGGTAGCCGCCCAGGGCAATCACCGTGTCCATATCGCCGATGGTCATATTGTCAAGCAGATTCTCCCACTGTGGGTCGTCATAGTCCGCCCCCCGCAAATCGGCAAGCTTCACCGGATTCTTGGCGCCGGTCTTAGGCATTTCATCCTCCGCCCGGTTGTAATCCTCGGAATGGTAGTTACTGTTGTTGATAAAAGTGGCCTTAACCTCTTCCTTCATGGTTAAGCTGGCCGGCGCTTTTACCGCCTCTTCATAATTGGCAAATCCGTCTGCACGGGAGAGATAGGTCACCTCGCCTGCCGCATAGTCAAATACGTTGGTCACAGCCGCCGCATCACTGGAACGAACGTTTTCGCCGGTATAGCTGATCGTGGAATCCACCGTGTAGGTCTGCGCTGCCAGCACGTTGTGGGAATCGCGGTTGATGCTGATCTGATAATCCCCTGCCTCCAGCACATAGCCTTTTGCATTTTCATAGTCATAAGACGCCATGTCTTCCGCCGCAAACGTGATGGTCAGCGTCTGGGAAGCTCCCGGCTCCAGCAGGTCTGTCTTGTCAAACGCGACCAGATTGGCAGATGCCTTCTCAATCCCTCCGTTTATGTAAGGCGGGTTATAATAAACTTCCACCACATCCTTGCCTTTGGTATCTCCGGTATTGGTTACGGTCACATCAAAGCTGATCTGGCCGTCCGCCTCGGTAATGTCTCCCATCTCCTGGGTGAATGTGGTGTAGGACAGTCCGTGTCCAAAGGGATAGAGGACCGTGTTATCATAGTCGATCAGCCCCTCAGCCGCCGCGGTCTCATAGAAACGGTAACCCACATAGATGCCCTCCACGTAGTTGACGAAGGATGGCCATGTCACCTCTTCTTTACCGGTAAATCCGGTCTGGGTCACTTTAAATTCCTCCATGTTGTCATAGACGAAGCTGCCAAAGTTCTTGGCAGTCGGCGTGGAGGTTAAATCCATCACAAAGGTATCGCTGGTTTTTCCCGACGGATTGACCTGCCCGCTTAAAATCTCGCCCAGTCCCTCAAAGCCGGACTGGCCGGTACCCGGACACCATAATACACTCTTGATCTGTTCATATTCATTGACAAAACCAAGCTCCATGGCATTGGCGCCGTTGTATACCACCACTACCTTGTCAAAGTTGGCGCACACCAAATCCACCATGTCTCTCTCGGTTCTGCTCAGCTGTAAAAAATGCTCTCCCGGTCCAAAATCCTCATAGTCCTCGGAGTTGTTATGATAAGTCACCTGGCTTAAGTCGGTGGGCAGGTCCGCACCCTCGCCGCCGACGCGGGTAATCACAACCAGCGCCGTGTCGGAAAATGCTTTCGCGTTGTCGATGAGCTGTGCGCTGTAAGAATCTGCCGTCGGTTCCGGCAGCGTCCAGTCCTGCTCCCACATACCGACTACCGGCCGGTCCGCCCGGTACGCGGTGTAGAAATCGGAAAGCTCGGTATTGAGGCTGAACCCGGCATGCTCTAATCCCTGAAGCAGGCTTACGGTCTCATAAGCGTCCGACAGGGAGCCGGACCCGGTCCCGCCGTAGCAGGGGTTGGTGGATGCCCAGCCGAATACATTTAAGTTTCCTCCGGCCATGGGAAGCGTACTCCCTTCATTCTTTAAGAGTACGATGCCTTCCTCGGCAATCTCCGTACAAAGGCTGCCTGCCTCGCCGGATGTCTCCTCCGTGATCGTGCCGTTGCCGGTTGCCAGTGAAATCAAACTGGACATGGGCCCCCAGCAAATCATGTTTACGGTTACCACCAATGCAAGCAGAACCGCGATTCCCGCCTCCGCCCGTATCAGTTTCCTCTTTCTGCTCTCCATCTTTCTCACTGCAATGATTGCGATGACTGCAAGCGCCAGTACGACACCAAAGCCGATGAGATATGGTTTGCATGTGTTTAGTACATTTACCACATCTGCCATGTTAATTGCTAACATCGTGTTGCCCTCCCTTGTATTTTTTAAGTGAGATAACCTTATCACATTTGTCGGAAGCGGTGTGGATTTCTGCACAACCTGCACGGTTTGGCGCACAACTGGCAGATCGAACGTTCTCCATTTTGACGGACAAAGACCTTTGATAGAAGTTCAGGCGCCGGGATTTACCTGCCATCCCGGCGCCTGATTGTAGGGTGTCTTCTTACTGGAGAACCAATTCCGATTCTTCCCCTCCATATTCTGCTTTCATCATATTCTGAATCAGCAGATCCAGCATATAATACTGTGCAATGTTCGTGACATAACAAAACTTCTCCTGATGAACGCTCCCGACGGAGTAGCAGATCGTCTCATCTGAGAGGATCGCCAGCTTCGACATCCGGTTCTCCGTGACTGCCAGCACCTTGATCCCCCGTTCCCCGGCCTGGCGGAGCAGATCGTTGAACGGTTCGTCATCTCCCTCCCCGTCAATCACCAGGATCACATCCTCCGGCGAATAGGAGGCGGTCTGAAGTTCCAGTTCCTGACAGCTTCTCGGGATATCACAATGACGGCCATATTCTAGGAGTTTAAAAAACAGGTCCTCCGCCGCCCCGCGGTACCGCCCCATGCCCCACACGCAGATCCTCCCGCTATGGATCAACAGCTCCGTCGCATGCTCGATCTGCTTGAATGTGTTTTTCTTCATGCTGCTTCTTAAGAGCGCGTTGGTATGGTCATAGCAGTGCTTCATGGTTCCCTTTAAGGAATCATCTCCCACCTCTTCATCGGCCGACAGCAGGTCATCGTTCACGGTATCGCTGTGGTATTCCTGGGCCATCGTCATCTTGAATTCCAGAAAGCTGCGAAACCCAAGTTTCTTGCAAAATCTGGTGACACTGGCCTCCGCTACCCCACAGTTGCTCGCAATCTCAGAAACAGTCATAAATATACTCTTATTGGTATATTCCTCAATATAATCGCATATTTTTTCTTCTGCCTTTGTTAACTGTGATTTGTCTTTTACCAGTTCACCCTTCATGTATACTATCTCTCCTAACCTGTGAATCTCATCGTATCTTCTTCCAATATTTTACCATTTTCCCTGATTAAGTCAAACGGTATTTCAGAGAAAGACCGATTTCAAACATGCGGTTCCACGGGTGATACACCTCCGGCTCCGCCAATTCGATATCCCGGAACGTGTTTTTGGCCAGCGCGGCAAATGCCTCTGTCAGGGCTGCCGACTCTTTTTTGGCGATCTGCTCCTGCTGGTCTTTCAGATCAAAATAAGTCAGTTCTGTACCTTCCATGCCGGCAGTCATGGCACTGCGAATGTCTGCCTGGTATAAACCGTCATCCAGGATGTGATAGAGAAGATTCTCCCGGATCTGTCTTTCGGCTCCATCCACGTCATAGGCGAGAATTCCCTGGGCCAGTGTACTGCCCAGTGTATTGCAGTGTGTATTCCAACCCTTGTAGGATATCAGCCGGTCGAGCAGGCAGAGGGTATCAAGCATCTCCAAAAACTCTAAGTCTCCCCCGTTGGAATAGGCACAGTCCGCCACCATAACCGGTTTTCCCTGGTGAATGAAATCTGCTATTTTTTCAGTGAACCAATTCAGGCTGCGAAAGGACCGGTATGTAATATCCGCCTCGTTCTGGTCAAAGCTCTCCATCATCACTTTTCCCGGACAATTGATGGCCAGAATGAGATCTGCCTTGGAGGGAGATTCACAGAGCCGCCCTCCTGCCGCCATCACATGGGCTTTTAAGCTTTCCGCCATGCATCGGTCCTCATACAGAGGGACGATATACGGCCCCATGGAAGACGCGTAAAACGGATAGATGTTTGGCTTTATGCCAAGAAGTTCCGTCACCGCTCTGGCCGTCAGGGTGCATCCCGCCTCATCCGCTCCGGGGTACATGAGGACCCGGTCCTGAAGACGTCTGGCACGGATTTCCCTGTCAATGACCTTCTGGTCCTTCGCGGTGTAGCCGTACTCGCTGGAATCGTCCTGAGGAATGCATAAGAAGTCGATGACGCCTTCCTCCACCAGTTCCAGAACCATCCTGTTGAGCTGGAGATTGTAGGCTCTCCGCCACTCGTAATCCCTGATGATATCGGCAGGGACTTCCTTTTCGATCATTTTGAGACAGTCCGTCTCCTCCCCGCTCAGGCCCTGGCGTTCCCGCTTATCGAGATACCAGGCCCGCCGAAAGATGCGCTCCCCGTACTGCTCATAGTAGTCAGGCTCTTCATCCCCGCTGTTGTATCTCGGAGTCCGCATAATCAGCTGAAATACATACAGGCGGATTCCTGGATGTTCTCTCCGCAGACAGCGCATCCGCCCCACACATTCTTCCTTCCAGTGGTCCGGCAGGTGGTGAAGCCTGGATGGCAGAAGGCCGCCATAAAACAACATCTCCGCCGACAGGACAGCCGCGTCACACCGGTTGGCTTCCCTGCTTACAAACGCCCACAGTCCTTCGATATCGCCTGCCTTTTTTTTCGTGCTAAGAAGCTCCCTATTCGGAACTGTCATGGCGATGTCCTTTTGCACACTCAGTTCCATCTGTGGAAACAGCTCATTGCAAGGCCTCTCATCGAGAGGTACATACAGTATTCGCTTCATCGTCTCTCCATTCTGATCGTAACAATTTTTTTACCGCCGGTTCGGAAGGTGAAATGTTCCCCTTCTCCGATCCACGCCTCTTTTTCTCCTTTTAAGTTTGACATCCACACGCTGTGGAGCTGTGCCAGCTTCAGCGTCCACTCCTCGTCCTCATCAGACTGGTTAAATACGCGCAGAAACCATGAACCATCGGAATATGTCAGTGAGGAATAGAGAACATTTCCCTCTATCATCAGCTTTTGCTCATCCGGCGCGGCAGCGCAGCTCTGCCTGATAAGTGGCTCTGTTTTAAGACCAATGCCATGGGCCGGGGAAAACAATTCCCGACCGTAGATCAGTCCATAAGTAAAATCCCAGGTGCCGATGCACTGGGCATCGGGGGTCTCAAAACCAGGACCCGCGCCGCCGCCTCTTGACCGCAGATCTCTCCGGGATAAATCTCCCGTACACCGAAGCGCGGTCAGACTGCACACGCTTTCCTCTCCCCGCTGCTCCACCTCATATTCCTGCATGCCGATATGGACGATCTGCAGATCTCCTGCATTGATCTGGGAGTTTGTCGGGTCTTGGGTGATCTCCAGTTCCTCCTGGTTTTCTGCCGCCCGTTCCTGGCTGTTCCTGACGGTCCGGCGGACAAGTTCAAAGGCGGTGTCACTTGCATGGGTATCCATATGGGGCAGATGGAATTCCACTTTCAATTTCTGGTCCCTGGCCTCATTGTGAACCTGGCTGTGCACCAGAATCACCGGATTCCCCGAAATCAGCTGGAATCTTGTCCTGATTGTGATCTGTGCTTTCTCATGGGAAGCGCCTGTCCGTTCCTGATTAAGTCCGGCCGGTGTCTCCAAAAGCCACTCGCTGTCCATCACCTGTTTCATGCCATCCTTCCGGCAGATGGCGGAAATCAGCCGGCACTCCGTGGTCTGCTGGTACTCCGGTGGGGAACAGTTATAGCTGTCTCCCGCGTCCAGGCAGGAAACCCAGAGGTGCTGATGGGGGTAGGTGATCCCGGTTTGCTTCTGTCTCACTGTGATTCCATCTCCCGATACACTGCATTCATAATATTCATTGGAAATGGAAGTCACCTGACATGGTTCCTGGTGTTCCCAGGGCAGACACGGTTCGATTCGGAGACAGCGATGCTCCATGCCGCAAAAATCCATCAAAAATTCAATCTGGTAATGAACCATATCCTCATACCACGGCTCGGATGCCGTTTCATGGAAGAATTCTTCTTTCTCCTCCCGTTTGATGACCTGGATCTCCACCTGCTGATCTCCGTCATAGATGGCGATACCGCCCTTGTCCTCTGTCCGTTTCAACAGTATTTCAGCGGTAACCAGACGCCGCTCTTTATAAGGCGTGTTATGGATGAGATGCAGCCACCGGTTGGAAACCGCCTCATCCCTGTATTCGAAAGGATACATCCGGTTTAATACCGTATGCTCATACTGATCCACACTCTCCAATATCCGCCCGAACCGATTCTCCATATCCCGGTGTACCGTATCAATACTGCAGCCGCAGATGCTGTCATGGGCCTGGTTGACCAGAAGAAGTTTCCACAGCTTCTCCAGCAATGCCTCCGACCGCGACGCCCCGGCTTCCCACGCGTTTAAAAATTCAGCCCGATGCACCAGCGCGTCCGTGCATCTCTGATTTTGAACCTTTAAGTACATTCTGGTGCTCCAGGTTCCTGATAACACAAAGATCTTGGAGGAATCCCGCAGTTCGCCCTCGATGGTCTCACGTAAATCCGCTTTCAGAAGATCCCCGCACAGCTGATCCGGCAGAATTTCCACAAATTCCATGGATTTCTTCTCCCCATATGCCCGCAGGTGGCTCATGGCATCCGGATTGCAGACCGTGTGGTCCGCGCCATCCATCACGACCGGGCACTGCCACTGTTTCTCACCGGAATGAAAATCCAGGTAACCATCCAGCAGGCCCTCATAGTTCTTCTGCTTTAGAAAGGTCTGGTAATAGCCGTCCCGGGTAGAGAGCACCAGCGCCGCCACCCGGCTCCCGTCATTTCCCTGCCACCAGACTTCACCGTGCTGTGGATTCGCTCCCCTCCAGATGACGGCGCAGGGAATGCCAAACCCATTTAAAATCTGAGGCATGGAACCGATATGGCCAAAGGTATCCGGCAGATATCCGATCTCGCAGAAACTGCCGTACCTGCCGGCCATCTTACTGCCGATCTCCAGATTTTTGATGCAGGCCTCCGGCGGGCATAAAAATTCATCCGCCAGAACGTACCAGGGCCCCACCTGGATTTTTCCGCGCCGGATCAGTTCCTCCAGCTTTCCAAACTCCTCCTCTGTCACGATCTCCCGGTAATCGTCCAGCACACAGGTCTGGCCGTCCAGATAAAAACACCCGATTGCCCCGTTTTCTATCATCTCCACGATACTGCGGATGGCATCCCGGAGGCGGATCTGCATGGCTTCAAAGGACTGATACCATTCCCGGTCCCAGTGGGTGTGATGAACAACTCCAATTTTTAACTGTTCTTCTTTCATTTCTTATCCTCTGAGTGCCTTTCCGTCGATTTCATTCAAGGGAATCCGATGTTCCACCGAATACCGGCAGGCTTCTCCCGCCGCCTGGCCCATATCAATTAAGGTGGGCTGGATGCGGATGCTGGCCTGCATCAAAAACGTGGTGGAAATACACCGTCCTGCAACAATGAGATTGGATATCTCCCGGGTGATGAGACTGCGGTAGGGAATCTCATAGTACTCTCCCGGTTCATATTTATTCTTATGAACCAGCCCTTTGCCGGAGCTGTGAACATCAATATACCAGTCTCCCTTCACCACGCCGTCCTCAAAGCGGGCCCGGTTTAGATAATCCTCCTCCGTAAGGACATACCGGCCTGTGATCCGCCAGGACTCCCGTATTCCCAGCATGGACGCCTCTCTCTGGAGATACGCATGCTCGAACCCGGGCATAAAGCAGCGCAGAAACTCCACCAGTCTTCGGATCATCTGCCGCCCCTCCGTGATTCCTTCAGAACGGGACCATAACTCCGTGTTGTTTTTAAGCCCTTTCATATGGGGGCAGTTAAACGACATACTCCCCTCTTTTCCAGGCACGGTAAAACACTGGTAATACCGCAGGTCCTCCTCCCGCAGGATGTTGGCCTCCACCCCTTTTCGAAACAATGGCTCCAGGGCGAAACTGCCTCCGCCCACCATGGCGGATTCAAAATATTCTCCCTCCTTCATGGGACAGAACGTATCCTTGATCTCCTGGCAGTAACCGCGGTATGCTTCCACATCAATACCGCCCATCTCAAACCGGAAGCTGGACACCTGGCTGCTACCCTCCTCATCCCCGCTCTCACAGGGAACGCCGCAGGTTCTGGCAAGCAGCGCATCCCCGCTGGCATCCACGAAGCAGACTCCCCGCACGGCCCCAAGGCCTGCAAAGGTCATCACAATAACGGCTTCGATCCGGCCCTGTTCCACCACCACATCGGTCAGGCAGGCGTCATACAGGATGCGGCCGCCGCAGGAAAGATAGAGTTCCTCCAGACAGTACGCCATCTCCTCCCCAGAGAACCACAGACCGTCGGAATACCCGTCTCTGGTTTTGATTCCGCGGCTTTTGAGCGCTTCCTCAATTTCATAAAACACGTCGCCATGAGATACGTGGGATGCCATCATGGGCATCACCAGACCGTGCACCGGGGTTCCCCCCAGCGCATTCATTTTCTCCACAATCAGAGTTTTGTTTCCCATTTTTGCCGATGCAATGGCCGCGGCCGCGCCGGCTGTTCCCCCGCCAATGACAACCGTGTCAAATGTTCCCAGCACGGGAACCGTTTTCCCTCCATATAAGATCTCACTCATCACGTAACTCCTTCCATCTCTTACACCACTCCACGCAGTTCTTTCCATCTTTCCGACCACTCCATACACTCCTTAAAATATGCGCCGGCCTCTTCCTCATCTTTCCGTTCCAGCAGAAGATAATCCAATAGCTTCGGGTGAATGACCAGCCGGCACACCTCTTTTGCGAACATATGGGCGCCGATCTCTCTTGTCCGTCTGACAGCCCCCATCCTTGGGATCACTCCAAGGAAACGGTACCGGACCGTGGGACATGTTCTGCTTATATCTTCTCCATTCCAATATTCCAGGCAGTGGTAAAACTCATGAGCGATATGCAGGTCCATCATGTCTTCGAAACTGCCTTCCAGCCCCGCCTCGCTCAGAGCCAGGACCAGCTCCCGCAAAACCTGCTCATAGATCCTGATGCTTCCTTTTCCATGGTGAAACACGGCTTCCGAATGAATCCCCATGGGGTTTTCTCCTGCCATCAGTTCCGGCGTCATCCCATGTTCCGTTAAGCTTTTTTTGATGGCTTCCAGATCGTACCTGACCGCCTTTTCCCGTCCGTCTGCCATGGAAATCCCCACATAGTTTCTATACTGCCCAGGGTCCATGTAGCGGAACATAGGGTCCTCCCGAAGCTCCATAAATGCCCAGAACTCCGGTTCCAATGTGCTTAGCTTCTCGATTCTATTCCTTTGCCGCGACTGCGATAATCTCTGTGTCCTCATCAATAAATTCACACTCCATCTCCGCCAATGACAGCAGCTGCTCCCGGTTCATAATCCCGCTCAAATCCACAGCTTTCTGATTAAAATAGAGGTACGTCTTCGGAAGCCCCGCGCCGGCATCCGTATAGGTGGTGGCCGCGTCTATAAATTCCGCAAAGTCCGTCCCGATCTCATCCTTGTGAAAGGTCATGACCTCCGCGCGGCTCTTCTGCAGCCGGACAACGCCCTCCTCATCCACAATCCGCACAGAGTTCTGGTTCCGTTTGAATAAACCGAGGAACGACTTCTTGACGTTCCTGACTTGAAACGCGTGCCATCTGCCGGTATGCGCCAGGTGCTCCACCTCGCTGACGCCTTCCCCGGCCGACTCTCTCACCGACGCCTCCAGCTCTTCCAAAGATTTAACCCGGACATTTAAGTCCTTGGTCCGCATCTCGGTGGCCCCTGTGGCGATGGCGCGCAGAATGTTTTTCTGGCTGTCCACCTCGATTGTCACCTCCACAGTATCCGGGTTAGCGCCGGCTTTCACCACCACGTCCATGGCCTCGCTTCGAATTCTCTTGATGTCCTCCTGGGTGGGATTGGAGATATTGCGCTCCACCTGCTCACGCACCAGAGCCATGGCTACTCCAATAGTGGAGATATAGGGAGCATTCTTGGCGATCTGCCAGCGGACGCCCATCTTCTCCCCCAGATAAGGAGGTATGACACTGGCGGACCCGCCGCCGCCCACAAAGCGGATCATCTGACGGTTTAGCTGATAATCGTCTGAAAGCTCCTCGACTACCGCTTTTACTTTTTCCGCAGCAATATCCATGGCCTTTTTACAGGCTTCCTCCACGGTGGTGCCAAGCGTCTGCGCAAGCGCGCCCCATGCCGCTTTCGCCGCCTCCACATTGCCGTGGGCGTAATCGTCCTCCGGAACATAGCCAAGAATATTGGCCGCGCCGGCCAGTGTGAGGGCGTATTCCTGCCCGTTCTGACACCGGACAACCGCGTAATCCGGACGGTCCTCCGGTCTTGGCGCAATCAGCTGAAGCTCCGGTTTCACCATAGTTTCCGCCGTCTGGAACAGTTCGTATTCCTTACCCGCGATATGGGCGGACCGGGGCCCCACGTCTGTGATAGCGCCGTTTCGCACCACCACCATACTGCCGCCGGCGATGCCCAGAGTCCGGACGTCCAGGGAGGTCAAGTAGAGTTTTCTGCCGCCCACGGAAGCATTTTTTACCATAACCTTTCCATCCTTGATCACGGAAATATCTGTGGAGGTTCCTCCCACCTCGAAGAAAATGCCATCGGTGATCTTCTCATACATCAACGCTCCCGCCACCCCGGCAGCCAGGCCGGAAAGCATGGTTAAGATCGGCCGTTTCCGGACTTCATCCACGTTCATGACACCGCCGTCACACCGCATAATCATTAACGGCTTAGTGATATCCGCCTCCTTGACGGAGCGCTCCGTCATATCCGCTGTCTCCACCATTTTGGGAATCAGGGCGGCATTCACCACGGCGGTCCTGGTTCTGGCGGAAAGGCCATATAGCTGGGAAATCTCATAGCCTCCGGTGGCTAACAGTCCCCGGGCACCCGCCTGATCAATAACTGCGATTTCATCCTCCGGATTATCTACGGAATAGGATTTCGACGCCACAAACACCTCTGCCTGTTCCTTTAAAAGAGTATCCAGCGCCTGGTCCACTGCGGTTTCATCCAGTTTGGCGGAATCGAGAAAGGTGTGGGCCGTATGCAGGAACTTGCCCGGCGCCAGTTCGATATCCCCGACCCTGGTCTCTGATTTTGCCCGTTCGCCTTCCAGGCCGGTTCCCATTCCAATAATTCCAACCTTCGCCACGTCGCCCTCCAGCAGCGCGTTGGTGGCCTGTGTGGTTCCATGGGCGATAAATGCCACCTCCTCCGGTGACACTCCATGTTCCGCCATGATTTTCCTGATGACCGTCACAATGCCTTCCGCAACTCCTGTCTTCGCGTGGTGGGTCGTGGGGATTTTCGCTTTGCCGATAATCTGGTAGGTCTCATCATCGATAATGACCGCGTCCGTGAACGTTCCTCCTACATCGATTCCTATTCTTACTTTCCTGCTCATCTGATACTTCCTTTCTTTCTATCGGTTTTCAAAAGACTGCCGCAGGTTATCCCCACGGCAGTCCGCTTTTGTCAGAATACAAAACATGCTGTGTAAATCAGCGCACCCATGGTGATTAACACCGTGTATGGCAGAGTTGATTTTAAAATTGCGTTCACATCCACCTTGGCAAAATCGGCCACGATAACATTCTGTGTATTGGTTGGGTCGGATACGCCCTGCACCACTCCGGTAGCACGGAGGGCCATACCGATGGCGGCTGGGCTGAGTGTGCCTGCTGCCATCATGATATTTGCCAGACCTGATCCCAGACCGTACATATTGAGCGGGCCGCGGTAGAGAGCCAGCGGGGAAAGTACGGTGAACAATATCACATATACCAGCGGTGAAGACGGCATTACCGCCTGAATCAGTGGCTGCATCAGGGCAGTGGTCTCCTTTGCGGACACGCCGTTTAAGAGAATTCCAATCCCGATCATCAGGGCGATGACTCCCGATACATCCTGGATTCCCTCTACAAAAGCATTGGAGGAAATCTGGATGATCTGTTTCGGCTTCGTCACCAGAATCGTGTAAATGATGGCGGTCAGAAGGCTGAGTTCCGCGGAGAATTTAAACAGGAATACCAGGAGAATCGGTACCACCGGGGCAAAAAGCGCCGGAATACTGACTTCTTTTTCCGCTTTCTTGGCAGGCATTGCCCAGGAGCTTCTGGTGTTTTTTCTGTTTACATTTAACAATATGTAAATCACAATGGCAATCACGCTGCAGACCCCGATCACCAGGGAACCGCTCTTCACGATTTCCATATCCATTCCAATGGTGTCCACATAGAACTGATAGTTCGATACGTTGAACAGACCGCCGGTGCTGATTCCAAGCAACACCAGTCCGGCCGCCGTGATATCCGGAATTCCGGCTGACAGCATCAGCGGAATCACAATCGTGGATACCATGATCACCGGGCCGGCTCCTCCAATGGCGGAAAAGATCAGTGCGGTGGCGCCTGTCAGGACAAAGGCGATGGCGTATGGCTTGTCACCCGCCAGCTCCGCCGCTTTTCGAATGATCGCATCGGAGATTCCCTGCTTTTGAATCACTTTTGCAAACATTCCGCCAAAGATTGTCGCTATGATGGTTCCCGCCAGCCTGGACGCTCCCTGTCCAATGACGAACCCCATGATCGTCTGGCCGTCCGCTTCAGCCGCTTTCAAAAACGGAACTCCCGCGATCATCGCAACCAGTACTCCTAACACCGGCAATGCCAGAATCGTGGGCAGTTTCTTTGCAATCATCAATCCGATGAATCCTGCAAACACCAACAGTATCAAAATCACCCTCACATTTAATATCGCTCCCATTTTGTAAAACCCCTTTCATTTTTTATGAATGTTTTTTTCATAACGATATCGTAGCACGTTTTCCACAATAATGCAATGAGATTTTCATTTATTTTGGTTGTTTTTTTCAAAATTAAATTCCTACACATGTTCGTCTGGAACATAAATAAAAAGTCGATTCTTATTAGAAAAAATCGACTTTTATTCATTAAACCGCTCAATATTTTATTAATTGTTATTCTTTTCTATACTGCGTTCAAATTCCTCAATCGTTTCCGCTTCGACCGCAAATTGAAACCAGCAGTCTAGCACTTCTAACGCTTTCTGGTTCTTAATGACATTGTGCAGTTCTTCCGGCACCTCTCCCAATCTTTTCAGCAAATCTAAAATGGATTCGGCTTTTCCTTCGGCCTTTCCTTCGGCTTTTCCTTCAGCATAGCTAAGTTCTTTTTCACTGGCAATGTGCTCTTCTTCATTGTATTCATACAACAGCATATCCACTACCTCCGCCCTGTTTTTCCGCAGGAACTCTCCAAGAATGCCACTTCGGATACATTCATCAATTGCCAGATTGACCGCTGTGGTGATATCGCTTTCTGTCTCCCGGTGTTCCCTGACTTTGGCCACAAATCTGGCGTACTCCTCCAATGTTCTGCACCGCTCCAGTAACTCCTGGTTATGACCCAGGTTCACGTTCAGCACCAGCGCTTCCATCTCCAGACAGGGGCATGGGCCGTCCTTCACCGTATAGGATGCATGATCCAGCGTATTGATCCTCAGTTCCTCCGGATTCCGGTAATCGGAACCTCTCAGTGCATTGTAGAGTTCCAGCAAATCTTTTTTACCTGAAAACACGGCCCGGAATACCCGGTCCTTATACTTTTTTGCTGCCATCACTGGCATTTGATACGTCATACTGACACCTCCATTATATCGCCTTATTACTATGATTGCAATAACAGATCAGTAAATGACCGGCATAAACATCACCTCTTCCTGTTCTTTTCTGACTGCCAGGCAGATCAGTGAAAATTGCAGAGTTACAAATGAGTGAAACATTGGCCGAACTGGCCGCAACGGCTTGCGCCGAAGAATACTCACAGAGGGAACCTCCGTGTGAATGGATTTAGTATAGCATAATGTAAGTGCACTTTCAATCAAATTCTTCGTGTTTCAGCGATCATTGCTAAAATAAAAAACTGAGGTCTCCATTCTCCCGAAACCTCAGTTTTCATTTTTATTCTATTCCAAGATACTCGTTTTGATGTCCAGTGTTATTTTATAATTTTCCCCGTCCCTGCTTATAAAAATCAGCTGGCTGGTTCCTTCCGGCAGTTCAATCTCCTGCTCAAAACGGTCCTGCCATTCAAATCCGCCCATGGCAAAATCACGTTCTTTGTGTTCCACCACATCGATGGTCTTGCCGTCTTCGGTCCGGTAGAATAAATGAAAACCGTTGAAGGTCATGCTGCCATTATCATCGTCGCTGACGACAGTTACTTTCAGTTTTACGTTCATTCTTTCCGCCTGGTCTAAGTCGGTGGTAAATACGGTATGCTCCTCGTCGCCGGCTGTGTAGGAGACGCTGATTTTGTTCAGCCGCCGTTCTTTCTGATTGTCTGAAATCCTTTGACGGTCTTCCCGTTCGTCTTTGCTGCTTCCTCCAGAACCGAAATAATCAAACTTTTCCCAGTCAATATTGGTCAGCGTCAATTTCATCTTGAATTTGACGTGGTCTCCGCGAAATTCCAGGCGGCCTGCTCCTTCATCGAAGGAGACACTGGTGCCAACCGTCAGAGTTCCTCCGTCCGATACACTCCCGTCAAGCAGTACCGTCGCCTTATCATTAGAGTCTACATACACCAGCTGTACATCTCCCGAACCTGTGATATTTTTCAATTCTCCATAAATACTAATTGAGGTTGATTCCAAGGCCTCCACATAGAAAATGGGTAAGGTATCCGACACATGTGCCGTGCCTGACATCTTGTATTCCCCGTCGATCTTGCCTGCGGTGTAATTATTGAAATAACTGCCTGTAATGGAGGATGAACTGCTGCATGCAGTTATACAAATGCAGGAAATACAGCTGCTGATAAGGATCGCTAATCGCTTCATGGTGTTCCTTCCCTTCCGTTAGATCATTTTGTTTTCTCTCTATTTAATCTAACGAGTGGCAAAGACGGATTACTTCAAGAAGGACCCTTCATATCACAGTTTTGTCAAATCCCTCACACTCTTCCGCTCCACCAGATTCACCCCAATCTGATTATGGACCGAATAGTCATTTTCTTCCTGCTCAATCTTTTCCACCAGCCGCTTCACGGCGATCTGACCGATTTTTTCGTTTTGAATATTGATAGAAGTCAGCGGCGGCTCCAGATACTGGTCAATGGGCATGTTGTCAAACCCGATGATGGAAATATCCTGCCCCACTTTGTAGCCAGACTGCCGAAACGCATTCATGATGCCAATGGCCATCACATCGTTGGACACAATGAGAACTGACGGCCATTCTTTCTCCTCTTTGATCAGATCCAGCATGTCCTGGCAGGCGCCCTCGGTGGAACATCTTGTCTCGTAGACGTACTTGGACTGATAGGAAATGCCGGAACGGCGCAGCCCCTGTTTATAGCCGTCATACCTCTCCAAAAAGTTATGGAGCTTCGTCCTGCTGCCCACGAAGCCGATCTTTTGGTGCCCTTTCCGGTAAGCGTAGGCTACCGCCTGTATCATTCCATCCACATTGTCCATGAGAACGCAGTCCAGCCCCTTGCCTGCAAACCAGTTGTCCAAGATCACCAGCGGCTTGTTCCACTTCTGATAGTAAGCCAGATCCGCTCCATTCATCTCCGTGGCCAGCAGAAGAATTCCCTTGATCTCCTCCATGTTCACATTTCCCATGAACTCCTCAATGGGAAGACTCGGCTCATAGTGGACAATGTTCACGTAGTACCCCAGCGCGTCCGCCTGTTTTTGAATCGCGTCCATGACGGTCACAAAGAAATGGGTCTCCGCAATAACATTGCCATGCTTCTTGTGAATGGAGAACAGGAGACTGCCCTTCTTGTGGTCCTCCTCTTTTTTAGGCGCTGCGTACTTTAACTCCAGAATCTTCTTTTTGGTGGATTCGCTCACCCCGCCTTTGTTGTTCAGCGCCATGGAAACGGCGGCTGGAGATATCTTCAGAATCTGTGCAATCTCTTTATTCCTCATACATTTTCCTCAATCAGCCCATCTTTGCCGGTCTGGAAAATCCGGCACATTATGGAATTATTTTCCATTTCATCATACACAACTTAGCAGTCTTTTGCAATGGCAAAAATTGCCCTGGCACATCCGGAACTGTAATTGATCAGCTGATATTTCATCCCTGCCGGAATATACAGCCCCTCATAGTGCTTCAACTGATACGTTTCCCTGGTATCCGTCATATAAACTGTCATCGGCCCTTCCATCCCCAGCAGAAATGATTCGCTTTCATGGCAAAGCACCTCCGAATGCCTTGTCACCACACCGCCGGCAGGCAGGACATATTCTCCCATATGGAGAAAATCATTGCTCACCGCGAACTTCATGAGAACCGGCCTGGTATCCCCCGCAATCACCTTCAGCTTCTTTTGCTCCGTGATATGGTAAATCAACCTGTGTTCCCGCAGAACCGGCCCCGGTGCCGGCCAAACGCCCAAATGATCCACTGTCCCATAAATCTGTGGTTCCTCCCAATCTCCGGCCCGTTCCGGGAATGCTGCTTTGTCATAATGAAACACACGCTTCGGCCCGTTTACATCCGTGGGGAATTCCTGGGACTCCACGATCTTTGGTGCAATGACCGCCAGCACCTTCACTGTCTTCTCCCCAAAGTTGTAAGCCGAGTGCAGCGTCCCCTTGGGAATCAGCAGCGCCTCCCCCTCCTTCACCTCGATACACTGTCCCGTGTACGGATTAAACTGGGTAATCACCCCCTCCAGCACAAAATACGCCTCATCCCCCGGATGATAGTCCGGCGGATTAAAGAATCCCCCCGGCCCTATTTCCATGCTGCACACGGTCAGTGAATCCGTACTCAAATACATATCGTTCAAGTCACTGTAATCCAGCCCATAATCCGGATAGATAAACTTCCCGATATTGCCGGCATCCATATAGATGGGCGTATCTTTCTCCCCCTCTGTAAACGGGTGGTTTCCAAAAACCGCCTTTGCTTTATGATTCATGTTATATCCCCTTTCTGCAAGCTCTTGCAATGAATTTTATTTATAATTTTTTTCCATGATTCCCAGATGGGAAAGGTGTTGGTGATGATCATGGACAGCAGCAGCGCCCCGTACACCAGCTGCTTAAAGTAGCTGCTCACGTTCATCATATTCAACCCGCTGGACAACAGCTGGAGGGTAAACACTGCCAGCACAATCCCCGTCACTTTCCCCTTTCCCCCTTTTGGGTCCACGCCGCCCATGATGGCCACCAGCATGCTCTGAATTATGTAGTTTCCGCCGTAATCCGCATTAGCCGAGTTGGTTCTGGCCAGGATGATAAAACCCGCTGCGGCCGCCAGAATTCCGCTGAGCATGTAAGACCGGATCACGATCTTTCGATTGTCCGCCCCGGAAAATTCCGCCGCTCTGGCATTCGTACCGATCATATACAGTTTCATGCCAAAGGAACATTTCTGGATCAAAAAAATGAGCAGCCCCACCACCAGAAAAAATAATACTGCTGGTATGGGCAGAAAACCGAATAGATATCCATTGCCCAGCCGGTTTAACTGCTCCGGAAAAGAATACAGGGACGTCCCCTTTGTGACAACAATCCCGATTCCGGCAAACAACTGCATGGTTCCTAAGGTAGTCAGAATAGGCGGTATTCCAATACCGGCGATACACAGCCCATTAAACAGACCCGCAGCCATTCCCGTCAATAACGCGATACAAAAGGCAGCCAGAATGACAAGCCACATCCTTCCGCCGTCCGCATGTCCCGCCATCTTTAACAGAAAACTTCCCGACAGGATCGCCGCCAGATTGCCCACGCTGACGATGGACAAATCACAGCCTCCTGTCATCATAGCCAGCGCCATGGCAATTGCGAAGATGCCAAACTCCGGAAACTGGAAGGCCATGGACTTGAAGTTCTTCACCGAGAAAAAGACACCTGGCATCATCAAGCTCATCACCACCAGAACCGCCGCGATAATCACCAGCAGTTTGGCTGCCGTCCGGTCCCCGGTTTTCTTACGGCTCCATTTATTCACGTGGTTTCCCTCCTTCCATCCGTCTATCCACCTTTTTTACCGCCCGCCGGTTTTGAACCGTGGTCAGGGCAATGCTGACAATGATCAGAATCCCCAGCACCGCTCTCTGCCAGTAAGTGGACACCCCGATTAAAATCAAAGAGTTGCTGATGATCGTGATGGTAAACACCCCCATCAGCGTCCCTTTAATCGTCCCCCTGCCTCCGGTAATACTGGTTCCCCCAAGCACCACCGCCGCGATCACGGAGAGCTCCGTGCCCAGTACATCAAAGGGATTGGAGGTGCGCATCAGACAGGTATGAATCAGTCCGCCCGCCCCCGCCACGGCTCCTACAAAGCAGTACAGGAAGCATTGAATCAGTCCCACGGAGAATCCAATCCGTCTCGCAGACACCATACTGCCCCCGATCGCGTAAATTCCCCGCCCCAGCATCGTACCCTGCATGATAACATACACTGCCACCGCAAGACCAATCAGAAACAGCAGGCTGACCGGCAGGGAGGAATTGCCCACCTGCCCCTGTACCGTCACTATGCTGGTCTTTGCAAATCTGGTAAAGCACTTTGGCAGGTTCATGATGGCATTGGACCCGATAAAGGTCAGCAAAATCCCGCTAAACAGGTTCTGGGTCCCGATTGTCGCAATAAACGTGGGAATTCTCATGTTATGTACCAGAAACGCGTTGAATCCTCCCAGTCCCGCTCCGATGGCCATAGCAGTCAAAAACGGCAGCAGCATGCCACCCTCATAACCAGCCATATTCAACAATTTTGTTGTGGCATACATGGCAAAGGCCGCAATTGCAGGAAAAGAGACATCAATCCCTCCGGATATCATTACCATCATGGCCCCAATCGCAAAAACACCAGTCACAATACTGCTTCGTACCATATCTATAAAATTGCTAATTGTCAGGAAATTGGGGTTGATGACACTGATGACAACAATGACCAGCACCATCACAATGCCCAACACTCCCTCATTGCCTATTTTCTTCATGTTTTTCCCCTTCATCAGCAGATCAGCTCCGTATACAGCGATTCCTCAGTAAAATCCTCACTCCGGTACTCCCCCTGAATCTGCCCGTTCTTGATCATGAGAAAACGCCGGCAGTTCACCAGTATCTCATTGGAATCATCGGAGATAAGTATCACGCCAATCCCCTGCTTCGCCACCTGCTGCATCAGCCTGCTGATATCCATTTTAGAACCGATATCCACTCCCACCGTAGGGCAGTTGAGAATGATGATATCCGGCTCCGTATTAAGCCCCTTCGCCAGCACCACTTTCTGCTGGTTGCCGCCGGATAGAGTGTCCACCGGATTCTCAGGATTATCCGTCTTCACCTTCAGTTTTTCCACCCATTCCTTCACTCCTCCCTCAATCTTCTCCTGGTTTAGCACACCCATGGAATTTGTCACCTTCCAGAGAGAACTGATGATCATATTTCTGGAAATGGACTGGGGCAGAAACAGTCCTTCCGTCAGCCGGTCCTCAGGGATATAGGCTATCTTATGCTTCAGACCATCCTTCACACTTCTGATCCGCACCGTCTCCCCTTTGATACGAATCTCACCCTTATCCGCCGGCGTGATTCCATAGACAGCCTGGGCCAGTTCCGTTCTCCCGGAACCTAACAGCCCGGTGATTCCAAGAACCTCGCCAGGATACAGTTCAAAGCTGATATCCTCAAAACAATCCTTTCGTCCCAGCCCCTTTACGGTCATCACCGGCTCCGCCCCTGTCACATCGGAAGCCAGGGACTTGTCGTTGTACTCTTTTCCTGTCATATAGTAGACCAGTTTTTTCTTGTCGAATTTCTCAATGTTGTCCTCAATCACACTTTTCCCGTTGCTGAGAACCGAGACACGGTCGCAAATTCGAAAAATCTCATCCAGCTTGTGGCTGACAAATACGATGGCTATCCCTTTTTCCTTCAGGCCTTCAATCACCCGGAACAGCTCCTTCACTTCCCGGTTGGTCAGCGCTGATGTGGGTTCGTCCAAAATCAGAAGTCTGGCATCGTTGACAATCGCACGGGCGATGGCCACCAGTTGCTTGTCAGCCACCGAGAGCGCCTCCACATTGGCCGTCAGCGGGATGTCAGCTCCGATCTGCGCCAGGGCGGTTACAGCAATCTCCTTCATCCTGCCCCGGCTCACCAGCTTTTTTCGGTTGACCAGCATCGAATTCAACGCTATATTTTCATAGACTGTTAAATTGGGGAAAATGGAGAAGTCCTGGTAGACCACCTGAATGCCGGCCTTGATGGCCTCCCGAAGATTCATTTTCCCATACGTTTTGCCGTCCATAAGGATGCATCCGCCATCCGGCTCATAAAAGCCGGATATAATCTTAATCAGCGTCGATTTTCCGCAGCCGTTCTCACCAGCCAGACAGAGAACCTGCCCTGTATATATGTTCATGTTAATCTCTTTTAAGGCCTGCACACCGCCAAAAGATTTGTTGATTCCTCTCAGTTCCAATAAACATTCCGACATCATATCCTCTTCTTCCTGTCTGAACACATTTCCCGGAACCCGGCTGGTTCCACCTGGCGCCGGGCTCCGGTTTGATTGTTTGAATCCTGGTTTTCCGGGTTAAATATTAGAACGGATAGTCCGCCATATTCTCCTTTGTTGCAGATAATGTATCACTGCCGTAAATGACATTTCCGTCCAGCGTGATAGATTCATACCCAGTGTATCCTAAGTCTGTCCCTGTCTTGATCTCCTCGCCCTTTAACGCCATGAGCGCCACTTTGTTCAGGGCATAACCGGCCCCTGCCGGGTCCCAAAAGGTGGTAGTGGTCAATGCTCCACTCTCTAAATAAGGACCGGAGACGGATACAATACAAGTGCCCACCGCATTAACTTTGCCGGCCAGCCCCATCTCCTCGATAGCAAGGCCCACGCCCTGGGTGCCGGACATGGAGGACACCAGAATGCCGCTCAGATTCGGATAGGTCTTCACCAGTTCCTGGAACTTGTCGTAACCGGTCTGGGAATTATCATTTTCTTCTATTTTATCAGCCACAAGCGTCATATCCGGATAGGCTTCTTTTTGTCTGGCCACTGCCGCATCCATCCACTCGTTGTGGGATTTGGAGGTGAGGAAGCCAACCGTGGTAGCATACTCTCCCTTCTTGCCCATGGACTCCGCCAGAAGGTCCATCATGTAAGTGCCGTAGGCCGCATTGTCAAATGCCTCCACATCGTAATCCACATTCTGCATACCGGCCGCCTCATGGGAAATCACAATGATTCCCGCTTCTCTCGCTTTCTTGCATACTGGCTCCAACGCCTCCACCGAGACCGGAACCACGGTGATCGCATCCACTCCCTGGGCTATTAAATCCTCCATGATTTTCACCTGAAGCGCGGCATCTGCTGTCTCCGGCCCTACCATGAAGCAGTCCACACCGCCCTCCTTATTCATCTCATCCAGCCCTAGCTGCTGCCTCTGATACCAGGCCGTGCCCAGCTGTTTCACTAAATTGGCAACACGGTAGGTCTTTCCCTCCTGGCCACCGGACACCGACGTCGTCTCGGCCTGAGCACCGCCGTTCTCTTCTTTTGCAGTCGTCTCTGCTGCCACCGTTTCCTTCGGCGGCTCTGTCCCCCCGTCCTTTGGCCCACTGCTGCATCCGGCAAGCATCATCCCCACCATGGTCCCCATTAACAGTAACGAAATCATTTTTTTCATATTACCTCTCCTTTCGTTTTCTTCCGCTTAATTTTCTATTTCTGAATTATCTTCCTTAATTCTCGATAAGTTAATAATTCAGTTTTAAAAATTAAGTTTCTGTCGTCATTTGTCCTTTAAACTTTACCACATATGTGCATTAAGTTCAATAATTTTTATATATATCAATTATTTTTGTATATTTTAAATATTATTAATTAATTATTTTTGAACTAATTATCTAAAATAAGTTAATTTATTGATTAATTTATTAAGTACATATTCATCTTGTATTAAATGAAAGCGCAAAAAAAGACAGGGACGATTGAAAAACCGTTCCTGTCTAAACCTAATACAATTGATTGTTTATTCCGATTCCTGATCCCAATCCATCTGCTCCATCTGCTTCCTCGCCTCCTCCGACAAGGAATCCAGCAGGTACTGCCGGCTGCCGGGCGTCCGGTTATTCTCGCTGACCTCCTGGCGAAGGGCCTCGCTAGCCTGGGTGATGGCTTCCAAGAGCTCTCTGGCGGAAATCAGCAGACAGCCCTGGCCGTGGATGATAATCTGCTCTAAGCGGTCCGAGGTCGCCACGGTGACCCGGTAATTCCGGCCGTGCTCGTGGGCAAACTTTTCGATATACTGGTCGGCGGTCTCCGCTTCTTTTGTGTAGACCACCTGAATGTTGTGGTAGTCAAAGCACTCCGTCACGTGGCCCTGGACCCGGTAGGCGTCAAAGACCGTGATCAGATGACACTTGCGGATGGCCTGGTAATTGCAGAGGATATCGAGCAGCTTGCTTCTGGCGCTGTCAATGTTTAACACCGCCAGTTCCCGCAGTTCCTCCCAGGCAAAGATGATATTGTAACCGTCTACCAGAAGATACTCCTCCTTCGCCGTTTCCCGGCTGGACGTGTAGGTCCGAACGGTAGGTGTGGATGAAACGGCCCGGCCGCCACGCCGCTCCCGCTGCTTCCAGCCCTCTTTGCCCGTGGACTCTTTGCCGCGGCTGTTGGCGTAGAAAGTCCTGTTTAAGATAGCGTCCACTTCCTCGGTGCCCAGAAAGCGTTCTTCCCGCTTCCCACTTCCCGGCACTCCGGCCCTGGCTCCCATCTGTCTGGCAGGCGGTTTCCCTTCGCGTCCGTTCCCTGGTCCTATGGCTCCTGTTTCCAGCGCTCCGGCGCCAAATTCTCTGCTTCCGCCTCCGCAGACGTCCTTTCCGGCCGACAGGCAGCTGTCCAAATGCATGTAAGCCTTCACGTCCTCCCAGCCCACGATAAATCCGGCTCCATGGGCGCAGAACACGGAGGAAGCCGGATTCTCCACATCAGCCTCCGCATCATATACGGAAGCTGCTATGACTTCCTCCTCATTATGGCAGGGCCCGTATCCCTTGAGGGTGCAGAACAGCTGTCCCGCACCGGCCGTATAGGCCGTCACCTCTTTCTGGTAGCCGTCCATGCAGGCCACCGGCGCGGTTCCCGTCAGCACTGCGGTGCCATTCTCGATCATGGGCGGTTCGCATTTCGCCCACATCCGTTCCAGATCGGTCATGGCGCGGCCGGCCAGACGGTCGGGAACTTCCAGCCGAAATTCATAGTACGGCTCTAAAAGGGAGCACTCCGCCTCCATCAGTCCCTGGCGCACCGCCCGGTACACGGCCTGGCGGAAGTCGCCTCCCTCCGTATGCTTCTTGTGGGCGCGGCCGGATTTCAGAGTTATCTTCATATCCGTGATAGCCGCTCCGGTCAGCACGCCGCGATGTTCCTTCTCCTCTAAATGAGTCAGAACCAGCCGCTGCCAATTCTTCTCTAACACTTCCTCCCGGCAGTCAGCCTCAAACTGAAGACCGCTTCCCGCTTCCCCCGGCTCCAGCAGCAAATGCACTTCCGCATAGTGGCGCAGCGGCTCAAAATGGCCGACTCCCTCCACCGTATTTAAAATCGTCTCCTTATAGACAATACTCCGCTCCCCAAACTCCACATCCACCCCAAACCGCTCCTTCACAAGGCTTTTTATGATCTCCATCTGGATCTCGCCCATGAGCTGGACATGAATTTCTTTCTTTTTTTCTTCCCAGGTAATATGGAGCTTCGGGTCCTCCTCCTCTAACTGGGCCAGCTTCGGAAGCATCACAGCGGCGTCCGTATCCTCCGGCAGAATCACCCGGTATGTGAGCACCGGTTCCAGCACAGGCAGTGCGGACGCCGTCTCATACCCCAGCCCCTGGCCGGGAGCCGCTTTGGTGAGCCCTGTCACCGCACAGACAGTTCCCGCCCCAGCCTCAGACAAGGTCTCAAACTTCTCCCCCGAATACACCCGGATCTGATTCACCTTTTCCCCGTCAACAAAATCTCTGACCTTTAAACTTCCCCCGGTGATCTTTACATAAGCCAGCCGGTTCCCCTGGCTGTCTCTGGATATCTTAAACACCCTGGCTCCGAATTCCGACGGATAGCGCGGCATTTCCATATACCACTTCATCCCCTTTAAAAATCCTTCCACGCCTTCCAGCTTCAGGGCGGAGCCAAAAAAGCAGGGAAAGAGCTCCCTCCTCCGGATCATGCCCCGCAGCCGCTCCTCCGACACCCGCCCGGTCTCCAAGTACTCTTCCAGCGCCGCTTCGTCACACATGGCCGCCGCTTCATAAAAAGCGCCTGCAGCCGCGCAATCCCCTTCGCGAAGCCATACCGGCGCCCCACTCTCTCCGGCCGCCGATATCCTGCCTTCTCCTAACTTCTCCCCGGCAGCCGGCGCCCTGCCTCCTCCTAACTTCTCTTCACCTCCCGGCGTCCCCGCAAACCCATCCGTAAAATCCACGCAGTTCCCGTCCAGACCGCTCTTCAACTTCTCCAAAAGCGCGTCTTTTCTCTCCCCTGCCAGATCCATTTTATTCACAAACAAAAATACCGGAATCTGATATCTGGAAAGCAGCCGCCACAGTGTCCTCGTATGTCCCTGCACCCCGTCCAGACCGCTGATCACCAGGATGGCGTAGTCCAGCACGGAGAGGGTCCGCTCCATCTCCGCGGAGAAATCCACATGTCCGGGCGTGTCAAGAAGGGTCATCTCCAATTCCCCGAAGCGGCACACTGCCTGCTTGGAGAAAATGGTGATTCCCCTCTTCTTTTCCAGCTCATAGGTGTCTAAAAAGGCATCTCCTTTATCCACCCGCCCTAATTTTCGTATGTTCCCGCCCGTGTAAAGCATGGCCTCAGACAGCGTCGTCTTCCCTGCATCCACATGGGCCAATATGCCAGCTACCAGTTTCTTCATCACTTATTCTTCAACTCTCTCTGTTCTTTAGCCGCAAGCGCCAGGCAGCGTCTCATCCTGTTTTCATGCTCAATTCTCTTTGTAACATCTAAAAATGCACCTAAAATATACAGACCAACGCTATAATATCCAGATACATGACAAAGAAGCAGGATGCATCCCCCTGCTTCTTTGTCTTAATATTCCGCCTCTTCCAAAAACTGCTCATAGCTTCTTAGATGGGCCATTTCAACTCTCCTTAAAACTTGAACGTGTCCTTAAATCCCTGCCACTTCTGGTCTTTTTCACTGATAATCAGCTTCATGCCTTCCTCAATCGGCCATTCGATCCCGATCTCCGGGTCGTTCCAGGCCATGCCGCCCTCGTCGCCGGGACGATAGAAATCCGTGCATTTATAACAGAATTCCGCCTCGTCGGACAGCACCAGGAAGCCATGGGCAAACCCTTCCGGAATGTAAAACTGTTTCTTGTTCTCAGCTGTCAGCTCCACGCCGAACCATTTCCCATAGGTTTTGGAACCGCTGCGTAAGTCCACCGCAACGTCAAACACACTTCCACGCACCACGCGCACCAGCTTGCCCTGTGGATACTGCTTCTGGTAATGCAGCCCTCGCAGCACGCCTTTCACCGACATGGACTGGTTGTCCTGCACGAACACCATGTCAAGGCCCGCCTCCTTAAAATCATTCTGATTGTAGGTCTCCATGAAATATCCACGCTCGTCGCCAAACACGGACGGCTCAATAATATACAGACCCTCGATCTCACAAGGGGTCACTTTAATCTTACCCATGATTGCTTGCCTCCTGATGTCCTTAGTATTCAATCTCCTGTAAATATCTGGCCAGCGCATCCTGCCAGCTCGGCAGACGCTCAAATCCATTGTCGTCTAACTTCTCCTTGCTCATGCGGCTGTTCATAGGCCGTTTGGCCCTGGCCGGATAGCTGTCGGAATCCACCGACGACACCTCGACTTTCATGCCTGCCTGTTTGAATATCTCGCAGGCAAACTCATACCAGCTGCACAGCCCCTCGTTGGTGGCGTGATAGCGGCCGTAACGGTCCGTCTCAATCATATCCACAAGAAGTCTCGCCAAATCGTAGGTGTAGGTTGGGGAACCGACCTGATCGTCCACCACAGTCAAATGATCGTGAGTCTTCCCAAGATTCAGCATAGTCTTGATAAAATTCTTCCCGTTGACGCCGAACACCCAGGCAATGCGGACAATGAAATACTTGCCCACATGCTCCTCCACCGCCAGCTCGCCCTCGCATTTGGTCAGGCCGTAGACATTGAGCGGCTCACGCTCATCGTCCGGCTCCCAGGGTCTTGTCCCCTGGCCGTTAAACACGTAGTCGGTGCTGATATACATCATCTTGATATCCAGTTTTTCGCAGACCCTGGCAATATTCTCTGTCCCGCCGGCATTGACCTTCCGGCAAAGCTCCACGTTGTCCTCGGCGGCATCCACCGCTGTATAGGCAGCGCAGTGAATCACAGCCGCCACGCCGGCATCGGTAATCACACGCTCCACGCCAGCAGCGTCCGTAATATCCATATCCTCGATATCCACGCCAACCGCCACATGGCCCCGTTTCTCCAATTCCTTTACCACATCATGGCCTAACTGGCCCTTGACGCCTGTCACCAATACTCTCATTATAATCTCTCTCCATACATCTTGTCAAAGTAGTTTGCATACTCGCCGGAAATAATGTTCTGCCACCACTCTTTATGGTTCAAATACCACTCGATCGTCTGGTCGATTCCGGTGTCAAAATTGTACTGCGGCTTCCAGCCAAGCTCGGTCTCCAGCTTTGTGGGATCGATAGCGTAGCGCATGTCATGGCCCGGGCGGTCGGTGACGTATTTGATCAGACTCTCCGGTTTGTCCAGTGCTTTTAAGATGGTCTTTACTACCTCCAAGTTAGTTCTCTCGTTGTGTCCGCCTACATTATAGACTTCGCCTTCTCTGCCCTTGTGGATGATTAAGTCGATCGCCTCACAGTGGTCGGCCACATGAAGCCAGTCGCGGACATTTTCCCCTGTTCCGTATACCGGAAGCTCCTCGTCGGCCAGCGCCCGGCTGATAATCAGCGGAATCAGTTTCTCCGGGAAATGATAAGGCCCGTAGTTGTTGGAGCAGCGGGAAATGGTCACCGGCAGGCCGAAGGTTCTGTGATACGCCAGCACGAACAAATCGGCGCTGGCCTTGGAACTGCTGTACGGGCTGGAGGTGTGGATCGGGGTCTCCTCCGTGAAGAATAAGTCGGGGCGGTCCAGGGGCAGATCGCCGTACACCTCATCGGTGGATACCTGGTGGTAACGTTTCACGCCGTACTTCTTGGAAGCGTCCAACAGCACTCTGGTTCCCTGCACGTTGGTCTGCACGAAAATGCCCGGGTCGGTAATGGAACGGTCCACGTGGCTCTCCGCCGCGAAATTGACCACAACATCAAATTTCTCTTTTTCAAATAAATCCATGATAAACGGTTCGTCGGCAATATCGCCCTTCACGAACTTGTAGTTCGGCTTGTCCTCCACCGGCTTTAAGGTCTCTAAATTGCCTGCGTAGGTGAGTAAATCCAGGTTCACGATCTGGTAATCCGGGTACTTGTTCACCATGTGGTGAACGAAATTGCCGCCGATAAATCCGGCGCCGCCTGTGACTAAAATCTTCATCTTCTTAGTTCCTCCAATTGTATTCTTATTTGTAGTATGAGCCATTTTTGTGATTACTTATCAATATATTTGCCTGCAAGCACATCCATCAGATACTGGCCGTACTGGTTTTTCTTCAGCGGCTCAATATTGGCAAGCAGCTGGTCCTTCGTGATCCAGTGGTTCAAATAGGCGATCTCCTCCAGACAGGCCACCTTCCGGTGCTGGTGTGTCTCCATGGTGCGGACAAAGTTGGTGGCGTCCACTAACGACTCGTGAGTCCCCGTGTCAAGCCAGGTAAATCCCTGCCCCAGCAGTTCCACATCTAACTTCCCGTCCTCCAGGTAAATCCGGTTTAAATCGGTGATCTCCAGCTCGCCTCTGGCCGACGGCTTTAAGTTCTTCGCGTACTCCACCACCTTGTTGTCATAGAAATACAGGCCGGTGACACAGTAGTTGGATTTGGGCTGCTGCGGCTTCTCTTCAATAGAAACTGCCTTGCCGTCGGAATCAAACTCCACAATCCCAAACCGCTCCGGGTCGTCCACGTAATAGCCGAACACCGTGGCACCCTCCTGCTTGTTGGCCGCGTGGCGCAGACGCTTCGTCAGCCCGTGTCCGGCGAAAATGTTGTCGCCTAAAATCATTGCCACGTGATCGTCCCCGATAAAATCGGCTCCAATGATAAATGCCTGGGCCAGTCCGTCCGGGGATGGCTGCACCGCGTAGGACAGGCTGATCCCAAACTGATGTCCGTCACCAAGCAGGGCTTCAAATCTCGGCGTATCCTCCGGCGTAGAGATAATCAGGATCTCCCGGATTCCCGCATTCATCAGAACGGACAGCGGATAGTAAATCATCGGCTTGTCATAAATTGGCAGCAGCTGCTTGGATGTCACCATCGTCAATGGATACAGTCTCGTACCGGAACCTCCGGCTAATATAATACCCTTCATCGTACACCTCCGTGTTGTTTATAAATGCATTATAGAGGGTGACGTTACGTCACTGTCAAGGCCTGATTGCGAAATTCATAAAATCTTAATTTTTTCTTGACAAATACGGTCGCAGGTGATAGTATTAGAAAGTATTCTTTAATAAGATTTGATTTCACATGTTTTTGTAAGTCATTAATTTTTATTGATCACTTACAAAAGCATGTGTTTTTAATTTTAGGGAGAAAATATAATAATAATGGAGGTACCTATTATGAATAACGGTACAGTAAAATGGTTCAACAGCACAAAAGGTTTTGGATTTATCACAAATGACGAGACAGGCGAGGAAGTGTTCGTACACTTTTCCGGAATCGCTTCTGAAGGTTACAAATCTTTAGAGGACGGCCAGAAAGTGACCTTCGATACCACTGAGGGTAACCGTGGTTTACAGGCTGTTAACGTTTGTGCAGCTTAATTAAGTAAAAAAGCCAGGCGGCTGTGCTTTCGCATGATGCGAAGGTACAGCCGCCTGTTTTTGATTGTCCCATTCTCTATTCTAATGTATTCTTGTAGACCACGCCGTCCTTCATGATCACCCGCATGTTGGTTTTATCAGTCAGCAGGTCCAAATCTTCCACCGGATTGCCGTCCACAATTAGTAAATCGGCGAAGGAGCCTTCCTCCAGAATTCCCAGTTTTCCTTCCGGATACGGATTCCGGTAAGTACTGAGTTTAAACAAATCATGGGCCCGTCCGGTAGCGGCCCGCAGGCCCTCAAAACTTCCGAAACGCTCCTTAAAGGCAGAAAATGCTTTCAGCTGGTTTTCCTCACAGAAGTATTTGTTGGTAGCCATGTCCGTGCCGAATACCATATTCAGTCCGTATTTGATAATCAGCTCGGTCTGGGTCTTGACGCCCTGGCGGACGATGCCGTATTTTCGCACCATGTCGTCCGAGACGATAAAGTCCATCATGGAATCCTCGGCAAAAGTGGGACACGGACAGACCCAGATTCCTTTATCCTGGATGATTCTCGCTGTCTCATCATCCATCAGCTGGGTGTGTTCAAAACTCATGACTCCGGCTCTGGCCGCCCGCTGCATGGACTCGCAGGTATAGAGGTGGGCCATAACGTAGGTGCCGTAATCCCTGGCTGCACGGACAGCCGCCTGGATTTCTTCTAATGTATACTGGACCGTAAAAAGCGGGTCAAAGACAGACGCGATGCCGCCGCCTAAGAACAGCTTGATCTGGGAGGCCCCCAGGAACAGCTGGTCTCTGGTGGCCTTCAATACCTCGTCCACGCCGTCGGCCAGAATCCACACCTTGTTGTCCATAACAGGCGACATATAGCCTGTCAACGTCCTCTGGTGGGCGGGACCCGGACGGTTGTCACAGTGGCCGCTGGTCTGGCCGATGCCTGAATGGCTGGGAAAAATACGCGGTCCTGTCGTGTAACCGGTATCGATGCAGTGCTTCAGCCCCCACACCATGCCTCCTGCGTCACGGACAGTGGTGAAGCCGCGCATCAGCATTTCCTCCGCGTTCTTGCAGGCTTTGATGGCGGTCTCATCGGCCCGCATCCGCTCCATCTCGGCCCCGCCGCCGCTGAGGGCCAGATGCACATGGGCATCCACCAGCCCCGGGATCACCGTTCTTCCCCCGGCGTCAATCACTTCGTCGAACTGCTCCAGGGAGATCTCGTCAGAGGTGATTTCCTTCACCATATTGTCTTCTATGATTACATTAGCATGCATTTGCAGCTGCTCATGATTTCCGTCAAATACATTGCCGTTGATTATTACCTTTCGCTTCATCTTGTCCACTCTCCTTGTCTCTGATTTCTGCCATCTCTTTGCATAGATGACAGGCCACTTTATGTCCCGGCCCCACGGTCTTTAACACCGGTTCCTCCGCGCTGCACCGCTCCGTGGCGTACGGGCACCGGGTGTGGAACCGGCAGCCGCCCGGAGGGTTTAGGGGACTTGGCACATCGCCGCTCAAAACCACCCGCTCCCTCTTCACCTCCGTGTCCGGGATGGGGATGGCAGACATCAGCGCTTTTGTATACGGATGACCGGCCGCGGCGAACAGTTCTTTCTTATCCGCCAGTTCCACGATCTTCCCCAAATACATCACCGCCACCCGGTCGCTCAAATGCTTGACCACACTCAAATCATGGGAGATAAACAGGTACGTCAGCTGCCGTTCCCTCTGGATATCCTGCATCAGATTCAACACCTGGCTGCGGATGGACACGTCCAGGGCGGACACCGGTTCATCACAGACGATAAACTCCGGGTCCAGAACCAGCGCCCTGGCAATGATCATCCGCTGTCTCTGACCGCCGGAAAACTCGTGGGGATAGCGGTGCATCTGCTGGCGGCTGAGTCCCACATACTCGATTAACTCCATGACCTTCTTCTCCCTCGACGCCCTGTCACCGATGCCAAATGCCTCCAGCGGGGAGCAGATCGTCTCATACACCGTCATCCGCGGATTTAAGGAAGAGTAAGGGTCCTGAAACACCATCTGCATCTTCTGTCTCATCAGTCTCATCTCCGCTTTGCTGATGGCCGTGATATCCCTTCCCTGATAGGAAATGCTTCCGCCGCTTGGCTCGATCAGCCGCAGAATACTTTTCCCCAGCGTCGATTTCCCGCAGCCGCTCTCCCCCACCAGCCCAAGAGTCTCCCCCCGGCGGATATCCAGATTGATTCCATCCACCGCTTTCACGTACTGGGTCGGTCTTCCAAAGAAATCCCTTGAGGCAGGATAATACTTTTCCAGGCTGTCAATGCCCACTAACGGTTGTCCTTCCATTCCCGCCCCTCCTTTTTATCATATTGAAAACAACGCACCAGATGTCCGTCCACCTCGCAGGCCTCCGGCCGGCATGTGCGGCAGCAGTCCTTCACGTCGGGACACCGGGTGGAGAACCGGCAGCCCGCCGGCATCTCGTTTAAGTTTGGCACATTTCCCTTGATGGTGTGCAGCCGCTCCACCTCCTGGTCCAGCCTGGGGATGGAGGCCAGAAGTCCTTTGGTGTAGGGGTGCAGCGGGTTCTGAAACAGCGCCTTGGCCTCCGCCCGCTCCATCACCTGCCCTGCGTACATCACCATCACCTCGTCCGCCATCTCCGCCACCACCCCCATATCATGGGTGATGAGGAGAATCGCCGTGTTCATCTCCCGCTTCAGTTTCTCCATCAGATCCAGAATCTGGGCCTGGATCGTCACGTCCAGGGCGGTGGTCGGCTCGTCGGCAATCAGAACCTTCGGCTCCCCCGACAGGGCCATGGCAATCATCACTCTCTGCTTCATGCCGCCGCTCAGCTGATGGGGGTATTCTTTCGCCCGTTTCCCCGGGGCAGGGATTCCCACTTTTTGAAGCATTTCCACGGATTTCATCCAGGCTTCCTCCCGGCTCATCTTTCCGTGGGCGCAAAATGCTTCCGACATCTGCTTCCCAATGGTCATCACGGGATTTAGGGAGGTCATGGGGTCCTGGAAGATCATGGCGATCTCCCGGCCGCGGACCTGGCACATTTCGGCTCCCGTCAGGCCTGACAATTCTCTTCCATCCAGAAGGATGGAGGAACCCGGTTCCATCCGGGCGGTCCTGGAGGGAAGAAGCTTTAAGATGGACAGTGCCGTCACGCTCTTCCCGCACCCGGATTCCCCCACAATTCCCAGTGTTTTCCCCGGCTCCACGCTTAAGGACACGCCGTCCACCGCCGTGACAATCCCGTTTTTTCCGTGAAAGCATGTTTTTAAATTTTTCACTTCCAGTATCGGAGCCATGATGATTCCTCCTGACTTTATTCGCTGACTTTCCAGTTCCATACCTCGTAGGTGGTCTGACAGAAGTTTCTCGTATCCAGACCGCTTAACCGCTTGTTGTATGCCTGAATGACATCGGGGCTGTAAAGGGTCACGTATGGCGTATGCTCTTTTAACAACTGCTGGAACTTCTCATAATGGGGATAACGTTCCTCAAAGGTGGTGTATTTCAATCCCTCCAGGAAACAGTTGTAATACTCATCCGATTGAAGATTGGAGAAGTTAGTGGTCGCGCCCGGCATAAACTGGGTGGATACCTCGTGGGGCTCTACGGTGCCGGAGCTTCCAAGCAGCGCCAGGTCCATATTTCCCTCAAAACAGGTTGCCATCACCGTTGCGAAATCGGAGGTCTGAATAGCCACCTTGATTCCCACATCCGCCAGGTTCTGCTGGATAATAGCGGAGGACTGCTCGCGGACCGTGTTGCCTGTCGGCACCAGCATCACCAATTCCCTGCTGCTGTCCCAGCCTGCCGCCTCCAGAATCTTCTTCGCCTCCTCCGGATTGTAAGTATCCCAGCCAAGATCGGCATAGTAAGGATGGCTCTCCGGCCATACACTCTTCATCACGGTGCCATGTCCATATAGCAGCTGGTCCACGATCAGCTGTTTGTTGATCGCCATATTCATCGCCCGTTTCACGTCGTCGGTCAGGTAGTCCCGCTTGTCATTGATCGCCATATATTGGAAGTCATAGCTTGGAATGGACTCTACCACCAGGCTGTCACTGGCTTTCAGCGTATCGAAATCCACCGGCTGAATCCGTCCGATTCCGCCCATGTTCATGTCGATCTCCCCATTCATCAAGCCGGATACGATGTTAGCCGCCGGCACCACGCGGATCACCAGACGGTCGATGTCCGGACATCCAAGCTCATAGTTTGGATGTGCCACCAATTCCACCCGTTCCCCGGAAATCTGGGAGTCATACATAAATGGTCCTGAGCCGACAGGCTTCTGCCAGAATTCATTGGTGTGCATCTCAGCCAGCGGAATCTCTTCCAATAAATGCTTTGGCAGAACCACGAACTGCTTTAAGGTGTTGAATACCGTGGCCGGGTCCGACGGAGCTTTCATGGTCATCTCGATAGTGTAGTCGTCAATCTTTTTCACGCCCACGCTCTTGTCCCCGGTCTCCATACCCTCGTCGTCGGTTCCCTCAAAAATGTTCATCAAATACCGGCGGCTGACCGACAGCGCCTCGTTGGTGGATATCTGGAAGGACCAGACAACATCGTCCGCCGTCACCTTCTTCCCGTCGTGCCAGGTCGCTTTTTCGTCCAGCTTCACGGTAAAGGTCTTGCCGTCCTCAGAGATTTCACAGCTCTTTGCCTCCCTCGGGATCAGTTCGCCATCCATGGAAACGTCCATCAGACGGTCGAAAATCGTGATATTTAAAATTTCATCGTAGGTTCCCGATATCTCGTAGGGGTAGAGATTGGTCCACGGAGATGTGATAGCCGCCACCACAGTCTTCTCCCCCGCCGGCGCGGCTGTGGTATCCCCTTCGCTCTGCCCTAAAGCAACGGTGGTCTGAGCCGGTTCACTGCCGCCCTGTGTGGAAGGCGCACCAGGGTCCTTCGGCGCGCAGCCGCCAAGCAATGCCAGTGACAATGTGAGTGCCATAACTAACTTCATTTTTTTCATACTGCTTTCTCCTTTTTCGTTGTAAATACACTTCTATTACAGTTTCGTTTTTGGGTCCAGGGCATCCCGCAGCCCGTCGCCAAAAAAGTTAAAACTGAGGACTGTGAGTAACAGCGCCACCCCCGGCGGTATCCACATCCATGGTTTTTTCGATAATATGGTGATCGACTGAGCCGCGTACATGATGTTTCCCCAGGAAGCCTGCGGTGTCTGAACCCCCATCCCCAGAAAACTCAGCCCCGATTCCTGCAAAATCGCGCTGGCAATGCTGAAAGTGAAGGTGATAATCACCGGTGCAAATGCATTGGGCAGGATATATTTTCTCATAATCCGGCCGTTTTTCTCTCCAATCGCCACGGCGGCTTCCACGTAATCCTTCTCGCGGACGGACAGCACGCTGCCGTATAGCTGTCTGGCAAACTGGGGCCACCCCATAATGCCGATAACAATGGTTACCGACTGGATGGACGGCCCGATGACCGCCACCAGCACCAGGACCAGAATCATGGACGGCACCGACATAAACACGTCCGCCAGACGCATGATGATTATTCCCGGCGCCCCCTTGTAATATCCGGCCACAAGCCCCAGAGGGACTCCGATGCCCAGACTGATCAGGGCGGACAGAATTCCCACAAACAGAGAGGTCCTTCCGCCATAGATGAGACGGGCAAATAAATCTCTCCCCACATCGTCGGTCCCCAGAATATGGGCCGCGCTGGGAGCCGCCCCGAAACCGCCTGACGCATCCATGGAATAGGGATTTAACCTCATGACAAGGGGCAGCAGGATGACAACCGCCAGTTCTGCCAGGATCACAATCAGACCCGTCATAGCCAGCCTGTGTCTGGTGAAGCGTTCCAGCACATCCAGCCAGTAGGAACGCCTCTGACTCTCTTTTTTCTGCAACTTCTCCACCTCCTTAATCGTACCGAATCCGGGGATCTAAAAACGTATAGACGACATCCACCAGAATATTGCCAATGAGCACCGCCAATGACACAAACACGGTGATCCCCATGATCGTCGGATAATCTCTGGCCTGAATGGAAGTCACCATAAGACTTCCCAGCCCCGGCCACCCGAAGATCTGCTCCGTGATCACCGCTCCGCCGATCAGAAACGGAATGTTCATGCCGATCTGGGTCACAATGGGGATGAGCGCGTTTCTCAGTCCATGGCGGATCAGCACCACCTGTTCTTTCAGTCCTTTGGCTCTGGCAGTCCTGATATAGTCCTCTCCCAGCACCTCCATCATGCTGCCCCTCATCTGCCGGATGAAAGAGCCCACCTGCTGGATGGACAGCACCACCGCCGGCATCAGCAGATGGCGAAACAGCATCCCCCATGTATGGGTGCCGGACGCGTCGTACATGCCGCCGGTAGGCAGCACATTCAGCCGGACGGAGAAAATGTAGATCAGCAGCAGCGCCGCAAAAAAGTTAGGGGTTGCCGCCCCGGCGAAGGAAAGGCCGGACGATAAGTAGTCCCAGCCGGAATAAGGTTTACAGGCCGCTATGGTTCCCATGGGCACCGCTATCATAATGGAAAGAAGCGTGGCCGACACGGTAAGGATCAAAGTTGGGCCAATCCGTGCCAGAACCATCTCTAAAACCCTGCCGTAGGTCCGGTAGGACATCCCGAAGTTTCCCTGTAACAGCTGCCCCAGCCAGGTCAGATACTGGATGAACACCGGCTTGTCCAATCCCAGCTCCCGCCGCTTCTTCTCAATATCCGCCGCGGTGGCAAATGGGTCCGACATCAAAAGCTCAATGGGACTGCCCGGAGCCAGTGATGACATGACGTATACCAGCACAGTGATGCCAAGAAAAACAGGAATCGCAACCAGCAGCCTTTTTATAAGATATTTACCCATCTGATACTATCATTCCCCTCTCTTGTTTTTATTTCTTAATATGATTATTAATATTATCAGAACTTTGTGTTTGACCTCATACTATCACCATATTCGACAAATGTCAACAAATATATTGTTATATTAATATTTATTTTATGCATATTGACATTTATTTTTATTTTTGATATGATTATTAATATTATCAGAACGGAGTTGTTTTTCTAAAAGTACCAGAAGGGCGTACCTCACGGGATGGACCGTGAGGATACGAATGTTCTATGCGAATGGAGGAATATATGGTATGATTACCTTATTCAGAAATGGAAATATCTGGAAGGATTCCCAGTTTGTCACATCCGATTTAGCCATTGAAGATTCTCATATTCAAGCGTTAGGAGCTTTACCGAAGGACTTTGTCTGCGACCGGGAGGTTGATGTCACCGGCCAGTATCTTCTGCCGGGTGTCATTGACTGTCACGCCCATGTCACCATGGTGGGCGGACATCAGCACATGGCAGTCTTCTTCCGGGAGAACTCCTGTGAGCTGACGATTGAGGGGATGCTTAACTGTAAGAGGATGGCAGAACACGGAATCACTTCCGCCAGGGACTGCGGCGGGAAAGGCCTGGAGACTCTGGCCCTCCGTGATTTTATCAACAGCGGCAGGCTGACCGGTCCCAGGCTGTTGTGCAGCAAGACACCCATCAAGGTGGTGGGCGGCCATGAACCGGGCTGTGATATCACGGGGCCTTACGAGGCCAGAGAGACTGCCAGACGCTTCTTATATGAAGGTGTGGACTTTTTAAAAGCCATGATCACCGGAGGACTTGGAAAAGCTGGGGAAGACCCGGGCGCGGTGGAGATGGAGCCGGATGAGATCCGGGCCATTGTGACCGAGGCGAAGAAACACCACAAGAAAGTGGCCTGCCACTGCCACAGCAGGGAAGGAATGGAACTCTTGCTGGACGCAGGGGCGGATTCGATTGAGCACGCCACTTACTTAGATCCGGAGATCAACGAGAGAATCATCAAGCAGGGAGTATACGTGGTTCCCACATTTACTCCTTATGAAATTGCGGCCGCCTATGGGGAAGAACGCGGGCTTCTGATGGACACCGTGCTGGCCGCTCGAAGCATCATCGGGGAAAAGCGGAAACGGTTCCGGCAGGCCTATGAGCAGGGCGTGCAGATTGCCTTTGGGCGCGACAGCGGCGGATTCTTTATGGACCAGGGGGAATTTGCGGATGAGATGCTTTACATGGAACAGGCAGGAATGAAGCGGGCGGATATTATCAAGAGCGCCACGGAAAACGCGGCGAAGCTTTTAGGAATCTGGGACGACACCGGAAGCTTGGAGGCGGGGAAACGGGCCGATATTCTGTTTTTGACGGCCAATCCGCTGGAGGATTTGACGGCATTTCGCAATGATCTGGACCGGGTCTGCTTAAATGGAACACTGCTGCCGCGATAGATTCGTTTTTACCAAATATCAATGGAAAGGGGTTACCACTATGGCACCACTCGCAAAAACAACATTTAAAGAACAGGTTTATACTCATATTATGAACGATATTCTGGAGGGAAGCTTCCCGATGGACCAGTTTCTGACGGAGAAGCAGCTGATCGAGCGCTACGAGATGAGCAAGGCTCCGGTCAGGGAGGCTTTGGTGGAGCTGTGCAACGAGCACATTTTAAAGAGTATTCCACGTCTTGGCTATCAGATCGTGCCTGTTACGGACAAGGAAATTGCGGACGCCATAGAACTGCGCCTGAACTTAGAACTCACCGCCTTTGAGAAGATGATTCCAAAATTTAACGATCACATGCTGCACCAGATCAGCCAGCTGAACCAGAGCTGGTGGCAGGAGGTCATAAATGACGAGGAAATGACGTTGAAACGCCGCTGGGAGCATAACTCCCTCTTTCACACCACCCTCTGTTCCTTCGGAGGAAATCTGCTGGCTGCGGACGTGGTACGGCGGATGGTGGAACTGGAATTCCGGGCCTACGCCCAGATGCTGTCCACGCCGGATCAGCGCCGGGAATTCTTCGCCAACTCGACCAAACCTCACATTGAAATCGAAAAGGCCCTGACCAACGGGGAGTTTCGTCTGGCTGCAGAAGTTTTGCGCAACGATATTCTCACACTGCAGGGTGCAGTCCATTATGAATAAACAAACTGCTCACCGCAGTGTGGTTCATTTACCGATAAAGGAGCCACAAACACTATGAACCGAAAAGAACGTATTTTAGCAGTCATGAACGGTCAGACACCGGACCGTACTCCCATGGGGTTCTGGATGCATTTTCCAGCCGAAACCCAGCAGGGGGAAACCGCCGTGAGGACTCATCTGGAGTATTTTGAGAAGAGCCGGACGGATATCTGCAAGGTGATGAATGAAAACTTATACCCCTGCGATTACCGGATTGAGAACGCGGGGGACTGGAAACATATAAAAGTGCAGGGACGAAACAGCGCCTTTGTACAAAACCAGGTGGAACTGGTGAAAAGGGTCGTGGATTCAATTCAGGGGGATGCCCCGGTGATCGCTACGGTCCACGGGATTGTAGCGTCAGCCTCCCACGCGCTGCTGTCCATGTCACGGTATGACAAGATCGGAAGGTACGCCCAGCTCTACCATCTTCGGACGGACCCGGAGGATATACATGACGCTTACAAGGCCATCGGGGAAACGCTGACGATCCTGTCGGAGGAATGCTTAAAGGCCGGGGCAGACGGGATTTATTACGCGGCCCTTGGCGGGGAACGGGACGGATTTACTGATGAGGAGCACGCGGCGTTTATTGCTCCGCTGGAGAAAGAGCTGCTGCGTGAGATTGAGAGGCCGCCGGTGTTTCACATTCTTCATATGTGTAAGCCGCTTGTGAATCTGAAACGGTTTGTCGATTACCCCTGCGAGGTGGTGAATTGGGGGGTTTTGGAAAGCGGGGTTTCCCTGGTGGAGGGACATCAACTGTTTCCCGGAAAGGTGATTATGGGAGGACTGGACGACTGCTCTCCCGCTCTGCTGTCCGGGAATTTTGGGAAACTGGAAATGGAGGTACATAAGATTATCAGAGAAAACCAGGGATTTCGTTTTATCCTGGCAAGCGACTGCACCCTGCCTGGGGATCTGCCTTATGAGCGGATCGCTATGGTGGCGGAGGCTTGCGAAAGTTATTAGTAAAAAACCATGCGTCTCAAGCCTGCATTACGCGGCTGGGAACGCATGGTTTCTTTAATTAGTTACGGTTGTTGTTGTCGGCACTTGTTTCGGATTCCGGTTCTTTTTCCGGCAGACGAAAATTCCAGCCATCTTGGTGATGCGGATGCCGCCGTGGTCTTTCATTTTTTTCTGAAGGAAAGATTTGAATGACAGCTGGCGCTGGCTTAAAATCTCACTCTGGTTGCCATGACAGGATAAAATGTAGTCGAGCAGAGGTTCGGCCTCATCTACCATAAGGTAATCGTCATAGAGAACCTTTTCCACGGATTCGAAGTGCTCCTCCAACGTCTCCTGGCCGTTTTCCAGGCCAAACAGTTCGTAGAGGGCTACCTCGGACAGTGTGATCCGAGAGTCAAATTCCTGTACTAAGGAAGTAATCTCCTTCATATGGTCACGGCCATAAGCACTGCAATAAAAGATACCATCTTCTCCCATCACACGGCTGATGTCCTCCAGCGCCTGGTCCAAATTCTTCACATAGAACAGAACATGGTTGGCGATTACCCGGTCGAAGCTGGCATCCCCAAAAGGCAGTCTCTGGCAGTCCGCGGTGGCATAGGCAAATACCTCCCCCTGGGGGTCTACGTCTTTTAAAAGTTCTGCCGCGTCCTCCACCATGCCAGCGGAAATGTCCGTCAAGCAAATCTTCTTTCCGGAAAGCTTGGAAAGCTCTGCCTCCTGCCACAATTCCCCGTTGCCGCAGCCCACCTCCAAAATGGACTTGGCATGTTCCAGTTCCATCTGGGATAAGAGCCAGGGGAACCAGGATACCGGGTTATGGGAAAAACGGCGGTGAAGTTCGATTCTGACGTTTAAATTCACAGCTGTCTTATACTGGTCCACCAAGGCGTGCTCCATGTTGGTGATGTGAATCAAATTCAAGATGCTGTTCCAGTCCACATGCTGGGATTCCTCCAGCATTCTGGTGGTGTCGTCCAGCGTCTGGGCCATCATCTGGAGATGGCGGATTCGTTTCTCAATCAGCTCCTTCTGCATATCCAGAGAGTGGGCGATGTCCTCCACCTCGTCGTTGATGGTCATCGCCACGATCTCCTCCAAGGAGAAGCCAAGGTATTTTAAGGAGAGAATCTTCTGGAGCCGGCCGAAGTCCTCGTCTGTATATAGGCGATAACCGGCCTCATTGACCAGACTCGGCTTTAAGATTCCCTGCTTGTCATAATACCGGATGGTACGGATGGTGACATTCGCCCTTCGGGCAAATTCCCCAGATGTGTAATAACCGTTATGACTCATCTTCTTATTGCTCTCCTTCTCTGTCTTTTTCAGCGGACGAACCTTTACGCAAAAGGCCGGGCTCTCTTTTACTAACCAGCATTCCGACATTTCTACAATCTGGCAGTCCGTATGTTACTATTTCCGTACAGCCTCTTTCCAGTACTTTTTGATTAACCTATGAAATGATTATATATCATAAGTTATCACTAATCAATCATGGCATTTTAATAATAACGAACGTCATCTCCCTGGTTCTATCTAATTGCGTTTGACATAACCATGTGTCCATATTAAAATGGAAGAAGCCAGTGAGGTTTTTTGTACTACAAAAAAACATAGAGAAGTATGGAAATGATATTCTTCAAATGCTTAATGAAGAAAGAAAATTCTATACTGCTGAATGATTGAAGTCAATTCCATATATCGTGCCGGCTCCCACTTCGTTTCATACGGCTTTTTTCCTTTTAAGCAATTTTATCAATTCTTGTGTTTTCGGGATTCCTCTTTCTCTGTTTACAGAACAACACGTGTGCCAAATATAGAAAACGGAACCGCGCAATCCCATTTCTTTGGGTATGATCGCGGTTCCGTTACTAATTATTTTCTTCTATGATAAGCCGCCGGCATCCACGGATACCGCTTCATGGCTTCCTGCTCAAACTCATCGAGTGCACGCATCTCTGCCACCACGTTCTCCATGTTCACCCGGTTTACAATCTCCTCAATGATCGGCTTTCCTTCCTCCGCCAGCGCTTTCCGTGCTTCTGCTGTCGGAATTGCCGTGGTGCTCATGTGGTCTTTCTGGTCACCGAAGCAGTAGCCGATGCTCCCGCTCTGGTAAGCCAGCCCGAACAGCCCGTTAAACTGTTCCACCGTCTGAGGCTCCTGATGGCAGTACTCTGTCGTCAGCGGAATATCCTCCAGCCTTCCCATGATCTCATAAGCCGCAACCGTGATCGCATGGAAGCTGTCCAGACTCTTAAACAGGTCCTTCGCCTCTTTCATCATCTGCATCGTCAAATCCATATACAGGATCGGCACGCCGGTTTCATCAAAGAAATCGCGGACCATGGGGCTGCATGTCATATGGGCCGGGCCGTGGAAGCTGATGTAGATCTGCCGCTTAAAGCCCTGTCTCAGCAGACTTCTGGCAATCGCTCCCAGATAATCAATTCCTTCTCTCACACTCACCTGGGTGGTTCCTCTCGCCATGGCCGTAGCCCCGGCATAGAAGTAAGGAAGTCCGGTCAGCACCAGTCCATCGGCGGCCTCCGCCATTTTCAGGGCAAATGCTTCGCTGATCACCGTCTCGCTGTCCAGCGGAAATCCACCGTGAAGCTCCACCGTTCCCACCGGAACAATGATGATATCATTTCTCTCCAGATACTGCTCCACCTCAGTATTCAACATCTTCGGTAATAATCTTGTCCTCATCTCATCCTCCTGTCCGCGCCCGCATTTTCCACAGGCGCTATTGTCACTGTCAGCACGTTCCTCTTCAGCCAGAGAACCAGCTGGTTCTCCGGCTCATCCCCGGCTTGTTCTTCGTCTATTCTACTTCCGGCTCTCTGCCTCTCTCCGTCTATTCAACTCCGCATACATCTCTTTCGTCTTCTCGTTCGTCAAATTATACACCAATCCAATTCCGATCAGTTCCAAAATACAGGTCACCACCGGAATTCCCGTACACAGATAACGGATGGACTGAGCCACCGTCTCGGTCTGCGCCTCAATCCCGGAGATATAACCGATAGCGCCCAGGGAAAAAGATGCAACCGTAGAAGCCAGTGTGGAACCAATCTTTCTGGAAAATGTATAAATAGAGTACATGCTTCCGTCACTTCTCTCCCCGGTCTGATACTCGCTGTAATCGATACAATCCGTCACAAACGCCCAGATCAGCATGGTAAATGCCGTCTGTCCGCTGACTGCCAGCGTATTGACCACCAGGAATAAATACACATTGGGAATCGGCACAAAGAACAGAATGACCGAAATCACCAGGTTATACCCGGAACAGAACAAAATCACGTTTCTCTTGCCGAATTTCTGGCTCAGCTTCGGAATCATCGGGAAGAAAATCAGCATAATCGGCACACTGATCAAAGATACCAGCGTCAACACCTGAGGCGCATGGTAATACTCTTTGTACAGAAAACTTCCCAGCTGGCTGTTGCCTGTTATGTACAGAAGGCTTCCCACGGTCGCCAGCATCACGCCAAGCATAGGACGGTTTTTCAGTACATTCATCAACACTTTTCCATAGTTAAATTTCTGGCCTTCCACTCTCGGCTGTCTCACCCGCTCTGTTGTAAAATGCAGCAGAAGCAGATAGCAGATCATAGACAGCACGCCAAACACAATCGCCACCTTGAAAAATCCGCTCGGCACCACGTCGCCCGCCTTGTTAAAGATAAACTGCGGCACCAGGGAAAGCGCCCCGATTCCAACGATGGTTCCTCCGATAGAACGCGCTCTTGACAGTTTCGTCCGCTCAATGGGATCATTGGTAATCACCGACGCCATGGAACCGTAAGGCATGGAGGTTCCCGTATAGCTCATGCCATAGAAAATATAGGCGACAGCCACCCATACATGTTTTGCCACACTGCCGAAGCTGGACACGTCCGTAAAGCACAGAAGACCGGATATTGCCAGCGGAATCATGGCTATTCTGATATAAGGTTTAAACTTGTCCCCGCTCTTGCCAATCTGCCACCGGTCGGGAAGAGAACCGATCATCGGATCATTAAATGCATCCCACAGCCTTGCAAATAAAAACAGGGTTCCCATCCAGGCCGCCTTGATTCCCAGCACATAGGTACAAAATGTGAGGAAAAATGCATCCACATACAGATTGACAAAACTACCGGCCATATCGCCGCACACATAACCAATCTGGTCTCTGATTCCAAATTTCTTTGTTTCCATAACACCTCTCCTTTTCTCTTACAGAACTTACACAGAACTTGCATTTTCTGCATTCCTTTGTTATAGTGTCATTATATATTGTTTATTTCACAACTAAAATTGCGTATATATCATATATTATTGCTTTTCTTGCAAACCTTTTATAACATCCGTCAATTAGCACAAATGGATTGGTGAATTTTTGTGCAACATGTCAGGCGTTGACTGGAAACCTTAGAACAGGAGAACTTTATGAAAAATATTTGGACCGAATACCAGATGGAAGATCCCAACGTCTACATCCGCACCCAGACCAACACCGAAACCTCCCTGCCTGTGCTGATCCACAGCCATACGTTTTACGAGATTCTCTTTATCAAAAGCGGCAATCTCCATTACATGCTGGGGGACAAGCGGTTTCGTATCCAGGGCGGAGACATTATCCTGATTCCGCCGGGTATCACTCACCAGCCACTGTTTCTGGAGCCGCTGACGGAACCTTATGAGCGGTATGTCCTGTGGATCGGCGACAGCTTTTGGAAGGAGTGCGCCGCCGGTTACCCGGAGCTTAATTTTGCGTTTGAGCAGTGTCTGAAGCGGGACAGCTACCTGCTCCGCTCCAGCCAGGCCACCTGGTCCGGCCTGTTTCACGCGGCGCAGATGATCCTCAATGAGCAGGAACAAAAAAAATTCGGCTGGCAGTTTGCCAGCCGATACAGCGCCATCCTGTTGATGACACATATCTGTCGTACCTATTATTATCAGGACATCGCCTCCCCTGAAGCGGAGAAGGAGACCCTGATGGATGATTTATTTAATTTTATTGAACTAAATCTGACCTCAAAGCTGACACTTGATATGGCGGCCCAGCATTTTCTGGTGAGTAAATCCACCATCTCCCACCTGTTCCGCGATTACTATAAGGTCTCCTTCCACCAATTCGTCATACAGCGGCGCCTGATTTCGGCGAAGAACAGCATTCTCACCGGCGCCCCGCTGCACAGCGTGTGGGAGTCCTGCGGATTTCCTGATTACTCGACCTTTTTCCGGTCATTTAAGAAGGAGTACGGCATTTCCCCAAAGGAATTCCGGAATCTTCACAAACGGTGACCGGGGGGTACCCCTTACACATATCCCAGCAGCCCCGGCAGCCACATGGACAGCGCCGGAACGTACGTCACCAGCAGAAGCACCAGGAATATCGCCGCAAAGTAATACAGCAGCGGCCGGATCACCTGCTCGATCTTGGTCTTCCCCACCTTCACGCCCACAAACAGGGTGGTCCCCACCGGCGGCGTGATGGTGCCGATACATAAGTTAAAGATCATCATGATGCCGAAGTGCACCGAGTTCATCCCGATCTGCTGGCAGATTGGCAGGAAGATCGGGGTAAAGATCAGACAGGCCGGTGTCATATCCATAAATGTTCCCACGATCAGCAGCAGAATATTGATGATAATCAGTATCACATATTTATTATTGCTGATGCTCAGCATGGCATCGGAGATAGCACCCGGCAGCCCGGTAAACGCCATCACCCAGGACATGATGCTGGACACACCGATCAGGAAAATGATAATGCCCGTCATTTCCGCACTGTCCTTAAAAATCTGCGGCAGATCCCGCCAGGAGATGGAGCGGTAAAAGAACAGCGATAAAATCAGGCTGTACACCACCGCCACCACCGCGCCTTCCGTTGCCGTGAAAATCCCCCCGATGATTCCGCCGATGACAATCACAATCATCAGCAGACAGGGAATCGCCTGGAACGCCGTGTTTAATTTTTCTTTTCCGCTGAACCGTCTCGTGCTGGTATACCCCTTCTTCTTCGCAAAGAAATACACCACGATCATACAGGACAGTCCCCACAAAATCCCGGGGATATATCCCGCCATAAACAGGGCCGCAATGGAGGTTCCACCGCTGACCAGCGCGTAGGTGATCATCACGTTGCTGGGCGGAATCAGAAGGCCCGTAGGCGCCGTGGCAATGTTGACCGCCGCGGAGAAATCCCGGTCGTACCCCTCTTCCTCCTCCACCGGCCCGATGATGGAGCCCATGGCGGAAGCCGCCGCCGTACCGGAACCGGAGATGGCTCCAAACAGCATGTTGGCTACCACGTTGGTGTGGGCCAGCGCTCCGGGAATCCGCCCCGTGAACAGCTTTGCAAAATTGATCAGACGGATGGCAATGCCGCCTTTATTCATGATATTTCCCGCCAAGATAAAGAACGGGATGGCAATTAAGTTAAACACCGATATTCCCGAGAAAATTCTCTGCGCCCCGGTCAGCACCGCCGGTTCAAATTCCAGAATCGGCAAAATGGCACATATCGAGGAAACCGCCAGTGCAATGGCGATGGGCACTCCCGCCAGCAGCATTACCACCAGGACCACCAGGATAATCAGGCCTGCAATCCATGCTATATTCATTGTCATTGTTCCTTCCTGTTAATTATTCATAATCTTGTACCGCCATCTACCGTCCGGCTTCCCGGTTCCGGTTCTCCAGCGCCCGGTTTCCCATCTCCTCCGGCTCCTGTTCATTCTTTCCATTTGCCAGGTCCATCAGATTCATCACACTGTAAACGAGAATCAACACTCCGCAGATGGGAACCACCACATAGATATAGCCCATAGGAATCCCCAGGGACGCCGTCTTCTGGGACATGGTCAATGTTGTTATCTGGATTCCGCCGTAGACCAGTACGATGGCCGCGAACACCATGATCAGCACCTCGATCACCATATCCAGCACCCGCTTTTTCCCATGGTCCAGCTTGTCCGCCAGAAAGCCCATTCTCATATGCTCCCGCTTTCCAAACACCCAGGCTGCCGCCAGCAAAGACATCCAGGTAAAGGCGTAGGTCAGCAGCTCCTCCGATACGGTGCTTGGCTTGTTGAACAGGTAGCGGACCAGTATCTGGTACGTTCCTACCACCACCATAAACGCGAACAGCGTCACATTGACCGCGCCAAGCAATTTATTTAATCCATCACGCAATGATTTAGCCGCCTGCATTTAATGTTCCTCCTTTACATGCCGGTTGATCGCCTGAATGTAATCGTAGACGTCCACGATGGCCGGATTGTTCTCCAGCATTTCCTGATGGAGAGGGAGCACCTTTTCCTTAAATGGAGCCACGTCCACCTCGATGAACTCCACGCCCATGTCGTCTCTGGCCATAGCCTTGGCTTCCTCCACCTGTTTATCCCACTCGCCAAGCTCCACCTCCGTAGAGAGGGCGGCGGCTTCCTTAAAGACCTGAAGTTCCTCCGGGGTTAGGCTGTTTAGGAATTTCAAGTTTCCCACCAGCATATCCGGCACCATCTGGTGCATGTTGTAGGTAAAATATTTTGCCACTTCCCCGTGTTTGTTGTTGGTCAGCGCCAGTTCGTTGTTCTCCGCGCCGTCAATGACGCCCTGCTGAATGGCGGTGTACACCTCGCCAAAACTCATGGGGGAGGCGGCCGCGCCGAAGGCCTGCATCATTTTCACGCTGGCCGGACTCTGCTGGACACGGATCTTCATTCCCTTTAAATCCTCCGGGGTGCGGATCGGTTTCTTCGCATAGAAATTCCTGGTCCCCGCATTGTACCAGGTCAGCACGCGAAAGCCCGCCTCGTCGGTGGACTCATAGATCTTCTCCATATACGCTTCATCCTGCATGGCTTCCAGATAACTCTCCCTGGAATCAAACAGATACGGCATACTGAACACCTCATACACATCGGCAAAGGTCTCTAAATTGGCCGTACCCGCCACCACAAAATCAATGGCCCCCGTCTGGGTCAATTCAATGGCCTTTTGGGCCGACCCCAGAATCTCGTTGGGGAAGATCTGCACCTCAAACTTGTCCCCCAGCCGTTCCTCCACGTAATCCTTAAATGCCACCAGCCCAAGATACTGGGGATGGGTCTCCGACTGCCCCAGGGAAATGCGGACGATCCGCTTGCCATCCGCCGCCTTGCCGCAGCCCGTCATGACAAATGCCGCCGCCAGACAAACCGCCGCCAAAGCCGCCAATAATTTCTTTCCTCTCACTTTCATGTACCCGGTATTCCTTTCTCTATCTTTAAAAATTAAATATAATATAGATTACTAGGAATAAGTGTAACCAATTTCTGCCTGTTTATGAGGCCAAGTGCCGGGACCACGAAAAAAAGGGACTTTGCGCCTCGGCAAAATCCCTTTTTCCAGCAACTCCCTGTCAGGAATCATATTTTTTCTTTAATGTAAATCCCCGTCCCCGGACCTCATTTACCTGATTGATCACGATAAATGCCTTCGGGTCAATATTCTGTATCAGCTGGTTTAACCGCACCAGCTCCCGGTTACTGACGACAGTCAGCACCATATAGCCATCCTTTTTCAGATACCCGGTCTGGGACTTCATTAAAGTGACGCCCCGGTCCAGCTCCGAGGCGATGGCCTCATTGATCTCCATGAAATTATCCGACATGATCTTCACCTGCATTCTCGCATTTCCCATCAGCAGAACCCGGTTTAACACGGTGGTGTAGATCAGCACCAGCAGAATGCCGTGAAGCACTCCCTCCCGGTCGGAAAATGCCATCTGAAGCAGCAAAATCCCCACATCCAGCACGTTCATGGACAGTGACACCGGAATCCCAAACTTCTTATTGAGCACCAGCGGCGGAATATCCATTCCCCCGGTGGACGCCCCCATCCGAAGCACGATCCCAATCCCCGCCCCGATCATCAGCCCGGCAAAGATCACAGCCAGCAGCGTATCCTCCGTCGGGCTTGCCAGCCCCGGAATCCCCTGTAACACGGACAGGATGAACGGATAATAAAACGTGCTGATGATCGTGGTAAATGCAAACTTTTTCCCAAGTACCAGCGCTCCCAGCGCGAACATGGCCACATTAAAGACGGACACAGTCACCTGCACCGGAATCCCCAGCTGGTTGTAGAAAAATAACCCCAAACCGGTGGTTCCACCCGTAATCAGTCCATTTGGCAGAATAAACATGGTCACCGCCAATGCATAGGTGGTATTCCCGGCCAAAATCCAGATCAGACTTTTCCAGTACTGTTTTTCTTTCATCACTCAATCTCCCTCTTCTATTGATTAAATTATAACCATTCGGGCGGGTTCAGGCGGTGCATCTTCTTGACCAGAAAAACCGGTCAAGAAGCATCGGAGGTTCCTCCGATGGGGATATGGGTGTAAAAACCTGCTTACAAGCAAGCTTGACGCATGTTTTTACACCCATATCCCGCCGTCTGAACTGTTACATTAATTTCTATCTGCTACTACTATACCCTGTTAAAGCGCATAAAATAAGCCGCCACAAGGTGTCATGTCACTGACATCTTTCGTGGCGGCCCTTCATTATGAAAGCTCCTTCAATATGGAAGTTCCTATGGTGCCTTCCGGCATGGGAACGTTGAAATTATCTGCGATTGTGGCTCCGATCACTGCAAAGGTATCGTGATCGGGAAGCTTTCCATCCCCTGTCATGGATGGGGAGTAAGCCAGCAGCGGTACCATCTCCTTCGTGTGGTCCGTCCCCTTGTAGGTGGGGTCGTTGCCGTGGTCGGCGGTGATCAGAAGAAGGTCATCCTCCTTAAGCTTTGGAAGCAGTTCTCCCAGCTTCACGTCGAAGCGCTCCAGCTCCTGTCCGTAGCCCTCCGGATTCCGTCTGTGTCCCCACAGCGCGTCGAAATCCACCAGATTGACAAAACACAGCCCGGTGAAATCCCGGTCAGCCACCTCTAAAGTCTGCTCCATCCCGTGGACGCTGCTCTTGGATTTCAATGCCTCCGTAATGCCCTCGCCGTCGAAAATATCCTTGATCTTTCCGATACTGATCACATCATAGCCGTGCTCTTTCAGCGCGTCCAGCGCCGTCCTGCCGTATGGCTTCAGCGCATAGTCGTGGCGGTTGGAGGTCCGCTTGAACTCCCCTTTTTTCCGCCCCACATAAGGTCTGGCGATCACGCGGCCAACCTTCCACTCATCCTTCATGGTCAGTTCCCTGGCGATCTCACAGCAACGGTACAGCTCATCCAGCCCAAAGGTCTCCTCATTGCCGCAGATCTGAAGCACGGAGTCTGCGGATGTGTATACAATCATATCGCCGGTGGCGATCTCATGCTCCGCCAGCTCGTCTAATATCTCGGTTCCGCTGGCCGACTTATTGCCCACGATCTTGTGGCCGGTCCGTCTGCTCAGCTCGTCTAACAGTTCCTGTGGAAATCCGGTATCCGTAAAGGTCTGGAACGGCTTCGTGATATGAAGCCCCATCATCTCCCAGTGTCCGGTCATGGTATCCTTGCCCACGCTGGCCTCCAGCAGTCTTCCGTAATATCCCATAGGGGAATCCACGGCCTCCACATGTTTTAACGGATGCAGGTTCGCCAGACCTAGTTTAGCCAGGTTGGGAATCTGAAAATTGGGCATATGGTCATCGATATGTCCCAGGGTATCTGTCCCCACGTCGTCGTACTCCGCCGCGTTTGGCATAGCGCCGATTCCCAGGGAGTCAATGACAATGGTAAAAATTCTTTTATATTGTTTCATATGACACGCTCCTTTTATTGACAATAAGATATTGTTTTCATTATAGAACGAATCCATGCATTTGTCGAATCTTTCTTTCACTTTTTCCTGTTTATTTTCCCGGCAGGCCTGTTTTTCGGAATGGATTCCATTTCCCGGACAGGTAAAATCCCATGGATAATGCCGCAGCCACCGCCCAGCCGATGGGCCAGGAAATCCAGATGCCAATGGTTCCCATCCGAGACGATAACAGATAGGCGAGCGCTACCCGGAGGATTAAGTCCGTGAACGTGGCAATCATAAAGTGCATCATATCGCCTGCGCCGCGCAGCACACCGTCGGCCATCAGCTTCAGCGAGATTACAAAGTAAAATGGGGATACCACCTTCAGGAAAGTCACGCCGGTCTCCATAGCCATAGTGCCGCCTTCCTCCATAAACATGGAAATCATAACATTTCCCAGGAAGAAAAATGCCAGGAAGAAGGGAAGCGCCACTCCAAGGGCCAGCCTGACGCCGGCATAAAATCCCCGTTTCACACGATCGGTCTGCCCGGCTCCGATATTCTGTGCCGTGAAGCTGGAGAGGCCGTTTGCCAGCGTGGTGAAGGACGTGATGGTAAAGGTGTTAAGCTTCACCGCCGCCGAATATCCGGCAATCACGGAGGAGCCGTAGCCGTTGATTAAACCCTGGATAAAGATATTGCCGATGGAGATAAAACTCTGCTGGAGAATGCTTGGCACGGCGATCCGCCCCACGTGTGCCAGCATATCCCACTCGAATTTAGGCACCGGTCCTTCCGTTTCGATGCCCCGCAGTCTCACCATCAAGGCTGCAAAGGCCAGGATACAGGACACGCCCTGTGCCAGAAAGGTGGCCCAGGCCACACCGGCCACGCCCCAGTGGAAGACCGCCACGAACACCCAGTCCAGGACCACGTTGCCCACGGAGGAACAGATGAGAAAGTACAGCGGAGTTTTGGAATCCCCGAGAGACTGGAAGATGCCGGTGCAGATATTATAGAGAAACAGGAACAGAAAACCGCCTATGTAGATCCCCAGGTACAACGCCCCATCGTCAAAGATATTGTCCGGGGTCTGGATGAGTCGCATCAGTCCGTCCGTGCCGAAAAGTCCGGCCACGGTCAGCGCCAGGGACAGCACAGCCGAGGCAGTCAGCGTTGTGTAGACGGCCGTCTTCATTTTCTTATACTGTTTTCCGCCGAAGAGCTGGGAGATCACCACGGAGCAGCCAATATTGCTGCCTACCGCAATGGCCATGAAGATCATGGTGATGGGATACGAAGCGCCAACCGCCGCCAGCGCATCCTCCCCCGCAAACTTTCCGGCGATTACACTGTCCGCGATGTTGTACATCTGCTGGAAAATGACGCTGATAAACATTGGGATTGAAAATTTCCACAACACCTCTTCCGGTTTTCCTACTGTCAAATCCTTCACCATATCTCTACTCTCCTGCTTCCTGTTTTCCTTGTTTTTTTCACTGCGCTCCATTATACTACAATCATATCAATAAATAAAATGGTCATTTTTTATATTATCCATAGATATTATCTATGGATTGAACATGGTGCAGAGAGGAAAATCCTATGGCAATCAGTTTTGATTCTTACAAAATCTTTTATTATGTGGCAAAATATCAGAATATCACCACGGCGGCCCGGGCCTTGTTTCTGACTCAGCCTACGGTCAGTCATTCGATTTTAAATCTGGAAAAGGCACTGGGATGCCAGCTGTTTGTGAGGTCAAAGAAGGGCGTGGTGCTGACGCCGGAGGCGGAGCTTCTCTATCAGCATATCGCGCTGGCCTGTGAGCACATTTTTGAGGGGGAGGAGGCCCTCTGCCGGCAGTTATCCATGACGGAGGGACTGGTGCGGATTGGGGCCAGTGAAACGACGCTGCACCATTATCTGCTCCCCTTTCTGGAGCAGTTTAAAACCATGCATCCCTGCATCCGGTTGAAAATCTCCAATACTACTACGCCGCTGGCTGTTTCTTCGTTAAAGAATGGAATGATCGACATTGCTGTCATCATTTCTCCGAAACCGGAGGAAGGTCTGGTCATCGAGAAGGTCTCAAAATTCCAGGATATTTTTATTGCCGGGACCCAGTACGCCCATTTAAAAGGACGGAAACTGCAGATTCGGGATTTGGCGGAATATCCGCTGGTCTGTATGGATCGGGGGTCCAATACCAGGGACTATATGGAGTCTGTCTTTTTGGAACACCAGTGTGAACTGGTTCCTGATATTGAGCTGGCTACCACGGATTTGATAACGCCTATTGTGGCACATAATTTAGGGATTGGTTTTGTCCCCGTTGAATTCGCCCGGTCGGCTCTGGAGGACGGCACGGTTTTCCAGCTTATGATTGACGGAGCGGGGTTTCAGCGCTCTGTCTGCATTGTCAGCGATTCGGCAAGACCACTGTCGGTGGCAGCCGGGGAACTGCGGAAACTGTTGATTCAGGCGTCTTTATGACAAGAAATGCGGCCAAAAAATCTGGCCGCATTTCTTTATAGCAAATTTTCCCGCATAGTTCCAATTTTCTTTATACATTTTCGATTATTTTATGAACAAGATTACAACGTTTTTTATTATGTGCCAGGCCGATGCAGAGAATTTTTCCCTTAAGCGTTTGATAATAACGCTGCTCCAGAATCTGTATCAATGCAGCCTTCGCTAAACCTTCCAAATCATCTCCCTGTTTAAATTCTATAATAATATGAGGATTTCTCGGATTCATAGCCCTTAGCGTAATATCGCTGCGTCCATATCCAACCTCCAGATTGCTGCTTACCTCATACTTTCCCCGAAGTGTCATACACATGCCAAGCATCAGCATGTGATAGGCATTTTCTTTTGCATCCATATAACTTGTACATGATATAACAGCTTCCTGATACATCACAAGAAAACTCTCAATCTCACCGCTTAGAAGTGCTGTAAACATTTTTGACAGCCCTTGTCCTTCTAAGCCCGATATTTCCGTCACTAGCATAAGAAACTCACTCATAACTTCATCATTAGGAATGCGGACAACTGCTGAAGTAGCATCGTTTCTCTGCATAACTGTCAGATAACCGGCATTTACCAGTAATCCCCAAAGACTGTAATTACTCTCACGCTCTATATAAGAGGTATCAAGATTTAACCACACAGTAGTTTCTTTTCCAGCTGCTAAAATATCAAAATCCTGCCAAAAACTCGAATTAGCCTTTGTCAATGCCTGCCGTATTAAATAATTGGATGATGTGTATGCCCAGTAATTATCCAAAAATTCATTATCTACATAATTTAAAATAGACCACGGATTGTAAATCTCAATACCGGCAAAATGGTAACCATCATACATCCGGCGCACATCTGCAGTAATCTCCAGCCCATAATCATTTAGCAGCTTCTCTGTTTCAGTTACTGTCAATCCAAAATAGGAAGCATACTGCCGACTCATAACTGTATAAACTTTCGGATTATTAAGCTGTGAAAAGATGCTTTCTTTTGCCACCCGCTGAATTCCAGTAAGCAGTGCCTGGGATAGTGATTGATTTCCCTTTAATGCCGCTCCAAAAAATGTCGAAAAAAATGCATTTAATTCGTCATGATAACCGTATTCGTAGCTGCTCATAATCGGCTGGTCATATTCATCAATCAGCAAGATTGGATTCTTATGAAAACATGCCGCCACAATCCGTGTTAAATTAGCTAGACATGTTGTCAGATAAATATAGGAAGACTCCATATCTTTTAATATAGCCAAAGTATTTCGGTAATTCTCCCTGTCATAAGAACTGGGGACCAATCTCTCCTCAACCGCCTTTTCATAACGCAAATATTCCCGCAATAGTTCTTCTTTTAGTGTAAATATCAATTCTGCCGCTGAAGCGCCCTTACAGTTTTTAAGTGTCAGATAGATAACCGGGCAGCTATTGATCTGTAATGCATAAGGAGTCTGCATAATGGAAAGGCCGTCAAATATCTCCCGGCTGTCCACCATAATATCAAAGAATTCCCGTATCATGGTCATCCCCAGCGTCTTGCCGAATCGGCGTGGACGAGCAATTAATGCAACCTTATCTCCCATATTTATAAAATCCTTAATCATCAGGGATTTATCTATATAGTAATATCCTTGTTCCCGCACTTCCCGAAACTCATCATTACCTATGGGTAGTTTTTTCCTGTCCAAGATATTGCCTCCTTTTCCTACTTGTTATTTATCATAACACATTTGAGATCCAATTAACAATGTTATTCTGCAATCTTTTAGACAAGAAAACCCTCTTACACGCACATTTTGATATCTGTAGAATAAACGGGACTCCCTGAATATTTTCAGAAAGTCCCGGACTTTTTGTTTCTTGCTGCTCTGCCGCCGATGCCCTTTACTTGCCGGACAGATACTCATCAATTCCTCTCGCCCCCGCGCGGCCTGCTTCCATGGCCAGAATCACGGTTGCGGCTCCGGTTACGGCATCGCCGCCGGCGAACACGCCTTCCTTCGTAGTCTGTCCGTTGGACTCCTCGGCTACGATGCATCTCCGCTTATTGGTATCCAACCCCTTCGTGGTGGAAGAGATCAGTGGATTTGGTGAAGTTCCTAAAGACATGATGACGGTATCCACCTCAATAACAAACTCGGAACCGGGGATCTCCACCGGTCTTCTTCTGCCGGAAGCATCCGGCTCGCCAAGTTCCATATGGATACACTTCATGCCATTCACCCAGCCGTTTTCATCAGTCAGAATCTCTACCGGGTTGCACAGCAGGTTGAAGATAATTCCCTCTTCCTTCGCGTGGTGTACTTCCTCGGCTCTCGCCGGAAGTTCCGCCTCGCTTCTTCTATACACAATATGTACCTCCGCGCCGAGACGCAGGGCGGTTCTGGCCGCATCCATCGCCACGTTGCCGCCGCCCACAACCGCCACTTTTTTGCTCACGGCAATTGGGGTGTCATAGTCGTCGCGGAAGGCCTTCATCAAGTTGCTTCTCGTCAAATACTCGTTGGCGGAGAACACGCCGTTGGCATTTTCTCCTGGGATTCCCATAAACATTGGAAGGCCGGCGCCGGAACCGATGAAGACAGCTTCAAAACCTTCTTCGTCCATCAGTTCATCGATGGTCACGGACTTGCCCACGATCACGTCTGTCTCAATCTTGACGCCAAGCTTCTTCACATTCTCCACCTCGGTCTTCACCACGGTGCTCTTTGGAAGACGGAACTCAGGAATGCCGTAGATCAGAACACCGCCCGGCTCATGGAGGGCTTCGAAAATCGTCACCTCATATCCCATCTTTGCCAGATCCCCGGCACAGGTTAAACCGGCCGGGCCGGAACCGATGACTGCCACTTTCTTTCCGTTCTTCTTCTCCGGAGCAGCCGGCACAAAGCCGTTCTCCCGGGACCAGTCAGCCACGAAACGCTCCAGCTTGCCGATGGAAATAGGCTCACCTTTGATACCGCGGATGCATTTTCCCTCACACTGGGTCTCCTGGGGGCATACGCGGCCGCAGACGGCCGGAAGGGCTGAGGATTTGGCGATCACGTTCGCGGCCTCCTCAAAATTGCCGGCTTCCACTTCTCTGATAAAGCCTGGAATGTCGATGGAAACAGGACAGCCGCCCATACATTTGGCATTCTTACATTTTAAACAGCGGGAGGCTTCTTCCATGGCCTCCTCTTTGTTATATCCCAAGCAGACTTCCTCGAAGTTTGCCGCTCTCACTAAAGGCTCCTGTTCTCTCACAGGTACTTTCTTTAAAACGTCCATTATTCGTCACCTCCGCAATGCCCGCATCCGCCGTGATGGGTGTCGCCCTCTTCAAGCTTTAACATCGCCCGGCCCTCCTGGGTCTTATACATCTGCTGCCGTTTCATCGCCTCATCAAAATTTACCAGGTGGCCGTCAAACTCCGGGCCATCCACACAGGCAAATTTCACCTCGCTGCCAACCGTCAGACGGCAGGCGCCGCACATGCCGGTTCCGTCTACCATGATTGGATTCATGCTGACGATAGTGGGCAGGTTTAATTCTTTTGTAAGCAGGCAGACGAATTTCATCATAATCATGGGGCCGATGGCGACACAGACATCATACTGTTTCCCCTGTACCTGGACTAAATCTTTGATCACCTCGGTCACCATGCCCTTGCGCACATAAGAGCCGTCGTCGGTGGTTATGTATAAATTGCCGGCTGCCGCTTTCATCTTATCTTCCAGAATCAGCAGGTCGTGGTTCTTGGCGCCCACAATCACGTCGGCGTCAATTCCATGCTCATGAAGCCATTTTACCTGTGGGTAAACAGGCGCGGTGCCGACACCGCCGGCTACGAAGAGCATTTTTTTCTTCTTTAATACTTCCAGATCTTCGGATACGAATTCCGACGGATTGCCCAGCGGTCCCACGATATCCTGGAACGCGTCCCCGGCCTGTAACCCGGCCATCCGCTTCGTGGAAGCGCCGACAATCTGGAACACGATAGTCACGGTTCCGGCTTCCCTGTCATAGTCACAGATGGTCAGCGGAATCCTCTCGCCGGTCTCATCCATTTTCACAATCACAAACTCTCCTGGTTCGCAGGCCCTGGCAACTCTTGGAGCTTCTACATCCATCAGATAAATCTTATCCGCCAGCTTTTCTGCCTTTAAAATCTTAAACATCTGATTCCTCCTAATATTTATGTTTTGGTCCCAAAGGCCTTCCCCAACCTTTAAGTCGTACCTATTATATTACCATTTTAAAAACAAGCTGACAATATTTATCAGTTTTTTTGTGGATTTTCCTGGCGAAATTGTGAAAAACTGGACAAAGTATGACGGAATTTCCCATTTCACCCCTAATTCTGTTTCCGGTTAGCCGCGACAATCAAAATCTCCTCCTCCGGCTCCAGCGACGACACCTCTAAATCCATCAGCAGTTCCAACTGCTCAAAGTCAATAGCGGAAAAGTCCATGACTCTGGCCCCCATGCACAGGTAATAATCCGGCCGGACAATCAGTTCCGTCTGATACACGGCCATCTCCTCCCACAGCCGCTTCACCGACTCCAGATATTCCTTCGCCGCCGTCTTCTCACACCGGCCCCGTCCCCGCTGAACCTTGATAAACCCTTTCTTATCCACAATCCGGACCGCTCCCGCGCTTCCATCTGCCGTCTTCTCCCCGAATACATAAAAATAATCGGAAGCGGCAATCAGCTCCGTCTTCTCCCCGCCGATACGCATATCCTCCGCCGCCAGATGTCTGGCTTCCGCCTCGCCGCACTCCTTCAAAAGATCTGTCGTCTTCACCTCTGTGGAGCCGGTGGCAATGGCGGTGACCTTGGAGGTCTGCGGATCAATCTCGATATGAATTTCCACTGATTCCGCCGTGGCCCCGGACTGAATCGCCTTATTGAGCGCTTCGTTTTTGATGGCCTTGATATCATCCTTGGACGGCGACGGGATAATCCGTTCCACCACGTCCCGGACCATGGACAGCGCTACGCCGATGGAGGAAATGACTTCCGCATTTTCCGGAATCGAATACTTCAGCCCCATTTTCTCACTGAAATAGACGATCAGGGAAGCCGCGCCTCCGCCGACGCCTACCAGGGAAATCTGATCCTTCTCCAGCTTATATTTTTCCGCCAGCGACAGAATCACCGGTTCAATCTTCGCATACGCCTTCTCCATAATCTGTCTGGCGATGTCCTCCACATCGGTGCCGCAGTAATCCGCCAGCGCCTGCATGGCTTTTCTGGCCGCGGCGGCATTTCCATAGGAAAAATGCTCCGGCTTCACCAGCCCCAGTACATTGGCCGCACAGGAATTGGTGATGGTCACGGCAGAGCCGTCCTCCAGCCGGATTCTCACGTAATCATCCGGGTCCCCCGGCTTCGGGGAGAAGAACTCCACCTTGGGTCCGCGAATCTTCCCCTCATCCGTAAACACCGCATAATCCAGCCCCGCGATATGGGCGGACCTCGGCCCCACATCCACCACACCCTGTTTGCCCGCCCGCACCATAGAACCGCCGGCCACCCCCAGCACCCGCACATCCAGCGAGGAGATATACGTGGCATGTCCCCCGACAATGGAGTAGTCAATGGCAGGCCGCCCATTCTTGATCACCCCGATATTGGTGGTCGTCCCGCCCACCTCAAAATAAACGCCGTTGGACGCCCGCAGATACATGAGTGATCCCATCACGGAGGCCGCCGGACCTGACAGCATGGTGAGAACCGGGCGCTTCTTCATCTCATTGATCTCCATCACGCCGCCGTCACCCCGCATGATCATCAGCGGTACATGGACTCCCGCTTCCCTCACGGACCCTTCCGTGGAGTTGGCGGTATCCAGCATTTTGGGCAGAATGGACGCGTTGATAGCCGCTGTTCTGGTCCGCCTTGTGAGACCGTAAACTTGGTAATGTCACTGGCCATGGTGGTTGGTATCCCCCTGTCGCCGGCCAGCCGGTACACCACTTCCTCCGGGCCGCCGTCATCCACGCCGAAGGCCATAGACGAGACAAGGACCTGGGCGCCCTGCTGCTGCATGGACTCAATCGCATGTTCCACGGACTCCTCCGTCATTTTTTTTACATTGATGAAATCGTTGACTATTTTGATCTTCTTTTGATTGCCCAGGTCAATATCGTCCAGCTTTGTCTGCTTTTTTGCCAGCACGCCTTCCAGACCGCCTTTGGCCATACCGATAACACCCACCGTTGCCACGTCGCCTTCAATCAGCGCGTTGGTGGCCTGAGTGGTGGAATGGGCTACGAAGACGACATCCCCGGGGCTGATATTATGCTCCTCCAGACAGTTTTGAAATGACTTTACCACTCCTGCCGCCACACCGCGGACGTCATCGTGGGTCGTTTTTACCGATGATTTTCCGATGATTTCATGGGTAGCGTTATCAATCGCCACCGCTTTTGTGTGGGTACCGCCTACGTCGATCCCCATTCTGACACTTCTTGCCATGTGAAATTCCTCCCTGCTATATTCATTTTTTTCTACAATGAAAAATACGGAAGCCGGCGGCCAATCCACTGCCGGCTCCCGCCTATCCTGCTTCTTATGCTTCTTATGCTGCAACCTGCTCATGCCGCACTCTGCTCAGCCGCATTCCACCCATGCTGCCATTTATATGACAGACAGGCATTTCCTTACAACAGACTTCCATAAAGCACAAACACGATCAGGCACATCACCACGCCCACGATCCAGCCTGTGGGAATCGACATTTTCATGTAATCCTTGGTGGAAACCTTCGTATACCCGAAGCCCCATGCCACCCAGGACTGTGTGATATCCAGATGCTGGGGCGCAATGGTGGTAATCGCAAACAGCGGATACAAAAATGCCACCGGAGCATTCGGCAGCGTGGCAATCACAACCGCCAGAATCGCCGTTCCACAGCCAACCAGATTCATCGGCCCACGGAAGAAGCCAAGAGGCGTCAGCACCGCAAACGCCACACAGAGCATCAGAGCGGTAGTCGGAACAAAGCCTCCCAGAATCGCCGTAAAATAAGGAGCCGCGTAAGTCGCCGCATTATTAAACATTGCCAGTGTCAGCAGGAATCCCACCATCGGAGCCACATCAATGGCCCCATCCGTGAACAGCTTCGCAAATAACCGGCAGATCTCCGCATAGGACCCCTTCATTTTCCCAGTTGTGATCAGTGCATAAATTCCCGACAGGATAAATCCCAGGATAATCGGCAGCTTCAGCAGCACCACGCCTAACACCGGGAGAATCACGGAAATCCAGGATATCGCCGGCGCATTGTCGCTGGCCGTGGAAGCCGTGGCCGCCCAGGCATGTACCTTCTTCTTATTCATGGTCAGATTCGCAATCACCAGAACCACAACCAGCGACACCACCATCCCGATCACACCAATCTGGAAGTAATCATTGTATGTATAGGATTCCGCCGCCGGGTTGAAGCCCGCGTAAATTGTCTGGTACTGTTTGAAATTCACGATATTGCCGAAAATTCCCGCCATGATAGACCCCATAAAGCTGAACAGCGCCACGGGAGACGGAATGCCCAGGGAAAGCATGATTGGCAGTACGATCACCGCGATGGAAATGACCGGCCCGATTCCGGTCATAGACATGAAGATCACGGCTGTGACGACGCACAACAGTGCCATAGTGATTCTCGGCTTATCCCCGCCAAGTTCCACCACCTTTCGAATCAGGGTTGCCGCAATCCCCGTATCCACCAGCACTCTCCCGAAGAACGCACCGAAGAATACATTAACCAGAATGGATTTGGCGTACCCCGCCGGGCCGTCGGAATAGACATAGGTCAGCACGTCAATGATGGACTTGCCCTCCATGGCGGATGTGGGGACAAATGCATTTCCCACAAGAGCCAGCACCGTCCAGAACGTGGCCATCACTGCGAACCCAACCATCAGGTTGTACCCCTTCACGCAGTACCAGACCATCCCCAGGAACGACAGAATCATGATGATGCCAATGATTACATTGATACTCATAGTGAACCTCCTTGTTTTTCTCATAAAAAACGGTTCTTTTTTGTATATTATGTATACATACGTCCTTATATTCCCGGTGGATTTGTGGTTCTTGTTAATACTCTGTTAAAGATACAAAAAAAGAGTCCCTCTGTGACATGGAGAATATCACAAAGGGACTGGCTGCTATGTTATTTATTTTCTATAACCACATTTCGGGCAGACACCGTTCTCGTCTAAGGCAATTCCGCATAATGGGCAGCGGTCAATCTGATTCTTTGTTTCAAACTCTGCCGAAGCGGCGTTGACACCGCTGGTGAAGGTGATCTTTGCAATGTTTAACTTGTCCTTCAACAGATCATAGACAATCTTAATCATGCCCTCAACTGTCATGGTCTCCTTGGTCACCACCAGGCGGCAATCCGGATAAGCCGTGGCAAGTTCCGTCTTAAACGCCGGGCCTTTCATCATATTGTGTGGCGCGCCGTCCTTGATGCCCTGCTTCTCATACACATCCAGGATCGCCGGAAGCAGCGGATCATCTTCCCGTAAAATCAGCGCGTGGTCGAAGTTCTTCAAAACCTCCCATGCAGTCTTCTGAATCTCATTGCAGGGAAATACCATGTTAACGCCAGGTTCAACCGAATCTTCCACTTCGATGGTCAAAATCCCTGTGTGTCCATGTAAATACTGCGCTTCCCCTTTAAAACCAAAAAATCTGTGTGCATACTGAAGATCCAATGTCGTAATACTTCTCATACTTATTCTCCTTATGATATTTTATTTACGGGACATTTCCCTGCGCCCGCATACGCTTTTGTGATACCGACACTAAATTAATAATAGTAATTATTACTGATAATGTTAGTATATACCTGTTGGAAGGAAATGTCAATACCATATGAAAATAAATTTTAAGTCTGCCTGTATCATTACTAAAAAACTTGAAATTTACAATTGAACTTAATTGGATTCATTTGGAATAATTTGAGTAGCTTAAATTTGATGATAAGAATGTTTCTATATATGATTGATATGCCATTTCTAATAATTTAAAATCACAGCTATTATCTGTTAGTTTCGGTTTTTCTTTTTGAACAACCATTTCATATATCTTATTTGCTTTCTTTCGGATACGTTCCTCATTTTCCCGGCAAAACATATATTCTTTATTTAGTAGAAGCCTGTATTTTTCGTCCGAGATATCCCTGATAACCAACCGCTTCATACACGCATTGGGAATGGGGATCATGTAATTAAACCGCAGGGAACCTTTTATCTCTTTCCTGTCACCAGGTATGCGGATTAATATATTAGCTTCCTGCTTTTTGTCAAAAGACGATACTGCCACATAATAAGAAAAACCGTTTACAGACAACACTGCACCGAAAGCAAATTTATTGCCTCTTCCATAACAAATATTAGGAACCCTCGTAAAACCTCTATGATCTGTTTCATATTTTTGTAAGTATTCGATGTAGTCTTCTTGAATTCTGTAAAAATCCATCTTCTCACCTCCTTTGTAAAAATTAAGGAGATGAGGTCTCTCATCTCCCTGAATTTAAAGATTCGCTCTTTCAAGTGGCGAAGCACTTCAATTAAAGGTTCACGTTCGAAGTAGTGAGGCACTTCAATGAAAGGTTTGCACTTCAAGCAGCAAAGTTCTTTCATGAACAATATCTGTGTTCTTTTAAAGTATAGTCCATTTTAATATAACAGTCAACACCTAATCTGTATTTACCCATCTATCTTGTAACAGTTCAGACGGCTCATCTTCTTAAGCGTTCTTCCCTTGATTAGAATATCCCGCCGGCGTCGGCCAGTGATACCCTCTCTGGTTGTACAGTCCAAAGTCCGCCTTCGGTTTGTGTTCCCCAGCCGGGATTCCCACCAGGCGGCCATCGTTCACCCAGCCTAGATCAGCATCATGAAGATTCTCCATTAAAAATCCGGTCATGATCTCCAATACTTCCCGGCACTCCGGGTCACCTGCACAGTCATGACTCTCTCCACGGTCCTTTTCCAGGTTAAACAGCTGGAATTTATTCCCATAGGGATAATAAATCAGCTTAAAATCCCCCCAGCGGATCATGCGGGTCGCCTTTTCCCCATCGCTCACTTCCCCATAGATATAGGGATGGGTCTGCTCCGTCATCAGCGGAATGCCCTCCACCGTCTCTGGGATCGGGATGCCGCACAAATCGAGCAATGTCGGCATCAAATCGCCCATTCCCGCCAGCTTCTTCTCCACAGTCCCCCGCCACGGCAGCATCGGTTTCCCGGACAGGATGAACGGCACTCTCGCCGCCTCCTCATAGAAACAGCGTTTTGCCACCATCCCATGGTCAAACAGCATATCCCCGTGATCACTGGTAAACGCCAGGATCGTATCATCCAGCAGGTTACTCTCCCTCAGGGTCCCAATCAGCAAGCGGATCTGGTAATCGATATGGGTGCACTGGGCAAAAAACGCCCGTCTCGCCCGCCGGATTTCCTTCTTGGAGTAAATGCCGGCCGACTCACACATCGACTGGAAAATCGGACTGTCATCCATCCAGTCATCTGCCGCCACCGGTTCCAACTCGTCCTCGTCATACATATCTAAAAATGTCTGAAGCGGCACCAGCGGCGGATGCGGAAACTGGTAAGACGCATAGAAGAAAAATGGCCTGCCAGGGTCCTTTCTCTTAATCTGGCGCATCATCTCCATCGTCACCCAGTTCGTCGGATGGGCGCGCTCATCCAAATGCCAGGGCCGGGTATAGTAGGTATTATTGCCCATCCCATGCATAAATTCCTGCCCCAGATAGCCGTGCTCTCCAAGCCAGATCTGGTAATCATCCACCGCCCCCAGTTCATACCGCCCTTCCTCCATCAGCACCACATCCTCAAACCCGATGCGGCTGCGCTGCGGATAGACATGGAGTTTACCCACAGCCGCTGTCTGGTAGCCGTTGCGGCAGAAGGTCTCCGCCAATGTGGGCGCCTTCGGCATTTCCATCCGGTCGGAGTAAACCCGGTCCCCGTGGGTCTTCGGAGATAAACCGGTCATCATGGTCCGGCGGGCGGGAATGCACACCGGACACTCGCTGTAAAAATTCTGGAACCGGACACCGTTTTCCGCCAGGTAATCCAGGGTCGGCGTCATAATGTCCTTCCTCCCCTCACATCCAAGCAGGGAGCCGGACCAGTGATCCGTACATATCAGTAGTACATTTTTCCTGTCGCTCATCACATTCCTCCGTCAATCTTTCCTATTTCTATCCTAACATCAAACTATAACAGCCCCAAAATCCCCGGCAGCGTCAGCGTGATTCCCGGAATATAGGTAATCAGCAGCAGCACCACAAACATAACCGCCAGCAGCGGCAGCGTATGCTTAAACAGCCGCTCAATCGGCACACCGGAAATTCCGCTTCCAATAAAGAGCACTCCCCCAACCGGCGGCGTAATCAACCCGATGCCGCAGTTCAAGATCAGCACCGCGCCAAACTGAATCGGACTGAATCCAATACTCAAAAGCACCGGCATCAAAATCGGAGTCACAATCACGATAATGGACGCCATCCCCAGAATCGTCCCCAATACCAGGATAATCAGGTTGATCAGAAGCAGAATCAAAAATTTACTGTCCGTCAGCCCCAGCATCCCATTAACCACCATCTCCGGAATTTTCAAATATGTAATACAGAATCCAAACGGCCCGGAAGCCGCAATCAAAATCAGCACCGTGGACAGCGTTTTCACACTGCTTTTCACCACACCGAACAAATCTCTCCCATTCATCTCCCGGTAACCGGCCATGGACACCACCAGCGCGTAGACACAGGCAATCGCCGCACTCTCCGTGGCGGTAAACAGTCCCATCACCACGCCGATCACCACGATAATCACCGTCCCCAGCCCCCAGATGGATTTCTTCACAGCCGCCCACAGATTACCAAGCGTAAACGGCGTCCCCTTGGGATAATGTCTCTTCACCGACAGATAATAACAAAACACCATCAGCGCGATTCCCAAAAACACCCCGGGAACCAGCCCCGCCATAAACAGGGCGCTGACGGAAATGCCTCCGGCCGCCATGGCATAGATGATCATATTGTGGCTTGGCGGAATCAGCATCCCCTGCACACTGCTGGTCATAGTCACCGCCGTGGCAAACTCCTTGTCATACCCCTGCTTATCCATCATGGGAATCAGAATTGCCCCAAGGGAAGCCGTATCCGCCGAAGCCGACCCGGAGATCCCCCCAAAGAAAATCGACGCCACAATATTCACCATGGCAAGTCCGCCCCTCATCCAGCCAACCATGGCGTCCGCCAGCAAAATCAGCCGGTCGGAAATACCGCCCCTCGCCATGATATCACCGGACAGAATAAAAAACGGAATCGCCAGAAACGTAAACCCGTCCACCCCGTCCACCATCGTATTGATAATCTGTGTCGGTGACAGCCCCAGATAAAGAATGGTCAGGGACGCCGCCGCCATCATCGCATACGAGATGTGAAACCCGATGACAATCATCACTGCAAATGACACCAGCAGAATTACAATCGCCGTTGTATTCATACCCTAAAATCCCCCTTTCAGCAACCGGTAGACGGACATCGCCGCCCCGTAAACGCCGCCGATCACCACCGACAGATAGATCATGCTCATCGGCCATCTGGTCGCCGACATTTTCGCCATTTTTGTCAACTGCATCAGCTGAATCCCGTATACCACCCAGATCACATTGATGATGAGCAGCAGCACATAAGCCCCCCGGTGAAACATGGATGCCAGCTTCTTCGGCACCAGATAATTGATAATACTCATCCGCACATGAAGCCCCTCTTTAATGGCAAATCCCGCACTCAGAAAGCACAGCCACACCATACAGAGAATCCCCAGCTCCTGGGTCCACCTTGGATTCCTCACAAAGGGCAGATACCGCCCAATCACCCCATAGGAAACTGCAAACACCATCACCGCAAACACCGCCACGCACAGAATCAGCATTCCCGTGGAAATATAATCGGCCGCTTGATCCAGCGCGCTCTTCCTGCTATTTGTCTCTTTCGCCTGTTCCATAAACTCCTCCTAAAAAGGGGGATCTGCGGATGTCTGGTCCGCAAACCGCCCCCTTCCTGTGCCTGTCTCGTTATCGTTTCTCCAGGTTTACTCGTATTTCGTGTTCTTAATCTGCTCGATCACGCCGGCATATACCTGGCCGTGTTTGTCGTAAACGCTGGCACAGGCCTCCTGCCACTCTGCCACATTTACATCGATCACTTCCGTTCCCGAATCCTTGATGGTCTGTAAATATTCCTCGTCCTTCGCGTCGGAAAGCTCCTCAAAGTAAGGAACCGATTCCTGGAAACAATCCCGGATCAGCTGCTGGTCCTCCGGGCTTAACCGGTTCCATGTCACCTCGGAGAATAAAATCAGGTTCGGGCTGATCTCATGCTGGTCCATCACATAGTACTTGGAAACCTCCTGGAACGCATTGTTCACAAACCCGGATAACGGCTGCTCCGCGCCATCCACAACGCCGGACTGCAAGGCACTGTAAAGCTCCGAGAATGCCACGGACTGGGCAAACGCCCCTACCGCCTCCACAGAATCATAGTAGATGGAACCTTCCTGGCAGCGGATCTGCATATTCTTCATATCCTCCGGCTTCTCCACCCGTTTCTTGGTGAAGAAATAGTTTCTGGCCGACTCCTGATATGCCCCGATACAAACCATGGAACTTCCCGAAGACTGCACCGTGTCAAGCAGGGCCTTCCCGTCGGCCCCCTTCTCAAATGCTCTCGCATGGGCAACCGAATCAAACAGATAGGGCAGTGTGAACACCCCCAGCTCATCACAGCCATAATCGGCGATGACACCGCTCATCAGCATCGCCGCGTCGATGGTTCCCGTCTGCATCCCCTGAACCGTTGACGCTTTGTCCCCCAGTGTCCCGCTGTAAAACAGATCCAGTTTGATGCGCCCTTCCGACTTCTCCTCCAGAATCTCACCGAACCTGGCAACGCCCTGGCACAGCGGATGTGTTTCCCCATTCTGGAGCGCAAATTTCAGCGTGTAGCTCTCCCCTGCCGCAGCTGCTTTGCTGTCCGCCGCCTTAGTAGTCTCCCCTTCTGTCTTATCCTGTTCCGTGGCGCCGGTCTTCGTCTCAGCCGCCGGTGCCGCTGTTGTCTGAGTCGTGGATGACGAATTTCCGCAGGCTGTCAGTGACACAGCCATGGCAGCAGTTAACAATGTTGCAATGATCTTCTTCATAACGATATTCCCTCCTGGTTGTATGGTCATTAGTTCTTATTGATCAGACGCGCATCTGTTTCTTAACACTATTTTAACAGTCTTTTCTGTGTCTTTCCACGGACTGCATCGACACATTCTATGACAAAATCGACATTTTTGTCGATCCATGTCGGTTATGTCCCATTTTTCTCCCCTTAATGCACAAAAAAAGATACGAAAATCACAAGTAATTGTGCATCTCGTATCTTATGGGATGTAACATTCCTCCCGGTCCACACTTTCCCGGTACCTCGCAGGGGAAATCCCGGTGGCCTGCCGGAAAGACTTTGCAAAATAGGCGGCATCCCCGAACCCGGTCTTCTCCGCCACCTCGCTGGAATTCATGCCCCGCAGGAGCAGTTCCTTCGCCTTCGCCAGACGGACCTCCCGCAGATACCCCATGATGGTCGTCCGGCATTCCTCCTTGAACAGCCGTCCCAAATAGGATTTGTCCAGGCAGATCTCATCGGCCACGTCCTGAAGTGTGATATTTTCCGTATAATGCTGTTCCAGATATTTCTTTATCTTCTGTATGGTGCCGGCCTTTCCAAATAAGGCCTCTTCCTCCCTGCCGCCTTTCACCGCCCGGTCCACGGCCTCCCGAAAGGTCTCCACCGAATAAGGTTTCACAATATAATCCAGCGCCTGGGCCCGCATGGACTCCCTCAAATGCTCGTAATCCGAGTAAGCGGAAACCATGATGATCCTGCTGTCCGGCAGTTCCTTTCTGATCTGTCTGGAAGCCGCCAGCCCGTCCATCAGCGGCAGGTTGATATCCATCAAAATAAGGTCCGGTTTCCCCTCCAGCGCCAGCTTCACCGCCGCCAGCCCGTCTCTCGCCGTCATGATCTCCGTCGTCTCCGAAAAACCGGTCTGAATCAGATGGACCATGGCTTTACACTCCAGGGCCTCATCCTCCACAATTAAAACCTTCACAGGATTCCCCCTTTCTGCGGAATCAGTATGGTGACGCTGCTGTACACTCCCGGCTCGCTCTCAATCTCCATCCACCGCCGCCCGGCGCCGTACATCAGCTCCAGACGCCTGCGGATGTTGTTAAGCCCGATGCCGCTGTCCCCCTCCGACAAAACCTGAGTGGCATCGAAGCCCACGCCGTCATCGGTCACACAGACAGCCACAAGATCGTCATCCTCCCTTGTGACGGAGATGTGGATGTGCAGGTTCTCCTTATTGCCGAAGCCGTGTTTAAAACAGTTCTCCACCACCGGCTGGACCGACATGGTTGGGATGTAGATGTCCTCGCCGTCTAGATCATTGTGGATCTCAGATTTCAAGGCGTCGCCAAACCGGCATTTCTGGAGAAATAAATACTGGCTCACGATGTCCAGCTCCTCCTCCAGCGGCGTGGTCAGTTCCTTCTGGTACAGGGAATACCGGAGAATGTTGCCGGTGGCTTCCACCAGCTGCATCACATGTTCCGAATTGCCCACCAAAGCGGTGACACCGATCAGATTCAGGGAATTAAACAGAAAATGAGGGTTCACCTGGGCGCGGAGGGCCGACATCTGGGCCGTCACCACCATGGAGTGCTGCTGTTCATTGATCAGCCTTTCCTCATGCAGCTGCTTCTCCAGCTTGGCCTGCTTCTCGATCTCCTTGATATAGTTCTTGATCTCCTGTTTCATATGATTGGCCGTCTGGGAGATCAGCGTAAACTCCCGGTACCGGGACTCCTTTAAATCCGGAACATCCCAGTCCCTGGCCGCCAGCCGGTTAAAAGACTCCATCATCCCGTCCAGCACCCGCTTCGTCACAATGGAAAACCGGGCCAAAAGCGCGCCCATGACCAAAGCCGCCACGGCAAAAGCACCGCCGATGAGAAACATCCAGCGGGACACCTTTCGAAAATCCGCCTCATATTGGTTTCTGGCATAGAGCATATCGTTCTTGGCCATCTCCAGGGCCTGCTGCTGATGCATATTCAAGCCCCCGTCCACATACAGCACCGTCGCATACTGGGCTTCCGCCCCGTCAAGAGCCTTCCGGATCTGCTCCTGCTGGTACACATTAAAACTATTCAGCCTTCTGATATAATTGAGCGTCACCGGCGCGTCCTGGCAGTACTCCCGGTAATCCTCCAAATCCCCGGTCAGCGTCTCACAGGCCGTCCGGTAATGTTCAAACCCTTCCTCCGACCACTCCCTGGCAAACAGCCCAAACACCCGTTCCATCTCATGCAAGTCCTCCAGGATCGTATCCACCGCCGCCGTCCTCGTGATAAACTGTTCCTGCAGCTGGCTCTGTACCGACAACCCATACACCATCGTCCCGGTCACCGCCACCGCCATCAAAAGCACCGCCGCCCCCAGCGAGGAAAAGAACCCCATGATCCCTGACTGTTTTTTCATACCGATTTTCCCTCATTTTATCTTCATGCTTTCACCGCCCACCTCATCTTCGTGGACCGGGCGCGGGGATTGCGATTGCATTCTTCGGCGGACGGGCGGATGACATCGGCGGATATTTCGCTGTAAATGCCGGCATTTTGCAGGCGTTTGAAGGATTTCTTGACCAGGCGGTCTTCGCCGGAGTGGAAGGTTAAAATTGCCACGCGGCCGCCGGGGGCCAGCGCGTCCGGGAGTTTTTCCAGGAAGTCGTAGAGGACCTCGAACTCACTGTTGACGTCAATCCGCAGGGCCTGGAAGGTGCGCTGGCAGGATTTCTTGACTGCCTCCTTCTGGTCGGCAGCCGGGAGGAAAGACAGAGCTTTCTCGATCACCTGCCTTAAGTCCGTGGTGGTTTCGATATGACCGCCACGTTTTATGGTGTTGACGACAGCCTTTGCAATCTCTTCCGCGTACGGCTCGTCCGCATTTTCCAGAAGCATGCCCTGCAATTCTTCCAGGGTGATGGTCCGGAGCCGTTTGGCAGCGGTCTCTCCCTTCTCGGGATTGAGACGCAGATCAAGAGGGCCTTCCGTCTTATAGGAAAATCCGCGGTCGGGATTATCAATCTGCATGGAGGAAACACCTAAATCCGCCATCATAAAATCAAACGGCCCCACTTCCGCCGCCAGCTTGTCAATATCCGCAAAATTCATCTGCCGAATCGTCAAAATCTCCGGCCCATATCCCAGATTCGCCAGACGGGTTTTCGTCTTCTCCGACTCGATGGGGTCCACATCCAATGCGTACAAATGGCCTTGCGAATCCAGACATTTCAACATCTCCAGCGTATGTCCGCCATAGCCCAGCGTTGCGTCCAGGCCTTTTTGCCCAGGCTGAATCTGCAGAAATTGAAGGATTTCCTTCACACAGATAGAAATGTGCATCCCAGCCGGGGTGCTGCCTTTCTGAATGACTTTCTCCACCGTGTCACTGTATTTCTCCGGCTGATGTTCCTTGTATTTTTCCTGATAAGTTTTTGGGTGCGTTCCTTTGTAACGAACACGTCTTACATGTTTTTGTTCCTGATTATCCATTGGTTTTCCTTTCTCCTGTTCCGCGAAGATTTAACGCGTAATCCGCATAATCTTCGCTCCATTCCAACATTTCCTGATATTGTTTCTGGCTTTCCGGATTCAATTTTTTCACAATCGGTTTGATAGCGGATAAGAATATTTTGACGACAGACACATAATCTTTCTGAATCTCGTAAGTATTCATTCTCAAGTCGTATAAGTAATCTAAAATATCAAAATAAAGAACATTCGCTTCCATATTCTCGACCTTGAAGTTTTTTAGGACCTCCAAATTGTATCGATATGCATCGGAATCCGTTGTCCCTAAAATCATCCGGTAAATCAACGATTTTAATAACGACAGCAAGCCATACGGCGTGCAATAAAGGGAACTCTTGATCCAATCGTCTCCAAGCTCTAATGGATTGAGCCACCGCGAAAAGCATTCCGTTTCCTCACGCTCCGACTCTATGATACGATCCAGTGTCAAGCGCATTGTGGTATTCATTTTTCCTGGTTCGATGTGTAAGAATACCAAATCCTCAGGGGCATACAAAAGGCTATGTAAAATGGCATCCGATTGATCCGGAAATTCCCTCCACACCCCTGTATATATGTCAAAAAACAGTCCTCCATAATCTTTTATGTGTTGATCAAACAGATTCACATTGGCCTCTTCCAAAATTTCCCGATATAAAGCAGAATATAAAATACAACGGTAGTGATAAAAATAATCTTGATTAATTCCCAGATCTGCCTCTTTCGCATAAACGGCCAGCGCCCGGAACACACGGATCAGTTTACGGAGATTACTCATTTTAGCCATATCAAAAATGAAAATCATTTTTCTGATCTCATGTTGTACTACCATCAGCAGAGTATAAACTTCTTCTTTGGACAGACGATTATCATTCCTAAATTCCAATTCGGCTATCTGGTATGCCTCCTCATTCTGACTCGGATGTTTATATTCTTCACACTCCAGCTTTTTGTGAATCAGCTCGTTATAATGAGAATCCATCTCCTCATGGTTGCACACAATGATCACCTTATAATGGTACCGTTCCACAATTTCATTGATAAAGCCGACCAGTAAATTGTATTTTTCTTTTTTATCATCATCTCCACAGGCGATTCTCTCAAAATCTTCAAATATAAAGACAGAATTTCCCGCTAAATCTCCCAGTTCATATCTCTTCTCCAGAACAGCGCTCAGCCAGGGGCCAATGGCCGGCAGATACTGGACCCAGTTGATCATCATCTGCATCATCGAAGCATCCTGATGACGGCATTCACTTTTTATGGCGTCCATGATGTCCTCGCGTTCATTCAAGCCAAAGCAGGAAATCTGATAAAAAGGACGAAACTTGTAATACCGGTATCGCGCCAAAGCCTGCTCTAGTCTGTAAGTCTTGCCGGTCCCCCAGCCGCCTAAAATTGCAAAACATTTTCTTGTCTTATTGGTATTGTCCAGATAGGAAAATAGGTGCTTTTCGAAATCATTTTCGGTTTTCAGTTTTCTGTCTTTGATAGCACATATCCCTCGTATCACAAACTGTTCCACCCCCCAAGTGATCACGCTGCCCAGAAGAAGCCGATAGATGAATTTCCACATTTTCGTATCATAGAAAGTTCTCACCTGCTCCACCCAGCTTTGACCGCCAAATAAAAACAAAAACCGCTTAATCAAATCTTTGGTAAAAGTGACCTCCCGCAGTCCAATCACCAAAAGACACGCAATTATGAGAAACAAACAGATCCTGTCCAAGCCATATTTTACATTTTTTATAACAGACCACCGTTTGATAAACCTGGCCGCTCTTTCTTTTATCATCTTTACCGATTCCCTCAACTGCCAAAACACCTCCCTCATCCGCAGACAATTCCTTATTACCGGCAGCGCAGATATCATTATCATACCATTTTCCTCAAATCTTTACCACCAGCTTTTCTCCGCCTGTCTATTTGACCCTTGCAACATTCTGGTATTTCTTTTATAATGGATTGTGTCAGCAGATTGCAGAAAAACTATAATAAACTCCGTCACATCACCGCGTATACCATCGATGTGATCGGAGTTTATTCTTATTATTTGGACTCTTATTTATAAATATCTCCCAGTCACGCTTTCTTTGCTGTTTGCAATCTCAACCGGCGTCCCCGCCGCAACCATTCTGCCGCCTTCCCTGCCGCCGCCGGGCCCCATGTCGATGACATAGTCCGCACTTTTGATCACATCCAGATCATGCTCAATCACGATCACTGTCGCCCCATTTTCTATCAGCGTCCGAAACACGCGAAGCAGGGTCTGCACATCCAGTGGATGGAGTCCGATGGTCGGCTCATCAAAGACAAATACAGAGTCTTCCTGAGCCTTTCCCATCTCGCTTGCCAGTTTCAGCCGCTGGGCCTCTCCCCCGGACAGACTGGGTGTCTCCTCCCCCAGCGTTAAATATCCCAGGCCAAGGCTTTGAAGAACCTGCAGTCTGGCCTGCACCGTCTTCATTTCCCCGCAGAATTTCAATGCGTGATTGACATCCATATCCATCAGCTCCGGCAGGGAACAGGAACGGTTGTCTTTGTTTGTATACCTGACCATGTATGCCATTTTTGCATACCGGGACCCGCGGCAGTCCGGGCAGGGGACATCGACATCCGGCAGGAACTGCACGTCCAGGCTGATGATTCCCGTCCCGTCACACACCGGACAGCGCAGTTTTCCCGTATTGTAGGAAAAATCGCCGGCCTTATATCCATGGCGTTTGGCGTTTGGCGTTCTTGCATAGATCTTTCGCAGCTCATCGTGGACATTGGCGTAAGTCGCAACCGTGGAACGGACATTGATCCCGATTGGCGTGGCGTCAATCAGTTTGATATGGGAAATGCCCTCGGCCCGGACTGACTTCACATGCTCCGGCAGCTTCCTCCCTGCAATCTGTGCTTCCAGCCCGGGAATCAGACTTTCCAATACCATTGTCGTCTTGCCGGAACCGGAAACGCCGGTCACGACTGTCAGCTTTCCTTTTGGGATATCCACCTCAAGTGGCTTCACCGTGTGAATCGCTTCTGTGGACAAATGTATGGTTCCTTCCTCAAAGATTCCCTCCGAAGAAGGCTGCATGTTCAACGGCACTCCCACTTCGCCTGCCAGAAATGCCCCGATCTGCGATGCGCCATTTTGTTCGATCTCCTCAATGGTTCCCTGCGCAATGACCGTTCCTCCATCGGCACCCGCCTGCGGTCCCATCTCAATCAGCCAGTCAGCCTCTTTTAAAATCTGTGTGTCATGGTCCACCAGCAGGACCGAATTTCCATCTGCAATCAGATCATGCATCACACCGTTTAATCCCACAATATTCGACGGATGCAGACCGATAGACGGCTCGTCCAGCACATACAGCACTCCCGTTGTCCGGTTGCGCACCGCGCGGGCTAACTGCATCCGCTGCCTCTCTCCGGTAGAAAGAGTGGACGCGGCCCGGTCAAGTGTCAGGTAACCAAGTCCCAAATCCATCAGCCGTCTGGCGCCGGTCTCAAAAGAATCGCAGATACTGTCCGCCATCGGACGCATTTGCGCGGGAAGGTGGGATGGAACACTTCTCACCCACACTTCCAACTCGGTCAGCGTCATACGGCAGGCCTCATCCAGGGAGATGCCCAGGAGTTTCGGCACCCGCGCCGCTTCCGACAAACGGGTCCCGCCGCAGTCCGGGCAGACATCCTCCTTCAAAAATTTCTCGATCCGTTTCATACCTGTATCATCTTTCACCTTGGCAAGAGCATTTTCTACCGTGTAAACGGCATTATAATAGGTAAAATTCAGTTCCCCGGCTTGATTTGATTTTTTCGCCTTATATAAAATATGTTTCTTCTCAGCCGGTCCATGGTATACAATCTCCTTTTCACGCTCCGTCAATTCACAAAACGGCACATCCGTGCGGACTCCCATGGCACGGCAGACATCGGTCATCAGCGACCACATCAGTGAATTCCACGGCGCCACCGCCCCCTCGTCGATGGTCAGGGACTCATCCGGCACAAGCGTGGACTGATCAACCGTACGAATCATCCCGGTTCCGCCGCATCTTTTGCAGGCGCCCTGGCTGTTAAAGGCAAGTTCCTCCGCCGATGGCGCGTAAAAATGCTCTCCGCAGTCCGGGCAGACCAGTTCCTGCCCGGCGGCAACGGCAAGTGTCGGCTCTATATAATGTCCATTGGGACAGCGATGCTTTGCCAGCCTGGAAAACATCAGCCGAAGGCTGTTTAAAAGTTCGGTCCCCGTCCCAAACGTAGAGCGAATCCCGGGAACCCCCGGCCTCTGGCGAAGCGCCAGGGAAGCGGGCACATACAGCACCTCATCCACCTGTGCCTTCGCCGCCTGGGTCATCCTCCGTCTCGTATAGGTTGACAGGGCATCCAAATACCTCCTGGAACCCTCCGCATACAACACCCCCAGCGCCAGCGACGATTTCCCGGAACCGGACACCCCGGCAATGCCGACAATCTGATTTAACGGCACATCCACATCAATATTTTTCAAGTTATGCACCCGCGCGCCCCGAATCAGGATGTTCCGGGGCGCCGCTGTCTCTCTTGTCATAAAATCATCTCTTTTCAAACTTATTTTTTATTTTATCAGCAATTCCCCATACTCACATCATCAAGAAACTCTCTGGCCGTCTCCGCCAGTTCATACACGACTCCAATATCCGTGGCTTCCCGGTCCGTCATCTTCCATCTGGGAAAGAAGCGGGTAACGTGAAGGGGAATTCTCCTGTCAATGGACGCGATCCAGGATGACAGACGCTCCATCTCTTCCCTGGAATCATTTTCCCCCGGTACAATGAGGGTAGTCAGTTCCACATGACAGGCTTCATATGCCCGTCTGATAAAATGCTTCACGGTTTCCAAATCCCCGCCCAGCTTCCTGTAATATTCCTCAGTAAACCCCTTTAAATCTATATTCATAGCATCCGTCAGGGGAAGCACGGCGTCCAATACGGTGTCCGTGAAACTTCCATTGGTCACGATCACATTCTTCATCCCGGCCTCCCTCACGAAACGGGCCGTATCCCGGACATATTCCCATCCGGTCAGAGGCTCGTTGTAGGTATAGGCAACCCCGATATTTCCTGCCGCCTTCAGTTTCTCTGCTTGCTCCGTCAAAGCTTCCGGCGATAAGTATACCGTATTTTGTTCCATCCAGGTCCGCACTGAGACGGCGGTCTTGTGGCTCTCCGACTCTTCGGCCATGGCAGTCTTGTGGTTTTCCGCTCCTCCCGCCATGGCGATCTCGTGGTTCTGACAGAAGGGACACCCAAGATTGCAGCCAAAGCTGCCCATAGACAAAATCCTGCTTCCCGGATAAAAACGGGACAGCGGTTTCTTTTCGATGGGGTCCAGAGCCAGGGAGGTAACCTGGCCGTAATTTACCGCCTGTAACCTGCCATCCCTGACGGCTCTGGCCAGACAGCGTCCTGTCTGCCCCTCTTCCAGACAGCAGTGATGCATACAGGTTTCACATCTGATCTTCATCTATTCTCCCCCACCGTGTCTGACCACCGAAAACCGCTCCAGTTTCACATCCCGGTCTCCGGCCGGAATTCCCGCCTTCTGTTTCGCTATGGCGATCTGCTGCTCCACGGTGTCAACTCCATCCAGATCCGGCAGCAGAAGCCCCCGCTTATCGCCCTTTGTCACAATCACGCCATACTGCTTCACATCGAGTTCCTCCGGCCCTTTCACAGCCTCCGGTTCCCCCAGCACATCAACACTGTACACCAGCGTATCCAGTTCCTCCTCCCGGACGGAAGGAAATCTGGGATCGTGAATTCCCGCGCTGACCGCATTTGCAATAATCTCCTGTCCCACATGATTACATACCGCAAATATCGTCCCGATACAGCCTCTAAGAGCCCCATGTTTCTTAATCGAAACAAACACGCCGGCCCGCTGCTTAACCAGCTCCGATGGAAGCCGGTCTTCCTCCCGGCTGATATCAAGCATCCGGCCCGTCCGTACATAATGCTCCAGGGACCTTCTGGCCAGAGCTATATAACAGTCTTCTTTTTCCTGCAGCTTCTCGCACCGCTTCCGCTCCCTTTGCAGATATATTTGAAGGAAATGCCGGCCAGCATCCGGTCCGCTCACCTCATAAACACAGATTCCGTATCCCACCCCAAACGGCCCCTCATAGGATAATCGTCTGCTGTCCACATCCAGTCCATCCAAAACTCCGGCCATGGTGGTAAAACTTCTATGGCCGCATTCCCCGGCCCGCGCGCAAAAATCTTCCGTGAATTCCAACAGCTCTCCAAACGCTCCCCGGCCCATCACGTCCATGATCCTCTGATCATATTCCGGCCCCCAAGGACTGTATCCATAGGGACCTTCCGTTTTCAGTTTATGAGACAAATCCCCGCTGCCCACAAGGGCGATTCTCCGTCCCAGATTCCGGGCTGCTTCAGCAATCATCTGTCCGGCTCTGTAATGATCCTCAAAAGGCAGTCCCGAGCCCCCGATTCTCACCACTTTGTAATAACAAGGAGAGTTTTCCTCTCTGTAACACTGGTTGATAAAGGATAACGGAATCATCGTCCCATGGTCCAGCTCCGTCGTTTTCTCCCCCAGTGTTCCCATAGGAAAATCTTGGGAATCAGCGATCCGGCAGATTTCCTCCACCAGTTCCTCGTCATATTCCACCCGGACCGTGACCTCCGGCGCCATGTATAATCCAAAATCCCCGGACGCCTCCCCTCCCGGCGAGATATGAAAATAATCCGCGTACATCATAGCATGGGGCGACATCACCACGATCGTCTCCGGCTTCCATCCAGCCACCAGAGCCGCCGCCTTCCTGTAAGCCTCCACGGTATCCTGAATCAGCCTCTCTTGTCCCCGCCCAACTTCCGGCACGATTAACGGCGGATGCGGCGTCATCACCGCTCCTAAAATAATCTGTTCCCTCTCCATCGAAACTGCCCCTTTCCAATTTCTATTTTCAATTCAGCTTGTACGAAATCATTTTTTTCATCACTTTTATCATATCGAATTTCAAACGCCGCGTCCAGAAGTTTTTATGATCTCAAATTCAAACGCTTGACATTTTCCTTGTCCTTATGTTAGGATATTTCTCAGTGATCATAAAAAGCCACCGGTTTTTCTGTTTCAGAATTCAAACAGATGCCGGTGGTTTTTTCGTTCTCCCGCAGTCACGCGGACAGAAAGGCAGAGGGATAATCCTATGAATCAAACAAACCAATTTATGAAAACCAGGCCCGTATTTGGGCTTTTGATGTCCATGTCGGTGCCCATGATGTTCTCCATGTTAATCCAGTCGCTGTACAACATCGTGGACAGCATCTATGTATCGCGTCTTGGGACCCAGGCACTGACGGCGGTGTCGCTGGCATTTCCACTCCAGAATATCTCGGGGTCCGTGGCCATCGGCATCGGTGTGGGAATCAGTTCCGTCATCTCTATCCATTTGGGAGCCGGCAACACAGAGAAGGCCAACCGTTCGGCCACCATCGGCACGGCTCTGGCGGCGGTCCACTGCCTGCTTTTTGTGGTTTTCGGACTGCTGGCCACGAGACCGTTTCTTATGCTGTTTACAAAAGATCCGCAGACACTCACCTGGGCCTGCCAATATACCTATATCGTGGTGTGCGTCTCCTTCGGCCACCAGCTTCAGCTTGCCATGGAGAAGATCTTCCAGGCGGTTGGCTCCATGAAAGTCACCATGGTGCTTCTCGCCGCCGGCTGTATCATCAACATTATCCTGGACCCGATTCTGATCTTCGGACTTTTGGGCTTCCCAGCCATGGGAATCACCGGAGCGGCCGTCGCCACGGTGATCGGACAGATTGCGGCATTTCTTTTATATATTGTGGTTTATGTGAAACGGCGGAAGACATTTCCGGTGAAAATACATCCTGAGTTTTTGAAATTTGACAGGGCCGTGATCCGGCAGATTTACTCGGTGGGAATTCCGTCCACCATCATGCTGATGCTGCCATCGGTGCTGGTCAGCATTTTGAACGGCCTGCTGGCCGGGTTTTCCGATCTCTATGTGGCGGTGCTTGGCGTTTACAACAAGCTTCAGACCTTCATCTATATGCCGGCCAGCGGAATTGTCCAGGGTCTGCGTCCTATCGTTGGATATAATTATGGCGCCGGAGAGTTTGACCGGGTGAAAAAGGCCATCCGGTACAGTCTGCTCTCCGCCGCCGTGATTATGGCTGTGGGAACCGTCGCCGCCCTGGGCTTTCCGGCCCAGATCTTCGCTATGTTTGACGCCGAGGAAGCCCTCTTAGACGCCGGAGTCTCAGCGCTTCGGATCATCAGCCTGGGCTTCGTCATCTCCACCGTGGGCGTCATCTACTCCGGCACCTTCGAGGCGCTGGGGCGGGGAAAGGATTCCCTGATCGTGTCTTTACTCCGGCAGTTTGTGATCACGATTCCGTTAAGCTATCTGCTGTCCGCCTTCATTGGGATAAACGGCGTCTGGATCGCATTTCCCATCTCGGAGCTGTGCGCCGCCATCGCCGCGCGGCTGCTGTTTCAAAAAGTGCCCAATCTTGGCTGATCACTCTTTCGGCGCGCGGATGACCTCAATACCGGCCTGTACGCAGTCCCGGATCTGGGCGTCCTCCGCTTTCCAGTCGGTGACCAGGATGTCCACATCCTCCAAGTCAACCACGCTGTTTAACACGCTTTTGCCAAATTTGCTGGAATCCGACACACAGATGATGGTATCCGACTTCTGGATCATTTTCCTCTTGGTAAAGGTAACGCCCATGGTGTAATCAGAAATCCCGTGGGATTTGGAAATACCGGCGGCCCCGATGATAATCTTGTGGGCGTGGAACATGGCAAGATTGTCATCACACAGAAAACCGGTAGTCAGGACCTCCCCTTTGGTAATGATCCCCCCAAGCAAAATCACGGTGCAGTTTTCATTTTTGACGATCTCCACCGCCACCGGCACCGCATTGGTGATGATGGTCAGGGATTTCCTGCTGTTGCGGATCTGCTTGGCCACCTCCAGGAGAGTGGTGCCGCCGTCCAGGAAGATGGTCTCCCCATTCTCCAAAAGTTCGACGGTCCGCTTTGCGATGGCCTGTTTCTCCGACAGGCGGATGACCTGACGGCTGTCGTAGGGCTGTTCCGTATCATATACCGTTCCCACCACGGCGCCCCCGTACACTCTTCTTAAGCACCCGCCGCTCTCCAATTCCTCCAAATCCCTTCGAACCGTCTCCATGGACACCCCGAACTTCTCCGCCACATCCGCTGCCTTGACCTTCCCGTCCCTGTCCAGCATTTCCAGTATAAATGTTTTACGCTCCTGTTGAATCATTGGCTCCCCCAATTTTCTTGAATTTGACTATATTAAAATTATACTAAATCAGCCGGTTTTGTAAACCTGTTTTCCAGGAATCGGAAATATTGCAGCTACACAGCGGAAGAAGCCAGCAAAATTTTGCTGATATCTTCCCCATTCATCTTCAAAAAACGCCCTCTCACCTTCGAATGCAGCACCGCCCGCTCCCCAAGCTTTACCGCCATCTCATCATCCAAGTGCAGACTCTCCGTCCCCACAGGCAGCCCGATTCTCCTGATAAATGCTTCCAGCCTGGCTATCCCTTCTTCTATGGCCTCCTCTTCCTCTCCCTCCGGAAAATCCACGTCGAACACCCGCCTGGCGAACTGGACAAACTTTGCCTTGTCCTCCCGGTACACATAGCGCATCCAGGATGTCGTGATCATGGCAAGCCCCGCTCCATGGGGAATATCGAACTCCCCGGACAGCTCATGCTCAATCGCGTGGCATCCCCAGTCCCCAATTCGTCCTGTATTCAAGAGTCCGTTCTGCGCCAGCGTCGCCGCCCACATCAGTTCCGCCCGGTAGTCATAATTGTCAGGCTGGGCCAGCGCCAGCGGCGTATAGGTAATGATCGTCTTCATCAACCCTTCCAGCATCCGGTCCGTCACATCCGTCTGTTTCACCAGCGTAAAATACCGTTCCATCAGATGGGACATCGCGTCAAAGGCCCCGCAGGCTGTCTGGAACGGGGACACCGTATAGGTCAGCTCCGGATTTAAAACAGAAAACTTCGGGATCATCAACTCATGATCAAAACTTCTCTTTAACTTTTCATCCGGTTTGTTAATCACATTGCTGTTGCTCATCTCCGAGCCCGCTCCCACCACCGTCAGTATCGTCCCGATGGGAAGCGCCTCCTTCGGCACCGCCTTTTTAATGTAGAGATCCCAGACATCCCCCTCATATTTTACACCGGCCGCAATGGCTTTCGCCGTGTCGATCACGCTTCCGCCGCCCACCGCCAGAATGAAATCAATGGAGGCTTCCCGGCACAATGCAATTCCCTCATAAACCAGATCCAGCTTCGGATTGCCCTCCACCCCGGCAAGCTCCGTCACCCGGATGCCGGCATTTGCCAGTTTCTCCATCACCAGGTCATACAGACCGCTTTTCTTGATACTCGCCATCCCATAGACCAGGAGAATATTGTGGGAATACCCTCCGACGATGGTTCCGATCTCCTGTTCCTGGCCCCGGCCGAAATAAATCCGGGCCGGGTTGCAGAATACAAAATTTTCCATATATACAATCTCCTATTTTTTATAAATCATGGATGCCGCCGCCTGGTCCATCACCATCCTGGTTCTGCCGCAGGTTTTCATATTGGTAACCGGAAATTCATTCGTCACCGGCGTATTCATAAATCTCTCTACAATTGGCGCCTTATGAGCCCCATTTAACAGAACCGCGATCTCTCTGGCCTCAAAAATATTTTTAAAACCAAGGGTCAGTCCTCTGGTGATCATGGGTATCCCATTTTTAAAATATTTATCAGACACCTCCCTTGTCTTCTCCGCCAGAATATTCACATGGGCCCCCAGCGAGAAATCCGCGCCCGGTTCATTTAACGCCACATGCCCGTTCATCCCCACGCCAAGGGCAATATAGTCGATCCCTCCATTGTCCTCAATATACTGCTCGATCTCCCGGCATTCCTGCTCCGGGTCCTCCGGATTTGGATGAAACATTCTCATCTTCTTCCGGTCAACATTGATATGGTCAAACAAGGTGGTGTCCAGAATCCAGCCGGCGCTGCTCTCATATTCCGGGTAATCACACCATTCATCCAGCCCCACAAATTTCGCCTGGCTAAAATCCACCTCTCCCCTCCGGTTCATCTCAATCAGCTCCCGAAAGACACAGAGACCGGACTGCCCCGCCGGCAGGCACAGAAGCGGGCTCTTCTTCTCCTTTATGATCCCGGCAATCCGCGCTGCCTCCGCTTTCCCCAGTTCCTCCGGGGTATCATAGATTTCTATCAACATCTGTTTCCCTTCCTTTCTGTCACCATTTTTTTATTTATCCCAGAATGCCCAGCAATGAAAGAACCGTGCCTGCTGCAAATAAAATCAGAATCAGCATCATGGCAGATATCTTTTTCTTCGTCATCAGATAATAACAGAAGATCACCAGCCCCAGCGGCAGGATGCCCGGCAGAATCCCATCCAGAATGCCCTGCACCACAGTCTCGTCCGCCCCCTCGATCCCCGGAATCACAAGGGAGGTAGACACCGCCACGTAAGTTGCCGACAAGCCGCCGATCACCACCAGCCCAATCTGGGTCAGCGCTTCCACCAGCCGCCCCATGATCGTATCGGACATCATGGACAGCGAGTTGATTCCCAGATGGTATCCCCGGTTCATCAGCCACCAGGACAGCCCCAGGGAAAATGGAATCCAGGTCAGCAGATACAGGATTGGCCCGAAGACATTTCCCTGAAATGCCAGCGTCATGCCGATGCTCATCAGAATAATCTCCACCAGGGAGTTCATCACCGAGTCCCCAATCCCGGCTAACGGCCCCATCATACTGGATTTGATTCCGGAAATCGCCTCGTCCGGAATATCCTTTCCAAGCGCCTTCTCCTCCTCCATAGCTGTCACAATGCCGGTAACGATACAGCCGGCCGTCGGCTGCGTGTTATAAAATTCCATGTGGCTACTCAGCCTTTTTGCAAATTTCTCCTTGTCATCCGGATACAGCTTTTTGAGCACCGGCGCCATAGCAATGGTGAAGATCAGATTCTGCATCCGCTCCCAGTTATTGCTGCAGGTGGAAAAACTGATCCAGGTCAGCCAGGTTTTTCGTAAATCTTTCTTCGTCAATATGGATGTGGTTTTTACAGATTGATCAGACATAATTTCCCCTCCTTACTCTAAGCTTTCCAACGGACCGCTTCCACTCTGGTTACCGGATTTCACATAGTCAATAATCGCCGCCAGGCAGATTGCAAATATGGTCAGCGGCACGGAACTGATTCCGAAAATGCTGTACGCCAGAAAACCGATCATAAAGAAGCAGATATGTAATTTTTTTGTAATCATAACCTTAAGCAAAAGCGCCATTCCCACTGCTGGAAGCATCCCTCCTACCACCCCCATTGCCGTGTTCAGCCACGCCGGCATCAGGGATTCCACTGCCTGGCTGTACCGGGAACCATAGTAGATGACCGGAAACGTTGTGATAAAACGGATTCCATTGAAAATGAAAAACGGAATCCAGATTCCAACCAGCCAGATCTTTTTGATATCCCCCTGGGAAGCGTATTCATCACATTTGTGTGCGAAGAACACCACCGCCGCATTCTGCAGGGTAAACAGCATCGCCCCGAACATTCCAATCGGTATGGAAAGCGCAAGTGCCACGGAGGTATCGTTGCTCCCGGCCATGGCAAGGGTGGTCGCCGTATATCCGGCCATGGTGACATCCGTGGACATGACATTGCCCACTGCCTGAGAATTCATATAGACTGCATTTAAGGTAGCTCCAATCAGCATCCCCGTCTTCACATCGCCGAGGACTATACCAACAATGGTTCCGGCGATCATCGGTCTGCCAATCCCAAAATACCCGCCGATATCCCCCAGAAGCGGAAACATCAGGTTGGAAAAAATACTGAATAACGTGATAATAAGTGCCTGAATAAGTGTAATCCCCATAGTTCCTCCTCATACTTTCTTTACTTTACTGCAAACGGTTTCCTGCTCCCGCATGGTTTTACGTATCCATAACAGACTGATACGTGAGTTTTGGGTCCCCCGGCAGCAGCCGGAAGACAATCTCCACTCCCGCCGCATGCAGCCTGGCTGCCGCCTCCTGCTCCTTTTCGTCAAAGTAGGTATTCTTCCCCATCTGTTTCGCTCCCTGCTTGGCGCTTGTCGGCCCCACAATCAGTGTTTTGACCGAAAGCCCCGCCTCCACCAGCCGCCAAGCCGTTGTGATCGTCTTGAAAATGACGAAGGTGCGGGCGCTGCTCTGCTGGCCGTCCTTCTCTAACAGCTGCATCGCCCGGTCCGTCCCGCATACCACCAGATCCACACTGGGCGGTTTGGCAATCTTTAAGATCTGCATGGCGATGGGGTCCTTCACCACCCCGTCATCAATGATGATCACCCGGTTAATCTGATACTCCGCAATCCACTGTGTCTGAACCTGGCCGTGAATCAGGCGGTCATCCACCCGAAATGTCTTTACCATAGGTCTTTCCCCCTTTCCTTTGATATTTTATCTCACTTAAGTTTCTTACATCTGTGTTTTGTCCAGTCCTATTTCATCCAACTCCGTTTCGTCCGTCTGAATTTTGTCAACCAGCCGGATGCTTAAATTTTTACCGTTGTCAATCAGCCTGTCAGCGATCTCCTTCAGAGTGAGGTCCGATTGATTCTGGGACAATGCTTCGACAATCATAGGCAGATTAAAGCCGCTGACCAGCTTGTAATCATTGTCCCGGAATGCGGATAACAGCGTCATAAAGGGACTGCCTCCAAAGAAATCCGACATGATTAAAACCGGCTCCTGTTTAAGCTTCGCCGCCAAACCCGCCGCCTCCTTCTCAAAAGCGGCAATCCCGTCTCCCCCATCGAGAACGGATAACACATGAAAATTGTCCGGAATCTCTCCAAACAGCATGGATGCCGCATGCAGCCCTTCACTGGCAAACCGGCCGTGGCTTGCGATCACATATTGGATCATACTCGTTTTCTCCTCTCCTTCCTGTCCCCTTTCGTCCCCTGCCGCGCGCCGTACCCCCACATCACAACAGCCCGGACCAGCATCACAACCGATAATGCAATCAAAATCCCGTAGAAAAACATGTTCTGCATGTCCTGCTGAAGATAATACTGGTATTCCTGATAGATACACAACAGGATCAACGCTGAGAATACAAGACAGCCATACCCCAGCCGCTTCCCATCCCCTGTTTTTCCCTTCTTCATTCTGCACCCCCCCTAATTTGGTATCGCAATTTTGAATCACACATTTTATGATTTGAAAATAACATATCTATTGTTAAATGTCAATATATTTTTGGAATATATTGGTTTAATTTTGTTATTATTATATATTTTATTGTTTTAATCGCATATTTTCTATTTCTTCATGTGCGATACAACTTTTTTATTCAGAGAAAACACGCAAAAAGGCAAAAGAAATGGTACCGTTTCTTTTGCCTTTTTGATATTCATGATTCGTTATGGTTTTACAACACCCGCACCTTGGCGGCCTCTTTCTGGGCCGTGCGGTGATACTTCACGGCGGGATATCCCAGTACCAGCGCCGTCACTACTTTTTCGCCGCGTTTTAAGCGGAGGGCTTTGCGAAGAGCCGGGGAATATTGGGCCGCCATTGCGAAAAAGCCGCTGTACAGAACGCCCAGCCCGTTGGCCTGGGCCATCAGTTCCATGTTGGAGGCGGCAAGCGCTCCGTTCACTTCATCCCTGGAAACCACCAGAATGACCGCCGGCGCTTTCTTGAAGAAAAAGTGATCGTCTATGGTTACGTGTTTTACCACCGGGTTCATGATTTTAGCCAGAGGGAACAGTCTGCGAAACAGACGGACAGCAATTTTTTCATACCGGCCGATCTCATTTTTTAACACCAGATACGATACATTCTGGGCGTTGCCGCCGCTTGGCGTCCACCGGCCGGCTTCTATGATCTGTCGGATCACCTCTGTGGGTACCGGTTTGTCTTGAAACCGGCGGATGGTTCTTCTTGTGGCTATGGCATCCAGAAGCTGTCCGGGATCTAAGATAACCGGCTGCTTTATCTCCTTTGGCGGCTCCTGAAAGCCGGTTATGGAAACAGCGGCTTTGGGGCAGATCGCTGCACAATGACCGCATTTGATGCAGTTTTGTGAGATAATCTCTGCCTTTTTCTTGTCCAGCAGGATATTGCTTTCCGGGCAGTCTCCCACGCATTGGCCGCAGCCAATACAGCGGTCTTTATCTATATGAATCACGTGTTCTCTCATACAAAAACTTCCTTTCTATCATCAGAAATCACATCCTACGACATAATATCGTATCTGCGCACCCCTGCAGATTTCGTTCCATATTCAATGGCTTCGGCAGGACAGCCGCCGATACAGCCCATACAGTGGGTGCAATTGCCATTCCACCGCGGCTTTTTCCCATCCATGGTAATGTTCCCTAAGGGACACCGTTTCACACATGCTCCGCAGGAAATGCAGGCGTCCGTCACCGTGAATTTCTTATCATGAACCAGCAGAGGATAGTAAATCAGGTTCACCGGCCCGCTCTGAATTCTGTCTCTCACCGACACCGGCTGCTGTGGAAAATGCTTTCTGTCACGAATCTGCTCCGCCAGAGACGCGATGCGCGGTTTGGCTTTTTTCAATATCTCTCTGCACTCGTCCTCCGACGGCGTGGGATACATTGCTACGTAATTTTCCGGCATCACCACCGAGGCCAGGCCGCAGTAATGCAGTTTCTTTTTCTCACAGAGTTTCTTTGCGTATGATGCCGCATTGCCGCTGCTGCCTCCGCAGGTCAGGACAAAATAGACATCCCGGCTGCCTTCCAGGCTGTTATCCATAATCCACCGCTCCACTACTTTCGGTATTCTCCAGGCGTAAGTGGGCGTCACGAACACCCATGGGGCATCGGAATTGTAAGTCTTCCTCCTTCCCTCTTTCATACACTGGTTGATCGAAACCACCTCATCCCCGGTGATTTCTCCAATCTGTCCTGCCGCCAGCTGGCTGTTGCCGGTTCCACTAAAATAAAAAATCATATGCTCACTCCCGTTGACATTTGTCATGTTGTTTATTATGATATAAATTGTATCACATTAATCATTCCTGTCAACCGGGACACCTGAGACAAAATAAGGAGAAATGTATCATGGACAAGCGGAAAATCGCCAACCAGCGGGTAAAAGACCGTTTATTTTATGCATTAATTGAATTTGCAGGGCAGAAAGACTGGTCCAAAGTGACGGTTACAGAACTGATTGAAGCGTCCGGGGTAGCCAGGGCGTCTTTTTACCGCAATTTTAGATCCGTGGAAGAAATCATCGATTATGGAATTGAGCGGATGGCCCGTCAATACCACGATGGACTGCCGGTTTCCGGTGAAGATATTCACAGCCGGGACGTCATGATTTATAAATTCCGCTATTACCAGGAACATGCGGATCTCGTACTGGCCTTCCATCACGCAAAGGTGACCACCACCCTGTTAGACATTATCACCGACTGTGAGATTGACACCCATGGCGACATGCCGGCAGCCTCAATCTCCAGATATGAACTTTATTATTACGCCGGAGCTTTTTACAATATGATGCTTAGCTGGCTGGAGGACGGAACAAAAGAAACGCCGGAGGCAATGGCCGATGAATTCCTGCGCATTGCCGGGCGTTTCTGTCCGTAAAAATAATTCAAATTAAATGATGTTCTTTACAATAATGGTAAATCCCATCTTCCGCGACGCTGCCGCAGATATCATCTGCCGCCGCCTTCACGTCATCCGTGGCATTTCCCATCGCCACGCCGAGACCGACGGCCTGCAGCATCTCGATGTCGTTGGTACCGTCTCCAAAGGCGATGGCCTCCTCTTTCGACAGCTGGAAATAGTCGAGAACCTTTTCAACCCCGAGCCCCTTCCCGCCGTCTGCCGGAATGATATCCGCGGCCCGGTTCCACCAGGCGGTGATTCTGGCGCCATTGACATTGTTTAAAATCCGGGCATATTCTTCCTCATAACAGCCCATCATCATCTGGTAAATGTCCTCGTTGGCCAGTGACTCAAAGTCCTCCACAACCACTACCGGCTCATTGGAAATTTCAAAATAATCAACCAGATCCTGGTCTCTGCCATTGGCGCCCAACCGGTCCACACTGGCGACACAGACCGGCCGTTTGATGCTTTTTGCGTTTTCGATAATGGTATGCACGTCCCAAGCCGGAATCGGATTTTTGAAAATCACCTCATCCTTTGTACAGCAGTACGAAGCGTTAAACGTCAGAAAAACATCAAATTCAATTCCCGGGAAATGCGGCAAGTTCTTAATCGGCCTGCCTGTGGCGAGACAGAGAATCACGTGATTCTGTTTCAATCGTATCAATGTCTCTTCCATCTTTTTTGTGATCACTTTCGTGTTCATATCAATTAACGTTCCATCGATATCAAAAAATGCAATTTTTATGTTCTTCATCGTCCTTTTCCTTATCAGCCAACATTTAAATAAAGCTACAGTGATTGTCCTTTAACGCCTGGAGCACCTGGTCGAATTTTTCTTCTTTGATAAACAGATAATCCGTATCATAAGTGCCGACCACCAAGGTGCTCGTCTTTTCTCCAGCGATAATCTTTGCCAAAAATGCGATCATTCCATACTTTTCAAAAGAAGCGTCCTCCGCAATACGGAAACATTTCCACCCATGCTCCACGATCAGGGCGTCGCTTGGGACTAACTTTGATTCGCTTATGATGGAAAGCTCGTTATCCGTTGTCCCGATAAATGTAAACTCATTCTTTACAAGATCTGCAGGTATCTCGTTTACCTTGTAAATAGAAAAATCTTTGTCGATTATTTGTAAAATCATATGTTTTCTCCTTCACTTATTACTTCACTTCGGCAAATGGTATATATGTCGGACGCTGATAGACGTATTTTCCCATGATTTCTTTCGCTTGCTCCTCACTGATAGGTTCTGCATTCTCTGCATCGTATTCAGATTCCATTGAATAAAACCATGGATGTTCAGCGTCCTTCATCCCATCATATATGACCGATTCCACTAAATGCAGTTCTGCATTTTCTAAGGTAAAATACGTGTAATTGGAATTAGCCGCACCGCTGGAGCCTTCATTGGCAATCATTCCATTTTCACATAAAAAATAACGGTTGCGCTCCCATCCGTCCAGCACATGAATCAACTCTCCGTCGGAAATCGTATAGATATCATAGATAATTCCATTCCAACCGTCATCTGGCTCCGTTCCATTCCCGCCAAAAATCAATTTCGTGATTCCGTCCCCATCCAAATCCTCAATCCAATATCCCAACACCTCATAATCACTGGACGTGATCAACACACTGCTGAAATCATAATTTTCCAGCATCTCTTCGTCCTTCTCCACATGGCATTTCCTTGCCGCTTCTATTAATTCTCCATAATAATCACGGTCTTCTGTACTTTCTTCCGTAACGTCTTCCCGGCTATCTTCCAATAATGTCGTCTCTATTGTCTCTTCCGACGATACCGGGGCCTCCGTTTTCAAACTGCATCCAACTGCCGTCATTAGAATACCAATCCATAACATACCAGCCAGCCACTTTTTCTTCATCTGAATTGCCTCCTCAAGTCTGTTTTCCCAATTATAGTAAAATCCATTACCAAATAATAGTAGCTAAACCTTTCATGTTTTATAATATTTTCTTGATTTTTACAAATTTAGTTCTACCTGATAGCTGTCATCAATCAGAATATAATTGCAGCCATAGATTTGGCACATCTCCAAGTAATGCAAGTTATCCTCAAGAACGGTATTCACCGTACACCAGGAATCATCCAGGCGCTGTTCTATTTCATTAGCGTACTTCTTTATGTCAGAAAAATGATTCTCAATATAGTTTCTGCTTAACACAAGACAGTAATAACGGATTTCCCGTAAATATTGGTCTGCAAAATCATCTTTCCACTGAAACGGAATGCAGCACCCTTCCACAATAAGATTTTGCCTGTTTTCAATAGCCGTCTTTATCATTTCCCGAACAATCGGCCACAGATAGGCTTCCAGTTTTTCATCGTCTTCCGGAGTTAGATCTCTCTCTCATCTGTCACCTTTAAAAATTCAACAAATGCAAATATAATAGAGATCACTGTCAGAACAGCCACTATTAATTCCGCCATATTATTTGCATAGTCTGCTTGTTGTGGGCTGACAATGCCAAGAACTAAGAAATATACGCACCAGATCAATCCAACTAAAAGCACTACAATCGTGATATATTTCAGCACACCGGCCACATTTTTTAAACATGTTCTGCCAAACTCAATTTGTTTCTCTGAATAAGAATTCTTATGGTATCTCATCTTGATGCCGCCAAGCAAAAAACCGATGATAATCCCGACTGACACACTGCCACAAAGCCTAAAGAATATTTCCATGCCTTTTTATCTCCTTGTTTTCTTTCCACACAGAATAAGAATAGACTAATTTCATAACCACTTCAATTATGAAATAGATGATAATAATATCAATCAATAGTGCTAAAGGATTTAAATGCATCGACATGAATGGATTTATTCCCATACGCCCTTCATAAATGATCAGAAATGGTGCCGGAAATCCAACTCCATATTGAGAATTATTATGTATTGTAAAAGGCAGAACGTAAGATAAAACCATTTCTATCCAAAATGCAAAATTAAGTATTTTCCAATTGATTTTTTTCATTTACATCTCCTTTGATAACTTTATCATCATAAATACTCTCGAAAATAGGAGCCACTCTGACATTCCCCCCATTGAATCGTACGATCACGTTACGATCTACTCATATATAAAAGCGGATAAGGATTTCCTTGTTCATCATGATCAGTTCTTTTGTAAACCTTGAAACCCATATGTTCATAAAAACCTTTCGCATAGGGATTTTCTTCATTAACCGCTAAATCGTTAACCGAGTAGACTTCTATTCCGTATTTGAGCAATTCTTTACCTAACCCTTTTCCCCTTTCTTCGTCAGAGATAAACAGCATTTCAAGGTGCTGTCCAACAATTCCCATGAAGCCCATAGGAAGCTGACTCTCGTTTTCTATCATTATTAAATGCGGTATTTCCTTTAATGCTTGAGGGACATACTTCTTGATCTCCTCTATTTCATTCTCTGATAAAAAGAGATGCGTTGCTTTTACAGAGCTTTCCCACACATTTAATAGCTGTTCGATCAACAACAGAGTTCTCTCCTTTATTTCAATGATTTTCATTTTTAATCCTCCATAATATACTCACCATCATGTTTCAAATTGTCAAATAACATTTTTATCCCATCCAAAGCAATGCCATAAAACAAGAAAGTCACAATAGACCCAATATACCAATAAATAGATATTTGGCCGGTAATCTCGTCTTTTTTCCGAAATCTCTCGTCATGCTGTTTCATGACGGAAAAAGCCTTGATATGCCTGCACCTAGTATAGCATATTCAAGGAAGAATCACATCCTATTACGTCCAAAGTATCAATGATTTTTTCAAACTGTTTCCATAATCACTGCTTGCCATTTAGCGGAGCCGCAGGAAATGTACAAAAGGCATAAATAGTTGCACACCTGTTTTTTAGCATTAGCCTGCTATGGACTTTATATAAAATTCTCAAAGTAATCGGAATGTATTTTTATGATAGTCAATTACTCCATCACGTTTCATGTTGGACAGTTCTCTTGAAAGCGCACTACGCTCAACATTGAGATATTCAGCCATCGCGTTTCTATTCATGGGTATGGTAAATATCTTACGTTGCTGTTCACGAGATACTCGCCATAGATAAGTCAATATTTTTTCTCGTATTGTAGAGCGCAATAGACAGTCAATTCGTTCATGCAGTACAAGCCCCTTTTCGGCAACAATATTGATATAGTTGCGTAATAACCGGTCATGCTTTGGGCAAGCCTTTTTGCACCGGGTCAAAACGCGCTCGAATGGAATTTGCAATACTGAAACATCATCTTGCGCCTGTACTGTAACAGGGCTTTTATGATCTAAACTTGCCGCTAATATAACGCCGATTTCGCTGCCTTTCTTTAGTAGTGAAATGATAATCAGCCTGTCTGACGGGTCCCATTTTATGGCACGGCCATGTCCCGATAACACAATACCAAAATCATAAACGCAGCTTCCCTCTTCGATAATAGTATCGCCTTTGGCATAATCAATGCGCTTTGTGCAAAGACAATCAAGTAATCCATCAATATCTTGTGGATCAATATTTGAAAACAGGTTCGTTTGCTTCAAATCTTCTATAATTTCTTTCATACCGACGCCTCACATTTTGTTGCGTGTGCAACAAGAGATTTAGTCAAATTGTACTATAATTGAAACTATAAAGCAAGGGAAAGGAGATAATCAAACTATGAACAAAGAAAAAACGCTTTGGATTACCCGCACAGCGGTTTTTATCGCTTTACTTGTTGTGTTGCAGGCAGCTACCGCAGCCTTGGGAAATACAATTATTACAGGGTCGGTCGTAAATATGTTACTCATTGTTTCCGTGATGACTTGCGGCATTATGTCCGGGCTTTTCGTGGCTGTCATTTCGCCTATTATGGCAAAGTTTATCGGAATAGGCCCACTTTGGAGCCTAATACCCTTTATTGTGGCAGGAAATATTACCCTTGTATTGCTTTGGCATTTCATAGGGAATAAACATTGGCGGCATGAATATACCACGCAAATTATAGCTTTAGTAGTTGCCGCAATCGCAAAGTTTTTAGTCCTATATCTTGGAATTGTTAAAATAGCGGTCCCACTAATTTTAGGTTTGGCAGCGCAACAAGCTGTAGTAATTTCTAACATGTTTTCCATACCACAGCTTATAACAGCTCTCTTGGGCGGGGTTATCGCTTTGCTGATACTTTCACCACTGAAAAGGGCAATTAAAGGAGGGTGGGAATAAAAGTGAACGAGATTTTCACTTATTCTTTTTATGGATTAGCGGCGGTATTGCTCGGTTTATCTTTTTTGAAAGATAAGAAAAAAACATTTCTTTCTCTAAAAAAAGCATGGACAATGTTTATCAATGTTCTCCCGCAATTTATCGCTATTTTACTTTTGGTTGGGTTAATGCTTGCGGTACTTTCCCCGGAAACTATAAGACGTATTTTAGGTGATAAAACTGGATTTGTAGGTATGCTCATATCTTCTCTTGTTGGTGCTATTACGATGGTTCCCGTTATGATTGCATTTCCCATTGTTGCACAACTTCTAAAAAGCGGCGCAGGAATGATACAAATAGCGGTATTCATCTCTACATTGACAACGGTTGGAATGGTGACAATACCGATGGAAGTAAAGTATCTCGGTAAAAAGGTCGCTATTCTTCGGAACATACTTGCCTTTTTACTTTCCTTTGTTGTTGCCTATCTAATGGGGGTTCTTCTTGCATGAAAAGAATGATTAAAAAGCATTGGCTTTTATTTGCAATCGTATTTTGTGTAATTTTTACTTTACTGTATGCTCCGCAAATCGGAAAAATAGCGTTATCCTTTAGCGGTAAGAACTTTCTCAACTTTCTGTTTGTGCTTACGCCCGTTTTTATTTGCATTGGGCTAATGGATGTATGGATACCACGAGATAAAATGATACGGATTATGGGTGATAATACCGGTGTTAAAGGAGTGGTGGTTGCTATTTTAACGGGCATGATAACGGCTGTTCCTTTATATGCGCTATTGCCTGTTGCCGGAGTTCTGCTAAAAAAAGGAAGCCGGATTTCAAATGTACTGCTTTTCCTTTGCACAAGTACGAGTATTCGTATTCCATTACTCCTTTTTGAAATATCGTCTTTGGGTATTCAATTTACTTTGATAAGATTTGCATTAAATATATGCGTTGTTATTATAATTGCCTTTATTGTTGAACGTTTGCTGTCCGAAAGAGATAAGGAATTGATTTACGAAAATGCTGATAAATTATAGTTACGTATCAAATCCTGTAAAGCAACAATAATTGCCAACCGCCATTATAGCGGCTGAAAATCTTTTATAACTTTTGTATTTCTCTTAGCGCTTTTTGAATATCCTTACCAATCAACGGCTGCATACTGTCTTCATAAATAGTGATATTTGCATTGTATAACGCGGAATAGATATCGTTCCTTAACTCTGGCTTGTCCTTTGCAATCATAGGCAGGAGTTTTATGCATTGTCTTGCTGTAATTGGCTTAACATCTGTGATATGCTTTAAATATTGATCGATTATTTCGTCAATTTTATGGTCCTTATCCCATCTTGCATTGTAAGCAAGCAGGGTAAGACCTCTTGTACGGATATAAGAATGATCACTATCAAGCATATCGCCTAAACGATCCATGTAAGGATAGACATGATCCGTCTCTTCACTTTCTCTTTGCAATGCCTGCAAGGCTTTGTACGCGGTATTCTGATTCTTATCAAACAATAATTCAAATGTTTCTGCTATATCGATCTGCATGATTGCTCCCTTCTCTTAATTGCCTCTTATATCGAACTCAGCGAATGGAAATATCCCTTTTCCCCATGAATAAACCATATAATTATATTCCTCCGGCTGCATTTCCACCTGGAAATTTCGACTTAAGCAACCTTATTCATCAGTTTGGACATGTTCACGTAACCTTTTGGCTTGGTTCGGCCGCAGTCATTGGAAAACTTCTGATGAACATCACGCTGATAGAGCCATACAATTTCACGACCTCCATCTCCGTATGCCCGCGGTCGATATTTTTCAGATAATCATACCACTCCCAGACATCCTTCGGCTGTTCTCCGGTAATCAGTTTATGAGGGGCGCCGCATAAAGCGACGATAAACGGAACCTTCTGCTCCAGACAGGCCCGGACAATATGTTCCGCGGCTTCACACGGTTCCTCCCCGATCACAAGGTCATAGCCATCCAAAGATGCAGTCCTATAATCAAATGTTTCCCTTATCGCCTGTACCAAAGGCTGGCTTTCCAGTTCCAGCTTGGGGTCCATACACGTCATATGATATCCCCGCTCCGCCAGCAAAAGAGACAGCCGCCCAAGCCTTCCACCGCCCACTTCCAAAATATGCTTCACGCCCTGCCCCGCAATAAACTTATCTATATAATCGGCAAAGTTCTCCTGTCTCGATTTCAATCCCTGGCACCAGAGTTCATAATCTAGACATTCATCAGAGATGGTACCTTTTGACGGGGTTTCCAGTTCTAATTCGATTTTAGACAGCTGCGCTTGTGTAAGGTTGTGGGGATTTTGTTCCCTGTATTGTTTCATTTTTGACATTTACATGCTCTCCCAACTCTAAACCGATTCAACCTGCGATCATACCTAACGCTGATGATATCTGGCTTCCAATCGTTCCTCCCGCAGCCTCAATAGCATTTGCAATGATCAATGCTGCAACAATGATCGCTCCTGCAAGGATTACTTTACCGATTAAATTTTGATATTCTTTCATCTATCATTACCTCCTTATAGATATCGTTGAAAGTTACTTATGTCATCTTGCAGTGAATCAAGAAATTGTTTCACATGATATCCGTCTGTGGTGGCGTGGTGGCAGGTAATCGAAAGCGGCATCAGTATCCGATCATCCTGTTCCATGAACTTTCCAGCTTCAACAGACGGGAAATAGTAAGGCTTATTTTCATAACTATGAACGGCAAAATGTGTAAAATTAATCCACGGAATGCTAGAAACGGTATAAGCGTTTACCGGAGGCGGCGTCTGCGGCTGGCAAAGCACGCCATGAACATGACCAAAACGCTCCTGGTTTTCAAGATATGCCTGATAGAACTGCGAAAAACGGTCTGTATATTCCGTCCACATCAAAGAAAAGGTATGATCATCCTCATGAAAGCTGGCATATAAAGGAGTCAGCGTATCATAAAAACCAAGTATACCGTCCTGTTCAGCGACCTTGAATTCAGTCTGGCAGTTCAAGTTTTTGGTAACCAGCCACAAGTAGGCGGGAAAGAATTTCAGCCCTGCTTCCTTAATGATCCTCCTCAACTCAGTCACATCAACAGAAACCGTTATGGAATAGCCGGTGGGAGCCATTTTTGAAAAATAGTAAAACATCTGACCTCGCGGCCAGCTTTGTAATTCAATCGGTGTAAAATTCATTATTTCATCTCCTCTAGTAAAATAATATCATGTAATCCCATTTAACACTGGCTTTGTTGTCCTGTTTTAACTCCCCGATCTATTGAAATTTGTCTAATTTTAATTGATAGCTTTTCGTCGAATGGCAAAAATAATATCAATCGTCGGCTGCTTTTCCTTGCTTCTTTCTGTGTGATACTCATATTCCAAATTCAATGCTTCAAAGGAACTTTTGGGTAACCATTTTGTATAAAAATATTGTTTTGCCTCTGCAATGGAAACACCCCACAAAAATCCCAATTTAGGCTTTACTGTTATTTTGGCGTACTCACTGGCTGAAAGGACGTAGCTTTCTAAACCGCTTTTGTTAATCACACTGCCAATAAACAATTCAAAATCGCGGCTTTGCTCATTGTAATTTCTGGACAGGACAAAATAGGGTAACACCTTTCCCTCCGGCATGGAAACCACGGCATAATACTGTTTAGACAGGGCATTTATATCTTTGGAAATAGTTCTGTCATTTGACTTTTGCCACAATCCGTATATTGTTTGCTGCTCGATATATTCTATGTTCACCTCTAAACTTGACATTGTTATTGCTTCCTCCAAATTCTAATGCTTTAATACCGATTTTCAATAAATTCAGAAACAGCCTTTTTAATTTCTTCTCCATGACCTGACAGCAAATGCCCACCGCTTTCAAATGAAATAAAGGTGTAGTTTGAAAACCGTGATATTGCCTTTTCCGTATCTGTATATCTTGCCAGTTTATCGTCCTTTGCATGAAAAATTAAAGCCGGAACCTGCAAGTCTTCAATAGGATAATCTTCAAAATTCCTTGCCATATCTGGATTTGTAATGGAAGCGTCCAGTATCACACCATCTTTCCTATCACTGATGGGAAGCATACTGTAAATTGTAGACGATTCCATTCCCATAATTGACTCAAACAATGGGCTAATCAAAAACATTGTATAATCATTACACAAGAACGCAGGCGGCCCCGCATATTCGGCATATTTTTCTGGCTTTGCCGTGAGTGGCATTGCAGAACAATATAAAATCATTCCTTTTGTTCGTTCTGGATAATCCAAAGCAAACCGGATTGCAATACTGCCGCCTGCTGATGTTGCCAACAGATACACTTTTTCTATCCCTAATTTATCTAACAATTCTATATATGCCGTCGCTTGTTCGTTAGGAGTTCCATTACCCAAAACATCATTCCCTAAATAGCCAAACCTTGATGGAGCAATAATTCTATAATCCGAACTAAAATCTTTACAAGTGTTATAGGCTTGGTCATAGCCGCCAAAAATACCGTGAACAGATAAGATTACTTCGCCTTCACCTTTATCAACATAGCTCATATCACCATAGCTTAATTTAGCTGTTTTTGCGCCATAAGCAGCAAGGTTCTCCTTACTGGATTTTACTGCCATATTGCACCGTATTCCTTGAACAATCAGATAAATTACAAGGACAAGTAATATACCACCTGTAATGTATATAATCATATTTTTGCAACGCGGCTATTCCGCACAGATGTCTTTGTCCATGAATAGAGAAACAAAAGCAGCACCCCACCCGATAGTGCGTAAGAAACGGCCCAAATCATTTCTTCTGCAAATAAGCTGTACCCAAAGATCATAAAAAGGCAGGTTATTAACAAAAATACAATTTTAAAAACCTTGACTTTTTTAGAAAGTCCGAATAGGTGAAAAATATCCAAAAAGTTAATTGTTTGATTTCTTTTAATATTACTTCCTTGAACCAATGTATATATGTTAATTGCAAGGAGCACAATTACAGCTATCATCCAAAGTATGGGAATAAAAAGTAGTGCGGCCTGATTATCAACCTCATCTAATCCCCGGCTCATTGCACTTGCTGAGGCTCCAAAGAAAAATACTCCATTTAGAATTGAAGTAATGCACATAGTAATCCAAAAAATCCATTTTTTCATCCAAATTCTCCTTTCAGCTTCTAAGTTATAGCTGCCACCAGATTGTTTCGCCTCTGCTTGATTATTATTCATCATGGATTCCTTTCCACCTAACGGATTCGTTGTTTTTGATACATACTTCTATAAGATAACTTTCTTCCAATAACTTTATGATTGCCAAAATAACGCAATCATGATCCTGATCATTATTTGCAACATCGTACCAGTCTGCTAATCATTCACGAAGGTCCGCTCTTAACTCTCTGTTAAACCGGAAGCTGCCCATCGAGATATTTCTTTAAATCCGTTACGAACTGTGCCTGCTCCTTTTTCAAATATGTTTGTTCAAATACGCTTTTACCAACTGGTCTCATAGAAAGCTTTTTCGCTGTTACACCTGCTGTAAAGTCAATTTCTGTTTCACTGCCTTGAGGCATAAGTGCAATGATCCAGTGTCCTTTTGTATGGCTGTTTTCCACATCAAGTTCCAAATATTTGTTTGGTTTGACAAGCGTAATCTTAGATGTAGTGGAATAGCCATTTGGGGAATGTTCTATAAACTGTTTTTCATCGATCCATTCTGTCTCGCTCACATCACTTCTCCATGCAGGATAATGCTCAACTGCCAATATGGTTTCCCAAACTTTTTGAATATCACATTGTATCATAGACTTTATATTGCGGGTTGTCATATTCATATTCATATTCTTCTCCCTTCTGAATGGTAATACCTCCTATCTCCTTGTTATATTGCAACTTCTGTTGAAAATGCAATCACTGCGTTACCTGTTATTTGAACAAGTTTTGGTTCCCCCTGTTCTTTTTCTACATGAACGTGCATGAAACCATCCCGCTTCATCGCTTCCCCCTGCAGAATATCAAAATCAAAATATTTGCTGTTTATATCCTGCAATATATTAAAATGTACCATATAAGCTCCGAGTGGACCATTCGCATTGCCGGTCACCGGATCTTCCACAATCCCGATTGCAGGTGCGAACATTCTGCCGTGAACCAGAATTTCCTCCTGTGGATTCAACGTAAATACATAATAACCGTTACATCCGATCTGTCCGCTAAGTTCCGTCAACCTATGTAAATCCGGTTTTAATGCGTGAAGCAGTTCATTTGATCGAATCGGAACCATTACTTTCGAGTGACCGGTTGACGAAATTGCCACCGGATATTCCTGGCAGATATCTTCACGGGAAATACCTAAGGCATCTGCAATTTGATCTCTCATCTGATTACCCAATGGCGGCGATACAACTGGTGTCCCCTGCGTCATTACGATAGAATAATCATTGCCCTTACGAACAATATCAACCGGCAGTATTCCTGCCTTTGTCTTTTGACGCACCGTTTTGCTTGCGGCATTTTTCTCCTTTGCATAAATGTAATGAGCGGCGATTGTGGCATGACCGCAGATGGGAACTTCTGTTGTTGGGGTAAAAAAACGCACTTCAACATCATAGTCCGATGAATCTGCCTCAAACATAAAAGCTGTTTCAGAATTGTTCAGTTCCCTGGCGATTCTCTGCATTTCTTCCTCTGTAAGCCCATCCGCATCAGGTACCACTCCAGCAGGATTCCCGTGAAATTTTTCTGTTGTAAATGAATCTACCTGATACACTCTATATATTTTCATCCTCATTTCCCTTCAAAACTTTATTTATTAAGTTTCTGCTCGGTTACCATTTGTCATAATGAAGCTTTCCCGGCTCAAAACGGCCTCGTAACTCCTTTTCCTCATCCGGCCAGCCAAATGCGATCACCGCAACAGGCTCCAGCTTAGCAGGAAGTTCTAATGCGGCAATCATCTGCTTCCGCCAATCGGAGTTTGACGCAACTCCACACCAAACCCCTCCAAGGCCCAAGCCATGGATACCAAGCAGTATGTTCTGCGTGGCAGCGGCACAATCTGCGTACAGAAATTCTTTCATTCCCTCTACATTTTTATCACCACAGACGACGATGGCGCCGGCAGCGGATTCAAGCATAGCCGCCTGTGAGTTCTGCGAGGCAAGTTCTGCCAGAAGCTGTCTGCTCCTTATAACGATGAAATGGCAGGGCCGCTTATTTTTTGCCGTAGGCGCATACATGCCACAGCAAATCATTGTCGTAACCATATCATCCCCGACTGGCCTTGAAGTGAATTTTCGTATGCTTTGCCGCGTTTTGATTGCAGTTAGTACATCCATCCCACTGCTAATAACAACAGGCTCTTCCTGTTTCTTGCCGGCAGAGACCAGTTCTTCGGACGACATGGCAATATGTGCGTTCATGATCTCTCCGTCAAATCCGATGGACTTTTGTAACGCTTTATCTAACACCATAAGAAATTTTCCGCCGCCACGGGATAATAATTTACTGCGATATGCAACGCCATTGATCGTTCCGCTTACATAAATCGTGCCTTTCGGTTTACAAAACCGCTCCCTTGCATTGAACGGAATTTCCAAAAAAGTTCTTCTGCCTGCATCGTCCCTGTAAATTGACGCCTCAAATATTTCCATTGTTATCTCCTGTTAAACTGGAATACTCCTTCAATAACGCTACCGTAATATTTTTTGCAATTATTGAGGCTTTCGCACAGTTTTCTTCAAAATTGCCAATTCCACTGTGGACGGCAGTATCCGTGACACACCGTATGGAAATAAACGGAATATGGTTTACATAACACACATGGGCAATGGCTGCCGTTTCCATATCCACCGTTAACGGCCCGAATTCTTCTTGAATTCTTTGTCTCCCCTCATCGGTTATAAACGACTCTCCTGTAACCATCCGTCCCCAGAATATGTTTCCTTCCGGTTCCATTTTGCTGACAGCAGCTTTTGATCGTTCTATCAATTCACTGTCTGCATCAAAAAACACCGACTTCATCCATGGGTGAAATTCCGTCAAAATATCCTCTGCCACATCATGGTAGCAGACTTCCGTTGAAATGACCGTGTCAAATTGTTCCAGACCGGGATTCATCCCACCTGCTGTTCCTGAATTGATTATCATAGTCACATCAAATACATCTATCAAAATTTGTGATGCGATGGCAGCATTTACTTTACATACTCCCGAGTACAGAACAACGGCCTCTATTCCCTGAATCTGTCCTTCATAAAACTTCAGCATGGCTCTTTCTGCCGTTTTACAAATATTTAATTCCGGCAGAAAAGGAGCCAGTTCCTCATCTCCCGCACATACAATACCAACTCTCATCTCAAACTCCTTTACATGCAGATTAATTTTCCCGTTTAAAGTGCCTTCCTATAAAAACGATTCATGGTTCCATGAAGCACGCTGTCTGGTCTTTCTATTTGCTGAAAACCCAGTTTTTCATATAACTGGATTGCCGTGACTAAATTTGTATGTGTTTCCAGGTAGAGTCTCTGATAGCCCGCGGATCTTGCCCAGTTTTCTGCAAGCTGCATCAGCGCTTTTCCATAGCCCCTGCCTTTCACGGAATCGTCCAGATAGAGTTTTTGCAGCTCCGCGCAGTTGTCAAACCCATCAAATTCAGCAATGCCAACGCCGCCAATCACCTGGTCCTCCTGGTTAAGAGCAATCAGGTAAACTCTTTTTTCCGGGTCCTGTCCATAAAATGTACTCAGATGATCCAGTTCCGGATCGAAATACGCCGTCCCGGGAATATCTAAGTGTAAATGTTCTAAATTGGTACGAATGATTTTGGCAATCAGTGGATCGTCGGCCGCTTCTATTTTTCTATAATGAAACATCGGTTTTTCTCCCCTGGTCTATTTATCTACTATTTTTCTTACGGTATTGGCGGTTCGGATTGTAATCCTGCTGCTTACGCCAGCACTGGCCGTCCTGGACCACCAATTCGTCTTTTGATAATCTTTTCGGCTAAAAGACCAGAAAACAACATTTTTATAATGATACGCTTTCTCATATTCCGGTTTCAGATTACCAATTTCCTCATAAAATTCCTCATATGATAATGGAGGTATCAGAAAAATCAGGTTATCATAAATTTCTTTATCTTCACTGCCCCACCATTCAGGGGCGTGGCTCAACTGCTCTTCTAATTCTTCCCGGCAAACAATCAAAACCGGAATATCCAGTTCAAATCTCTCCGATATCATGAACTGTATGTGATTGGAGAGAACATCGTTGTCATCTATGTCACTGTCAAACATCACATTGCCACTATTCAGATATGTCACGACCTTCTTAAAACCAAGTTCTTCAAAGCCAGCCTTTAAGTCAGACATCGGGATCTTATTTTTTCCACTTATATTGATTCCCCTTAGCAAAGCAATCCATCTTTTCATTTTATACCTCGATTTCAAACGGAATTGTAGGAACTCCGTCTTCTGTTGGGACATCATTTTTAAATCCCCAGCCTGACAATTTTGTTGGAGTCAGGAGCAGGAATTCTGCACTTTTTCCTCCAAATGAAACGCCATCATCAAAGGCATCCGGAAATTTTTCACTGTATACATCCCTTAATTCTTTATTTTTCTCTGTCATGGTGGACCCTAAAAACTCCGCCTTTGCTTCCGCAAAAAATGCTCCGGCTGAAACACAGCAGTTTGGATTTGATCGAAGCTGCTGATACTTCTTTGAGTTTGCGTCCGTAAATATAAGAATAGAACCATGATAACATACCGGACTGACTAGTCTCATTGTGATGCTGTCCATCGTTCCAGTTGCTAAAATCACTCCCATTTCTGTTCTGATTAAATCAAAGAATTGTTCCAGTTTAGTCATCTTACGTTCTCCTAATAACGAATTTTCAAGGTCATCTGTGGCAAGGAAACGCCCTGGCTGCGGGTTATGGGATGCTTGTCATCCTCGGAAAAGCCGATGGTTTCCCCATCTTTTAAGGTTACATCGTATTCCAGTACATAAGCGGCCAGATTGGACAAAAATTCCTGTACATCAGTCGGCTGTGCATCGGCATCCAGAACTTCCATCTCTTCCTTGCCAAATGTTGTCATTCCATACGTGTAGCCGCATACGCCGTTTTCGCTCCGGTAAAGGCCAAACCAGATCCAGTTGTAGACCGGAAGGCCGCCCTCTTTCATGATCCCGGCAAATTCCTCGTAAAATCTTGGTTCAAACACGGTGCCGCTGGTATAGACGCCTGTGGCATTTTTCTGCCGGCAGCAGCAGGCAAGGAGTTTGACAAACAACTGGCCTTTCTCCAAAAGCGGTGCGTCTCCGAGTACGGCTGCCATAATATGAGCCTTATGGGCTTTTGCCGCAGTCTCTGCTTCCGGCCACAAATAATTGTTCTTGGCGTTGAGTTCCGCTTCACCATCAGGAACCGGGGCAGGCATCAGGCTGACAGCGGCAGTCATTCCACCAACCGGGAATACCAGTGGCTCCTCTTCATCTTCTACTGCATCGTCCTCTTCCACTTCCAGGCCCCACTCAGCCTTCAAGTCGCTGATCAACTGAGCCCTGTCCCACTGGACGCTTGACAGAAGGACGAATCCGGCAAAACTGCCGGTATTTTCTTCCCTTTTGTCATGCTGCTCTGCCTGCTCCATCCAATAAGAACGGACCATTTCCACCAGAGCCGTCGCTTCTTCTACCGCATTCTTCTCATTGTATTCTTTCATTTCACTGAATACATGACCGCAGTGCTCCAGCTCATCGCCCTCATAACCTCCGCAGACTCCCAGCAGCCACTTCCCCAGCGCCCATTTCTTATATTTGAATATGTAATACTTCATTTCATGCAGTTGAAAACTTCCGGTACATTCAATCTTCACCGGTGCTTTCCCAAGTTCCTGTGGGTGTGACAGCCACTCCACCATGGCGTTTGTGGCCGCTTCCATCTGCTCTGTTTTCATGTTTGTCCTCCTTTATATCCTGCCTGCTAAAGCCGGCAAAGCATTTTTCCGAATTTTAAAATCCATCGTTCCTCTTTTCCTGACACTCGCTGCATTCCCTGTCGTGAATGGAAATAATTCCGCCGCATTGGGGACAAGTATATTTTTCTTTCTGCTGATCCATAAATAGTTTTAATCCATGCCGCCGCACAAACTCACTATTTTCCATAAGACTTGTCTGATATCTCTCGTTGTAGCTTTTTTCCAGATTTTTTATCCTTTTACATGGGTAGTCGGAACATTCAAAGCAATAAGACAATCCTTTTTCTTTGATGCAGTCTTTGATATTACATTTACGGCAATGTTCCGGCTTTCCCTGATCGCTGTTCAGACAGCCAGCGCATGGCTTCTTATGATAGCAATGTTTATAGCAAACCATGCAATTCATTCCGCAGGGGGCAAACATAGCAGGGGCAATCTTTTCGTTTGGCATTTTCATAACTCGTCACCCTTTTCTTAACAGAAAGTAAAGATTCGCAATAATCATGATAACTGCAAATGTCATAAAGATTGAATTTATGACTTTAACTGCTTTAATTTGTGTAGTTTTGATTCCAAATGCCAAATAGGCAATCCAGGCAAGATATGCTGCCAAAATAATTCCACTGTTCCGGATAAGCAGAGATAATATGAATAATACGTTTACAATTTTCATACCTTTTTCTGAAAAAAGGATTTCCTTAATTTGCTTCATGCCGCTTCACCTATTATCCTTTTCATTTTATGAACTCCTAAGATGGATCATCAGCTTCATAACAAAATTATATGAAACTAAATTTCCAAATACTAGTAGCAAAACCATTAAAATTTTATGTTATTTTTTTGCTGTAATCAGATAAAGCGATTTCATCGTATTTGGGATAAGCCTTATACGAATATCATCAAATCCTGCCGTATTTAAATATCCGCTTATTCTTTTTTTATCTGTAAAAGAACCACCATCTAATACTTGCATTAATAATCCAAGTATACGATTGCTCATCCAATCTTCCAGTAATGGATCACCGATGATAAGTCTGCCTCCTTTTTTAAGAACTCGGTATATCTCGCTAATCCCTTTGCTTTTTTCTTTCCAGTGATGTAACGACAGTACGGTAATCACTAAGTCGAACGATTCTGAAACAAAGGGCAGTTGTTCAACACTTCCTTTCATAAATGTTATATTATCAGGTGCAATTAATTGGGGAATAGAAGTGTCGATAGCAGTAATATTGCTAAGTGGTAATGTCGTGGAAACTGCTTTGGTAAATTCTCCATTTCCGCACCCGACATCTAAAATAATTTGCGGACTTGTTCCTGAACAACTGATTTCATTTAAAACTGCATTATGTATCGTTCTCAATAGTTTCACCTCAATCTGAATATCTTATTTTTTCCGCGGATATTGGTTCGTCTAAACCATTGATTTAGTCATCTGTCTTAACTCCACTCATGATCGTAAATTATTGCTGCTCTGTTCAACTCGCCGATCATCCGGAAGTTGTATGTTAAACAATGTTTTCCCCTAATATTATTTTAGGCATTGTGGTTAAACATCGGTTCCAACGTTTGTAGAATTTCTCCACACCAAGTTTAGATACTCTTGCATGAGCTTCTTCACTTTCCAGTACCCAATATAAGACATATGTTACCTTACCTACATTTCTTGTAAGACGGACAGGTAAATCGCCCTCTTTCACTGCATGAAAATCTTTTTGCCGATGAGTACGCTTTATATAGTGTACATCAATGACACCTTCTTGACTTTTATAAAATTCAGCTACTTCTTTCATTAGATTTTCTATTTCGTCTATCTTTGTTAATTTTGCTTCATATATACATATTTCATTAAACATAAAACATCGCCTCTACTTCTAAATTTAGACTTTGTGTTTCTAAAATTTTTATCATTTGGTTATTTCTTTCGGCAGAAAGTATTCGCTGCAATAAAAATGAATATAACCAGGGCAATAATAGCTGGCAGGCCAACATGCAAAGCGAACGCTTCCGTATCAATGTATCCACATACACCAATCACAATTGCCATTCCAAACGAAAAACAGGCAAAACATGTGTTTAACTTTTTTTCATCATATTTTTCTTTATCTTTTTTATCCGCTGTATTATATCCGGCAATTAGAAAGCCCCCTTTTCCAAATAAAAAAACAATTCCCATTATTATAAATATAATAAATAAAATTATTACAACTGTCATTTTTTCTCCAATTCAATATTGAAATACAAACGTTAAATTCTTCCTCACCCCTTGGATTTTATCTGGCCTGTGATAAGATTTACATTTTCTTCAATCGGTTTTGTTCCATCTACTCGTATCATTGGACAATTCAAAGTTTGTATCCATTTTTCAACAGTATCTTCTGCTCTGGATATAACAACTTCCAAGAAATGTTTCTCCTGTTCATATAAATCACCACCCGGCAGCATTCGATTACCGAATATCTGAAAAGAGCGATTTTTAACTCGTTGAATCCGAATATCTCTCGGAACATCAATCAGTACGGCATATTGAAAAAAAGGAGCTCCATAACTTCCTCATGAGAACGCGAAGAAGCATAGATTAATTGATTGTCTGCTTTAGCAAAGTAGAGTTCTTCACTATCCAGAAAATAAAAATTCAATTTTTTTGCTAATGCTTTTCCAAGCGTACTTTTTCCAGCGCCATTTAATCCACATACCATAATCCCTAATCCCATAAATCGCTCCGTTCAATTCTATTTTCATAGCTCTGCAAAATGGAAGTTACAAACCGGTGTAATTCACTAATTGATTATTTTCACCTTCATTCAACAGCCAGTCCACAATCTCCCGCTGGGCCTTCTCCGTATAGTAAAACACTTCGTATTCATTTCCCTTTTCACTCAACCGCTTCTCCGCCACAATCCCATAGACTGTTCCGGCTTCCGTCAGGTATTTGCGTTTCATTCCATTAAAGAACTTTTCCTCAAAATATCCGTCGTCCACCAGTTTTTGTTCTACCTCTTTGATAGTCAGGCGTTTCATGATTTCATCATCGCGCAGATCGTTAATCTGGCCTACAAAATCGCTTAGGGAAACCTGTGGGGAATAATGCAGCTGCTCCGCGAGTTCCTGCGTCATAACGAAATCGGTCTTGGCAGATTTTCCTTTTTTCGTTTTAGGAGCGCTGGCCTTGGCAGGCGTTTCTTTATACCTTGCCGGCATCTGGCCCGCCGGTTCCGTATTTGCCGGTTCCGGACTTCCACTATCCCAGGCTGCCAATGCATCGTCTATGGACCATTCGTCAAACTCACTGCTGTCGCTGCTAAAATACAGATCATCGCCATCATGATATCCCAAAGCACCAGCAGACTCTATCCCAGCAGGAGTTTCTGCGGTTTTCCTTATCTCTGTCTTCCCTTCTGCTCTCACGCATTCCAGGAATCTCTCCCCATACTTCTCAAACTTAAATTCCCCTACACCGGAAACCGACAGCATTTCCGCCTTCGTCCTCGGTTTCACGCTGCACATATGGACCAGCGTTTTATCGGAAAATACGATGTAAGGCGGCACTTTCTCCTCTTTTGCAATCACGGAACGGAGGGCGCGGAGTTTGTCGAAGAGATTCTCATCCATATCGGTAAGAGCGGCTTCTTTGACTGCTTTGCTCTTTCTGGCTTTTTTCTCGCTCTTTTCCTTCGGCTGGCGCTCCTGCTCTTTTGCCATCTTCATAACAATGGATTCGTCATTTTCCAGGAATTCTTTGGCTTTCATGGTCATTTTCACTACCACATACTCGTCGTTGGTGACGAACAGATAGTCGCCAAGGAGCAGATGATTCATCACCTGGCGGATTTTGTAGGACGGTATCTTTGCCAGTTCGGCATAATGTGGGTTTTCATCCATGTGGTACTGGCGGATCTTGGCGGTATTGGCTCCGTGCAGTGTATCAATGATCACATTCGTGCCGTAGCGCTGGCGACTGGAAGACACGCAGCCGATGATGGCACGGGCGATATCCGTCACATCCACGGTCTCAAACTGGCTTAAACAATTCGAACAGTTCCCACAGTAATTCTCCCCGTATTCCCCAAAATACCGCAAAATATAATCCCGCAGACATTCATTGGTAAAGCAGTAGTACGTCATCTTTTTCAGCCGGTCCCGGTCGCGCTCCATGACGATGGACCGGGTGATCGCATCCAGTTCCTGGTTGTCCTGGTTATTGTCAATGAAAAACTGGTTGGTCACCACATCCTGGCCGCCATACAGTAGAATACACTCTGCCGGCTCCCCATCCCGCCCCGCTCTTCCAGCTTCCTGATAATAGGATTCCATATTTTTCGGCATATTATAATGCACAACAAACCTGACATTCGACTTGTCAATCCCCATCCCAAACGCATTGGTCGCCACCATCAACGGATACCGGTCATAGATAAAATTTTCCTGGTTCTGCTTCCGCTCCCCATCACTCAGTCCCGCATGGTATCTGGTCACAGGGAAACCGTCTCTTCTCAGCTTCTCGCAGACCTCCTCCACTACCTTTCTCGTCAGGCAGTAGATCACGCCGCTCTCCCCCTGATGGATCTCCAGATAATTCTTCAGGCACGCATATTTATCCTTCGGGCTCTGCACCCCAAAATACAGATTCGGCCGGTCAAATCCGGTGGTCAGCACCGTCGGTTCCCGCAGCATCAGTATATCAATGATATCGTCCCGCACTTCCTTCGTAGCCGTAGCTGTAAATGCGCTCACCACCGGCCGCTCCGGCAGCCGCTCCACAAACTCCAGTATCCGCAGATAACTCGGTCTGAAATCCTGCCCCCACTGGGACACACAGTGGGCCTCGTCCACCGCGATCATGGAAATCTTCGTATGTAATGCAAAGTCCAGAAACTCGTCCGTCACCAGCCGCTCGGGAGCCACATAAATGATAGGATAACGCCCCTCTCTCGCAAACTCCAGCGCCTTATAATACTGGGCCGCCGTCAGAGAACTGTTTAAATAAGCCGCATGAATTCCCACCTGATTCAACGCCTCCACCTGATCCTTCATCAGTGAAATCAGCGGTGAAATCACCAGCGTCACACCATCCATCATCAGGGCCGGTATCTGGAAACAAAGACTCTTCCCTGCCCCTGTCGGCATGATTCCAAGCGTATCTTTTCCCTCCAGCATACTGTCAATCAACAGTTCCTGCCCTTCCCGGAACTGGTCATATCCAAAATAATGTTTCAATATCTCCTGTTTCTTCACGTTATCCCTCCAAGTTGTAATTTTTCTCCGAATTTTGCAGCGACATGCCCTGACAAACTTTGATTTTCATATAGAACTTTGCGAACACTTTATAAGAATATATCATAATGCCTAAATCATACCATATCTGACGAAAATATACAAGAAAAACTCGAAGTTCGTTAACGCATTTTAACCTATAAGAAAACGATTTAAAGCCATATTCCAATTAATTAAGAACATGGCTTCAACAATAAATATCATCGCCGTTTGAACAGGCGCTCTATTAATCAAATTCGTCTTTCTCAATCGAATGTATTAAGTTCGCACTCCTATTTAATAGGCCTTGGCTACTCAAAGTAATTGAGTCATCATCTATGTTATAATAATACACCTGATATGACAGCCAATCCACTAAAGGCAAATAATTGTTAACTGAATTAAGCTGCTCTTCACATATCTTATGTAAGCATTCTTTCTTCGATAACGGGAGCAGCAAACTTTCATGAATGGAAATTGGAATAATAAAAAAACTCTCCTCAATTCTTTTTGCAAAATCCAGCAATAATCCCTCATACAACATGGCGCTGGAACCATTTATCCCTACATTATTCGTCAACACAAAGAAAGGTACGTTAAAACTTACAGTCCTAACTCTTTCAAAAATTTCTTCTTGTTCCTTATCACTACTCTGTCCTTTAGAAAACTGACTTATCACTTCTCCCATCTCTCCAATATTAGCCGGAAACAATTGAGGTGTATTACGGGAAGCCAATCGATACAGTTCTTCTACACTAACGCCCCATTTTTCTATATCTTTTCTATATATTATTGCTGATAGACGTCCAAATTCATTTTCCTCAAGATCTACATAAAAAATTATAGATAAGTCTAAAAACTGGATATTAGGTACTTCTTCCAAAAGTTCTACGTTTGATGCCGTATTAACTAATTTATAAACGATTTTATCTTTTACAAGTTCAAAATTCTCTAGAATATCCTGATCTATTCCCGGTCCTTTCACGCTTTCCAAAACAGCAGAACTTATTAAGCCTAAAATTTCATCTAGTAATGTTCCTTCTTTAAGCTGTTCATAATAGCTATTTAAAGAAATGACTGCTCCGACATGCTCTAATCCTTGTAAAATACCTAACCCGTCATAATAAACGCCATTGTTTTTTAGTACTTTACACAAAATAACTCCATATTTATTACCTAAACTATGTTCAAATGATTTTTTTATTGTGTCTAAAAACGCTTCGTATTCCACCTTCCTACCTCCACATATAATTCCATTCCAAAACATTGTCATGTATTCATGACGATAATACCATAATCCAGATATACAATCAATATTAATTTGTAATCTATACATTACAGTCATTGGGAGGACTATCGATGAAAATAAAACAAGATATTTCTATTGGACGAAATTTGGCATATTTGCGTGGACAAACTACTTTCACACAAGAAAGTCTGGCTGCTGAAATGCAATTATATGGCTGCCTTACCACACGAAATACTTATGCCCAAATGGAGGGTGGCACTTATAATATTCGAATCAGTGAACTACTTGTATTGAAAGAGATCTATGGCTGCTCTATTGAAGAATTCTTTGTTGATCTCCCTCGGCCTCAAAAATTAAAGGGATTTAAATAGATCGCCTTGACCAATAAATTTACAGAGTTTTAAAAGGAACGGTGTCATAACTTATCCAAGAAATGCGTGTGTTAATCAAAAAAAGAGCAGACAGCGCCCTATCTCAACTATAAATGATATGCACTGCCTGCCTCTTTTCATTTTTCCCACTCATCCATCAGCCCACGCAGATGCCTAAGTCCCCGCAGCACCGCCGTTTCTCCATCCGGCACTGGATAACATTCCAGCGTCAGGGTCTGGTCATAGCCAATCTCGTGAAGGGACTCCAGAAAGGGACGGAAATCAATCAGCCCCCATCCGGGGTAATTCCGGTTATTATCCGCCACGTGAACATGCCTCAACCGGTCTTTGCAGAGCTGCACCGGTTTTTTCCAGTCCCGTTCCTCCATATTCATATGGTAGGTATCCAGATGCACGCCCAGTTTCCCACTACCCACACGGTCAATGAGTTCCATCACATCTTCCGCCGTTCTTAAATAGTTCGTCTCAAACCGGTCAATCGCTTCAATGACAATGCTCCCATTGCCCCGCTCCGCATAATCGCAAAGTTCTTTGCAGGCTTCCAGCATTCTGTCATCTATCACTTTTTTGGATTCCCCCTCGGGAATGACGCCTCTCATGGACCCCAGCACGATGCTGCAGTTCAGTTCCGATGCCAGATCCAGCTGGTCTTTCAGACGTTTTACCGCCATCCTCCTGACTTCCAAATCCGGTGACGTGATGGAAAGTCCTTCTCTCCCATACGCCATGCCGGTGCCGATACTGGAGATCATGATCTTCTTTTCCGCACAATACTCTTTGATTTTCCCGGCATCTACCTCTGACGGCTTCAACAGATGCAGTTCTATGGAGTCAAAGCCATTCTCCGCAAGAAAATCCACCGTCCTGTAAATATCGGGGTTCACCAGCGGAAACGGAACTCCCGCCGGAGCCGCCACCGCACAGGTCACTCCCACTTTAAAATACATAGTTATCCCTCATCTCTCTTTTTATCATTCCAATCCTTCCGCCGCCACGCCGCAGGACATCATCCGATCCAAGGCGTAATCCGCCTGGACACCTTCCCACACCGGGGCGCCGATGCCGTGAGAACCAGTTCCAGCTCCGTCTCCGGCGAATCCGAGCGGATCATCCACTCCGCTCTCCTCTCCACCGGCCGCCACTCCGCCCGGTCCCTGGACCACTCGGCATCACGGCCGAACCGGCCCTCCAGATGGCCGATGTCCTCCGGATGGGTACAGCACTCGATCTCGAAGTCCCCTTTCACCGCCGCAAGCTCCAGTTTCACCGGCGGCGCTTTCTTCACCGCTTTGGCCTGGGACGTCAGATAAGTGGGCAGATATCCACCATTGCGTATCACCGCCGTCAGCTTATACCTCCCGTTTCCCAATGTCTCCAGCCTGCATGTGCGGATTTTCAGTTTCGGCAGAGTCAGGGCAAGTTTTCTGGTAAATGACGATGCATGGCCTGACATTTCCTCCAGATAACTCTCCGGTGGATTCCGCTCCACCCAGAGCCAGTTAAAACCTCCCACCTCCACTTCCCCCAGCTGGGGATGCTTCACCTTTTTCCATGGCAGATACGCCTTTTCCCCCAAATGCTGGTCTGCCCACCGCAGCACCCTCAAGTCCTTCTCCTCACTCTTGGCCGCAAAATGAAACTCCTCCGGCCGCTTCGTCCCGGCAGCATCATAGACATTCCAAAGTTCCAGCATAAAAGACGGAATCCCCAGGAATTCGAAGGTCCAGTCCATCAGGGTGCCGCCCCGGACCCGGGATTTATCCGGGGTGAAATCATTGTAGGTAGACATCAGCTCATAGCCAAGCTCCTCCGTCCCCATAGCGCCCAGCGCGTGGTAAAGCGCCAGATCGGCTCCCAGAAACTTCTCGTCTCCCTTTCCACTGAACGGACGCATGATCGCACCGGCATTGGTGTGATAGGAAACCACACCGGCAATATTTTGATGGCTGTCAATAAACTCCGCCACCGCTCTGGTCTCCGGCTCCGACAGCGGCAGTTCACAGGCCCCGTACTGCAGTCCCTCCGGCAGAAAGTTGGCCGGGTAGTTCCGGTTTAAATTTACATCCTTTGGCCTGGGAATCTCAAACCCGTCCACATTTCCCCGTATCACGCCCTCCGGGAACATGCGGTAGAATTCTCCTGACGTCTCATACGGTTTTCTCAGTACCATCAGCCGCGGGTCCTTTTCCGAAATCTTCCACTCGCCGTCAGGGTCCGGAATCCGCATCTGCGCAACGATGCCATCCCCATTTAAATCCTGTGGAACCAGACCGGGCAGGGGCTGCCGTTCCTTAACCCTGTATCTGCCGTTGCATACGCCGATGGTTCCCGTGGTCATGACAGTCTCTACGCCGTCAGGATTCACCTGTGGAATGATATAAAATACGGTACTGTCAAGAAGCTCTGTCGTCTCCTCCTGCTGCCCATACCCGGAAACCAGATCGTAAATCAACCGCAGCGCCACGTTGGCGCCGCAGAATTCCTCCGCATGTGTACACGCTTCCGCGTAATAACCAGGCTTATCCCCCGAAGCTCCCGTTTCAAAATTTGTGACCTCCATCAGATAAATATCCCTGTTTTCCAATGTCTTTCCAATCGAACGCAAACGGCAGAGCCCGGAAAACTCCGATCTAAAGGCCTGTAAGATCGCAGTCAGCTCCTCAAACCCGTGGTATCGGCCTATCTCTTCTCTCAAACTTCCAGCATTCAGCTCTTTCACTTCAAAATCCCTCTCTTCAAGGTTTCTCTACTCAGGGTTTCTCTGTTTCAGTTTCAGTCTCTTTCCCCGGCCTCGGAGGAAACCACACCTTGTCCGGCAGCATCGTCTCATACGTTTTTCCAGCCATACTGCGCTTAAATTCCGCCTTTGCCGCCGCCACAAGCTCCGGCTCCGTCAGAAATTTATATACGGTGAGCGCTGTCATTCTGGCGCCGTTGATCATACTTTTAAATCCAATATCCATTCCCGTCACAGCCGCCACCTGCCAGCTGTGGTAGGATGCTCCGATTGGAAAACAGGCTCCCTTGTAAAAGCAGGAAGGACAGATATGGGACACGTCGCCGATATCGGAGGAACCGTAATCATTTTCCTCATCAATGGGCATGACGCCGACATGCAGCTGGGTATCCGGCTCGCTCTCAGACAGAGCAACACAAGCAGCCCACTGGTCGGGAACCGTCTCATTTAATTTGCGGGCGTACTCGATGTCCGCCTCACTCCACGGCTCCATCTCGATTTCCCGCATACTGGCATCCACCACGTCGGCCACCACATGATTGTTGATCACCGGATAGCAGCCGCCTTTCCGTTCCACCTCCACCTGCGTATCCGTCATCAAGGCAGCGCCCTTAGCGATGTTATGGAGACGTTTTTCCACATCCATCATGGCGGTAATGCTCATGGCACGGAAGGTGTATTTCACGGACGCAAAATCAGGCACTACGTTGGGGGCGCTGCCTCCATTTGTGATGCAGTAGTGGATTCTCACGTCTGTGGGAACGTGCTCCCGCAGATAATTGGCCCCCACATCCATCAGCTCCACCGCGTCCAGCGCGCTCCGCCCTAAATGGGGATCGCAGGCTGCGTGGGCGCTGATCCCGTGAAATTTGAAGATCTGGCTGTTGGAGCCGGTTAAGGAACTGTACGAGGAACGGTTGTATTTCCCCGGATGCCAGCACAACGCGATATCCAGGTCGTCAAAAGCGCCCTGGGAGGCCATAGCGCCTTTTCCGCCGATGGTCTCCTCTGCCGGGCAGGCATAAAATACCACGGTTCCAGGGATATTTCCCGCCTTCATCTCATCCCTCAGTCCCAGCAAAGCCCCAATATTGGCGGAACACATCAGGGAGTGGCCGCAGCCGTGCCCCCAGCCGTTTTCCACCACCGGTTCCTTGTGGCACACATCCTTCTGGCTTAACCCGGGAAGGGCGTCAAATTCTCCCAGAAGCCCGATCACCGGTTTCCCGCTGCCGTACTGGGCGCGGATGGCCGTAGGCAGACCGGCGTAATCCCGCTGCACCTCAAAGCCTTCCCGTTCCAACAGCTCGGCGCAGGCGTCCGAAGCAACGAATTCATAATATCCCTGCTCCGGGTTCTCCCAGATATTCCGCGCCAGTTGAATTAAATCTTCCCGCTTTTCCTCTATTTTTTGAAACATCAGATTACCTGACATCAGAAACCTCCTAACATTTGCTTAAATAAGTTCTAAAATTCTTTTGCAAGATAAATCTTATCTCTGGTAATATCCTTCAGACTCCTGCACCCGGTCATACGCATGGCGTTCTTCAATTCCCAGATCACCTTCTGAAGACAGACCGACACCCCGTAAGCATCCGCTCCCTCGGCGGCAATCATAACCGGCCGGCCAATCAGTACACCATCTGCTCCCATGGCAATCGCCTTGAACACATCTTCCCCGTGACGGAAGCCGCCGTCGATGTAGATGTTGATCTCATTTCCAACCGCGCGCCGGATATCTTCCAACACCTCGATGGAAGCCAGGGACTGATCCAGACTGTTGCCCGCATGGTTGGAGATGACAATACCGGAAGCCCCCGCCTCGCAGGCTTTCACCGCCCCTTTCGCCGTCATGATTCCCTTCAGAATAAAAGGCTTGTCGGTTACGGAAAATACTTCCCTCAGCTGTCTGGCCGATTTCGGACTGACCAACCCTGAAAGAGAATCATACCAGGCGTTGATAGACATATCGCCAAGTCCCACGCAGTCGATATCCGTGGCAATCGCCACCGCTCCCGCCTCATGGGCCTGGCGGATTTTATGAGCCATGGTCTCATCATTCCACAGTTTCACCGTCGCCACACCGCGCCCGCCCTGTTCCCGGATGGAACGCAGTCCGTCCTCATAGAAATGCACCAGCGGATGATGTTTGGAATCAGCGATCCACCCGATGGAGCCAACCGCCGCACATCCCTCAATCAGAGCTTTCGTGTAGGCATAGTCGTCACTGTCGGTCGCTCTTCCGTCCACCCGCTCCACCCCCGGCAGTTTCATGTGGCTGTCGGGAAATGCATTGCTCACCCAGGCAATCGGCGCGTTGAACACCGGCGCGCTCATTTCTGTTCCGAAGAAATCACAGGAGGCATCTATTTCGTCTCCGTCTTCTCCTTCATAAATGGTGTCACAGGCCAGATGAATCTGCTGGAGTTTTTCATAATTGCGGATTCCACTTTTCCCACGTTCACTGGACACAAAGCCGCATTTCGGCCTGGCGCTGTCACACTCTCTGCAGGCACGGCAGCGCGGCGCTACGCGCGGTCTGGCATCGTCTAAGATTCTCTCCCACTCCCGCCGCAATTCCATATACATCATTTTTGTCACATCCTGCATGTTGTCATTCCTCCTTCTGTAAGGCAGCCATCCTAAATCAGAATTCTTTCGTAATATAAATCTTGTCCCGGGTAATGTCTTTCAGGGACAGACATCCTGTCATCCGCATGGCGTTCTGAAGCTCCCACACCAGTTTCTGCATATAGATGGAAACGCCATAGGCTTCTCCGCCCTCCGCGGCAATCATGAACGGACGCCCCACTAACACTCCATCCGCTCCCAGGGCAAGCGCTTTGAACACGTCCTCGCCGTGGCGGAAACCGCCGTCTATGTAAATCTTGATATCATTTCCCACTGCCTTTTTGATATCGGCAAGCACCTCAATGGTGGCCAGAGACTGATCTAAGTTATTGCCTGCATGGTTGGAAATCACGATACCGGATGCACCGGCTTCACAGGCTTTCACCGCCCCCTGTGGCGTCATGATTCCTTTTAAGAAATAGGGTTTTTCTGTGACAGAGAATATCTCCCGCAGCTGCTTTGCCGACTTTGGATTGCACAGGCCTGGAAGCGTGTCATATTTGCCATTGATGGACATGTAACCGAGACCGACACAGTCGATGTCACAGGCAATGGCGATGGCTCCGGCCTCCTCCGCCTGGCGGATTTTTTCCAGCAGCTTATCGTCGTTCCAGGACTTGATGGTGGGAACGCCGATCCCGCCCCTCTCCCTGATGGCCCGCAGCCCGTCCTCATAGAAATGTACCTGCGGGTGGTGTTTGGAGTCGGCCACCCAGCCAATGCTTCCCACGTCCGCCAGACCGTCGATCAGCGCCTTGCTGAAGGCGTAGTCGTCGCTGTCCGTCGCTTTACCGTCCACACAGGGAACGCCCGGTTTCTTGAAATGGGTGTTGGGAAGCACATTTCCCACCCAGGCAATGGGGGCGTTGAAGATCGGCGCTCTCATTGTCTGTCCGAAGAAATCGCAGGAGGAGTCAATCTCGTCGCCGATGCCACCCTCATAGATGGTGTCGCAGGCCAGCTTGATCTGCTGGATTTTCTCATAGTTGCGGATGCCGCTCCGTCCTCTGTCGCTGGACACAAACCCGCATTTGGGCCTTGTGCTGTCGCACTCCCTGCACGCCTTACATCTCGGCGCCATACGGGGGCGCGCCTCGTCGCAGATCCGGTTCCACTCATTTCTCACCTGCATATACATCATTTCCGTTACTTTCTTTTCCATCGTCTCCACCTCTCATCCCGCCTCGTAGGCATCATTCACCGCCTTCGCGTCATACCTCAGAACTCCATTTAATCCCACCATATCATTGGCCTGCTCCTTGATGATCATCTTCACCTCGCCAATCTCCGGGTCCACCGTCCGCAGCGCCTCATCCAGCAGCTTTGCGAATTTCTTCTTTACATCAAATCCTTTTCCCTTGGCCGTGTAGACCAGTACCAGCGCGCCAACATTTTCACTCCGGCAGTCCCCGGCCAATTCCTTCACGGCCACGGTGGACGCCTGCTCACCGATATGAAATCCTTCCCCCACAGCGCCTTTGACCGCTCCGATCAGTTCCCTTAGCTGCTCCTTCGAATACCCATCCTTACTATATACGTAAATATGCGTCATTTCATCCTCCTATTCCCAATCTCTTCATCCAGCTCAGTCAAGCCACGGAGTACTGTTCACACCGCGGGTCTCATCCAGATGTTTCACCGCTTTCGAGTTATATTTCAGCAGAACGCCGTTCACCGCCACGTTGTCAGCGCCATGTTCTTTCATATGAAGATACACATGATCGATATCCTCCGGGTCCATCAGCGCTTTCAGTCTCTCGTTCATCAGTTCCCCAGTCCGTTTTTTATAAGCGTAGGGGGTTCCCTCCGGCATGTAGAGCACCGGGAAAAAGCAGTGGTGGACACGCTCATTGGCTTCCCCATCCCGAAAGGCCTCAAGTACCACCGTCACATCCTCCGCATCCAAATGCAGGCCGTCACAGAGCGCCGACGTCGCTGCCGCAATCACATCTTTTTTCTTCGCCGTATCTAAATAACGGTCCGATACATAAAGCACAAGTGCAGTCATTGATCTCATCCTCCTATGATTTTATGGTTATTCATCCTGGTTTAAGGACGCCAGGTACGCGATCATTTCCGGGTCCTCACAGCGCATCAGCCCCTCGATGGAGATAAACGGATTCTCGTGTTCCTCCAGCAGCACGGTACAATATTTCGTGTCCGCTTCCCCAAACACCTCGTCGCAGGTCTTTTTAAACAATCTCACAAAATCCGCTTTATTGACCAGCCCTTTCTTCTCCGCCGTGTAGCAGAGCATAAGTTTGGACTGTCTCATGGTCTCGTCACAGTGGTCCGTATCAAACTCATGGAGATATACGTGTTCAAAATTCGCCGCCAGTTTTAATCCCTCCGACTCGCACCGCTCGCATCCCCTGATAAACTTCTGTTTCGTTTCCTCCGAATACCCCTTCGGAATGAACGCAGCCAGCATCGCCATACCGTCTTCCTCCTCTTTCATCTTCTTCTGTTTCCAGCCTGTCAAGCCTCCTGATAAGCCTTCTGTGCCGCCACCGCCTCCGGGTCCTCGCAGCGCATCAGTCCCTCCACGGCAATCAAGTCATTGCTATGCTCCTCAAACACGACGGAGGCATACAATGTGTCCGCTTCCCCAAAGATCTCATCGCACTTTAAGCGGAACAGCTTTGCAATCTTCTCTTTTGCCGCCAGCACTTTCCCGGCGCCTGTATAAATCACCAGATACTTTGTCTTCTTCATCACTTCATCCATATGATCTGCGTCAAACTCATGGAGATACACATGCTCATAAATTCTTGGCATCGTAAATCCGATGCACTCCACATCCCCCAGAGCCGCAATCAGCCGCTCCCTCGTCTCCGGCGAATATCCTGCCGGAATAAATGCAGTCACCATAGCCATGGCTTGCCCCTCCCCTATTTAAAATAGGTGTCTTCCACCTTCTTGATATGATCCAGGGCTCCTCCGTCACAGCGGCTCTGCAAAAATCCCAGCGCCATCTCGCAGGCCACCTGGGGCGTCACCACCATGGCTCCCATCGCCATCATATTGACCTGGTTGAACGGATGAATCCGTTCCGCCGTAAACTGGCTCTCGCAGGGCACACAGTAGATTCCCTTCATCTTGTTCGCCACCATGGAGACGCCAGCGCCGCTTCCGCACATCACAATGCCTCTCTCACATTTGCCGGACTTAATCTGGTCCGCCACCCCTTTTACCGTATCCACAAAATAGTGGGCGCTGTCCGCCGGGTCGGTCTGTCCCTCATCGTACACCTCATATCCATGCTCCGTCAGGGCTTTCTTCACCGCTTCCTTCAGCTCATAAGCCGAGCCCTGCCCGCCAATCGCAACCTTCATGATTCCTGTCCCTTTCTTTCCATCCACATTCTCCAACCACACTATCTAAACTTTCTCACCGCGTTCTCTAACCGGCCCCTCTAATTTAGCCCCTCTAATTCTTATAACCACTCCCTCTAACCGTTCCATCCGTTCCTGCCCCATCACACAAAACTCTCCGCCTCCGGCATCGCCATCCCTTTCGCTTCCAGCTGCCGCCTCATCTCTTCCTTCTCACTGCCATACAGATGACAGGCCACAAAATGCCCATCCCTCACATCCTCCAACGCCGGTCTTCTCCTCTTACACAGTTCCGCCGCATACGGACACCGGGTCCCAAACACGCAGCCCTCCGGCGGGTTGATAGGCGTCGGCACATCCCCCTCCAGAATCTCTTTCTTCCTCTCAAACGTCGGGTCCGGAACCGGAATCGCCGAGATCAGCGCCCTGGCATAAGGATGCATCATATGCCGGAACAGTTCTTTTTTATCCGCCAATTCCACCAGATTCCCCAGATAGATCACACCAATCCTGTCACAGAAATGTTTCACAACACTCAAATTATGGGAGATAAAAATGTAAGTCAGATCAAACTTCTCCTGTAAATCCTTCATCAGATTCAGCACCTGCGCCTGCACCGACACATCCAGCGCCGACACCGGTTCGTCACAGATCAGAATCTCCGGGTCCAGCGCCAGCGCCCTTGCAACCCCGATTCTCTGTCTCTGCCCGCCGGAAAACTCGTGAGGGAACCGGTTAAAATACGTCTCAGGAAGCCCCACATCTTTCATCAGCTGTCTGGCCCGTTTCTCATTTTCTTCCCTGGTCCCCATCTTGTGAATCAGAAGCGGCTCACAGATGCTTCTCCCGATGGTAAACCTGGGGTCCAGCGTCGAATACGCGTCCTGGAATATCATCTGGGCCTTTCTCCGGTAAGCAAACAGCTGCTCCTTGTCATATTTCCAGATATCTTCCCCCTGATAGAGAATCTGTCCCGAAGTAGGTCGCTCCAGCCGCACAATCGCCCGGCCCGACGTGGATTTCCCACAGCCGGATTCCCCCACGATCCCCAGGGTCTCCCCCTTGTAAACATCAAAGGTAATGCCATTGACCGCCTTCACACAGTTTTTCTGGGACAGCAGTTTCCCCTTCACTTTCATTTTAATCGGATAATGAATCTTCAAATCCTTCACCGACAGAATGGTCTCTTTCAAGCTAATCCCTCCTGTTCTGCATACAGATGGCAGCGGACCTTCCGCCCATCCGCCAGCTCATAAAACGGCGGTTCCTGTTCCTTACACCGGTCCGTGCATTTCTCACACCGGGGAGCAAACCGGCACCCCTTGGGGAAATTCACAGCGCTGGGCACGGAACCCTTAATGGCATAGAGGCGGTCCACCTCCTCATGAAGCTTCGGAATCGACTTTAACAGCCCCTCCGTGTACGGATGCTTCGGATCGGCAAAAATCTCCTTCACCCCGGCATACTCAATGGCCTGCCCCGCATACATCACCAGCACGTTGTCCGCCATCTCCGCCACAATCCCCATATCATGGGTGATCAGCACGATGGAAGTTCCGAACCGCTCCCGTAGGTCCGCCATCAGCTTCAGGATCTGCGCCTGGATTGTCACATCCAAGGCCGTCGTCGGCTCATCCGCAATCAGCACCCTGGGATTGCAGGACAGCGCCATGGCAATCATCACCCGCTGCCGCATCCCGCCGGACAGCTGGTGGGGATACTGGTCCACCACCAGCTCCGGCGACGGAATCCCCACAAACTGAAGCATTTCAATCGTCCGCTTCCTGGCTTCTTTTTTATTCATCTTCTGCGGAAAGTCCCCCTCACCTGCGTTCGGCGGAGTGTAATGGAAATGCAGGATCTGGTAAATCTGCTGCGCCACCGTCATGACCGGATTTAAGGACGTCATCGGCTCCTGGAAAATCATGGATATTTCATTTCCCCGGATGGACTGCATTTCCTTTTCGCTCAGTTTCAGCAGATCCTTCCCGTCAAATAAAATCTCGCTGCCCTCCTCAATCTTTCCCGGCGGGCTCTGGATAATCCGCAGCAGGGAGAGGGAGCTGACGCTCTTTCCACAGCCGGACTCCCCCACAATCGCCAGCGTTTCCTTCTCCCGCAGCCGGTAATTTAAGTTGTCCACGCCGTGAACCACGCCTTCCTCCGTATAAAAATAGGTCCTGAGGTTTTTCACTTCTAATATTGTTTTCTCCATCTTGTCACCTCATCTATCGATTCTTCAGTTTCGGGTCCAGCGCGTCCCTCAGGCCATCACCCACCAGGCTGAAGCTCAAGACCACCAGCGTGATCGCAATACCGGGTATAATCGCGTGTATCGGCGCCAGCCGCAGCATTTCCTTTGCCTGGTTCATCATAGCGCCCCACTCCGCCGTCGGCGGCTGGACTCCCAGCCCCAGAAACGATAGAGACGAGGACGTAAGGATCGCCGTGCCGAGAGCCAGCGTCACATCCACGATAATCAGGGAAATGCAGTTGGGGAAAATATGGGTCGCGATAATCCGCGGACTGCTGGCTCCGAAGATCTGGCAGGCCTGCACATATTCCCTCTTTTTCAAATTCACAACAAGACCTCTTGTCCGTCTCGCCATCCCCGGTATGGAGAAAAATGAGATCGCGATAACCGTGTTGATCATACCGGACCCCAGTATCGCCACCACCAGAATCGCCAGCAGCAAACCCGGAAATGCCAGCAGAATATCAATAAACCTGGATAACAGCGTATCGGCGGCTCCTCCATAATATCCGGCGCAGAGTCCTAATAGAATCCCGGTCACCGATCCGATGGCAACCGCCAGGAAGCTGACCAGCAGCGTGGTTCTGGCCCCATAGATCATCCGGGTCAGAGTATCCCGCCCCAGGTTATCCGTCCCAAGTAAATGTTCCGCACAAGGTTTTAAATACTTCTTTCCCAACTCCACCTTATACGGATCTCCGTCAATGAGCAGCGGTCCAAACAGCGCAAGTGCAAAAAACAGGATCAGTACCACACTTCCCACGATCGTTGCCGGCCGCTTAAAAAAACGTTTTATCATCGTCTCACCCCAGTTCTCTATTTGTAGGAAATACGCGGATCAAAGAGTCCATAACACAGATCCGTCACCAAATTGACCGCGACGAATACCAGCGCAAAGACTAAGATCGTTCCCTGAACCACGGGATAATCACGGCTCATAACGCCGGTAATCATATAGCTGCCCATCCCGTTGATGGAAAAGACGCTCTCCGTGATGGCCGCGCCGGTCAGCAGCTGGCCGAAAGCGACGCCGATCACCGTTATTACCGGAACGATGGCATTTCTCAGCGCGTTTTTAAAGATCATGACGGGCCTGGGAATGCCGCAGGCGATGGCGGTGCGGATGTAATCCTCCTCCATCACATCCAGCATGGAGGACCGCATTGTCCGGGAAATTGTGGCCACGGACTGGGCGGCCAGGGACGCCACCGGCAGAATGTAGTGCTTCCACGAGGAAAGCCCCATGACCGGCAGCCATTTTAACTCCACGCCAAAGGCCACCATCAGCAGAATCGCCATGAAAAAGACGGGTGTGGAAACCGCAACCAGCGACAGAATCATGATCACACTGTCGATCACCGTCCCCCTGTGGAGAGCGGAATAGATTCCCAGCGAAATTCCAATCAGACTGGATACTATGGCGGCAATCACCGCAATTTTAAAGGTATTCGGATATCTGGTACCAATCTCCTTGGCTACCGGGAGATGGCGGAAATACGTCTTGCCCATATCTCCGTGCAGCAGCCCCTTCATATAGTCGAAATACTGCACCACAATCGGCTTGTCCAGACCCATCTGGGCTTCCACCTGCTCGTACTGCTCGGGAGCCGCGTCCTCCCCCAGCATGAGGAGAACCGGATCGCCGGGTACGAGACGGGTGAGACAGACGATCAAAAATGAAACAATAAGTAACACGGGAATAATCTGGACCATACGCTTCCCAATATATTCAATCACTGGCGCCCCTCCTTTTTTCTGCCTGTCCACAGGAGTTCTGCAGACAGGCATGGAATCATTTTGCTATTCTCTCACTACCGCCTGGTCAAATTCGAGAACACCGCCGGCATTACACCACATTCCTTCCAGCTTTTTGGAGGAACAGATGATATCTACCATCTCCGCAATGTTGATCTGAGGCGGATCTTCTTTATAACAGATGTGCTGGATCTGATGGAACAGTTCCAGCCGCTCTTTATCATCCATGGTGGCATTGGCCTTCGCCGCCAGTTCATCCACCTGGGCATTGCTGTAAAATCCGTTGTTCTGAAGCTTGTTGGTTCCGTCCGGAGAAGTCTCATACCAGGTATGTACCACGCCGCCAAACTCTCTGGTACGGCCGCCGGTCTCTTTCACGAACAGCGGATAATCAAAGTCTTCGATGCGGCTTCCGGTGATTTTCTCCTGGTAAACGGAATCCTCCACCGGAATCACTTCCGCCTTGATGCCGATCTCAGACAGCTGGGCGGACACCGCCTCGGCCAGTTCTACATATTTATAACCGGTAGTGGACGCATAGATCTTGGTTTCAAAGCCGTCCGGATAACCGGCTTCGGCCAGAAGCTCCTTCGCTTTCGCCTGATCCTGGTCAATATGGCCCTCATCTAAGAATCCCCAGATCACATGGCCGGAAAATCCTCTTACTTCATTCCAGTACTCCCCGTACAGATTCTGCGCAATGGCATTGGTATCCAGAGCATATACAAGAGCCTGGCGGACCTTCACATTGGACATAACCGGATCGTTGCAGCCGAAACGCACATTATAAATGGAACAGTTGTCGTTGCTCTCCACAACCATATCCGGGTTCTGCTTTAACAGCTGGGCCGACTCGGCGGTCAGGCCGTAAGCCACGTCAATTTCTCCCGTCTCCAGCGCCGCCGCCCGGGCTGTGGCATCCGGAATAAAGACTACCTTCAGATACTGTGTTTTTGCATTTTCCCCAGTCACGGATACCGTGTAATAGTTGGGATTGGCTTCCAGCAGCAGATACTCGCCGGACACCCACTCCTTCAGCTGGTAAGGGCCGGATGCATTCATTGTCTCATAGGAAAGTCCCAGCTGGTCCAGCGGATACTGTTCCAGAAGCTCAGCATCCCACACGCCGGAGCTGTAACAGCAGAGCACACGCATCATGGATGGCGTCGGTTCATAGGTCTTGATGGTAAAATGCAGGTCATCCACATAATCCACGCTCTCAAACTGGGCAAAATGTCCTTTCGGAACTGCCAGCGGATCGCCTCCGCTTGCGGGAACCAGCGTCTTGAAGGTTGCCACGATGTCCTTGGCCGTGATTGGATTGCCCTTTGCAAACTTCATGCCGTCCTTCACGGTAAAAGTCCAGGTCAGGTTGTCCTCGGAGATCTCATAACCGGTGATCAGCGACATCTCCACTTCCTCCGCAAACTCACTGCCCGGCTCCGCGCGTACAAGCTCATTGACCATCTGGGTTGTCTCCATCATCGTCATGTAGGACGGTGTGGTAGACCGCATGGTCAAACCGTTTAATGACGGCGGTTCCTGGTCAATACCGAAAACAATGGTGTCGCGGTAACCCGCCGCTGCCTTAGTCCCGTTCTCCCCGGCCTGGCTCCCCTCTGCCGCCGGTCCTCCGGTCGTGCTGTCTGCCGGCGCGCTCCCCTTACTGCAGGCCGTAGACGTGCCAATCACTGCCGCAAGGAGCAGTAACGCGGTAATCGTCCTTACTTTGTTCTTTCTCATAACATGTTTCCTCCTTCTTAAAATGTACTCTTTTTGATTTGCTTTTGTCTTCAGTTCCCTTTTAAACCGTATGTGAAATAATTCCCATATCGTTTTTATAGTTTAGATTCTATACTAACATATTCTATTTGTCAATAGAAATGAATTTTATTTTATATTTTTTGTATGTTTTCACTGTTTGACGATTTTTCTTAAGTACTTTATACAATTTTATTAGTTTTATTTTCTGTATTATATACATATTTAATACTATTTTCCCTGTTTAATGCGACGCACGCTTATTGTCCTTGACATTTTATGGGATTCATGTAAGAATATAATTATAAGAACGCCATAGAAAAACAGACTTGTTGTTTAGCTTCTCTACTACTGTTTTTCAAACTCTTGGCTGAGATTGGAGAGATTACAGAAAATGGATGAGAGGATCAATATGATGAACAAAGTTGAAGAAAATGCAGAATATCTCCAGAATATGGAGTTGACAATGAAGCTGATCAATCAGCGCCCCGGCCGTATGATCCAGCTGGCTTCCCTGATGAACCGCTATGCGGCCCGGCCGCAGGATTTCGGAGACGGAGAACCGGTCACCCTGATTGAGATCGGCATTCTCGTATACATTGCCAACAATCCCGGCGTCACCAACGCCATTCTCTGTGTTCAGTTTGGCCGCACCAAGGGAGCTATCTCCCAGTTGATCAAGAAGATTGAGGGCAAAGGCTACATTTCCCGGGAGCCCAACCCCGCCGACGCCAAGTCCAGCTTATTCTACTCTACCGCCAAGGGCATGAAGCTGATCCAGAAGATCAACGAAAAAGATATCATCGACCAGACCGGCCTCTTCGCCCGCATGTTAAAGCTCTGCTCCCTGGAGGATATCCAGACATTTTACCGGATGGTGGATACGTATATCGCTCTGTTGACGACGAAGATTGCAGAAGATGAAAGCGACGAGGCAGTGGCTCCTGAATAAAAGGCGCAAAAACACCCCACAGACTAGGCATCATAACAGCCTGCCATTAGTCTATGAGGTGTTTTTCTCTTTTATGATTCCTTCACGTCCACATCCACCAGTTCTCTTTTGTCCTCCACCTCGCACAGATACAAATCGTCAGGATGGTTTCGAATCACTCTCCTGCCGCCCACATCGCCCTCCAACGCCAGCAGTTCTTTGCTGTACCGGTGAGAAAATACAGCCGGATTGCCAAGTTCGCCCTGGCAGGTGAGACAGCCAATGCCTTTTCCACTCTGCCAAAACTCCGTCACCAGTTTTCGGACGGTCTCCCCCTTTAAATAGGGCTGGTCGCATACCGCAAAGCAGAACCCGTATTCCCCCCATTCTTCAGCAGCCAAAATCCCCAGCTCAATGGAATGGGAAATCCCCAGCTCACTCTCCCGGTTCTCCACCACCTGATACCCTCTGCCCCCAAGCTCCTCCATGATCTCCCGGTACTGGGTCACAACTATCTTTCTATCAAATAACTCCCCGGAGACTTGTTCCAGCTCATCCACCAGATATTGATACATCGGCTTTCCATGGAACAGATACAGTAATTTATTCCCATTAAACCGCCTGCTATCCCCGGCAGCCAGCAGGATCAATGCCAGTTTTTCTGTGTTCTCCATTCCTTCCTGCCCCTTCCTCCGACAAAATTGATTCTTGTTTTTCATTATACCACATGAAACCAAGAACCTTCTACACAAATTTCAAAAGGACCCGCCGGCTCTCGCCGGCGGGTCTCCCCTCATGCCTTCTGCACATTATGACAAGCCACATAATGCCGGTCCCCCATATCTTTCAGAGGCGGAACCTTAGTTTTACATATACCGGTGGCAAAACGGCACCGGGGATGGAACGGACACCCCTCCGGGGCGTGAATCGGGCTGGGTACCTCTCCTTCCAGTACAATTCTCGACCGGCTCTGTTCCACATAATAATCAGTAATCGGCACAGCCGACAAAAGTGCCTTTGTATAAGGATGCATGGGATGAGCGTACAACTCCCCAGCCGCCATACTCTCCACAATATGGCCCAGATACATAACAGCGATATTGTCGGCAATATGACGTACTACCGCCAAATCATGGGCAATAAAAAGATAGGTGAGCCCCAGTTTTTCCTGCAGCGTCTCAAACAGATTGATAATCTGCGCCTGAATCGAAACATCCAGCGCGGAAACCGGCTCGTCACACACGATCAGCTTCGGTTCACAGGCCAGTGCCCTGGCAATCCCCAGTCTCTGCCGCTGTCCTCCGCTCATCTCATGGGGAAAACGCCCGGCCATCACCGGGTCCAGTTCCACCAAAGTCAAAAGTTCTTCCACCCGTTCCCGTATCTCCACACTGCTTCTGTTTTTCCCATCGGCCATCACGGCTTCCCTGATCATAGAACCAACCGACTGCCTTGGGTCCAGGGACCCATAAGGGTCCTGAAAAATCAACTGAATCTCCCGGCGGTAAGGCTTTAACTGCACGTCCGTAAGGCTGGTAATGTCTGCTCCGTTATAACGGATGCTCCCATCCGTCGGCGTATAAATCCGTAGCACACACTTTCCCACAGTCGTTTTTCCACAGCCGGATTCCCCCACCAGCCCAAATGTCTTTCCCTCCTCGATTGAAAAATCCAGCCCATCGACCGCTTTTAAAAATTTTGTCGGTTTCCCCATCCAGGTGCTTTCCACAGGGAAATACATTTTCAGATTTTCCACTTTTAACAGTGAATTCCTGCTATCATTCATGGCTTTCCCTCCCTATATCCCGATGGCAGGCCGCGAAATGTCCGGCATCCCCCACCGGTTTTAGTTCCGGCTGCTTCCTGTTTTTACACGTCTCACAAGCGTAAGGACAGCGGGGGAGAAACGCACAGGTTTCCCCAAGTGCAGCCAGATTGGGCGGCGCGCCCTGGATTGCCACCAGAGCCGCGTCTTCCGACGCGTCCAGCCTGGGAACCGCGTTTAACAGCCCGATGGTATATGGATGAGCCGGATTCGTCATCAACTCCTCTGTCGTTCCGGATTCAATCACTCTTCCGGCATACATCACATAAATCCTCTGGGCATAACGCGTCACCAGCCCCAGATTATGAGTCACAACAATCAGCGAAGTCCCCATCTTGTCCACCACGGATAACAGCAGTTCCATCACCTGCGCCTGGGTCGTCACATCAAGGGCCGTTGTCGGTTCATCCGCGATGATCAGTCTTGAATTGCAGGCAACCGCCACGGCAATCATGACTCTCTGCCGCATTCCACCGCTCATCTCAAACGGATAATTCTTCATACGGGCTTCCGGTTCCGGAATCCCCACGCTCCGAAGCGCGTTCACTCCCAGTTCCCACGCTTCCTTTTTCCCTACCTTTTTATGAGTGCGGATCACTTCACAGAGCTGTTTTCCCACGGTTATCACCGGGTTTAAACTGGTCATGGGTTCCTGAAAAATCATGGATATCTTTTCCCCACGGATAGACCGCATCTCCTTTGATTTTGCGCCGTATTCCAGTATATTTTTCCCTTCCAGCCACACCTCTCCCCCCAGAATTTTCCCGGGCGGGCTCTGAATCAGCTGGATCATGGACATCTGAGTCACGGATTTGCCACAGCCGGACTCCCCTACCACCGCTACAATTTCCCGTTCATCCACATAAAACGATACGTCGTTGACCGCTTTCACTTCCCCGGAATCTGTAAAAAAAGAAGTTTTCAAGTGTTTTACCTCAAGTAAAGGTTTCTTTTCCTGTTCAGCCATATCACAGTTTCCCCCTTAATCTCGGGTCCAGCGCATCCCGCAGACCATCGCCCACAACATTAAATGCAACCACGACCAAAATGATGCAGACGCCCGGCAGAATCGATAGCAGCGGAGCCGTTGTCAAATAGGAATAGCCATCGGAAACCATAGCTCCCCAGGTAGCCGTAGGCGGGGCAATTCCAACTCCCAGATAACTCATGGTCGCCTCAATCATGATTCCCGTCCCCAGATTCATGGTAAAGAGCACAATCAGGGAAGGAAAACAGTTTGGCAGCAAGTGTTTCAGAAGGATTTTCAAATTCTTAAGCCCAATCAGTTTTCCGGCCGTAATATAATCGCTCTCCCTCAGAGACAGAACCTGTCCGTTCACCATTCGGACATAAGTCGGCAGCATACTGATGCCAATGGATACAATGATGCTTAACAGCCCCCCGCCCATGGCCGAAGCCAGCACTAATGTGAAAATCAATGCCGGTATCGCCAGAAGGGCATCCGTGATTCTCATAATCACACTGCTTAAGATCCCTCCAAAGTATCCCGCCAAAAGGCCAAGAAAAATCCCGGCCATGGCGCTCAAAATCCCCGCCAGAATACTGGTATATAAGGAGATTCTGGCCCCATAGAGAACCCTGCTGAGCACATCCCTGCCCAAATAATCCGTTCCCAGCAGATGTTCTTTCGAGGGCGGCTGCACAATATTTCTCAAATTATTGGCATTGGGGCCATAGGGCGACAAAAGCGGCGCGAATATTGCCACAAAAACCAACACGACTATAATTAAGAAGCAGACTTTGGACAAAATACCCCGATTAAAGAATACTTGTAATTTTTTCTGAAGGTTTTTCTTATTCATCCGTTACCTCCATGACTTTCTAACACGGGGATCAACCACCCCATACAGCAAATCCACCAAAAGATTACACCCAACCGTGACCAGTGAAATCACCAGGACACAGGCCTGTACGATAAAATAATCCCTCTCGGTAATCGCACGCATCAGCAGTGCCCCCAGCCCCGGGATATTGAAGATCTGCTCAATCACAACGGAACCGCCTACAATAATACGCACCTGTAGACCAATAATCGTGATAACCGGAATCAGGGCATTTTTCAAAGCATGGCGGAAAATAACACTGTTTTCCGAAATTCCGTTTGCCCTGGCCGTCCGCACATAATCCTGGTTAATCACCTCCAGCATATTGGAGCGGGTCTGTCTGGTGATCGTGGCTATAAAACGGAACGAAAGACAGGATACCGGCAGAACCGCCATACTAATATATTTTCCCATATCCGCCGCCGGAGAGGTATAACCCTGAATCGGCAGAACATGCAGTTTTAAACCAAATAGGAAAATACACAGGATTGCAATCCAGAATTCAGGGCAGCCAATCCCCACATTGGCCACAAAGGTAATCGCCTGATCCAGCCAGGTGCCTCTTTTCACCGCGGTAATGACGCTAAACAAAATACCCAGAACCGCAGAAATCACCACAACCGGAATTCCAATCGCCATGGTAACCGGCAGCTTTGTTTTTAACAGAACGGTAACATCCTCCCCATACAAAAGCGACTTGCCAAAGTCCCCTTGAAAAATCCCTTTCACCCAGAGAAGGTACTGTTCCGGAATCGGCTTGTCCAGATGGTACTTCGCCTGATATTCCAGAATCGTTTCCTCGGAAACAGACTCCCCCAGCGCGATTCTCACCGGATCTCCCGGCAGAATATGCATGAGGGAGAATGCGAATACGGATACCAGGAAAATAATCAAAACGGACATCGCCACGCGCTTAATAATATATTTGCCCATAGTCTGTTCTCCTTTTTAATACCCTCTCGTGTCCTTTCCCACCTGATAACCATCCCAGGTATCATACGCCCCGGGAGGCTCCGGCAGAAAGCGATTTTTTTCATCCGGTTTATAATAATCCACATAGCAATCGGACGGTTTCACCAGCTCCTCTAACCTGTACATCTCATCCAGCAGCGGATAATCGCACTCCTTTAAATAGCTTCTGTTCTGAGCCAGCCAGCCGTAACACACATCCGCTTCCACCGTCACGATCCACTGCAGATGCCAGAGTTTCCAGCCATGTTTTGTGAAAATCAATTCCGCATAGTAGCGCCCCATATCCCACGCCTGGGAATCACCCTGGGGAAGACATTTAAACCCCGGGGAAAGCATGGTTACCCGTGCTGTTTTCCGGTCCTTCGCCCGCAAAATACAGGGCGCTGACATTCCGTGCTCCACCATGGCTCCGGGCAGGCGTCCAATCTCTACCCGCTGGTTATAAAACGTTAACAGTTCCTGTTTTCCCTCATATTTTCCGCGTCCCAGTTCCAGCGAAACATCCGGTTCCTCCAGTGCAAAGCAGGATGCAAGTTTTCTCACGTCCCCATTTTCGAGATAAAACAGATACCGGTTTAAGAGGTTCTGAATTTCAACCATGTCACAGCTTTCCGTAATACGGTCTTCCAGAAGTTCCATCCGGTCCTCCCAGTTCATTTCCGGCATAGCACATCCCTCCTTATCAGTATTTTCTTGTCACCTTCATGGACGTTTTCCCCTGCCATGTCTCATAAGCTTCCGGCGGTTCCGGCATCAGATAATTCACCCTCTGCGGATCAAAATGCTTCGGATACTTCCACTCCTTTGGGTAACTTCCAGGCATGGCCTCCGGCAGACCCTCATACACATCCGCCAGCTCCGGATGGGTCAGTTCCCTGTCATGAGCCGTCTGTTCTTTCAGCCATCCCGCCGTCATCGCACACTCAAACGTGCGGAACCACTGTACATGCCATAGTTTCCAGCCCCCATCCTCTTTTATGAGGTCCACATGGTATTTTCCATAAATCCAGTTCTGAACCAGAGCCTTCGCCGCCGCATCCAGGCCAGGGGCAAGACAGGTCAGTTTCGCTGTCTTTCCATCTCCCGCCACTTCCACCACCGGCGTGTCCACATAATGATAAATCATAATACCCGGTTTCTGGGCAAGCTTCGGCATGAATCCAAAATATCGCTCAATCGTGTCATAACCTTCGTAGATTCCCTCTTCTCCGATTTCCAGGGAAACGTCCAAACGTTTGGAAAACTGCTCCATGGTCCCTGTGATATGCAGCTGCCCATAATAGTGGATATAGCGGTAAAAACAGTTTAAAATTGCATCATGGTCAGACAATTGATCCGCCAGAAATTCCAGCTGTTCTAAATCCTTTTCCAGTTCCTGCATGAATCATCCCTCCTTAATATTTGTCTCTGTCCCAAAAATGCTGTAATATCCTGGTCCGCTTCAGAGCGGTGATCCCGTCATAGGTCTCATAAGGCTCCGGCGCCTCCGGAATATAATCATAGGGCACCTTTGGGTTGAAGATTGCCGGCCAGTATGTACTCGGTTTATTCGCGTTTGCCGTAAATACATCCTTAAGTTTCGGATGTTGCCACTCCTGATTATTGGTCGTCTGAGAATACATAAAGCCTTTCTTCACTTCCGAGTCATATACCATAAACCAATGGAGATGCCAGATCTTCCAGCAGCCTTTCCCATCCTTAATAAAATCCACATAGTAGCGGCCCGCCAGATACGTCTGGAGATCCGCCGCCGCCACACATTTCACGCCTCTGGAGAAACACACCAGTTTGGCAGTCTTCCCGTCTCCCGCCAGTTCAATCACCGGACACACGCAGTGCTGCTCCACCAGAATACCGGTCTTCCCAGCAAGCCTTCGAAAACAGTCAAAATAGCTTTCCACCGCTTCCTTTCCCTCAAACACTTCCGAGTAAGCTTCTTCCACCGACACATCCGGCTGGTCCAACGCCAGCGTGGAGAGTATCCCCTCCACATGCTGTAAATTATAATACTGCAGATAGGTATCAAACACCTTTTCTACCGTCTGGATATCGGATACTCTCTGTGCTCTCCTTTTTAATTCCTCATACTTTGCACGAAGCTCCACTTCTTTTTCCATCCGTATAACCTCCTAATATTCTCTTGTTCTCATTAAGTCCGACGCGTCTTCCCAGGAATCATAGGCTTTTGGCGGTTCCGGATACGCATACATATGCCCATCCTGCCGGTAGTTATCCTCATAAGGACACGGTTCCGGCTCCACGGTAATATTTCCGTTATGAATGCTGTCCAGCTCGTCAAACATGCACTCCTTCCAGTAACTGCGGTTCTGATACAGCCAGCCATAGGCCGCGTCCGCTTCCACGAAAATAAACCAGTGCCAGTGCCAGATTTTCCATACCCCATCTGTTTTTACCAGATCGTGATAATATTTTCCCATAGACCAGACCTGGGACCGTCCAAGGGCGAGGCACTTGTAGCCCGGGGAAAATTCCGCCACTTTTGCCGTTTTTCCATCCTCCGCCACCTCAATGACTTTCGCCAGCGATTCATGTTCCACTAACGCCCCCGGCATTCTTGCCAGCGCCGGCCGCTGGTCAAAAAATTCCAGATTCGGCCTGGAACCAACCATCCGGCCTCCCATCCCAGCGTCAGACCACACTTTCGGGGCATCCCAGTTGACCGTGGATGTAATTCCATTGCAGTCCGCCCCTTGAAAATAAGATAAGTATTTATTGATCTCCTTGTTGATGGCTATGATGTCCTCCGCATGGGTAATCTTTTTTTCCAGAGCGGCAAGACGTTTCTCCATCTCATCTACATTCATCCTTTTCCTCCTTTTCCCGTCTGAGGCACTGATCTGGTTAATACTCTCTGCTTCGTATCATATCAACAGGAGAATCCCATTCTTCATAGGGCTTTGGAGGTTCCGGATACATGTACAGCCTGCCGTCCACGCGGTAATTATCGCTGTAATCAGTAGGCACCATAGGAACCGTCACGTTGCTATTGTGAATGCTATCCAATTCCTCAAACATACACTCCTTCCAGTAACTGCGGTTCTGATACAGCCAGCCATAAGCCGCGTCCGCCTCCACCATCACAAACCAGTGCCCATGCCAGATTTTCCATTCCCCATCGACCAGCTTCATATCATGGTAATATTTACCCATAGACCAAACCTGGGAATGGCCCAGTGCCAGACATTTATATCCAGGACAGAAATCAATCACCTTGGCCGTCATTCCATCCCCGGCCACCTCGATCACCTGGGTGACCGACTCATGCTCCACCAGCGCTCCCGGCATCCTGGCAAGAGCCGGCCGCTGGTCAAAAAATTCCAGATTCGGCCTGGCTCCCACCGATTTTCCACCCATACCGGCTTCAATCCACACATCAGGAGAATCCCAGTCCACATTGGCGCAGATTCCATTGCAATCCGCCCCCTGAAAATACAGTTCATATGTATTGATGGTCTTTGTAATTCCCACCACCGCTTCCGCTCTGGAAATCTTTCGTTCCAGCTCGCCAAGTCTCTGTTCCGCTTCCTGTATTGTCACCCGTATTCCGCCTTTCCGTCTATTGTTCCAGCCACGCTTTATGTAACGTTCCCGCTGAATATTCCACCTCATTCACCCCGTCATCGTGAAGTTTTCCGCTCTTGATAATCGGCTGATAGACCACGGCCACCGGATTCAAATCACAGATCTCATCGATCAGGATCGTCTGGGCCTCCTTAATATTGTCCTGGGCCTCCTGTGGCGTTTTCGCCCTCACCGCATTCACAATCGCATCATTTAAGTTATCCGGACGCGCCAGAGAATCCAGTCCCAGTACGATCCCACTCAGTCCCTGGCGGAACATACTGGACATCTGGTTGGTCACGTCAAGAGGAAGCGACGATGTGTGGAAGAACATTCCGGTATTCCACTTTGTCATATTAACCGAGAAATCACCGGTATCCTGAACGTCAACATTCATCTTAATGCCGATCTCATCCAGCATCGCCTGGATTGCGGTGACACAGTTCACCTGCATGGTATCATTACGAACGATACAGGTCGTCTCAAATCCATTCTCGTAACCCGCTTCCTTCAGCAAAGCCTTAGCCTTCTCCACATCATAGCTGTAACCGGCTGTCCCACTATTGTAAAAAACAGATCCTTCCGGCGCAAACTGGTTGGTGATGGCCCCATAGCCGCTGTAAATACTCTGAATCAGCGCCTCTTTATCGATGGCGTAGGACACTGCCTGGCGCACCTTCACATCATAGAACGGGTTATCCTTCTCATCCGTGCAGTTAAAACACAGTAGGGCAATCTGAGAAGGCACTCCAAGATCAACCCGGCAGCCCTGGGTTTTCAGGGAATCCACCAGCTTATAATCCGTACAGTAAAGCATCTGGGCATCATCATTCTGCATGGCCGCCTGGGAAACCAGCGTATCGGAATAAATCTTAATCGTCACGGAGTCCAGGTAAGGTTCTCCCTGCCAATAATCGTCAAATCTGGTAAACACCTTGTCCGTATCACGGTTCATACTCTTGAACTGGAACGGGCCCGTCCCAACAGGATTCGTCTCGCAGTACTCCGCGCCCTTGCTCTCATAAGCTTCCTTGGAAAACATAATGCCGCACTCTCTTGCCAGAGAATAGGGTATCGTAGCGTCCCAGTCAGACAGATGGATCACAAAGGTATAGTCTCCCGTCACTTCAAACGACTCAATGGCGCTGAAGAACGCCTGGCTTTTTACGCCGTTTTCCTTATACTCATTCAGACACCAGGCGGCCGCCTCTGCATCCAGGTCGGAACCGTCATGGAATTTAATGCCTTCATTTAAGGTGATCGTATACGTTTTTGCCTCCTGGTCCGCCTCATAAGATTTGGCAAGCCACGGAACGATCTGGCTGCTGCTGTCCGTACGGAACAGAGTTTCATAAACCGTCAGCATGGTTTGGAACTTATCATTGTAGGATTGTACCTTATACCACAGCATACTGGTCACTTCCGCCGTATCAATGATGGTTAAATCTCCCCCCTTTACCGGTCCTGACTCATCTTTTTGTCCCTGATCCCCACTGCTTTTACTGCTTTCACTGCCTTTGCTGTTCTCTGCCGCCGAGCTTCCCCCCTGCTGCGCCGGCGCCGCCTCTTTGGAACAGGAGCAAAGAGCAAAAATCATCATGACAGCCAACAAAATACTCAGACTTCTTTTATATGTTTTTTTCATAGCGTTCCCCTCTCCAATGAACTATTTCATATGTGTTTCCATATGGCAGAAAAATTCCGAACGTTTTTCCGCAATGGTGTCTTCCGGCCGCTCCTCCCAATTTAATTCAATGTCCCTCCAATAACCGTCGTTTAATCCAAACAGTTCGCAGGGACATACAAAAGGAACTCCCGGCTGCAGATTTTTATTAAAATAAGTATTGTTCCGATCCTTAAAAATATGGTGTCCGTAATCCAGCATCCCTTCTAACGCCGCGTACAACAGATAGTGGATTCCCACAAACTTAAAACCAAGAGGCGTTAACTGGTCGATGTCGATATCTGATTTTCCATCTTTGGAGCCAAGATCCGGATACATTTTCCATCCCGGAACACGTTTCGAGATTTCCCTGCAGATCTCCATCTTCCGGTCCGCCGGCGCGTGATTTAAATTGACCAGCAGAGTCATATCCGCTCCCGCTTCCATGTAACGATTACATCTCATGCAGGCTTCTTCCATATCCACGCAGGGATCTACATCACAGCGGGCAATCAGCATACAGTCCGTATCCTTAAGCGCGGCATGGGCGGCTTTAAAGCGTTTCACCGCCTCCGGCAAAGGAAGCACATTCCCCAGGCTGTCCACATCCGTAATCAGGATTCCCGAAGCCCCCGCCCGCGCCATGCGGACACAGGCGTGATAGGTGTTGAGCGGTTTTCCAAACCCCTCATCCGCGTCAATGACCAGCGGCAGGTTCGAAAACGCGGCAATCCGTTCTGTTGCCCCCACCACATCATCCAGCGTAATCAGTCCCATATCAGGATTCCCCATAAGACTTAAAGATAACTCGGCGCTGCTCAGTAAAATCGCCTGAAAACCACACAGCTCCACACATTTTGCAGACGTACAGTCATAGATCTCCGGGCACATAACAATCTGTTCCGATTGACTCAATAATTCTTTCAAAGAAACTGCTGCAGACATACTTAACCTCCCTCTTAAAACCGATCCGTGTCTCTTACAAAAAACGGAGTGATCCGCTTCGCAAGAGCATCTTCCGGCTTCTCCACATACCGTCCCTCCAGTTCCGCCCAATATCCATCCCTTAAGTAGAACGTCATAGGAGAGAAACACTTGAACCCGGTATCATCATAATGAGTATCCACATATACATTGGTTTTCGTATCCATCACATGTTTTCCTGCATCCAGCATGGCGATCATCGCCGCGTGCATGGAATAATGCACCCCAACAAATTTATACCTTAATTTTGCCAGTTCCTCCAAATCCACATCCGCCTCACCATTGTGAGATCCCAGATCCGGATACCAGTGCCATCCCGGGATTTCACCGGAGAGTTTTTTGCTGAGTTCCACCTTGCGTTCAACCGGGGCGCTGTTTAACCCCAGCACGCAGATACAGTCTGCTCCCGCTTCCACATACCGGTTACAGCGGTCTATCACTTCTTCCATATGATCAACCGGGTTTACATCACAGCGGGCAATCAGAATCGCATCCGTTCCCGCCTCTTCCAAGCCGTCCTTAGCCGCGCGGAAACGAAGCACAGACTCTTTTACAGGAAGAACCCCCGCTTTTGACTGAGCTGCCGCGTCCGTGATCAGTACACCGGAAGCCCCTGCCTTCGCCAGACGTTTACAGGCGTACCAGGTATTCAGCGCCCTGCCAAATCCAAACCCGTCATCCGCGTCAATCAGCAGAGGCATACTCACCGCGTTGGTGATCCGGTCAGTAATCCAGACAAATTCATCCAGCGACAAAAGCTGCAGATCCGGCACGCCGGTCATGGCGCAGGCAAAATCCCCGCTGCTCAGCATGATGCACTCAAACCCGTTGATTTCAGCCGCCCTCGCCGACGCGCAGTCATGAAGCTCCGGAACCACAATCATATCCCGCCCGGCGATCAATTCTTTTAAATCAATTTTCTTTTGTTTCAATAGATTCCCTCCTTAATATTTAAATTTTCTTCCTCCAAAAGCTCCATACTCACCTTTACGACAACCTTCCTGCATTCCTCCGGTTTTCCTTCCGCCCACATGCCCGGTCCATGAAAGTCCCATGGGTAAAATACCGCGTAATCGCCTTCTTCGGCTCTCAGATAACACTCCGGCAAAAGGTCATCGTAGAAACGGATATCCTCCTCTGCTCGCTCCTCGACCACCCTGCCCTGGCCAAGATCCGATGCAAAACCAAACTTTTCCCTGCCGGAAATCCAGTATTGGACATCCACATACTCCCGGTGGAGCTCCAGTTTTACCTCCTGTTCCGGCTTCGTTGTCAAATGAAAAATTTTTGCATACATTCGGCGTCCTATGATCGGATAATCCCCATCCGGCAGTTCTGAAAAATTCGTTGTCCGAAGATAAGCCAGCGCGTCCCGTATGGCCTTTGGACATCCCAGATCCGAACGAGTCACCTGTAAATTCGATAAAACCATAAGCAGCAATTCCTCCTTCTTTCATTCTCTACTTTTTTCTCTGTAACAACTTTCTTTATCAATAAAACACAAAACTAGTTTTGCAATCGATTTCAACATCAGTATAGCATCGTATTGTCCAATTGTCAACAATGTTTTGTGCTATTTGTATAGTATCTTTTATAATATTAATCTTAATATGTTAGTTTTAACATTATTTTTTGTGATTATTTTGATCATTTAATGAAATCGATTGTGTAAATCATGGAAAATAGTTTGCCCATCGGCAGGCATAAAAAAAATACTCACAGATGTAACTGTGAGTATTTTTTTAGAAAAAGCTTATGTAGTTCCCCGTTTTATCAAATCCGCGCGCATCCGCACACACCGCGCCGGATGGCCTCCGTTTAACAGATCCAGCAGTTGATGGGCTCCAAACACACAGGAATCAAAAATCTGATTGTCTAATGACGTCAGCTGCGGGTGGCAGACTCTTCCATAAAGGGAATTGTCCACCCCGATCAGCGCAATCTTTTCAGGCACGGCAATCCCCCGCTCCAGAAGCAGCTGCATAGCTCCTACTGCCAGGAGATCAATAGCACCGATCACCGCATCCACATCATGATGTTCTTCCAGCACTCGCTGCATGGCGGCTCTGCCGCCATGCAGTCCGTCCGGCTGTTCTTCTTTATAAACCCATCCGGCGACGCCGTCTTTCTTGTGCAGGGCTATTCCTTCTAAAAAACCTTCCTGCTTTAAGTCATTGGAGGGAGTGGGCGCGTTCGTGATATAGGCAATTCTTTTCCGCCCCTCAGATACCAGGAAATTGACGCATTCCCGCACCCCGTCCCGTTCCTCACTCAGCACACAGCAGCAATTAGGCAGATCCAAATACCCATTAATCATAATTACGGGGATCTGGGCCAGCTGGTTGGCAACGGCTTTTTCCGTCTCTTTGTTCTGGAAGACAGAGCCCATCAGTACGGCGCCGTCCACTTGACGCCGCTCCAGATTCGTCAGGGCCTGGCTTAAACCTTCCTGTCCTGTCCCTGTGTTCATGACAATTCCGCAATATCCATGTTTCTCCAATTCGGACTGGATATAGTAAGCGCCCTCCATATGATGCAGGTTGCGAATATCTGCGATCAAAATCCCCACCAGTTTCGAGGACCTGTTTACCAGCCCTCTGGCGGATTCGTTTGGTGTGTAATGGTGCTTCTGCAGCAGATCCGCTATTCTTTTCCGTGTTTGCTCATTAACCCCAGCCTTTCCATTAATGACACGTGACACGGTACTGGCCGAAACATTGGCTTCCCTTGCGATATCGTAGATCGTCACAATCTTACCTCCTGCCTGTGAAAAACATCCCGGCGCGCCCCGGGAGCGCCTGAATATTTTATGTTTATCATTTTATTGTACAATAGTTTCTACGATTACGCAATCGGTTTCTATCTCACATTACCCTGCATTTCTATTTAGGTTTGACACAAACATGGCCCGGAATGCCAGCTTTTCGGCATCCAGGCCATGTTCTCGTCTATTCTATATGTTCTTATTACAAACTCCCCTCACCGCGCCAGCTTCTGATAAAGCTCTACCATCTCCCCCGCCAGCGCTGCCGTGATCTCCGATCCCATCATGATATCCTCGCTGTGGATCAGGATCAAGCTGATTTTTTCCAGTTCTCCCGCCGCGTCCATGGTGATTAAACTGGTGTGGACGTGGTGGGCTTCTTTCATTTTGTCTGCGGCAGTGGCTAAATGAGCTTTGGCTTCCTCAAAATTGCCGCCGCGGGCCGACACCATGGCGGCCATACATTCACTTCTGGCTTCGCCAGCGTTGGTGATGATCTGTAAGCATGTCATCTCTAAATCTTCCATGATGAATCCCCCATTTCTTTTCTGGCCTGGTTTAAGACTTTTTCTCCGTTCATGGTTCCATAGGCCATGGGGTCGATGGATACCACCGGGCAGGACACCTGCTTTTTCACCACTTCCATCTGAAAACGGACCTGAGGGCCCAGGAGGATGATATCGGCATTTGCTCCGGCCGTTTCCGCATCGGCCGCCGGGGCCGCTAAAATCTCACACTCATATGCGGCGGTTTCGGCAGCCGCCTTCATTTTCTTTACCAGTATCCCTGTGGATAAGCCGCCGTTACATAACAGTACAATTTTTTTCATGATTGTTCTCCTTTTCCTAGTTTTCCGTTTCGGTTTCCCCGTTTTCTTCTTTTACCAGCTGCTTTTCATAAATCTTAAAGAATGGGTAGTAGATCACTCCATCCAATATGATCAGCAGGACAATCAGGATCGGCGCTTTCCAGTCCATGGTGGATAAAAAGGCACCGAAGACGGACGGCATCTGCCAGGACAGCATGGCGAAGCTTTTCCCGATCAAACCCACCTGCATGGTGAAAAATGCGATCGCCCCGTTTAAGGTGGATGTCACCATGAAGGGGATGAAGAAGACAGGGTTCAGCATCAGAGGCAGACCAAAGATGATCGGCTCGGAAATGTTGAAGAATGCGGGAATGATCCCCAGCCTTCCTATGGTTTTTAACTGCTTCGATTTGGAGCGGCACAGCATCACGGCCAGAGCCAGCACGGAACCGCAGCCGCCGATCACTACAAAGTACACCCAGAACGGCGTGGTAAAAATGTTGGGCAGGGCCTGTCCGGCAGCGTGGGCGGCGGCATTGATGGATAAGTTGCCGTCGCGGATCGGGGACAATACGCCTGAGAGCGCCGCGTCATGGATTCCGAAGAACCAGAATACATGGACGAATAAGGTGATAATGATGGTGAAGCCAAGGTTGTCCACTGCTTTTAAGGATGGAGATAATATGCCGTAAATCAGTTTCGGAAGCGTGGTGCCGGCTGCATTTACCAGGACAAAAATCACGGTGTAAAGGATCAGTAAAACCGCGCCCGGTACGATGGAGGCGAACACATCGGAAAGGGAAGCCGGAACCGTATCAGGAAGGCTGATTTTTCCGAAATCACGTTTTCTCATATAGCAGTATAAATCGGCGGTCAGAATCGCGATCAGCATGGCGGGAATGAGGCCCTTGCCGTCCATGTAGGAAATCTCCACCACTTTTCCGTCCCAGCCTAAGGATACCGGCTCCATAACAAGCATCAGGAAACCGCAGATGCCAAGGAGAATCGGCAGAAATGATTCGATCTTCCGGCTCTTGCAAAGGAAATGGATGATTCCGATGCAGACATAGATGGACATGGCTCCCAGCGTCAAAGCGTTGATCCAGGAAAACACAATGGAATTGCTGATTTCCAACGGCAGGGAACTGATGACCGCCGCGATGCCTCCCATAAAGTTGATGGGAAGCAGGGACATGAAAGCGTCGCGGATGGCCCGCAGGTGGCACTCATTTCCCAGCCGGTTGGCCACCGGCATCACATATTTTTCCATACTCACACTCATTTTTTGAATCCCCATAATACTCCTCCTTTAGTTTTTTTCGTACTGTGCTATCGTCTCTTTGTACCAGTAATAGCTCTTCTTTGGTTTTCTCTTTAATCCGTCCTCGTAGTCGATGGCGACCAGGCCGTAGCGTTTCTCGGTTCCGTTTTTCCAGGAATATAAGTCAAATGGCGACCAGGCGTAATAGCCTCTCACGTCACAGCCTTCTTCCCTGGCCTGCAATACGGCCCGGATGTGGCTGTCCATGAAATCGATTCTCTGGCGGTCGTCCACCTGGTCAACGGTGACATCCTCGTAGAGACCGATTCCATTTTCGGTTATGTAAATAGGAAGGTGATATTTGTTCCAGGTCCGGCGGATGCCTTCGCAAAGTCCCTCCGGGAAAATCTCCGTATCCCATTCGGTGTACTGGCTGCTCTCCGGCCTTACCTGCTCGAACCAGTCTTTGATGATGGTCTGGGAGGTGCCTTTGGCCTGTTTCCCCTTGTTATTGACAATCAGAGTGGTCTCGCCTGTGGTGTAGGGGGCCGCCATGACTCTGGCATAATAGTTTAAGCCCAGGAAATCAACGGTGTTGGCTTTGATTAATTCCAAATCCTCCGGTTTCATCATGGAGAGGTCACAGCGCCCCCGAAGCTCGCCAAGCAGGTCGCCGGGTATTTCTCCGAGAGCCGCCGTGTCTAAGATCCAGTTGTTGTAGAAGTTTTCCGCATAACGGCAGGCGATGGCGGTCTCCACAGTGCTGTCCACTCCATAGATTGGGGAGAAGCTGTGGACGATTCCGATCTGCCCCGGGTAACCGCCCTGGCGGAACTCTTTGACTGCCATGGCGGAAGCCAGCATCATGTAATAGGAAGAGGTGACGGTCTCCTGCAGATCCTGGTGGCCCGGCGGGTAGTTACCGATCAAATAGCCGCTGAAGGTGTAGTATCTTGGCTCATTGAATGTAGTCCATAAGCTTACACGGTCTCCGAATTTGTCGAAGCAGACCTTGGCGTAATGGGCGTAGGCATTGCCAGTCTCCCGGTTCAGCCATCCGCCGGTCTGCTCTAAGTAGTCCGGTAAATCCCAATGGAACATGGTGACGAAGGGTTCGATTCCGTATTTATGACAGGTATCAATGACGCGGTTGTAGAAGTCCACCCCCTCCTCATTGATTTCCCCCTCTGCATTTTTGATGATTCTGGGCCAGGCGATGGAGAAACGGTAGCTATTCTGTCCGCCCTCCTTCATCATCCGGATGTCCTCCTCATAGCGGTGGTAGTGGTCGCTGGCCACGTCGCCATTTTCCAGTTGGTTGTCATGAAGATATCGGTCCCACATGGAAATCGCCCGGTTCCCCTCGTTCCAGCCCCCTTCACACTGGTAGGAAGCGGTGGCGCTTCCCCATAAAAATTCTTTCACGTTTTTTCCTCCTGTGTTTGTTTGATTTTGAATTACTTCCTTTCGATGGCTTTAGTATACCAGCGTCTTTGGACAAAATAAAATCTGCTTTTTCCGCTGCGTAACGGAAAAAGCAGATAATAAAAGTTAGATCAGGAGATCCAGAAACTTCTGACAGTCTTTGATTTTCGCCAGTTTATGGATCGTGCTGGTTTGAAACAGGTGGTCGATCATCACGTTGTAGACGGGGATGATCGTATGGTTCCAGCTGGAGGCCAGAGCAAACAGGAAGACAATCTTCACCTGACAGGTCCCCCAGGATATCTTATTCTTTAAAATACAGGTGCACACTGCCGTGCGGCAGGCATTGTTCTCCATCCCGTGGGAGAAGGCGAAGCCCGGTTCAAAGGCTGTGGGCGCAATGTGTTCTCTCTGCATGACGCTCTCAAAAAAGCCTTCCTCCACATATCCTTCCTCATACAGCTTTCCGCACATGAAGGACAGGGCGGCTTCCCTGGATTCAAATTCCATGTCCGTGAAGAACAGGGATGGTTTGAACAGGGTGCGGAAATAACTCTTGATGCTGCTCACCTGGCTCTCCCGGATGATTGTCAGCAATTTTTCCTTTTCATGATAGTCCAGGAAATTCCGGCAAAGGATCACGGGAATATCCTCCGGCGGCGGCGACAACGGAATTGTGGACAAAACCGCTACCGCGTCCTTTGGCATCTGCATGGGGTAATCAAAAATCGAATACTCATAGGCAATGATGGGATGACATACCGCCGTCTTTCTGAGACGTTTCTCCATCAATTCATTGATCTGCTTGCCATAGGGATTGATGAGAACCAGCTTTTGCTGCATATTTTCAAAGCCCCGCTCCATCCCCCATATGATATGGACCGCAAACTGTCCGATCTCATCTTCACTGACATGGATTCCGGTCAGACGATGAAAGCGGTCTGCAAAAAAGATAGCGATATCGTATTCCAGCGGATATTTTGTTTTGATCTCCCCAAGCACCGGGTTGACAACATGCTGGTGCTTCCTTGCTCTGAGAAGCGTTCCGTTTAACTGCGCTGCCATCTCATCACAGAACTCCTGGCTGCCGGAGAAATCAAAACCATATTCCACATTGATTTCTATCAGAATCTTGTGGAGCAATTCCCGGGTCTGCTCCGGGTTGCCGTCTTCCACATAGTAGAAGTCGTTCTGAAACGCCCGCTCATAATCCCGGTATTCTTCGACCGGGAGTTCCAGTTTTGGCGATATCTTTGTTTTCAGACGGTTCAGAATCCGGGCGGATTCCTGGGGCTTTGGCTCCTGAGAAACCAGACCCCGGTCATCATATTCCGGGCCGGCCGGCTTTTCTTCTCCATCCACAGGAATCATACACCCCAAAAACCACCGCTCTGCCACCACAGCCGTATGTAAAATCAAATGCATCATCGTCGTATCGTAATAAGTGCGCATACCGGCCCGCAGTTCCTCCAGAACCAGATCCTTGATCTCCTCTAAATCTGCATACTCAAAAAACGGCTGGTATTCTTTCCAGTCAAAATAATGCTTATACGTCCGGGACGCCACATAAAAATAATAATATTCCCGCATCTCCCGCTCGCCAAGTTCCAGGATCAATCGCCCGCCCCGCTTTAAAATCATGCTCTTCTCATCATCATACCGCAGATGCATCTCCCGGTTGATCCGGTTCACCAGCTTATTTAACTGTGTATCACTGATATACAGTTCATCCGCCAATTCCAAATAAGGACACTCCCCCTCAAACAGAAGCCGCCTCACAATCTGCCACTCTAAATCTTCCTCCAGTACCTCACCGTCAATCCCGGCCCCCGTCTCCGGCAGAGATTCCCGAATCGAATATCCCTGCCCCTTGACGGCCAGAATCACCTCCTGCCGCTTTTCCTGATTGATCTCCTTAATGTCATTTCTCACGGTCCGGTCACTGACATGCAGGATCTTCGCAATCTGCCCCGACGTCAGCATCCTCTGCTCCATCAACAAATCCCATATCTTCTTCTGTCTAAGTGTCATCCTCATGCTCCCCTAAATACCATGATCACTTCCCAGTTTCAAAATCTTCAAATACACCTGCAAACAAGTCATCTCCGTATTTCTCATACTATGTCCTTTACGGATAGTGTATAAACAATTCTTATCCCAATCCCCTGTAATCGTTCCTGGCCTCTTCCGTAATCCGAATCTTCCATCCCATCACTCAAACTCCACATGCTCTGCCAGCTCCTTGAGTTCCTCCATCGAAAACCCATCTTCTTCCATCAGGCTAATGCAAAAACAAAATACGTTCCTCCGGCACCACAAATGTTTCTGGAATTGTTTCTTTATAAAATTCCCTCCAGATATCCTTCGGAATCTTCCACCAAATCCCGTTTTCCATGATAATCGTAACCTCGAAAGGGTCTTCCAGGAGCTGGCGGCAGCGACAGGGGAGGAGGTTCTCTGTCTCTCCGGGCTCCGGAGGACGGAAATAGTGGGCGCGGATGCCAATGGCGATTGTTTCCCGGGGGATGGGCCTGGTAATGTGAAGTTCGGCGTTCCAGGCCGGGACCCGGAGGATGTGGTCGGAACGCCGTTCCACGCGCTCAAGGTTTTTGCAGCCGGTCAGTTTGGCGGCGGCGATGGCTCCCGGCTCTTGAAATACCTGCTTTGTCTTGCCACAGGCCACTGCCTGGCCGCGGTCCAGGACATGGATACTCTGGCAGAAACGGTAGATTTCATCCCGGTTGTGGGTCACCATCAGAATATCTCCCTGATACATGTTAAGAACTTCCAAAAGCTCCAGCTGAAGATTTTCCTTCAGATAATAATCCAGGGCGGAAAACGGTTCATCCAGCATCAGCACATCGGGTTTGGACGCCAGGATTCTGGCCAGGGCCACCCGCTGCTGCTGGCCGCCGGATAAGCGGGCCGGGTAATTGCCTGCAAGATCGCTGACACGAAGCAGTTCCAGATACCGGCCGGCCGTCTCGGCTTTCTCCTTTTTCGTACCTGGCAGGGCCAGTTCCACATTTTGTCTCACCGTCATATTGGGAAATAAGGCATAGTTCTGAAATAAGTATCCCACTCTCCTGTCCTGGGTTTTTAAGTTGATTTTTTTCTCGGAATCAAACAACACCCGGTCGTTCAAGACAATCCGTCCACGGTCCGGGGTGACGATCCCGGCAATGCACTTGAGCGTCATGCTCTTACCGCAGCCGGAAGCACCAAGAATTCCGGTGATATCGCCTTTCCCTTTGGTCTCAAATGAGATCTTCAGAGTGATATCCTTTAATTTTTTTTCAATATCAACAGTTAAACTCATTCCATACTCTCCCTCTGTCAGTTCTTTCTGCCGCCTCGTCCTGTCAACCTTTTTCTGCCGCCTCGTTCTCCTGTTATTGCAGCCCTTGATACAATTCCCCCCATTACCGGCTCGTCTTGTCCCTGGCGGCATAATTCATTGCCACCACAATCAGAAAGGAGACTACCGCAATAACCGCCACATATTTTCCTGCCTCCGCCATGTTGTTGGCCGCCACCTCGGAGTAGATCGCTAACGGCAGGGTCCGCGTCTTCCCGGCGATATTGCCGGCAATCATGGCCGTGGCCCCGAATTCCCCCAGCCCCCTGGCAAACGCCAGGACGCCGCCGGAAAGAATGCCAGGTCTCGCCACCGGAAATGTGATTCTCCAGAAGATTTTCTCCTCGGACAATCCCAGGGTTCTGCCGGCATGAATCAGGTTTTCATCCACCTGCTCCATCGCCCCTCTGGCCGACCGGTACATCAGCGGCAGGGAAATGACAACGGCCGCCAGAACCGTAGCCTGCCAGGTAAACACAATTTTATAGCTGAACAGTTTGTTTAACAGCAGACCGATGGGGCGTTTGACACCAAATAAATATAGCAGAAAAAAACCAGCCACCGTCGGCGGAAGCACCAGGGGCAGGGTCAGAATTCCATCCAGAATCATTTTCCACCGCCCGGACCGCAGTGACACTACGGTTCTTGCCAGCCAAATTCCCACGAAAAAGGTAATGATGATCGAGACCGTGGCGGTTTTCATTGAGATGATAATCGGTGATAAGTCCATAGGTCAATCTCCTGCTTTCTGCTGCACGTTAGTTGGCGGTAAAACCATATTTCTCAAATACGGCAATTGCTTCATCACTCTGCAAAAACTCCACAAACGTTTGAGCGGCTTCCTTTTTCCCGGAGGCTGTCACAATGCCAACCGGATAGATCACATTTTTGCTTAAACTGCCTTCCGGAGCCTGTGCAACCACTTTGACACGTTCATTAGCAGCCGCATCCGTGGCATAGACGATACCGGCGTCAGCGCTTCCCTCTGCCACCCAGTTCAGCACCTCCGTTACGTTGGTGCCCAGGCTGGCTTTTTCCTCCACCTGGTCCCAAAGCCCCAGCGTGGTCAAGGCTTCTCTGGCATACTGGCCTGCCGGGACACTGTCCGGATCGCCGATGGCGATGGTCCCTCCATTTACAATATCCTCAAATGTCTTCATCCCGCTGTCGTTCTCCGCGCTTGTAATCAGCACGATTTTATTTTCCAGCAATTCTACGATGGAATCCGCGTCCACCATATTCTCATCCTTTAGCGCGTTCATCTGCTTCATGGCCGCCGACATGAAAACATCCGCTTCCAGCCCCTCCTCTATCTGGGTCTGAAGCTTTCCGGAACTGTCATAGGTGCCTTCCACCTTGATGCCGGGATTGGCGGCTTCGAACATGGGAATCAGTTCCTCATCGAAGGAATATTTCAGACTGGCCGCTGCGGCCACCAGAATCCTGGTCTCTCCGCCTGTTGAAGCCAGGTCCGCCGCTGTTTCAGACGTTGTGTCCGTTGCAGACGCCGTGTCCGTTGCAGACACCACGTCCGTTTCAGCCGCCGCGTCCGTTGCAGACGTCATATTCGTTGCGGACGTTGCAGCTGTTGTGGAGCTATCTGCACTGCTGCCACACCCCGTCACTGCCAGCATCAACGCTCCTGTTATCATCATTGCTGCTGTTTTCTTCCAATTTCTCATAATATTTCTCTCCTCCCACATTGCGGTTCTCTAATTTTTATGAGCCAAGCCATGTCTCCTATTCGTTCGGCTCATGATTGCTTCCAGCACTCCGCCCCCGATGGCAGACGCCTTGTCTGACACGGTGAAGCAGCTCTCCACCATGCCTCTTGGGTCCACATCGCCGGACTTCATTCCTTTGCAGACTGTCACACCGTCCTGTAACAGTCCTCTCACTACGCCGCCCACTTCTGCAAATATCGGCGTTTCCCCTGCTTTGCCAACCAGCTGCCCCTTCTCCACCAGGTCGCCGATGGAGACACAGCCGGTAAATCTGCCGTCTGCGCTGGCGCGGATAATCCGTTCTTTATCATAACCGCCGATCATTCCAGGCACTCCCGTATTAGGAACTGCGCTGCCATTCCAGATGCATCTCCCCAGGTTGTGGCCCCGCTTCGTTTCCACTACACAGTGACAGTCCACTCCCGCAGTAAATCCCGGGCCGACACCGATGACTGTCGGGGCATCTTCCATCGTGGTTCCCAGATTTTTCTTGGCGATAATCGCATCCACAAGAACATCCGGCTTCCATGTGTCCCGGATCGTTCCGCTTTCATCAACAATAACCGCAATCTGGTTCTTCTCAACCGCCGCCTGAATTTCTTCCAAATTGAGGCACAACACTCCAGTCACATCTTCCACCAGAGCCGTCCCTTCATAGACTGCCGGGGAAAATGCCACCGTTCTGCGCACCGTCGTCGGCACAGCGATATCGGTCATCACGATATCAAACCCGCAACGGTAAAGCCGCAGCGCAATTCCGGATGCCAGATCACCGGCCCCTTTTATTAAAACCTTCATAGTTATGTTTCCCTTTCCTGGTATTTATTTAACCTCTGGCGCACTCTCCGTCACGCCCGGTTAGAATATCAAGGCCGTGAGGCAATGTGTCAAGCAGATATTCCAAACTTTCCTTCACAGCTTTCGGGCTGCCCGGCAGGTTCACAATCAACGTCTGATTGCGAATCACACTGGCCGCCCGGCTAAGCATAGCCCGCTTTGTGATGGTCATGCTGTACGCCCGCAATGCCTCCGCGATTCCCGGCACATTTCTGGTGGCGACTGCCAACGTCACTTCCGGTGTGTTGTCCCGCGGCGAAAAACCGGTTCCGCCTGTGGTGAGAACCAGGTCACAGCCCACATTGTCACACAGCCGCAGAAGCTCCGTCTTCAATTCCTCCGGGTCATCCGGCACGATGGTATAACTGGCGATATGATACCGGCGGCCATCCAACAACGATTCAATCATCGGGCCGCTCTTGTCCTCCCTCTCCCCTGCTGCTCCTTTGTCACTCACCGTAATAATCCCTACCTCATACATGCCGCGTCTCCTTCTCCCTGCTATATCACTTTTTTACCTCAAGTTTCTCTTCTGACAGAACCTCTCTTCCGGCTCATTCTCTCTTCTGATTCCATAACCTTTTCCTGGTTCTATCTATATTCTTCCGATGTCAGTGCTTACTTCCGATACAGCCCACTCTTCCCGCCGGACTTCTCCAGCAGACACACATCCGAAATCACCATTCCCCTGTCCATGGCCTTGCACATATCGTAAATGGTCAGCAGCGCAATCTGAACTCCGGTCAGCGCTTCCATCTCCACTCCGGTCTTCCCATGAGTTTTCACCGTGCAGACGGCTTCCACCGCACACCGTTCCTCATGGAGCACAAATTCCACCGCACACTTCGTCAGCATCAGCACATGGCACAGCGGAATCAGATCCGAAGTCTTCTTCGCCCCCATAATCCCAGCCACCTGGGCCACACCCAGCACATCGCCCTTTTTTGCCGTTCCATTCACAATCGCCTGATAAACTTCCGAACTGACCGTAATCAATCCGTGGGCCACCGCAACCCGGTCCGTCTCCTGTTTTTCCCCCACGTCCACCATCCATGCATTTCCCTGTTCATCAAAATGCGTCAGTTTTTCTCCCATCTCACCATCCCTTTCCAAATCCACAGTTAGGATAATGGCAGACTTCACAGTTCATACACAGCCCGCCTCTTCCCAATTTATATAATTCCTCCGCCGTCACCGGATCATCCGCCATCAACCGTGGCAGCACCAGATCAAATATCGTCCGTTTCGCATACATGACACAGCCGGGAAGTCCCGCAACAGCCCGCGGCTCCTCGCCTTCCTTCTCATAATAGGAAAGCAGAAACATCGCTCCCGGAAGCACCGGCGCCCCATAAGACACCACTCTGGCCCCGCTGTTTCGGATCGCCAGCGGCGTCTTGTCGTCAGGGTCCACACTCATGCCGCCGCTGACCAGCACCATCTGTGCGCCTTTTTCCAGCCAGTCACAAATCGCCCGGGTCGTCATCTCCGGGTTATCATCAGTAATCGTCTGTCCTAAAACCTCCGCCCCAAATTCCTTCACCTTCTCCACCAGAACCGGCCCGAAAGCATCCTCAATTCTTCCGTGATAAACCTCACTCCCCGTCGTGACAATGGCCACCTTTTTCTTCTGGTACGGCATAATTGTAAAGATCGGCCGCCCCCCGCAGATTCGTTTTGCTTCCTCCATCCGCTCCTTCTGAATCACTAGTGGAATCACTCTGGTTCCGCATATCTTATCTCCTTTTTTCACCGGCATATTGGGATGCAGCGTGGCGATCATCATATCGCCCAGCCCGTTCACAGCGTCCAAAAGCTCCGTGTCAATCTTGAGCAGCCCATCGATCTTTGCGCGCAATTCAATCTTTCCTTCCTTCGCCTGGCTCCGGCTCATATGCTCATTCAGACACAGGGCACAGAGAATCTCCGCCGCCTCGTCTTCATGATACATGGTGTCATCCTTTTCCCATATGTATAAATGCTCCTTCCCCATCGACAACAGAACCGGAATATCCTCCTCCGTCACCACATGTCCCTTACGGAATCTCGCATCCTTCATCACCCCTGGTATAATCTGTGTCAAATCATGACACAATACCTGCCCAACCGCTTCCTCTGTCCGAACTTCTCTCATTTCCTTCTCCCTCCGCGCCTCTGATTGCAGCCCCTGGCGCTCCTTTTCTTTTTCTTCGTTATTCTCACTTAAGAATAACCAAAACATTTTTTTAGCTCACATCATAACCTGTGGGCCTGTCACTATCCTGTTCCTATTCGGAATACTATTCTTTTTCACTCGCCAATCCCTGATTCTCTTCCAAAATACTTCTCAAATGCATCATCCGCTTTCTGCTGCACCTCGGCCTCAAACTGGCGGTAGCGTCTTAAAAAATCTTTCCCTTTCTCCGTCAGAACCGTCTTGCCGCCGCTCTCGCCGCCGCTGCTTCCCTCCATCAAAGAGAACCCCAGGTCCGTCTCCGCCGCCTTCACGATCTTCCAGGCTTTCGAGTAAGCCATTCCCATCTCCTTACACGCCGCGGAAAGGGAACCCTTTTCCTCCACCAGCTCCATCAATCTGCACACCCCCGGCCCGAAACTCCGTTCCGTCCGGTAAACCCGAAGCCGCATATGGTATTTCCACATCTCCTCCATATTTCACCCCTTTTCACAGATCGCTGTCCTAAAAACAGTTTACCATATTCCCCCAGATAACTCAACCTGAGTTTTCGCATAAGGCATATTAAAAACAGAAGGCAATATACCCATCAGAAGATGCATACTGCCTTCTATTTTTAATCATTATAATGGCCTTTACATTGGATAATTTCCGTCTGCCCCTCTGACACCCGGTAGACTAGTCTGTTGCATTCATCTATACGCCTGCTCCAAAATCCTTCCTGATTTTTTAATGGCTCCGGTTTTCCAATTCCTTCAAAGCTGCCTCTATCAATGTCTTTCAGCAGAGAATTAATTCGCTTCAATGTTTTCTTATCCTGCATTTGCCAGTACAGATACTCTTACCAGGCTCTCTCCGTGAATACCAGCTTACTCATCCGCCATCTCCTCTAACTCTTCTATCGTTTTTACTACCACATTTCCTTTCTTCATCTGCTCCATGCTCTCATTTAATGCACGCATATTCTTTTCAGAATAGAAAGGATCAATAGAAACTTCAAAAGGAATTCTTTTCTCACGACTCATTTTTTTTGCAAAAATCGTAAAAGCCGTTGTCATATTCATCCCCAATTCCTGGCAGGTCTGTTCCATGCTTTTTTTCAACTCTTCATCCATTCTTATATTTACCAAAGTCTGTGCCATCATGTTCACCCCTTTCCATATATTTATATTATAATACGTTATAAATATATTTTCCATACAGCGTCTTTATTTTTGTATCAGATGGCCAAGATGGATTATCAGAATTGATGAATTGCAACCTGAGATTCCAATTTGTAGCGCAAGAATCCAGTTTTATAAAT
>JAWZDV010000025.1:0-4630 GCA_034142505.1 Bacteroides thetaiotaomicron
AAAAGAATAAGTCTGTAAGCTGTTTTTCTTGCTTACAAACTTATTATACGAGGAGTCTATCTATGACAAACATTGATTTACATATGCATTCCATGTTCAGCGACGACGGGGAATTCACCCCCCAGGAAATCGTCTCCAGATGTGTGGCCCGGGGGCTTACGCTGGCGGCCATCACCGACCACAATTCCGCCAGGGCAAACCCGGAAGCGTTGGAAGCGGCGGCTTCCACAGACTTAAAGATTCTGCCGGGGATTGAACTGGACTGTACTCATGACGGCCGGAATTTTCACCTGCTGGGCTACGGCATTGACTATACCCGGCCGGAATACGCCGAGGTCGAAAAAGATATTCTCCATCAGGAACAGATGGCAGGCGAAGAAAAAATTAAGCTTTTCAGCAGCGCCACCGGAATCCCTCTGCCGTTTTCTCAGATCATGGCAGCCGCTGTGGACGGTGTCGTAACCGGGGAACTGGTTGCAGAGATTCTCCTGGCTCAGGAAGATGCCTCCCAATATGAGATCCTCCGCCCTTATCTTCCGGGCGGAGCCAAAAGTGATATGCCGTATGTCCGTTTTTACTGGGACTTTTTCTCCGAGGGAAAACCGGCCTATGTGCCGATCCGCTACCTTTCACTGGCTGATGCCGTGAAGCTGATTCACAGTACCGGCGGCATCGCCGTCCTGGCCCATCCCGGCCAGAATCTGGTGGACGACACCGGCATGCTGCCAGGAATCATCGCCCAGGGCATCGATGGCCTGGAGGCCTTCTCCTCCTACCACGACAGGGAAACCGCCGAATTTTATCTGGAAGCTGCCAGACAGAACCACTTAATCGTCACCTGCGGCAGCGATTACCACGGCAAAACCAAACCCCAGATTTGCCTCGGCGGCCACAATGCATCATTAAGCGATGAGGACATCTTGAGTGGCTTGCGTTCTCTTGGACTTCTCTAAATCGCCCATACAAAAAGCCGGCAGCGCACACGCACTGCCGGCCTTTCTGCCATATTCCGATCCTTATTCTCCATCCACATCCATATTCGCAGCAACTGCTACCGCTGCCGATACACTGGAAACCGCCGCGATCACTGCAAACAGGATAATCAGCAGCAATCCTCCGCCTAAAATCAGCAGAACCGCACCGTCATCTTCCGCCCCCTGATCCTGGGCGGTCTGTACGGCCTGGGTCTCTTGCACCGCAGGCGTGTCCGCGTATGCTGTCATCGTCGGCGCAGCAGCACCGCCAAGGCAGAACATCACAGCCAGCACCATCATCATCCTTCGCAATGTTTTCCACATATTCATCATCAGAATCCTCCATTGAATTCATATTTTCCAAAACTAACCAAGTGTTCCCATTATAGCACAAACCATTTCAAAAAGAAATCCATTTTCTAATTATTCATCCTCTGATAAATAGCTTCTTTCGTCCCCTCCGGATCAGCCGCTACCGCCTCATAAATCAAACCAACCATATCCCGGTCTTCTTCCAGTTCCTCCGCGATCACCACGACCGGCTTCCCTTTCTTGACCTTCTTCTGAATCTGAGAGATCAGCTTCAACATCTCCCCTTCTCTCCGCCCGGCCGCGTAGCTTGTCTTCTTCACCTTCTCAATATAGTCTTCCCGCCCCTGGTCTTCCCGATACATAGATAACCTCCAAACGTTTTCATAGGTTTATTATATCGTTTTGCGGGAGGCAATGCAATCAAAAATAGGAGCCCCCAAACCAGGAACTGGTTTGGGAACTCCCCTTCATCTGTATGAAACAGCGAACAAACAATTTGATTTAATTATAAATCAATCTTGATTTCCTGTTTCTTAATGTTGTGTTTCTCAGCAAATCCTGTAAGGATCATGGTCAGCGCGCCGTCGCCGGTTACGTTACATGCGGTTCCGAAGCTGTCCTGTAACGCGAAGATGGTCAGCATCAGAGCGGTTCCCATCTCATCGAATCCAAGAACGCCGGTGATCAGGCCTAAGGACGCCATAACCGTACCGCCCGGAACACCAGGTGCGCCGATGGCGAAAATGCCTAACAGTGCACAGAACAGAATCATCGTGCCGATGGAAGGAATACTGCCATATAAAATCTTAGATACGGTCATAACAAAGAATACTTCTGTCAATACGGAACCGCACAGATGGATATTGGCAAACAGCGGGATACCGAAGTCAACCATATCGTTTCTGAGAGTCGGCTCCGATTTCTTTGCACAGCGAAGCGCAACTGCCAGCGTTGCCGCGGAGGACATGGTTCCTACTGCGGTGATATAAGCCGGTCCGTAGTTCTTCACAACATTCATCGGGTTCTTGCCTGAGTAAGCGCCGCCGATAAAGTATAACAGTGCCAGCCAGATATAATGTCCGGCCATAACAATCAGTACCACCTGGATAAATACAGGAAGCTGTTTTGTGATGGTTCCCTCATAGGACAGTGCACAGAAAGTAAATGCGATAAAGATCGGCAGGATCGGAATTACGATCTTGGTCACGATATCCAGTACGATCTTCTGGAACTCATCCAATACGGTAGTAATCACTTTCGCCTTGGTCCAAGTAGCCGCAAGACCCAGTAACAAAGAAAATACCAGCGCACTCATAACAGGCATAATCTGAGGAATATCCAGCTGGAATACCAGGCCCGGTAACTCCTTCAGTCCCTCAACCTCTGTCACAATTGACAGATGAGGAATCAGAATTACCCCTGCTATCATTGCAAATAAAGCGGCGCCCAGTGAAGAAATATAGGCAATGGTTACTGCCACGCCCAGCATCTTCGACGCGTTATTACCCAATTTGGTAATGGATGGCGCGATAAAACCGATGATAATAAGCGGCACACAGAACACGATCATCTGGTTTAAGATATATTTAATTGTTACAACTACATTCATCACCGCTGTGTTGGCAATCTGGCCTACAATAATACCAATCACCACGCCCAGCACCAGCCTGAAAGGCAAACTCTGAGATAACTTTTTCATATTCTACTCTCCAATCATAATTTTAATGATTTCTTCGTTTGTTTCCTTCATACCTTCTTTTCCTAAACGGCCCACATTCTTGATGGTAGCTTCTACGCCTTTCGTAACGATACCATCCCCCCCGTAGAACTGCTGACCGCGTTTGTACATGTTATAACCTAAAATGCCGGCGTCCACTGCCGATGCAATCTTGGCCGCGCAGGAGGCCTTCGCCCCATCGCACACGATTCCGGATACAATCGCCAGCGCATTTACCACTGTATGTACGACATCCTTGTAACCGCCTCCGCATAAATACGCAATCCCGGCTCCCGCACCAGCGCCTGCACTGACTGCGCCACAATATGCTGACAGCCTTCCGATTAAGGTCTTCTGGTGAATCGTGGTGAGGTTGGAAAGAGCCAGCGCCCGGTATAACTTCTCATCTCCCACGTTCAGTTCCTTTGCATATTCAATCACCGGAATGGATGTGGTGATCCCCTGGTTCCCACTTCCTGAGTTGATGACTACCGGAAGTTCACATCCGTTCATACGCGCATCCGAACCTGCCGCCGCCTTGGCTTTGGCTCTGGTGCGGATATCATCGCCATACGTATCCAGCAGTACCTGCCCGATATTGGCGCCGTAATTCCCGCGAAGTCCTTCCTCCGAGATTGCCGTATTGTAAGCAATCTGACGGTCTAAAATCTCCTTCACATCCGCTACATCCACGGTGTTGATAAAGTCCCAGATATGTTCCATGTCTAACAGCGACCGGTCCGTGAGACCCTCCTCACTCTCCCCTTCCACTGCAACCTGACTGAGTATCTGGTGGTCCTTTTCTATCAGCACAATATTCGTGTGATAGTTAGCAATTCTCACTTTGGCATAGGAATGATCCTTGTACAGAGTCACTACAATGTCAAACGTGATGCCCTGGTCGATGTGCTTCACATCAATCGGGACTGTCTCAAGAAATTCTTTCATCTGAGTGATCTCTTCCGGCGAAACTTCGGCGATTACCTCCAGTTCACGTTCCGGCCTTCCAGCAACGATTCCCGCTGTTGCTGCCGCCGGGATTCCCTTCAGATGATTGGTGTTTGGTACAATAACCGACTTTACATTCTTGATAATGCTTCCGCTGGCTTCTACCAGTACACGGTCCGGCATCTCTCCGAGAACTTCTCTCGCTTTTGCCGCCGCGTATGCCAGTGCAATCGGCTCCGTACATCCCATCGCCGGAACTAACTCTTCCTTCAGAATCTGGATGTAGGCACTGTACCGTTCATTTGTCTTCTCCATGCGTCCTTTCCTTTCCTAGATTTTCTTGATTTTTTAGAATTTATTCATTCTTTGTTTATAATATCATACTTTACCCCAAATATCAACCCACCATTTTGTCTATTATTAACACTTTTCCGAATTAAAGCGACAAATTTTTGTGTCTTTTGTACAAGCCTATTGTCCGTGCTATGCGGACATTTGACCAGGCATTTTTTTCCTCTATCATCATACACTATCTTTCCAAAAAAGTCACCCGGTTTTCTGTACCAAAAAATGCCAATATTTTTGGCGGAGTTCTTTATGAAAGACTCAATTAAGAGTTGCCAGTTGAAGGAAATAGGGACAGGTGGTATAATGTTAAACAAAGGATAATTCTAAATTA
>JAWZDV010000026.1:0-18453 GCA_034142505.1 Bacteroides thetaiotaomicron
ATATAATCTTCATTATAAGAAGTAAAAGAATTTTAATATATTTTTAAGGATATAAAAATTTAAGTATGGTGTTATCCATTGATTCTTGAATTCCAATATGATATGATAAAAAAAGCAAAAAATGAGGAGAGAGATAATGGATAATAATACTACATATGAGCAGGAAATAGATTTGAAGGACCTGATGTTTGCTGTGCTTCATAAATGGCGGCCGATTATATTAATAGCTGTTTTATTTGGAATTTTGTTGGGGAGTTACAAGGTTGTGGGAAGCCTTTCTCAGCAAAAAGATGTTGAATATGTAAAAAAGGCACAGATGCAGTACGAGCAGGATTTGGAAGAGTATCAAACCTTAAAGTCAGGTTATGAGAGAGAAGTAAACAATATCAGGAAAAATATTGATTCTCAGACAGAGTACCTGGAAAATTCGATCTTGATGAAAATTAGTCCATATGACAAATATACATCATCAGCTGATTTATTTATAAAGCTAGATGATACAACAGCCCTAAAGGGAGCGAATTCTTATACAGTATTATATAATAACGGATTGGTTGGCGCTTATGCTTCGTATATTAATCGGGGCTTTGATTTATCTGAACTGGCTATGAAAATGGGGACAGAAGTATCGTATTTGAAAGAATTGATTACAGTAACAACAGATGAATGGGGACAAAAACTCTCTATTTCTGTTTGTTACATGGATAGCAAAGGGGCTGATCAAATCTTAAATGCGATTCTTGATGATGTAAAGAGGCAACAGTCTGATTTTAGCAGTAAGTTTGGTGATCATGATTTATACATTATGAATCAGGTTAGTAATACAGACACTGATTTAGAGCTGGCTAATGAACAGAAGCGGGTAAATGATAATATTACTATCCTACAAACAACATTGAAAGAAAAAGAGAAAGCACTTGAAGAACTGCAGGAGCCTGCGGAAGCGTTGGTATTATCAAAGACAGCAGCTGTTAAATCAGGAATTAAGTATGGGGTATTAGGTGGAGTGCTTGGTGCATTTATTACTATTTTCTGTATTTGTGTGGCTTTTCTGATGACGGATAAGGTGAAATCAGCGAAAGATTTAAAACAGCGCTATGGAATTAAAGTTTTAGCTATGTTTCCAAGTAAAGAGAAGAAACGAGTATTCTCAGGGATTGATAGTTGGTTAGATAAGCTGGAAGGAAAGAAAGATACGCTTACTGAAGAGGCAAGATATGAGTTGATGGCTGCTAATTTGAAAAATTATGCGGGTGATGCAAAGAAAGTTTTTGTAATTGGGACAGTATCTGAGGAAGCTTTAAATAATGTGGCAAATAAACTAGGAAAATTGTGTTCAGATATGATATTGTCTGTCGGAGTAAATCTGAATGAAAACGCAGAAACGGTTAGCAATTTGCCAGAAAGTGATGCAGTGATTTTGGTTGAGGAGAACGGTGTTTCACGTTTTGGAGAGATTGAAAAAGAGATTGAAGCGGTATATAATGTAAAAAAAGAAATTATTGGTGTAGTGCTGTTGTAAGTTGAAATCATGTAAAGAACAAGACGGGAATTTTCTCGTCTTGTTTTTGGTATAATAAACTGGTACAAGCTTTGAAGAACAGCCATTAATTGACCGGACGTAAAGCAGGTTTCGTGCCAGATGCCTTGCGTATGAAACAGAAACGGAAATTGACTTAATCCATAAATGTATTGTAAAAATGACAGAGGAACTTTATGGCAAAGGAATGACCACAAGATAGATCTCTGACACTCTGGAGGATATTTACGGTTTTTAAGCATCGGAAGGCTTTATTTCGGATGTTACGGATAGAAATCGGGTAGTGAAAGATATACGGATTCTCTGTGCAGACGGACTCAGCGGGATCAAAGAGGTAATCGCCGCAACGTATCCAAAGACCGGAATATCAACACTGCACTGATGAAAGCCTTGTACCGGTCTGCGTTTGAAGCTACAAAGAAATGACCATGCCAATCGGGAATTGGTGACAGGTATATGTTGAACTGAGAATCATGTATGAGGGCCGTCTGCCGGAATAAGCCAATCTATCTTATTTTTCATAGGTGGAATATTCGCCTGCTCTTGACATGCAACGGTAGTTATATATAAAACAAGGGCTGAAAGTCCAAAAAGGAACTTTCAGCCCAGTGATTATCATAGAAGATCAGCATTTACAGACTTTTTTCACACACTCAAACCCTTAAAAAAAATATAAGTTTTATGTCTTATGGTTTACAATAATTATTATCGAACCTTAATGTTTAAGTTAGAATTACCTGCTTTTAAATGTAAAATCAATTCATCTGTGGCGTTGGCTACGCTATCTGGAATCTCAAATGCAATATCTCCATCTTTAGATGAAAGAGGATTTAGAGACTGATCATGTAGCCCCTTGCTATATCCCAAAAGGTGTGTGGCACTGAATTCATAGCCATCATCATACAAAATTTTGGCTTGCACATCGGTGCCCATTGCAAAGCTGGGAAGGAATGTTTCAGCTGATTTTCCATTATTTGTAATCGTAAGAGATGTGATTAGATATTTATTGCCACTGTCGGGAGAAAAAGAACCGTATCCATCCGGGATGGAGTCAACGAGTTCAACGGAAGTAATAGTTATTGACCAATCATCAAGTGAACTGGTTTCGCCAAGCTGAATAAGGTCACCACTTGAATCCTGGATCGTTTCCTTGGGAGTAGTTTCTTTTATAGTTGTTTCTAATTGTTCTTTTAAGCTTGCATTTTCTTTGGATAATTCTTCAACTTGATTTTTTAAACTCTCCAATTCTTCTGAGTTATTATCTTGAGCAGGAGAAGAACAACCAACAAGTGTAAGAGATAATATTATAGCTGTGGAGACAGTGCGTATATTAATAAATTTGTTCTTTAAGTTATTCGTCATAATCGTCATCCTCATCGTCATCATAGTTAGTAGTAGTCTCGTTTAAGAAATCTACTTTAGTTCCTGGTTGAAGCGTATTGGTGGGGTCTGTATTACCATCAAAATGTACCCATCCTTCACCTGGTGCTTCTACAGGTGCACCCTCTAATTCACTTTTGAGATTTGAGCACTTCCATCATCTCTAAAGCTAAACCAGCCGTTTTCAAATGGAAAATCACCCCTTTTTCATGTAGCCAGTTGTGTCTTGTTTCCACTCACCGGTGAAAGCAGTGATTTCCATGACTACGGAAAAAATAATTGAAACAAATAGCAGTGTTTTTTACATAATCATACCTCATTTCTCTGGACTATTTATACTCCATATATTATTTAATCTTAGTCAACATATATTCATTTCATCGGGCCAACTTCATCCATCGGTGGGGATTTCCCCATTGACCAATCAGGGTAAATTAAAATGGTCTCCAGAAAACGGGAAGGAGTGCAATATTTCTCGGTAACCGGTGTTGAGAATTCTTTTGCTTTTGTATTTGTCTCAGTTATGATAGAATGTTATCTAGCTTATTGATTTCATAGGAGAACAAACGCATGAATGATTCAATGAAACAACAATATGAAACCTGGAAACTGCAGGTCCGGGATGAAACATTATTAACGGAACTGGAAAACATGAAATCCAATCGGGACGAAATTGTAGATTGTTTTTACAGAGACCTGGAATTCGGAACTGGTGGTCTCAGAGGAGTGATTGGAGTCGGTACAAATCGTATGAATATCTATACGGTAGCCAAGGCCACTCAAGGGTATGCCAATTATTTAAACCGAAATTTCTCCAGCCCATCCGTAGCCATCGCACATGACAGTCGAATCAAATCGGATGTTTTTGCCCAGGTAGCGGCTGAAGTATTTGCTGCAAACGGAATTCGGGTTTATACATACCGCGAATTGATGCCGACCCCATCGTTGTCCTTTGCGGTGAGACATCTTCATTGCTCTGGAGGTATTGTCATAACTGCCAGTCATAACCCGGCTAAGTACAATGGCTATAAAGTATACGGAAGCGATGGCTGTCAGATCACCACCAATGCCGCAGGAGAGATTTTGGAGGAGATAAATAACGTCGATATTTTTCTGGATGTAAAAAAACAGCCATTCGAACAGGCACTTGAATCTGGGCTTATTTCTTATATTGCTGAAGAGACCATTGATGCATTTATCAACGCAGTCTCCGGTGAGTCCCTTTGCCAGCCCGGAATCGACAAAGATATTTCCATCGTATACACCCCGTTAAACGGAGCCGGAAGATACTGTGTCACAAGGGTCCTGCAGGAACATGGATTCACCAACATTTCCGTCGTAAAAGAACAGGAAAACCCGGACGGCAATTTCACCACCTGTCCTTATCCGAACCCGGAGATCAAGGAAGCCCTGGCTCTCGGTTTGGATTACGCCAAACGTCTTGGAAGTGATCTGCTGCTTGCAACAGACCCGGACTGTGACAGAGTAGGTACCGCCGTAAAAGGCCCGGATGGTTACGTCCTGTTGAGTGGCAATGAGATGGGAATGCTGCTTCTTGACTATATCTGCCAGCGCAGAATTGCCCTTGGAAAAATGCCGGAGAATCCAATTTTAGTCAAAACCATCGTCACCATCGATATGGCCAGCCGGATTGCTGCTGACTATGGTGTCCAGGTTATCGACGTCCTAACGGGTTTCAAATTCATCGGAGAGCAAATCGGCCTGTTAGAGCAGAAGGGAGAAGCTGACCGCTACATTTTCGGCTTTGAGGAGAGTTATGGATATTTGACCGGCAGCTATGTCCGCGATAAAGATGCCGTAGACGGTTCTCTCATGATCTGCGAAATGTTTGCCTATTATAAAAACCAGGGCAAGAGTCTTCTCGACGTTCTGGACGGGCTTTACAAAAAATATGGCTACTGCCTCAACACCCTGAGAAGCTACACCTTCGAGGGAGCCGAAGGTTTTGGCAAGATGAAGGGAATCATGGACAGCTTCCGCAAAATCGTTCCAACTGAATTTGCCGGACGGCGCGTCGTGGGGATCTGCGACTATCTGGAATCCACCGCGTTCGACTGCGATGGCCGAAAGGAACCAATCGACCTTCCAAAATCAGATGTATTAAAATTCATCCTGGAAGGAAATACCTCTGTAGTTGTCCGCCCGTCAGGAACGGAACCAAAACTGAAACTGTATCTGTCGGTCAGTGCAGACAATAAAACAGACGCCTCCGCTCTGGAAGCGTCCATCGCAGCGGAAATAGAGACGGCCAGACTTTTATAAGATTAAAAAATAACCCAGGAGAACCATGTGTCTCTCCTGGGTTATGATGATTTCACCTGTTCTAAAGCAGCCATCGTTCCCTCAAACTGTTGTTTGATTTTTTATAGTTCAGAAATTTTTTTCCGTTCCTCACGCTCTTTTTGGCATTTTTCCAGCTCTTCTTTCACTACGTCCCGTATGTTCTCTACAATGCGAATGCACTCCGTTCCATCCTCTTCATTCACGGCAACAAAGTTGTCTCCCGGATAGCGGGCTTCAAAATAGTAATCGCCAAGCCACTTGCAGTCCTTGGAATTTAATTCGGCTGTTGGGCGGTATTCTTTAATCTTATTTACCAGGGTACGGAGATTGTGGGTTCTCATTATAGTAACTGCATCAGGAGCCTCGATCAGGCAGACCTCGGCCAATGCTTTTAAGTATTTTTCGGCTGCCTGAGCGCAGCCAGCGGCTACGCTGTTGTAGTTGCCCAGCTGTCTGCAGATATTCATGCCTGCTTTGGCATATAAATAATCATTTTCTGCCATTCCCATATACGAATTCAACGAATACATATAAAATTATTCCTCCCATAAAACAAGACCATCTTTTTTGATTTCTTTGATTAAAAGACTGTTTGAGTTCTCGAAATCATTTTTTGTATAAAAAACAAGATCGGTAGACACCCCGTCTTTTGGTTCTGCCAGATCACTGGACAGTTCTCCGCGCAGTTCCCGAGTGACGTTCTCTTCTGCAAGCAGCAGAAGATCAATGTCACTCCCTACCCGAAGTTGATTTCTGGCACAGCTTCCGAATAGAATTATTTTGCACAGCTTTGGTATTTCGCTTTTCTCTATCTGTTTCAGGTCATAATAGAGCTTTTTCTGATAGCGTATTGGGAGATAAGAATGTTTGATTTTCTCCATGCAGGAAGAAAGGTCCATATTCATGTCAGGCTCCTCATGATTTTTAGCATAAGATGGTTCCGTGATAGGACCATCTTATCATGAAAAATAATTTGCTGCAATATGGTGTGTGAAATTATGGCGAAAAAGTCTGATGTGCGGGCAAGAGCGAAGAGTAATTCGGTTGTCTTGAAGATAAGCCTGAGAGTTCTTTGAATATTCGAAGAATGTCTTGAAGAAAAATAGAAAAACAGATATTATAAAATAAAAAGGAGAAAAGATATGAGCGTTTCATCTAATTAAAAAAATCAATATTGGAATGTTTGCTTGATGGAAAAGAACATGATATTCAATTTATAAAAGATTTTGTGGCATGCGAAAAGCATTTAAAGTTTGTATTCCCTTGTGAAAAATAATAAAATCCTCAAATTGGACAGAGGAATATACAAGATTTCTTCTTATCAAGAAAATAATAGTGAAAAAGAATCAGGGGGTATGGGGGATGAGAAGTATATGAAACAACAAAACAAAGAAGGAAGACAGATAATATTTGAAGAAAACAAAAAGATGTACGTCTTGTGGATGTGGAGTTAGACGATATGGAATTCGTTAAGGAATTGATGAAAGTCATGAAGTGTTTGGGAGATTTTAATAGCAGGTTTTAACGTACGATCAGAAAAAGTGAGGAAAGAATATGGGTTACCTGGGGCCGCTTTTGGAGACCAGCTATCTGTCAGCGCAGAATGCATCTCAGTACCGGCAGATCATGAGGATTTTTTACTTGGAATACGAAAAGATGCATTATCAGCTATATAAAGAAGATATACTGGAACGGATGCATGAGATAGCGGGATATGAAGATTATGCAATGGAACAGTTAAAAATGGATCTGGAGGCGCTGGTCGGCTGGAAGAACTTGACGCCGCTTCAGGATCCGAGAAGAGTGTATACGATTGCTGATTATAAAAATAAGCAGTTTCGTTATACGATGTCGGAATATGCAGTGGAAGTGGAACGTATGACTCTGAGGCTGGAGAATCTATTCCTGGAGTCAGGGAACTTATCTACCAGCCTGTTCGTGCGGATGGCAGAAAGCCTGGAGCAGATAGACGTGATTGGCTCTAAAAGTATGAAAGAGTTGAACGAATGGTGGAACAATCTTCAGGATGACTTTAAACGCCTGAATCGGAATTATCAGGATTATCTTCGGGAATTTTATTCGGGTAAGGCGGATAAACTACTGAAATCAGTAGAATTTATCGTACATAAAGATCATTTCATCTCGTATCTGAGGGAATTCATTCAGGAAATGCAGTTTCATGCTGGGCGGATATCGGAAATTTTGGAAAGGAAATCTGATGTCATGGAGCAGGAACTTCTAAAGAAAATCATCAAAAGCGAACAGGAGATTGCTTAGCCAGGCAGGAGGCTGCCTGGAACTTCTTGAGAAGAGGAAAGAGAATAACGAGCCGCCTGTCTACCTGGCCCTGCTTGCGTCACAGATGACTGGAAATCCGCACGCTCTGGACCGTGGAAACACGGTGGGTCAGTTGCTGACCCATGGATTTTGTTATTTGTCATGCTGCCGTTTCCCAGACAGTGCACAGAAGCTCAGTGAGTTGTTTTTGGAACATGGTGTGCAAATGGATGAGATATCCAGCACCGTGACGGCCTATGGGATTCATCTGAAGACGACGGATGGATTGCATCCGGCTTATGAAGGCTATATGAAATTGGAAGAACCTTATGTGATAATGCTTTCCAATCTGACAGGTGTGTCCAAAGCCTATGGGAGGTGGGCGGAAGAAGCAGAGCACAAGCCGGTTTTTGTTGTGGAGAATGAAATGGTGTTCAGTCATCTTCAGCAGAAACTCACCGGTGTGGAGTATAGTCTTTTATGTACATCTGGTCAGCCAAGAACAGCGGCATTTGTGCTGTTGGATCTTCTAGCTGTAAGTGGTGCACAGTTTTATTATGCAGGGGACCTGGACCCGGAGGGGATGATGATTGCGGAACGGCTCTGGCGCAGATATGGGGAGCGGCTGTGTATCTGGCATATGGGAACGGAAGATTATGAAAAGTCGATGTCTGGAGAAATGATAGGAGACATGAGGCTTGGGATGCTGGACAAACTGATGCATCCGGTGCTTGTGGAGACAGCAAAACTGGTTAGGCGGAATGGCATGGCGGGGTATCAGGAACAGCTGGTGGAGGATCTGCGAGAGGATATTTTGAACTTTCGATAGGAATCCCGACAAAAATAACCCAGGAGAACCATGCATCTCTCCTGGGTTGTGATGATTTCACCTGTTATAAAGCAACCACCGATTCCCTCTCCACCAGATAAACCGGCAGCGTAATATCCTGCAGCGGCAGCTCCGGATTCTCAATTCGGCTGCACAGCCGCATCAGCGCGGTCTCCCCCATCTGCTTTTTCGGTACATGCATGGTAGTGAGATTCGGCCGCACCAATAGTGCGTTTTCCACATCATCAAACCCGATAATGGAGATATCCTTCCCCGGACGGATCCCAATGGCATCGAGTGCCTGGTAAATACACACGGCGGTTTCATCATTGCAGCAGACCAGCGCCGTAGGCAGTTTGGGCAGTGCCTGGATTTCGTCTGTCAGTCTCCGGTAATCCTTGTTAATTACCGCCGGCGCAATCGATCCCAGAATGGAATATCCCAGGTGATCCTGGCACACTCCATCGGCGGCATAGTCTTGGATGCAGCTGCAAAATCCCAGCCATCGCTCCCTCAAATTGTTGGAATAATGAATATCCCCCGCAAATCCAATCTTTTTATGCCCCTTTTCAATGATATACTTCGCTGCCGAATAACCTCCCTGGAGATTTTGGGTACCGACGCAGTCGGTTATCGTATGATAGGAAGAGTAATCAATCGAAACCAGCGGCAGATGTGTCTGATTCAAAAGCCGCAGAAATGAATCGGAAATATTTCCCGCAGTCAGAATCCCGTCGACACTGTTGTTGATGATGGCCTGGGGCAGCGTCGGCATGTCGTTGTCGAAGAAATCAACGATCACATTATAATTATTCTGATTGGCGTAGGTTGTAATCCCGTAAACGACCCTGGAGTAAAACGACAGGTTTTTCAGATAACGCTTACTGAGTAGCAGGGCAATATTCCGCACCGGTTTTGACTGCTGGGCGGCAATGGTGTACCCCATCTCTTTTGCTTTTTGAATAATGGCATGGCGGGTATCTTCGCTGATGCCGCTCTTATTATTTAATGCCAGCGAAACAGTATTGATCGACACATCTAAGGCGTCTGCGATATCCTTCATTGCTATTTTCTTTTTTCTCATGTATGGCACCACGCTTCTCTAAATTTTCCTTGATAGCTCTAGTATAATATATTTGCGCAAAAAAATCCAGTATTTATTAATGTTAAAAATATAAATAATTAATATTAATTAATGTTTAAAAATTACTTGACAAAAAAAGACAAGATTGGTATAGTTGCAATATAAAAATGAATAATACATATGATTACTTGGAAGATATATCTATAAATAGGGGTTTATGGAAGAATATTCCAAAAACTTCGGGATTAATTAATATGAATTATTCAAGATAATACAATATTAAAAGGAGGAATACTTATGAAGAAAAAAAGTTTAAGAGTTGCGGCAGGCGTGTTAGCGGCAATTACTGTTTTGACAGCATGCGGGAGTTCGTCAGGCAAGTCGGAAGAGCCGGCATCCAATGCGGGATCGACAACGGCTGCTCAGGTGGAGACCGGGGACAAAGGGGACGGTCAGGTGATTAATATCGAATTCTGGTCCGCACCTCAGGTTTCCCAGCAGGCCTTCTGGGAGAGTATGGCAAAGCAGTACAAAGAAGTGAATCCCAATGTAAATGTCACCGTGAGTGCGATGCCGGAATCCCCATCATCAGAAGCGGGAATTCAGTCAGCCATTGCCAGCGGCACGGCACCGGCAGCCAGTGAGAATGTGTTCCGCGGCTTTGCGGCCCAGCTGGCGGAGGCGGAAGCGGTTGTTCCGTTTGACAGCTTTGAAGATTTTGACGCGGTGGTGTCCAGCAGAAACATGACAGGCATGATGGAAGCCTGGAAGTTCGGAGACGGCCATCAGTACGTGATGCCTATGTTCTCCAACCCGAGTATGTTCTTATGGAGAATTGATTTATTAAAGGAACTTGGATTTGAGAAAGCCCCGGTCACCTACTCCGAAGTTTATGCGGTAGGCAAAGCGCTGAAAGAGAAATATCCGGACAAGTTTGTATGGGCCAGCAATGCATTTACCAATACATCCTGGTACAAACGCTGGTGGGATTACCTGACTTTATATATTGGAGCCTCTGAGGGAAATGCGTTAATTGAGAACAATAAGTCGGTAGCTGACGATGAGGCGGCCATCGAGGTATACCGGTTCTTTGACGAGATGAACAAGAACGGTTATCTTCTGGCACAGGAGGTGACGGATCCATTTGAGACGGGAATCTCTCTGGCGACTCAGTTTGTTCCGTTCCGTTACACGGCAATGCATGAAAAATATCCGGATTTAAAATTCGGTACGGAATATGTGGTGGCATCTTCTCCGGTTCCGGATGGAGTTTCCACAGAAAATGTGAAGACCATGTCTGACAACAAAGGTGTTGTAATTTATTCTCAGGTTCCAGAAGAGCAGCAGAGAGCCGCTTATGAGTTTATCAAATGGGTTTATACCGACGGCGCTCACGATGCGGAGTGGATGGATACGACCTACCTTCTTCCGGCTCAGGACAGTCTGCTGGAGGATGAATCTTTCAAGACTTTATTTGAGGAAGCGCCGGAGCTGGTTCCATTTGCGGAAAATGTGAAAAATGCGGTTCCGGCCATTGACAACGCAAGCTATGTGGAGACTCATACCGCACTCGGTGAAAAAGGTCTGGTTCCTGTACTGAACGGGGAGAAAACGCCGGAAGAAGCATGGGCGGACGTGAAAGCGGAGATTGAGAGTATCTTAAGTAAATAAGTGCCGATTCATATTTGGGAGGAATGGGAAGATGTCTGTGATGAAAAAACAAAAGAAGAGGACAGGAGGAAGAAGAAATGACAACAGAGTTGGGTGGATTCTGATATCACCGTATCTTGTATTTGGCGCTGTGTTTTTCCTGATTCCTCTTTTGTGGACGCTGTACCTGGCATTTACGGACTGGAATCTGATTTCTCCCAAATATCATTTTGTGGGGATCGGTAATTTTGTAAAGACTGTGGCGGACCCGAAGGTACATAAGGCATTTTTCACCACTTACCGGTTCTTTCTGTTGTTTGTTCCGGTGGTGCTTCTGGTTTCGATGATCGAGGCCCTTGTGATCTACCATATGCCGAAGTTTAAGAGCGTGTTTATCATTGGATTTTTCCTGCCTTATCTGGCCTCGGGAGTCGCTTCTTCGGTGGTAGTGAGAGGTCTGCTGAGTTATGACAGTGCGGTGAATGTCTGGATCCGGGCTGCATTCGGAGTCAACATTAACTGGCTGAATTCCTCCTTGCTGGCGCCTATGGTGATTGCGTTAATCATGGTATGGAAGTTTTCGGGATATTACGCACTGATTATCGAGTCAGGACTTGAGAGTATCCCAACGGATGTGTATGAGGCGGCGGATCTTGATGGAGCTGTCGGATGGCAGAGATTCTTTCGGATCACACTGCCGTTATTGTACCCGGCATTTTATACAGTCAGTATTCTGGCGACGGGCGTGGTGTTCCATATCTTTACCGAGCCGTACCTGCTGACCAACGGCGGGCCAAACGGAGCCACCAACACGTGGGTGCTGCAGATCTATGATGAGGCGTTTAATAAACTGAATACAGGTTATGGATCGGCGATTGCTATCGTGGCAGCGGCAGTTACCTTCCTGTCTATTGGCCTGATTCGAAAAGTATTAGAGAAATGGGGTGAGAGCAATGCGTGGTAAGAAACTGGTAAAAACAATTTTGATCTATATCATTGGACTCCTTTTGCTGTGTATTGCGCTGTATCCGTATCTTTATATGGTGTTTAATTCGCTGGCGCCGTGGGATGAGGTGGACAAACATTTTATGCCTTCCCGATTTACACTGCGGTCGTATTCCTGGCTGATCTTTGGAGATCAGGGCGTGGCGACGAAGCCGTGGATCAAGGCATTTTTCAACAGTTTGTTTGTGACGCTGTCATCAACACTTTTGATGATGCTATTCGGTGTTATGATTGCATACGCCCTTGCCAAAGTGGACTTTAAGGGGCGGAAAAAGGTAGATTCCTTTATCATGTTCCAGATGTTTTTCCCAACTATGATTCTGCTGATTCCGCAGTTTCTGGTGGTGAAGAATCTCCATTTTTACAATACATATGCGGCTATGATTATCCCGAAGGCCATGAGTCTGTGGGCGGTGTTTCTCTACACGAATTTCTTTAAGGCACTGCCGGATGAAATTATTGAGGCGGCCAGAATTGATGGGGCGGGAACGTACACAATTATCAGAAAGATTGTGCTTCCTATGAGCCGGTCGATCACCACGATTATTTTCCTATTTCTGTTCATGGAACGCTGGGTGGAGTTACTGTGGGATATGATAGCGGTGAAGAATATCCAGATGCAGACGATCAATGTGCTGCTGGCACAGATGTTTGGACCTTATGCGTCTTATCCGGGCCCTATGTATGCGGGAACGGTGATTCTGACCATGCCGATTTTGATTTTATTTATTATATTTAGAAAAAATTTCACAAAGGGAATTCAATTTGTACTGAAGTAAGGAGCGATTATGACACCATTTGTTAGAGAAAAACAGAATCCTCTGGTAACTCCGGAGATGGTCAGACCATCGAGAGAAGGATTTACAGTGGTATGTGCATTTAATGCGGGAGTGGCGGAATATCAGGGGGAAACGCTGCTGCTTATGAGAGTGGCGGAGAGGCCGGCCGAGGCCGGGGAAGGATTTCTGGCGGTTCCGGTTTTGGAAATGCTGGAGGACGGCACTTATGATGTGCATGTAAAGGTTCTGGACCGGAAGGATTCCCGTTATGATTTTTCGGACCCGAGAAAGGTGTATGACAGAGAGAAGGAGACCTATGTCTATTTAACGTCGATTTCCCATCTGCGTCTGGCCCGGAGCCGGGATGGGGTGCATTTTACTGTGGAGGAGAAGCCGTTTATCCAGCCGGACTGTGAGCTGGAGGGATTTGGGACGGAGGACGCGAGAATTACACAAATTGGGGATACCTTCTATATTAATTATACGGCGGTGTCCTGCAATGGAATCACAACGGCGCTGGCTGTCACGAAGGATTTCCGGAGTGTGGAGAAAAAGGGACTGATCTTTGTGACGGAGAACCGGGATGTCACAATTTTTCCGGAGAAGATTCAGGGGAAATATTATGCGCTTACCAGGCCGGTGCCGCGCCAGATCGGAATGGCACAGATGTGGGGGGCGGCGTCACCGGATTTGATTTACTGGGGGAAACATGAACTGCTGAAGCTTCCAAGATATGAGTGGGATAGCGCCAGAAACGGCGGTGGCGCGGTTCCAATCAAAACGGAGAAGGGATGGCTGATTCTGTATCATGGAGCGGATAAGGTATCCAACCGGTATTGCATGAATGCCGCACTGCTGGATTTGGAAAATCCGGCCAGAGTGCTTGCTGTCAGCAAAACACCGGTTCTGGAGCCGGTGGAGAGTTACGAGAAGGAAGGATTTTACCCCAATGTGGTGTTCAGCTGCGGAGCGCTGCTGAGAGACGGAGTGATCTGGATGTATTACGGCGCCGCCGACCGGGTAATGGCGCTGGCAAGAGCACCGCTGGATGAGATATTAGAGTGTATGGAGTAGTATGAGTACGGGCGGGCCGCCAGGCCCGCCCTATTTCTGTGGTAAGGTTTATTCTCTGTCCAGGGCGTCCTGGCCTGCCATATCCGGGTCTTCGAACAGTGGTGAGTTGTAAAATTCGCGGATGGTAATGCCCAGAGCATCACAGATGAGAGTGATGGTGCTGACACGCGGGTCTCTGGATTTCTGCGTTAACACACTTTTTATTGTGGATGGGGCCAGCAGGGAACGGCGGATGAGGCGGTATTCACTCATTTCCCGTTCCAGTCTTAATTCTTTGATTCTTTTACGAATTGCATCTCCTGTTTTCATTGATTGGTTCTCCTTTCAGATCAGTTTTTGTAGTTACGAAAAAAGTATAGTACATGGGGGCACCTTATGTCGATTTTTGTCGAGAAAAAGGTGAAGATAAAAAATATGAATATTGTATAATGGAGATATAGAATTTGGAAAAATGAATTACTAGGAGTAAGTGAAATGAAGAGTTTATTCATTATTGGAAATGGGTTTGATCTGGCCCATGGGATTAACAGTTCGTATGAAAGTTTTAGACAATATTTGAAAACGACATATCCAGACGCAAACGAAGACGAATTAATTATGCCTGAAGTTAAGATAGGCCATCATGGAGAAGAAATTTATAATGACGATGAAGTGGTCGGATTTCTTTTGAGAATTATAACGGAAGCAGAGGGGGGAAAGTGGAGCAATGTAGAAGAGTCCTTGGGGCTGTTAGACTTTTCAGAATGCTTTGATGAAGCTTTTTATGATTTGGATGAGGATGGGGATATTGATTCGTGGCGCCAGGTTTATACAAATGAAGACATCGCATCTAATCTTTTGCTGCCAGCCGGTAACATCTCTAAGTATTTCTCAAATTGGATTTATACAATTCGAGTTGGAGCTTCTGTATTGCCTAAAGGAGATTTTAAAAAGCTGATAGATCGAGAGGGGGATTTGTTCCTATCTTTTAATTATACGGATACGTTAGAAAAAGTATACGGCGTAGAGGCGGTATGCCATATTCATGGAAAACCAGGGGAAGAGATACTGTTTGGCCATGGAAACACGAAAGATTATTATGATAAGAATACGGAGAGACATATCGGGGCGGAGAATGTTTTGGACGAACTTCAGAATAACCTGAGGAAAGATACGAAAGGGGCATTAGAGCTGCATCGGGAATTTTTTGAAAATATAAATAGTTCAGTAGATAAGGTATATACATATGGCTTTTCTTTTTCGGATGTGGATCTGATCTATATCAGGGAAATCTGTGAGAAATTGTCGGATCAGGCGGTGTGGTATTTGAATGATTATGATGAGGAGGAGGAGAGGGAAAGGTTCACCTCTATTATCTTGCATTGTGGATTTGCTGGAAAGTTTGCTTCCTATCACATCCGTTGAGGTGGAAACGGTGGGGAGTATCATATAAATGGCTTTTTGCGGCTGTCGAAATGTGTCGATGAGAAAAAGTCGATATTTGTGTTAAATGATAGTATAATTAATACATATAGAGAAAATTTTCTGTTGGCGGCCAGATTATTCTAACAATAGAAAGGTGTATCATGTACAAAAGTAATCCATTTGGAAATCCGGACGGGGCGAGAGCGGATATTAATGAGATTGATAATTCTTTCTTTTTCAATGATTTTTATGCCCCGGAGACGGCGATTTATATTGAGGATTTGTTGAAGAAACGGTTTATTATCGGGACGAAGGGCTCGGGGAAAACGTTTTATTTGAGGAAGATTCATGCGCTGCTGCGGGGGAGAAATACCGGGGTTTATGTGGCGGATGAGATGGAGTTTACGCTTAGCTGTACGGACAAGGTGGTGAGGTTCTGCAATCTTACCGGGCGGGGGATTGTGACGGAACAGTGGAAGAAGCTGTGGGTGTATTCGATCTATGCGCATCTAATTACGTTGTATTTGTTTGATGCAAAATTGAAAGAATATGTGAAAGATGAGCAGAAAGTGAAACTGGAGAAGTATCTGAAAGCTTTGGATATTCCGGTGGAGGATGTGATTGGAGTTTATCAGGTTCTTCAGTATTTCCTAACACAGATGGACACGGCAAATAAGATTAGTCGTTTTCTGGACCATATTCGGTGGGTGAATATTGCTTCTACCCTGAAAGAAATTGTGAAATATTCTCCGGAGGTTTATGTTTTGCTGGATTCGGTGGATGAGGAATATGAGCACGCACCGGCCTTTTGGCTTCAGTGCCAGAAAGGATTGTTTTATGCGGGAATGCAGCTGCTGGAAAGCGGGGTTTTGGGAGAGAAGCTGCATGTGATTACCAGTATGAGGACGAATGTATTTGCTTCGGTCATCAGGAGCGAGCATTCTACCAAGTATGTGAAGGAATCCCATATTCTTTATTTGAACTGGAATTATAGTAATATCTGCTACTTTCTCAGTGAAAAGATCAAGAACCTGGATGATTGTTTTTTTATGGATGATAAGGCGCGGACGGGGAGAGATGATAAAAACATTGTCTCCTGGCTGGGGCAGGCCAAGATCCATAACCGGGTGAGGGAGATTGAGGAGGATATTAAATCTTACATAATCAGACATACGAGGCTGACTCCAAGAGATATTGTTATCGTCTGCAATCACCTTGCGGAGCTTCGGAAAAATTATGTCAGTAATCAGGAACTGGATGTGGAGGATTTTATCCGGCATATTGTGCATGAGGATGCGAAGCTGTTTGGGGATGAGTTGATTACAGTTTGTACGAAACAGTTGAATTCTGCGTTTATGACGGTGGATGCGGGGAGATATGACGCGACCGAAGGATTTATTGCCAACGACATTTTCAGGGAGAACAGCAGAAGAACGATTAAGGAATTACTTTTGACGTTGAAAAGCGACAGGCTGGATTATGAGGATATGAAAGAACTGGACAGGAAGGTGAATGACGCGTTTCAGCATGAGTGTTATTTCAGTGATATTTTATGGCAGAATGAAGCGTTGGGGTATGTGGATGAGCATACAAACAAGGTGATTTATTTTACACGTCATCTGGAAGTGGAGCCGGTATTGCCGAAGGGGAAGAGGGCTTATGTTTTGAAGACTTGTCTGATTGATGCGCTGGACATTATTAATGTGGGGAAGAAACCGGATTTATAGGAGGCTGGGGATGATTGACGAACTGCGTTATGATTCTTGGAATGATTTTAAGCGGGATTTTACCAGAGATTTGTTTCAGGATGGCATTTATGAGAAAGATGTTTATCTGTTTCGGGGACAAGGGGAGGAATGCTGGAAGTTGATCTCCTATTTTCAGCGGGAATTTGGGAAGGTGATAGAGTGGGACAGACAGCAGGAGGTGGAGGACAGCCTTCTGGAGTATTTTCAGGCGCACTGTAAGAGGTATTTTGATGATGATATCACGGAGGGACTGGACAAGGAGCAGCTGCGGATTCTGGCACAGCATTATCATGTGCCAACGAAGCTGCTGGACTGGTCGTATAGTCCGTATATCGCGGCATTTTTCGCATTTTCCCGTTGCTATGGGACGGATGATTCGGATTCAGTGGCGATCTGGGTCTTGAAAAAGAATCACCGGATCTGGAATGATAAGAGCGGGGTTCGGATTGTTGAGGATCAGGTGAATGTGAATAAGAGGCAGAGGTGGCAGCAGGGATGTTTTACGGTGATTGAGTATTCGGAGGACTCGGTGGATTCTTATGTGGCTGACCGGGAGAAGAAAGGGTGCGATGTGAAGAATGCTCTGGTGAAAATGACGATTCCGAAGTCGGAGCGGCTGCAGGCACTGGCGGAATTGGAAGCTATGAATATCACTTATCCGGTGATTCTGGGTGGGATTGAATCATGCGGGATGTCGGCGGTACTGGATGTGCAGATGAAGTATATTAAATGATAAAGGGTGCAGGATGAAGGATTATATAAAAATACATAAAATGCTGGCCATACAAAATGTGCAGTTATTCGCCAGAGAGAAGCTGGTGGCGTATGGGAAACTGGGTGAGGTGGTCGGAACGCAGATTTTTGATATTTTGGAGAGGGAAAAGACGGGGGCGGCCGGTAGGAAAAGGCTGGTGCCGTCTTCGACGGAATCTTCGGTGTCCTTGGAGACGAGTGTTTGGGATGCGGCATGTGAGTTGTTTTATCTGTGGTTTGAGAGCGATGTCAATGATAGATGGTTTAGATTGGCGGCAGGTGGAGAGGAATTTGGTGATGAGACAGAGGAGACACTGCTGGCCAGTAAATTTGTTTCGGCATTTTTGATGGATGAAGGCGTGTTGTTTCGGGAGATGAGGCGGCTGGAGATTGGGAGAGTGAAATTGGATGTGAGAGATGTGATCCGGCTCGCCGATCGGTTTGCTGTGCCTTATCGGATGATGGTTAAGAGGCTGTTTGAGGTTCGGGGGTGCTCGCTTAAGGAGTATGAGAAGCTGATTGGGTATAAGGAGGAACAGGTTGAGATGTGGCGGAGAAGATTGGAGGGGCGTAAGTGAGCTGGGGAGAAGGTAGTTATAAAGGATAATTAGAAATTATCCAACCAT
>JAWZDV010000027.1:0-4429 GCA_034142505.1 Bacteroides thetaiotaomicron
AAACCCAGTTTTGCATTGGCATCGTCTGTTCCATAGGTATGGAAGTTATCAGCTACGGTAACTGCTGGTGTCAGACTGATGGCATCGGTGCTGGTGCCGTCTTGTTCCAGATGGATTCTGCGCAGCTTTGCATCCGGTATGGATATTCCGTTTTCCAGAGATCCGGTGGTTCCTGTATCTGTGGCGGCCGGGGAAAGTTTGATCTGGTACATCTCTGGCGCAATAAAGGTGGGCAGTCCTCTCGTCACCTCCGATTCCAGGCTGGTAAACCAGACACGGTCAATTCCTTCCCGCTCACCGGCGGCTGTGGTGTTCAGTCCGTCCACGTCACTCTGGCGTTTATCATCCGTCGTTCCCAGCTTGATCACTCCATAGCTGGTATCTCTTCCAATCAGTGTTTCACTGTAACAGGAAGGGACTGCCGCCGATGACCTGGCATAACTGCTGATTCCACCTGTCCGGCCGGTTGACGTAATGGAACCGGATGCATTGTAACAGTTTCTGACGATTCCATTTTCATTTGTTCCGGTTGAAATGAATGACACAATTCCTCCTGCACCAGCCTGATTATTTCCGTTACTTTCCACACTGGAATCCAGATGATAACAGTCCTCTACCACTGCTTTGCCGTTCATCAATCCGACGATTCCACCAGCATCGCAATCACCGGTTCCCCTCGCAGCTACGGTACTGCCGCCACGATTATAGCAGCGGGAAATCAACGCATTGTCCCATAATCGTCCTGCAATCCCTCCTGCTTTACCGGTGTCCGTTGCCGTCACACTACATCCCGACACACCGGTGTTCATAACTTTGCCGTTGCCAGTTACCACTCCGAACAGGCCAGCCACTCCAGCCTGATTGACATACAGGTTCTGTATTTCATAAACCCTCTGGTTTCCTTGTCCAAAGACTCCCTGAAATACTTGGGATGCCGTCTTTCCTATGGGAACCCAATTCAACCGGCTGACCGAACCACTGCTTATATACTGGCTCTCTGCTGCTGCCATATCAATATTGGCTGTTAAATCCCCCTGGATTGTCCTGTTTCCCTTATTGACCTGGTACGCAAACCAGGCCAGCTGCTCCGCAGTTCCGATCTGGTAGGCGCTTCCGGATAATGTCGGCACCGCCCCGTCCAGCAGACCGTTGAACGCCGCTTCTCCCACGTCTTCCCAGCTGGCCGCGTCTCTCAGCGCATTTACACCGGGTTGGGGATAGCCGTCATTTTTCGCAGGATCATAATTCCAGGAGATCCCAGTATCCTGGTTCAGTTTCCCTCCATTCAATGCAAACGCCGCTCCCCATGTCTTCATGACCGTCTGAGATACTTCCTTCGCATTGACGTCCGCAAGGCCTCCTGTCTCATAGTAACAATACGTAATAGTTTCGCCGCCTTTCGTTACACCTATAATACTTTGGCTCAAAGAACTGTTTCCAGTTATCTGCCCTGCCTGATAACAGCCGCTGACTTCCACGTTCCCAGGATTGCCCCCATGAATACCGCCTACAATCCCGCCAATATTCTTACAGCTGCTGTCAACCGATATGGTTCCCCGGTTATAACAATTCCTTATCGTCATTCGTGCTTCCGAAGATGCAACTAACTGCCCCACAATTCCGCCACCTCCACTGGCAGATGCAGAGCTGACACGTCCGGTGACACTATTATAGCAGCCATCTATCACAAGCACGACGGTTCCATTACAGGCTGCTTCTCCTAAGATTCCTCCATACCGCAGGTTGGTTCCAATCACTTCTCCGTTATTCCAACATCCCATAAATGTAATCTCTCCGCTGTATGAGTTAGCAGATCCTGCAATTCCTCCTGCATTCCCTCCTGAAATGGTCCCGTTGTTTTGGCAGTCAATGATTCTACCACCATTTACCGCTCCTGCAATCCCGCCAACATAGTAGCTTTCCCTCGAGTTTCCTGTCACATTTCCTGCAAAAGAGCAGCCTGTCACTATACTTCCTGTCGAAATCGTAGCGGCGATTCCTCCAATGTTTAAATCGCCCGTAACCCGGCTATCTGATACATTGATATTGCTTAGCACACCTCCTGAAACCTCTCCGAACAGCCCCTGGCCGCTTACCCCTGCTCCTCCTCCGGCCCTCATAGATGAAATAACATGTCCCTTTCCCTTAAAGGTCCCGCTATATTTATGGCTCTCCTTGCTATCACCTATGGGCCTCCACAGCATGGCTTTGTCGATAATATCTGAATTAGTTTTATCGTATGCATGGCCGCTGTATGTTCCGCCAAACAGGTTGATATCCGTCATCAGTTCTGCGCACAGGCCGCTTTTATCTGTTAAATCCGTTGAAGAGTTCACCTGATAAGCAAACCAGGCCAGATCCTCGGCGGTCCAGATCAAATAGGGGTCTGATTCCGTTCCCGGGGTGTCAGAAGACATCTTGCTCCGGGGAGCCATCACCGCCGCCCCCACATCCGCCCATGTGATTTCACTTTCACTCTTCATGAAAATGGGGTAGCCATCGTTTCTTTTATCCACGCGGTACCAGGTTCCGGTGCCAAGGTTGGCATTCAGCAGTTCCAGAATCCCGCTGGTTCCGTCGCTTTTCATCACTGACGTGGTCTTCCCGCCACAATTTTCCACCGTGGCTCCCCCGGCTGTCACCACGGCCGTCACTCCTCCGCTGGTCTGGGAATCCCAGTAGCAGTTCTTAATTCCTCCTCCCGTTCCATGGAGAAATGCTCCCGCAATGGCACTTCCAGCGGTTCCATCAACAACAGTGATCTTCCCGGCATTATAACAGTTTGAAATGGTTTCACTGCCTCCCGCGCTTCCCAGATAATTTCCAACAAAGCCGGCTGTAAATGCCGCTGTTCCCGCGCCCGTCACTTCCGCCCGGCTGTAACAGTTTTGAATCGTAATCTGGGTCATGGCTGTCCCATCACTTTTCACCGCACCCACCAGGGCGGCCGTTCCGTTCCCCGTTGTATCACCAGTGGAGGTAACCTTGCAGCTGGAATCAATTCCAACTCCGGTAATGACCGCACCGCCGCCGGCACAGCCGAACAATCCGGCATAGCCATCTTTTTCCACCTTCATATAGCCGATTGCTTTTCCGGCTCCGTCAAAGGTTCCCTTGTAAACATTGGTTTCATTTCCAATGGGATACCAGGGAATAGGCGATGATATGGTACCGCCATACCGTTCTCCGGTTAAGTTAATATCCAAAGTCAGAGTGGCATTGACGGCATTGCTTCCGTTATTCACGGTAGCTGCAAAAGCCGCCAGCTGCTCGGCCGAACCAATGCTGTAACCCCCACTGGCCGAGTCCGGTGTAAAGGTAATTCCTGTCACCAGATCGTCCAGAATCCCCTGGCCCACAACCTGCCAGTTGTCCGCCGGAGCAAGTGTTCCGAATCCTGGATACTTACCTTCGATGTACTGAAAGGGGCCATCCATATTTTCGCCATTCATCTTATAAGCAAAGGCCCAGGACTGCATTTTTTCCGTTGTAATACCGGTACCATTCGCGCCCCAAAGTCCGCTTACCGCTTTTGAATCATAATAGCAATTCGTCATTCTAAATCGACCATACCCACACATTTGGCCACCTCTGGGGTCACTTGCAACCGGAGTAATCGTCCCGGCATTGTAGCAGTTTAATATTTTTTCATCAGTGGCATTATAGCCAACAATGCCGCCGACTCCAGCGCCACCGCTGATATCGCCCCAATTGTAACAGTTCTGAACGATACTGTCTTCATAAACAAGTCCTCCTGCAATACCGCCGGAACAGTCCTGACGGTATACAATACCTGTCGTAACACTTCCCAGATTATAACAGCTGTCTATCCGCAGCCCTGGCGTATGCTCTGACCATCCAATGATGCCTCCACTGTGATATTTGCTAATAATCGTGGCATTGTTCCAGCAGCCTGTGACTTCAACATTGGTTCCCATGATCTTGCCTACGATACCGCCCGCGCCATCATTTGATACCGTAACCTTCCCGGAAGCAATTCCCAGATTTCTTATCGCACCCGAACCGGAAAAGAATCCTATGAATCCCCCGTTCATATCGACTTCTACCCTCATATTGCTGATCGAATAATGGTTGCCGTCAAAAGTGCCTGCATATGGTACACTTGCACTGCCGATTGGTATCCACAGCAGGGCCTGGTCGATGCTGCCTGGCGCAATGCTTGTATGCTGATCTCCGAACAGATCAATATTCTTCATCAGTTTTCCATTTATTTCTGCATGCCCTGCAATATTATTTACCAGATATGCGAAATACGCCAAAGCCTCCGGAGTCTCTATCTCATAATAGCCGTCTGTTTCATTGACGGTTGGTATGTATTTATCTCCAGTCAGCGTTCCATTATAGACAGCCTCTCCTACCTCTCCCCAGTCTGCATAGGTTCCACTGTCTACCGCCAGGGTGTTGATAT
>JAWZDV010000028.1:0-2142 GCA_034142505.1 Bacteroides thetaiotaomicron
AACGATACGGTAAAGGTTGGGGTGATCGTGAAGCTGTCTCCCGATTTCCAGCCTTTCTTAGTGGCCGCGTATACTTTCATCGTCAATGAATCCGCTCCTCCGGCGGCTCCGGACGCCTGAATGGTATTTTTTCCTGCTGTTGCTGCTACTTTATAAGGGGTTGCCAATACGCCGCTGGACAGCCACTTGGCATCATCTCCACCGGCTCCTCCGGGCAGTTTGGGCACCGTCTCACTGGCCTCCCGGATGGCAAATAATACATTTTTGTCCTTGGCATCCAGGGCCGCTACCGTCTGCACCAGCTCTACTCCCGTGACCGGGGTGACTTTTGTGATGGAGATGTCCAGCGGTACGGTTGATAAGTTGGTGATGGTGTAGTTGGTCGCCTGGTCTCCCATCTGGGCTCCTCCGTCCCCGCCAGCTGCTACCGTCTTATTGGGGTCAATATCAAAACTGGATGTCATCGGCACCTGGACACTGATATTGGTTACCTTGATGTGGCCGGTGATTACGGAATCCGCGGTTCCTCCATCCCCCATTGACTTGGTTGCATATGCCACCGATGTATCGGCGGCCGCTGTGGCTCCGTATGCTGCCATGGTTCCTGTTACGGTCAGGCCGATGGCGGCGGCTACCGCTGCTGCTTTTCTGATTGTCCTCATCTTCATTTCCTCCTAAATCCTTGTTTGTTTTGGTTTAATCTTGCTTCTTGTTCTATATCAATCAGCTGGCGTTGCCTGGACTGCGCTGATTTTCAGGGTTGGGCGGACAGTGAACTGGTATGCTCCGTAGAAATCAGGGGCCGCTTTTCCGTACAGTTCCAACGTCCGTTCTTCTTCTGCCGGGATGTCGGTGATGTAAATGTTCTGCTTTCCCGGGAGAATGGCGTCCTGCTCAAAGGATGTTTCGCTGTATGTCTTTCCTTCCACTCCCAGCACTAAGATGGCGGTTCCCGGCGGACCGACTCCTGATATCCGGTCTACCAGCTGGAAGGACTGTTCCATGGTATCGGCAAATTTCTCCATGAAGCGGACATCCTCGTCTTTGATATCGGCCACTGAAGAGATCTCCAGTTTGACCGGCACGACGGAACGGTTCCGGATGCGGATTCCCGGACTTTGGATCTGTTCCCCCGGGTTCGCCAGCTGGAAGGGGATCGTGGGGTCTATCTGGAATTCGAAGTCTCCAGCCGGCATTTCTACGGATATCAGTTCTACCTTGATGTGGCCGGTTACTTTGGAATCGGCTGACGCGCTGGATTCTTCCGGGTCGAATTCCAGTTCCCCGGATGCGGCTTCATGCTGGTATTCTCCCGCGTATGCTGGTGTTAACCGTGGTGCTGGCACAACACATATGGCACAGCATACCGCCAGGACCAGCGCTGCCGCACGGACCACCGGTTTTCCCGCCTTGGTCCCCTCTGCTGCCGCCCGGACTGCTTTCCCGTCTTCCGTCCTGCCTTTCCTCATTCTTCCTGTTCTCAATGGCTTCTCCCCTCCTTTCATTCCTGTAATGTCAGTTTGATTTTTACTGCCGCCTGGCCGATCAGGCGTTCCGTTTCTTCCTGGTAGGCAAAGAACACTGCCGTGCAGGCGTATTCCCCGGCGGGCAGTTTTACATCCGGCGGAGCTGATTCCACATAGTTGCCCGGACGGATGGCTCCCGTCTCATAGATTTTTTCCCCGGTGTCATCACGGGTGATCTCCACGCGGATGAGTTTTCCCTGGTTCGACGGGTTCTCGATCAGCCAGTTGACGGCACGGTCCGATTCATTTCCGCTGGCCTTCCCGGATGGCGTGATGTTCATGGACATGTTTAACATCCCTTCCTCCACCACGCTGTTTAACTCCCGCTGGCGCTCCTCTTTGGTCTTGCCGGGGATATCGCCGGATACCACGTTGGCTTCATACAGCAGTCCTTCTTTTGACGCGGCATCCACGGAACGGCGGCTTAAGTATAAGCCGGCTCCGGCCCCGATCATGCAGCAGAGGCCTACCATGAGAACCGTACCCCAGTGGGGCAGCCGGGGGCCGGAAGACCGTTGATCTGGGATTCGGCGGGAACCGCTGCTGTTCTGTTCTATCTGTTTTCTATCTCTCATCCTTCTGTCCCCTCCCTGCTCCTACTCTTACTCCTGTTCCT
>JAWZDV010000029.1:0-1462 GCA_034142505.1 Bacteroides thetaiotaomicron
CCTACCTCTCCCCAGTCTGCATAGGTTCCACTGTCTACCGCCAGGGTGTTGATATCCATAGAATAGGTTTTGGCCGCTACACCGGAAACTGCTTTCAACTGGGCTTTTTGGGGCGTTATGTTTGTTGACGATGTCTCCGTTTCGTTTGTCTCCCCAGGATTGTAGGCGGATGACAAACGGTTTTGTTGATTCATGGAAATAGACACGGCTGGTTCAGATTCTGTCTCCATCCCTGGTCCAACGGTCTCCTCCGGTTTTTCCGCTTGTTCTCTCACCGGTTCCAGCCCCGGGCCTCGAATCTCTTCCGGCTCTTTGGTTTCCTCCAGACCCGGACCACGGATTCCGGCCGGTTCCCGGGCTGGGTCTGGGTTTGGAATTGATTCTGGATTTTGTTCTGGCGTTGGTACCGTTTCCGGCGTTTTAACCTCTTCTTCTAATTTTTCTTCTGATCTACTTCCCATTGTAATCTGATGGTTTTCATCGATATGAATGTCACCTTCCGCACTCCATACGATTTCCTGTCCATCCATTTCTCCAAGCAGGGTAATTGGTTCTCCTTCCAGCGTCACACTCCGGAGATTGACACCGTCCGGCAGAACCAGGGTTACGGCGGATACTTTGGAATAATCCGCAATTGTCTTATTTTCATGGAGAGCAAAATATTTGATCTGCGGGTATGCATGATCCGTCCGGTACCAGATCCCCGGTGTATTTTCTTCCATACCGGACATCTGTATGGTATTTCTGGCTTCCAGAGGAATGCCAGAGCTGTCGGCTGGGGTTGCGGCTGTTGCGATTTTCACGGATGCGGCTGCCGATTCCCAGGTCGTTTTGTCTTCCTGGTCGGGACATGCCATCTGCTGGTCATATATACAGCCGGACAGCCGGCCATTTCCCTCTGCCGCAAATCCACCTCGCTGGTTTCCGTTCATCGTCAGTGCGGTGGAGGAATAGCAGTTTACTATCACGCCATCGTTGACTGCCACAAAACCGCCCAGGATCTCTGTTCCATCCAGGATGCCGGACGAGTAGCTGTTCTCCAGTTTTGTCCCGGCTCCCGCAATTCCTGAGAAACCGCCTATCCGGATTTCTACGTTTTCTGTCTGGGCAATGACGGTTACGCAGGTAAAACTCTCTGTAACGATTGTGTTTCCGGCCAGCTGGGCTATCAGGCCGCCGGCTGCCACACGGTCGGCCGTCACGGCTGTAAAGACCGCTTCCCGATCACCGCCTGTAACATAGGGACGTTCTGCTTCCATGGCGTCGGACGGGGTTGCAGGCTCCGGATTCTGGTCTGGAAGTTCCGTTTGTATTTCTGTCGTTTCCTCCGCTTCTGCAGGAGTCGCCACTGCGATAACCTCGGATAGTTTCATCATGTGGTACTGTCGCTCAGTTTTACGGATTGCAATTGTTTCATGATTCTCCGACTGGACATCCATCAGTCCACTGCCACCTGTTCCTG
>JAWZDV010000029.1:1562-3739 GCA_034142505.1 Bacteroides thetaiotaomicron
GCTTTCCGGCTGAGTCTGGCCATTTTCTAATTGGCCGTCATTGTTTTTACTGCTTTCTGCCTGGGGCTGGTCACTTTCTGATTGGCTATCATCATTTTTACTGCTTTCTGGCTGGGACTGGCTGCTCTCCAACTCACTGTCACCACTCTCTGTTTGGCTGCCCCCTGTTTGACCGTCTTCTGTTTGGCTGTCTTCTGTTTGACTGCCCCCTGTTTGACTGTCTTCTGTTTGGCTGTTCTCACTCTCATTGCTTTCTGGCTGGGACTGAGCGTTCTCAATCTGGCTGCTTTCCAGCTGGCCTTCTCCACTATCCTCCAGGCTGTTTTCTATTCCACTGGAGTCTGGTTCCGTTTCTACTCCCGGTCCTTTCTCCACAGGTTCTGCCGTCTCACTGCCAGCTCCCTCTGGCCCCAACACTTCCCCTGAAAAAATCTCCCCGCCACTCCTATCCGCATCTGCCGGACTCGCCTTACCGGTCTGGTACCATGTCTCCACCGGATTCGAGACCTGGATTTCTCCTCCCATTCCGCAGTTGATGATCTCCGTGTCAACCGCATAAGCTGCCAGCGCCCCATACCCATCCACATAATGCTCCCCGTCATAGTAGGTAAATGATTCCGTGATTTCTGCCTCGCTGAAAAACATCCGCATCATATGGGCGTTTTGAACCACGCCGAACATCGGCCTCTGCAGTCCGCTGATGACATGTCCGTTTCCATCAAAACTCCCGGTGAATGGTTCGATGCCGCTTCCGATGGATTCATACAGCCACCCCAAATCCAGATCCGCTTCCAGCTGGTATCTTCCATTTAAGTTGTATTCCTCACTGTCCTGGTCTAACAGATACTGTTCCAATTCCTCTTCCGTATAGATCAGCACCGTTTCCCGGCTTTTGGCGCTGGCCGTCCCGATGCAGTGCAACGCATACCCAATTCCCCCTGCCGCCAGGACAAACGCCAGCCCCGCTGCCAGATATCCCGCTACTGCCTTCCGCTTTGCTTTCGCATGTAATATAAAATGACTCATTTATATTCCTCCACCTTGCTCTTCCCTTTTATCTTCCTGTCCTGACGATCAATACCACACGGCCCAGCACCGCTTCCCGCCCCACGGTTCCTATATTGCTGTCACGGCTGTCTATGGACACTGCCCGGTTATCCCCAAGAACCAGGTACTGGCCATCCATCAGCGTCAGCGGCGTCCCCATCCCGTCCTGCACTTCCTCTTCCTTTTGATCGGACAGTGTCACATACGGTTCCCTCACCTGCACCCCGTTGACCACCACACGGCTGCCGGATTCAGTAACCGCCACGGTATCCCCCGGAAGTCCGGCAATCCGCTTGACGAAACTTTCCCCGTTCTTTTCAAACACCACGACTTCATGCCGTTTTATTTCACCGGGCAGACGGCTGTATAAAATCCAGTCACCGTTATTCAGATACGGATACATGGAATTCCCGGATACCCGGTCTATCCCCGCCAGCAGTCCAAAGACTATGATGGCAGATGTGACCAGAAAGACTATCCCCGCTATCATTTTCATATCTCTGCGTTTTTTCCGCAGAAAATACCGTCTCATCTCCACACGAATCCGGCTATGCATCCGCCGTTTCAGCGCTCCCAGGTCTTTCAAGCCTTTCGCACCAAAATTCTCTGCGCCCAAGTACTCCCCACCGGTCTTGGATAAGTCCCGTTCCACCGCTTCTATGGATTTCACGGTTTCCCACAGATAGCAAACCGTCTGTGTCTCATCAAACCCGCCAAACCGGACCGTCCGGAAATGGGAGGCCTTTCCCTCTTTTTGTCTCTTCCCCTTCGGCTTCTGCCTGCGGGACTTGTCCCTGTCTCCGGGCCTTTCCAACGGCTGGCACCTTCCTTTCGGGTTTACCCTGTAATTAATACTATGAGGTATAACGCCTGCCCTGCCCACTCAAAACAGAGGACACCGGTATATTATTTTCATTCGTTGGAAGCCAAAATCAACATTCAGAAACCTGCCATCCATCATTACAGCACGGCAAACAGGCGATTGCAGCTAAAAAAGCCCAATCACCGGATGAGATACCCAAACAATCCATAAAAATGCGTTTTTCGAATCACAGCAGGCAACAATTTCCATTTCAAGCCTTGCAATTTTTACGAAAATGGGTATAATAGACTATGACATGAAGGGAATT
>JAWZDV010000030.1:0-111359 GCA_034142505.1 Bacteroides thetaiotaomicron
TCTACAACATAATCGTCATTATGTTGTCACAGGGAGGAAATGACCATTGAAAGAATATCTGCTGCAGCAATTAGCCGATCAAGTCAGAGCGACCTATATTTCCGATTTACATAACCAAGTTTACTGGCCAGCTATCTGCACTGCCCTCCAGAACCTCACACCTGAACAGTATTCCTTAAAAGAATGGACGGACGCGGTGCATTACCTGCTAAACAAACACGAGACATCCTTTGATACCCCCTGCTCCGCCTGTCAATACTTACAGCATGAACTGAATAAGGAGCCTTAACCTGCCACATTCACAACCGTATATTGGCGGCGGCATAGGCAGGCGGAAAGCAGAAAGCAAGTTTCCTATCCTATTCCTGCTTCAACTGCTCATAAACCTCGTCCCCAACCGCCTCCTGCCATTCATTGCGTGTCTCTTCCCCCGGCACCTCCACGGCAAGATGGGAGAACCAGCTGTCTCTGGCGGCCCCATGCCAATGCTTGACACCAGCCGGAATCACCACTACATCTCCCATATGCAGCTCCCGGGCCGGTTTTCCCCACTCCTGGTACCAGCCGCGTCCGCCAGTACACAAAAGAATCTGTCCGCCGCCCTTCGCCGCCTGATGAACATGCCAGTTATTCCGGCACCCAGGCTCAAACGTCACATTTCCTATCACCACACCTTCCGTAGTCAGCATATTCAAATAACTGTTCCCAATAAAATACTGTGCAAACGCCTCATTGGCCCCGCCCTTGGGGAATACCTCTTTTATTTCATTCATCCTGCTGTCTCCCTCTCTTCCCTGATTATGTTCACATTCGCTTCTCATCCACCATTTGCCCAGCTGTCATCTACCCAGCCAGTTCTCAATCTCCTGTTTCACCTCACGCACCTTCGATCCATGGATGGCAAGCCCCTTCTTCACCACTGCTCCCGGGCACAGTCTCTTGATGTCCGCCTCGCTGCGCCCCATTCCGCTTCCCTCATGGGTACAGAACGGATAAATGATCTTCCCGGCAGACTCACACTTCTCCAGCAATGTAAATACCGGCATCGGCATCGTTCCCCAATAGTTGGGAATTTAAAATTTGGATTTTATCGCAAAATGCTTATATTTAAAGGTTTTCAACACAATACACACTTTTTCAGTTTTTTATTGAATATGCCCTATAATCCCATTATAAAATTTATTAAGAAAATAAACAAATACTTGGATTGCATGTTCCCTGTATCTTGTTATTACAGCTTTGAGGCTTTAATTTCTGCATTCTCAGATGTTCTAAGTATCTCCTTACTGTTTGAATGCTTATATCCGAAATGGTCATGTCTTTTTCTTTCAGATAACACAAAAACGCACGTAGGTATGTTGAATCCTAATTGTACCTACACTTTGACGGGTTACCTGAAATAAATATTTTGTATACTCCTGAAATGCTGCTCTATTTTGCAAAATAACAATATCTGAAAAGCTAAATCGCTGTATGACGCTGCCCCTTGCCTGCCTCTCCTGGTTTATGTTTAGTCCATCAACTTACCAGACATTCGCATACCATGCCTGTTCCTTTTCCGCCAAAAATAATTCTCTTCTGCAAAATTCAACAAACTTCCACGGGCTGCCACAAAGCTTTCCTGTTTTGGATATTAACCGTGCAGAATACTCCTTCACCTGAGACGTTTCCATTAACAGAATGTCGAAAATTTTTGCTTCTTCTGTATATTGGAATAAATATTTTAACGGAAGCAAGTATTGATTTCTACGTTCCTCTCTGTCTTTGATGCTTTTAACAATATGCCCTAATATCCATTCCACTTGCTTTTTTACGGTTTCACTTGCATCTGTCGAAAAATCCCAAAGCAAGATATCCTTATCTTTCTCCAAATCAAAAGATTTTGCCATACGGCCTGTAAAATAGTCTGGTAAATATATTTGGTTATTTCGCATATCCTTCTTTTTCATCATGTACTTTAGAGATTCCTTCAGTTAACTTAGCGCACTATTTAAAATGTATTCTTACCCTTTTGAGACTTTATCCTGTACATCATCCTATACAGAGTTGTACAGGATGATGGATAATTGTCAGGAATATTGCTTTCCGACAAAACAGTCGGTTTAGTAGGAGCAAGTACCTGTTTTGCCTGTCTTCTTTGGTTAAAGGCTATTTTACAATCCATTGTCCTGATTTTCGACTGCCAATACGTTCAATTATTCCCTTTTCTCTCAGTTCTTTTATAACTCTTCTTGTCTGTCTGTCAGAACGGTTCAATTTTGTGGCCAGTTGTGCTTGTGTTATATGAGGATTCTCTCTTATTGCTGATAAAATTATTTTCTCTAAAGAATCATCTAATAGGTCATTTAATGGGTCATTTATTAGGACATTTTGATCTTTTAAAAAGTTCTTTTGTCCTAAAGGCGTAAATTTTACCATGATGTCTTCTAAATGAAGTGTATATTCCGGCATCGGAACACCGTGTTTTTTACATGCTTCACATATTTTTTCTATCCCACGTCCCCATGTTTCTACATATCCTGCCCTAAAAAATCCATTGGCTATATTCGGATTATAAGGCTGTGAGCGATGGCGCTCCATCAATGTTTCGATTGTCCATCCTACCGGAAATACACAGTCATTACTGATATACATTGCGTCCTCATGAATCCGAATCTGTATTGGCACTAATGCTGCGTAATTGGAATGAATAATCGCATTATATACCGCCTCCCTGACAGCCGCCTTTGGAAGCGGATACGTCTCGATTCTGGTGACATTGTCATAAGATATGATTGCCTTCATGTACTTCAAGTAAATCAATTCTATAACCCTGTCCGCCTGTATAAATAAGGAACCATGAATCTCGTCCTGATAGCGCAGGTCAGAGCCTTCTCCAAAATATCCGATTTTAATATACGCACCTGTAACCCATTTCTCCGGATTGCGGTGAAACAGGAGAATTGCCGCACGTTTTAACCTGCCCTGTTCAAAAAGACCAAGGCTGTCCAAAAGCTGTTCATTGCTCATATTCAGGTCTTCTTCAGTCATACGCCCACTCCGTAGGGCCTCGCGTCGAAAAATATCAAAACTCTCTTTGTCTAAATCCTCAACAGTAACTCCATCGACTGGAACAGCATCCCATTTATACCCTGTTTTAGACAGTAAAAATTCTGTCAAAGTTGCGCCTCTGAGAAGCTGCTTTGTACTGCCGCTGCGATAATGATACTCTCCTTTATAATTTACTGGATAGCTGCTGGGATTCACACAAATTTCAATATATTCCTTTCCGTCATGTGTCAACAGATTCACATCCACAATAATGCCAAGGATATCCCTTACTTTATTCGGAATATCTTCAAGCAGCTTTTTACTGTCTGGTACCCCAATCACAGTACCATCATCATCCGTTCCAATATATATTTTGCCGCCTTGAGCATTAGCAAAGCCACAAATCCACTTTAAATACTCATCACGCCAGGATTCTTTCCATTCTGTGTTTTGGTTTTCTGCCATTCACTTTCCTCCCATCTCAATTTAGAAGTCATAATGATTTAACACTATGTGACTATTTTTGAAGTTTAAGGATTTCACCCGTTATATCGCTTCCTTCATAGATGAATGCAGCTTCCCACTCACTCCACTTTGTAATGGAATAATCCGCAGCATGGATTTCTTTTTCGGCATCTACCAACCACACAAGTTTCATCCCTGTTTTGTCAAGATAAGTATTCAAGATATCTTTCCGAACAACAACACTGTTAATTTCTTGAGTCAAATCTGTATCGAAAGCAGCTAGAATTCCATTGGAATCAAAATAAAACCCGTCTGCTTTTTGTTGCTTCAAATTCATTGTTTCAATGAGGTTCGCACACGGCAGACTTTGGGAAATTGCACTCTCTTTTGTTGCATCATATTCTTCTTCCCACAATAGATCTGTTGTAGCATGAAGTATTTTACCTATTTTTTTCTTGATTTCTCGCTCCCTGATTTCCTCTTTGAATTGAATCTCTGGAACTTCGAAATCATCTTTCTCATTCCAATCATCCATAACTTCTTCCACTTCCCACTCATCGTCTTCAGATAATTCACTATACTCAGACAATAAGGCTTCTATCGAAGAAAGGTCTGGAACTTGCACCGTCTCTGCAACTATTTCATACTCGCCGGTTTCAATCTGCACATCCACCCAGGCATATTCATTGAATTCCCGACAACTCGGTGACCAAGGATATTCTCTGTTAAAAACAGAGTATGTTTGATGATGGGATGCTATATCGCTCACAATAACTGAGCGACCATTTTTCACGCACTGGGAGAGTTCATCTGCCTGCTCTGGACTGACAAAATAAGCATATAACCAGCTCCATACCAGCAGCTTATCTATATCCAGATCTTCACGTCCTGTGTCACAATACTTCGTCAAGCATATCCATTTTGTTCCATTATGGTCAGTCAGAATCAAAGTATCCTTCAATTTATTTAAGAAGATTCCCTTCGTTCCAAGCCACGTTTTCTGTGCATCTGCCGTGGAAATATCAGCGGCTTTGTTTTCCTCTTTTCCCTTAGTTAAGAATTCATCCAATATAGTAAATCTGGGAGCCTCCTTACAAATCATAAAGCTTTGATTCAAAGTTGGATCAAAATCTCTAATATATGGTTCCCACGCCCCCTCAAATTTAACATCTTCTTTCTCGGAATAGTTCCAACGGTCAACCATCTTACAATGATCTGAAATACGAGCCAGCATATTATACATGGTAATCCATTGATACTTTTTGCCAATCCTTTCAGTCTTTATGCTCTGATGCCTATCGTACCTGCCGCAGTGCTGATCATGCTCTCCAAAGTATTCTTCGGAGAACCCAAGTTCCTCCTGAATGTAATATACAGCGTAGTTGAACATCTTCTTGTCATCTACGTCAAAATTATGAAGAGCGCTTTGGAAAACATAGCGGCCAAAATCTCCATACATTCCCATGCCTTCAAAACGCATGGAGTGTATCAGCCAAAACATTGCTCCATCGTAATGCTTCTCCAGATAACGTGGGCTTCTATCTCTGGAATAGGGTAACGTAGTTTCTGAAGCAGCTGCAGAACACGATTGGCCGCTCCTATACGTAATGAATTGCTATCTGCCTGTTCTATATTTTTTTGAAATCTTTCTGTATCCATTGTTTCCCCCGTAAAAACTCTTAAATCAAGTTTCACCACTATTTACGTACAACATTTTTCTTTTGTAATAATCATTGATTCCATACATGACCTCTTTCTTAATCTGTCTTAAATATACCATATTTTTCTAATCATTACATCACTTTTGACCGTTACTCTCATAAAATCAAAAAAAGACCTGCAAAACACTTTTCTGCAAGTCCATAAATATCAACGCTATACACATTTCAGTCTATCATCTGTGTATGCAGTTCCTTTTTTCCTCATATTTTTAACGCTATATACTCAATATACAATCAAAACCATACTCCATTTTAGGATATCCCAGATTAGACCGGATTGGAGACGATTTCAATTTCATCGTGGGAGTCTGTAATTCTGCCAGCTGGCTGGACCGCTGCAATTTCTTTCAGCTGGGTGATTACCGGAAAATGATCGCCGTCCCGCTGACACACCGTCTCACCTGCCGGGACCGGCTTTCCATCACTGATTTGTATGGGGAAACGCTGATGATGGTAAAAAGGGGCGATTCTGCTCTCAACGACCGTCTCCGTGACGATTTAGAACAGAATCACCCGCAAATTCAGATTGAGGATACTCCTCTTTTTTATGATATTGATGTGTTCAACCGCTGCGCCGAGGGCAGCCAAATGCTGTTGAACTTAGAATGCTGGAAAGATATCCACCCATCCCTCGTCTCCATTCCCGTAGACTGGGACTATACGATTCCCTACGGCCTTCTCTATTCAAAAACACCGTCCAGGGACGTACTGGAATTTCTGGACGCCGTCCATCATTTCCCGGACTGACGCCATGGTACGGTGTCACTCCTGGGACTTTCGGCTGACTCCAATGCCCGGTCCCACTCCTGACAAGAAAGGATTACCTTCTCTTATCTTCAAATGCCTGGAGCACAACATTAATCGCCGCAAACAGCACCCCAGACACCGGCCAGATCACCCAGGTACTCTCCCAGTCCCAGGTACGGAAGCTGTATGCGAGATAAATAGCCACCACAACCAGCCAGTAAGCACGGATGACAGCCCTTACCACCGGGCTCCGGTTCTTCTTGGTCAGAGAATAGTCGCCCTCCTGGAGCAGTTTCTCCATGCTGGTCTGGTTGATTCCGGCAACAATGAAGAAGGCCACCCCCGTGGCTACCATAAGCAGCAGGATCACCACCAGCCAGATCGTGAAATATTCATCCTCCGAAAATGCGATTCCCCCCAGCAGCGGAAGCGCGGCCAGAATGCAAAAAGCCGCTCCTATGACATTGGACCGGACGTAGATGCCGTGATACCGCTTCTGCCGCTCCTTCACCATACCTGTAACACCGTACTCAGTATCAATAATCTCATTTTCCAGATACTCAAATTTCTTGGTTTTCATCCCACACACGATAAAAATGGATACCGCGCCCGCAACGAGAATCAGCAGCGTGCTAAGGCCGATAGCCACGGCTACATTTTCACCTGCCCTAAAGCGCCCAGTCTCCGCCGCAGTACTTAACACCATCAAAACAATGGGGGAAATGATACACATAACCGTGGCGGCCGCAATCGGTCCTGCCGTCTGCCGTTTTACCTCCAGGAACTCATTGGCCTCCTCCATGGAAACCCTGCGGACCGTGCCCACATCCTCCGGCACTTCCGCAAACTCCTCTGTCTCCAGCTCCTCTTTCATCAGATAATCCGTTGTCACACCGAACAGTCTGCTCATCATTAAAATCTTTTCCACATCGGGAATTGACTGGGCGCTCTCCCATTTGGACACGGCCTGTCTCGTCACATTCATTTTCTCGGCCAGTTCTTCCTGGGACCACCCACTCTTTTTTCGCAGCATGCAAATCTTATCTGCCAAAATCATACCGTCTGTTACCTCTTCTTTCCGGAGCCATGTTGTATGGATCTGATCCGCCCCTGTTGTGCTTTTACCTTACCTTTTTGGGCAGTTGCCTGCAAGAAAACAGGGCGTTCAATTTGTCAACCGGCGGTTGCAAATGGCGGATTTCCTGTTATTTTTCATAAAAACCGGCCACTTCCTGTAAATGTCTGATAATAGGCAGATGCTGGGGACACGCCTCCTCACACTGCCCGCAGCCGATACAGTCGCCGGCCTTTCCAGCGTCTTTTGCCAGACGGTCATAGGCCTCCTGCTGGGTATTCCCCTGATCCTGGTCTTTCTGGTGGTCTTTATTGTAAAGGGAGAAATATTTCGGTATGGCGATCTTCTGGGGACAGCCGTCCGTACAGTAGGAACAATCGGTACAGGGAATGGCAATACCTGCGTGAATCGTTTCCACGGCTTTCTGAATGATTGCCTTTTCCTTCTCATTTAATGGGGTGAAGTCCGACATAAAACCGGTGTTGTCAAGCAGCTGTTCCATGTTGCTCATGCCGCTCAGCACCAGTTTCACATGGTCTAAGCTGGCCGCAAACCGAACCGCCCAGGAAGAAACGGACCGGTCTGGCGCATATTCCTTGAAGGCGTGTTCCACTTCTGCCGGAACCTTGGCAAGAGTACCGCCCTTCACCGGCTCCATGACAATCACCGGTTTTCCATGTTTTACCGCCACGTCATAACATTTCCCAGACTGAACCTTCTCGCTGTCCCAGTCCAGATAGTTGAGCTGCAGCTGGACAAACTCCATCTCCGGATGTTCCGTTAAAACCTGGTCTAAGAATTCGGCATTGTCGTGATAGGAAAATCCAATATGTTTCACCAGCCCGCTCCGCTTTTTCTCCATCAGCCACTCATAACAGTCCAGCTCCGTGTAAATCTTATCATAATCCCGGCTCACCGCGTGCAACAGATAATAATCAAAGAACTGGACTCCCGTTTTTGCCAGCTGCTCATTGAAAATCCGGTCCCGGTCCTCCTTCGTCTTGATAAACCCGGCGTTCAGCTTCGTCGCCAGCGTGAAGCTGTCTCTGGGATACCGGTCCACCAGCACCTCCTTGACGGCTCTCTCACTGTTAAACCCACAGTACATCCATGCCGTGTCAAAGTAGGTAAATCCTCTCTCCAGGAAGATGTCCACCATCTTTTTTGTCTGCTCCAAATCAATGCTTGCCTCATCGTCAGCGTCCACCCGCGGCAGCCGCATCAGGCCGAAGCCCAGTTTTTTGTCATCCATGATCCTGTCTCCTTTTCGTTGTTTAAACTTGTACGATCGATGCCTCGTATGTTCTATTATAAAGGTTTTGGTGGATTCTGTTAATTACTTTTTTTATATTAACGTCTCCATATTAAAATCCATGAAAAACAAAGAATAACTAACGAACATCAAATCAAAATAGCGAACAAATAGCGAACGAAACTCTTTGATTAAGGAACTGATTATGGAATAATACTCCTGGAATTAGATTTGAATGAATTAGGCTTTACTGAATAGCATGGCTTAAGTTTACAGTTTTTCCCCATTGGATTCAATCACCCGCTTATACCAGTAAGCCGAATCTTTCATAGTCCGCTTCTGTGTTTCAAAATCCACATACACCAGACCAAAACGCTCATTGTAGCCGGAAGCCCACTCAAAATTATCCATAAGGCTCCAGCAGAAATACCCCATGGCATCCACGCCGTCATCGGCGGCCCGGCGGTATTCCCGCAGATAACGGGCCAGGAAATCGATGCGGTCCCGGTCGTGGACCTTTCCGTCAAGATGTACCCAGTCCGTACCTGACATTCCGTTTTCGGTAATCAAAAATGGCTTTTTGTAACGCTCATAGAACAGCTTCGGACCCCAGTAGAGCGCCTCCGGCGATACGGACCAGTAGTATGCAGTTCTGGCAAAGCCGGGTTTTCTGGCGCACTCTACCGGATTTCCGTCCGGTCCCATGGTAATGAGACGGGCGTTATAAATGTTAGCTCCGAGAAAATCAATCGGCTCTGAAATCAGCTTCATATCATTCTGTCCGATCCGTGGTAATGAGGCCTCAAACAGCTTCATTCCGCCCTCCGGGTATTGGCCGAAAAATACCGGGTCCATCCACCATACGTTGTTCCAGAGATTTTTCTCCTTTACAGAGAACATCTCCCGGCGGGCAGCTTCCATATCTGCCTTCGATTCACTGGCCGGCGCGCAGGTGATTCCCACCGGAGCGTAGCCGATAACCACCGGCTGTTTCGCGTAAGCGCGAATGGTCTGCACCGCCCTGCCATGGGCAAGAAGCGAGTGGTGGGATGCCAGAAGTAAATCCTTCAGCCCCAGGCGTAATCCCGGCGCCTGATTTCCCTTATCATGCCCCCGGTCGATATAACACTGCGGTTCATTCTGTGTGATCCAGTATTTGACCCGGTCTGAATACCGCTCCACAATAACTTTTACATAATTGGCAAACCATTCCGGGCTTTCCGGGTTCAGCCAGCCGCCCCGTTTATATAACTCGTAGGGATAATCCCAGTGGAATATGGTGACATATGGCTCAATCCCATTCTGAAGCAGGGTATCGATCAGACGGTCATAGAATGCAAGCCCCTTTTCATTGATTGTTCCTGTTCCATCCGGTAGAATTCTCGGCCAGGATATGGAAAAGCGGTATGCCTTAAGCCCCATATCCTTCATAATCTTCACATCCTCCTCTATCCGGTGATAGTGGTCGCAGGCGACATCCCCATGATCTCCATTTTTCACAAAGCCATCTTTCCGGAAAACCAGATCCCAGACAGATAACCCCTTTCCATCCTCATAGGCCCCACCTTCAATCTGATAGGATGCGGTCGCCGCCCCCCACACAAAATCTTTCTTAAATCCCATTGTCTTCGATTCCTTTCCTTGATATCCTTCATAGAAATTGAAATTCATATAAATCAATGGCCCCGTCACCCTCATACCGAAAATAGAGTGCCCATACTCCATTGGAAACACTTATGTTTCCCTCGCATACTGTCATTTCAAAACCAGCCATGTCAGAACCAGCCGCGTCAGAATTCTCAGTTTTAAATCTCCCTGTCAAAATATCAATCCTGCCGACCGGGTCCTCATCCGGGTCAGTCAGAACAAGCAGGCGGCCTTTCGCCTCTCCTCCCACAACCACGCGGATTTTTTCAGCTCCATGAAACTGAAAATATTTATAGCCAGCCACACTCCCCCGCCTTATATTGGCAATATAGGGGATAGCATCCTCCGCCCCGTCACTGCCTCTCTGGGTAAAATAAGGGTATCTTTCATCCACCAGGGCACAATCCGAGTAAACCACCCCGCACGCACTCCATAAATTACATGCGATAGCCGCCATATAACTGCCTTCCGCAATCAGCGGCCCCTGATTCAGCCCGCATGAAGTCATTTCCACCTGGGGAATAGAGCCGTCCGCCAGAATCTCTATTTTTTCCGCGCAGGCCTGTCGGCTGAACTTGGTGCCATTGGTCTGCCGGTGATAAAATACATACCACTGCCCATGGATCAGTTCCATCCCGCCATGGGTATTGCCCAGAAAGTTTTGTGCTTCCTCCATCCTTCTGCCCCGATATCCCACGTCCCCCAGCGCGATCAGCTGTCCTCCAAAGGTATAATCCCTGTCAGGATACCGGCTGACTGCATAGCAGAGCGAAAAGCTCTGCACGTCAGAATAGACAAAATAGTATCTGCCGTTTATCTTCCGGATGGAACTGGCTTCGTAAAACTCATGACCCTCAAAACCAGTCCCCAAACTGTTCTCCAGCGTGGGAATCAGGGAAGCCGGACTGTTTTTGACCGTCATCATATCCTGATGCAGCTGCATAACCTGGGAATCCTTCGTGTGGTCAATGTCAGCCCTGTATCTCGGACCGTTCCCGGAATACAGGTAAATACATTTGTCATCATCAATAAAGACCCCAGGATCAAACTGGATATAATCCCCGGGTCTCCTGCCCAATGGAGTTCCGTCTCCATGCCGCACCAGCCCCAGATAATCATATTGGCCCGCCGGTGTCTGGCTGACCGCCACCCCGATTTCCGGAAGCACATCCATACAATAATATAAATAATATCTGCCATCCGGCCCGCGGACCACGTCAGGCGCCCATAAATAATGGGTATGGTCCTCATTTCTCGGGTCCTGGTCTCTCCGGTAAATAACCCCTTCATACCGCCATTTCGTTAAATCACGGATAGGGGCGGAATAGCAGACATAGTCGTTCATACAGTAATGACCGCCGTCAAACCGGTCATGGCTTCCGTAGAGATAAACCCGGTCCCCAAACACATGTGGTTCCCCATCCGGAATATATTCCGTCAACGGCAGAAATGGGTTTACAATAAATGGATCTCTTTTTTCTTCTTCCACGAAACATCACCTCTTTAATCTCCGGTATTCAAGCGGCTTCATGCCCTCCAGCCGCTCGAATACCTTGTTAAAATGGTTGGAGCTGGAATAGCCAACCATCTCACAAATCTCATAAATCCGCAGATCGGTCTCCAAGAGCAGAGTTTTCGCCCGCTCCACACGAAGGGTAATCAAGTAACTTTGATAAGTCATCCCTGTTTTTTTCTTGAACAGCTGGCTGAAATAATAGGGATTGATAAAAAAGCGGTCTGCGATCTCATTTAAGCCAATCTCCTGGTTGAAATGCTTCGCAATATAGTCTTTGGCTTCCTCAATCACATCTTTTTTCTCCGGCAGATGGTCTCTCAGCATCAGTTCATTCATGCCTTTTAAGGTGTTGATAATCCAGTTTTTCAGCTGCTCTACCGTCTCAAATTTGGAGATACTTTCCAGTGAAAATATATTTTTGCCCAGATACTGGTTCATCTGAAACTGAACGTAAGGAATCTTCCGTATGCCGGTCAGAATCAGATTCAGGCTCAGCTGCTGTAAGTCCTTCAGACTCAGCTCCGTCTCCCGTCCGATCTTTCGGAAAATATCCTCCACCACCTCCCGGCAGCCGGCATCATCCAGCCGGTCAATAGAAGTTTCCAGTCGTTTGATGTCCTCCACTGCCACGAGGGTGGGTCTGTCCTTGATCTCGCCAATCCTGGCGTAGGAGATCACGCTGTCCGGCCCGTTTAGGATTTTGTAGTTGAGTGCGCACCTGGCTTCCGCCAAAGATCGGGGCAGGCTTTCAATCTCACGGTATGGCAGACCCATGCCGATGCACACCGTGGTTTCCAGCATCCGGGCCAGGCCGCTTCTGTATTTTCCTACCGCATAATACAGAGAGCGAAGTTCCATCCCCGGCTCCAGCGCTGCCGCCACAATCACGGAAGACGCGGTATCTGGAACCACCACAAAAGAGTTCAAAAATCCCAGGTCCTTTCCGCCGTTCTTCTGTGCCGACCGGAGAAACTCCTCCCACTGTTCCTGATTCCTGTCGTCACCCCGCTCAATTTCCAGGCAGATGTATTTTTTACCGGAGACCGGAAAACCCAACTGCTCCAAATGCTGTTTCATCACATCGGAATCACACCGGTTCTGGTTTAAAAAGTCCTTCAGTATATATTCCTGTACCGTGCTTTTCAAATGCCGCACTTTCCTCGCCTTCTCCTGCTCTTTTTGAATCTCCTGGCAGACCTGGGTGATCACCCGGTGCAAATCCTCTTCCTCCACCGGTTTCGTGATAAACTCTTTGACTCCCAGGGTGATCGCTGTCTTGGCATATTCAAATTCGGCATAGCCGCTGAGTACAATGTACTTTGCGGGAACCCCCGCCTCCTGGATTCTCCGAATCATAGGAAGGCCGTCACATTCCGGCATTCTGATATCGGTCAGAACAATGTCGGGGCTCAGCTTCACGGCTGCTTCATAGCCGCTGTTTCCGTCATAGGCCAGCGCCGCCACCTGGCACCCCGGACAAAAACGCTCCACTAAAAACTGAAGCCCCTCAGCAATCTCCGGTTCATCATCCACGATCAGTATTCGATATCCCATCATTTTCTTCCTCTGTCCTTTGTGGTATGTAAATCTCAACCACGGTTCCCGTTTCCATGTCATCACGCAGTTTCAAGTAATAAGGCTCGCCATAACGAAGTTTAATCCGCTCCGCGATATTTTTTAATCCAATACTGGAATGCCCTTCCTCCAGTCTCACTTCCTGAGTCCGTTGAGACGATATCCCGGTTTCGAGCAGCCTGTTAACCTCCCTGACACGGTCGGCGGGAATCCCCTTTCCGTCATCACAAATCTGCAGCAGTATATTTCCTTTCTCATCGAGAACCCCAGTTATCTTCATGTGAAGGGGATTTCCCCAGCCTCGAAAGCCGTGCTCAATGCTGTTCTCAATCACCGGCTGCAGAATCATCGAGATCACACCGGAATCCAACACCACCTCCTCCACCTCGACTTCCAGTGAAAACATATTCCGGAAACGCATATTTTGTAATTTGATATACGCCTGGGCATACTCAATTTCATCGCGGATTTTATGAACGGCAGACGGGTCGCTGAGAGCCAGACGAAACATCCGGGCCAGCAGCTTTACCATGTCCGCCACCTCATCCGCCCCGCTCTTCAACGCCTTCATACGGATGGATTCCAGGGTATTGTAAAGCATGTGCGGGTTGATCTGGGTCCGCAGTGCCAACAGCTTCGCGTTCCGCTGCTTGATCTCCCCTAAATACACTTCCTCAATCAGGGTTTTGATCTTCGTCACCATATGGTTATAACTGGCAATCAGGCTTCCGATTTCATCGTTGGCCCCATCACTGCTTAACAGCTTATACTCCCCGTCCTCCACTTCTTCCATCCGCTTTTGCAGCCGGCGGATCGGGCTGGTTATGGCTTTGCTGAGTATCATAGACATCATTCCCACCGCCAGAATGCACACAAACACGGCCAAAACCGTGACATACTGGACCCGGTTGATTTTAAACAGCAGGTCGCTCCTGGGAATGACTGCGTTGATAGAGAGACCGCCCTTCTTTGTCTCGCTGTTTAAGATAATATAATCTTCCGGTTTCTTATGATAAAGTAAAATGTCCTCATCCATGGCCTCGCTCCAGTTTATCCTTCCGCTGGCCACATCGGAATCATACAGAACGCCATTTTCTGAATTGGTGATGCTGATTTTGATATTGTACTGGTTTCTGGCCAGAAGAAAACCGTCGCTTAAGCGGACCAGGCTGGAGGGGTCTAAATCCAGCAGCAGCATTCCCATATAAGCGCCATCCCGGTTTAGAATTTTTCGTCCCACCGTGAACACAATTCCATCCTGGTTCCGATTATAATACGCACAGTCGTGTACGGCTGTCAGGGTAATGGCCTCCCTGCTTTCCCGGACTTCCCCAAGCCATGGCTGCTGCATCAAAACCTCATGGTTTACCAAGTCTCCCTCACTGCTGAACTGATACAGCTTCCCGTCCTCCATCAACAGACAGATCGTCTTGATCTCCGGTTTCATCGTAATCAGCCGCAGCATAATTTTCCGCATATCCATCTGCTGATTAACCCGCTCCGTAACCGGCAGTTCTTCGTTCTGACTCAAATGGATAATGATATCGTTATCTACCAGCATCGACTTCGTCAGACGATCGTATTCCTCTATAAAATCATCCATGTCCGCCACAATCTGAGAGCTGAATACGGAGGCGAATTCCAGCGAAGTATCCTCCAGATTATCTGATGATACCTTATAAATCACCGCGCTGACCACCACCAGCGGCAGCACGCAGGCAAACAGATAACTGACCAATAATTTCGTTGCAATCTTCATATTCTTCAGCGGACTTTTCATTATGACTCCTTCTCTATCACCCGGATTCCTTCCGGCACCTGATAGTTGATCGTTAAGGTTCCCTGGGAATCCTTCTCCCACCTGACCTGGATCACGCCCTTTGGCGTCATGACCTCCCCGTTCGCCCATGTGAGAGTTCCGGGAACCGGAGATATGCTGACACGGTTAAATCCCGGTTCCACCGGGCGGACTCCCAGCACAACAGCAGGCAGTTCATAGAGAATGACCGATGCCCAGGCATGGCAGTCGCTCCGCTCATCGGTGTCATTTTCCACACACGTTGTCATGTGATTGGTAACCATTCTGCGCCATATCTCCCACAGTTTCCCTGTTTCTTCGTATAGTCCGGTCTGTTCCAGCGCGCGGAACAGATAATAACTCATGGAAACCGAACACTGGGCGTATTCGCCGTTTCCCACCGTTTTTTGAAGCAGACGGCGGCCTTCTGCCGGAGAAAGCACCTGGGACAGCACGCCAAACACCTGGCAGTGGACACTGTACTCACAGACTCCCGGCCCATCCTGGATCAATCCGTCTTCCCCCATGCATTCCCGCCTCACAGCCTGACTTACCAGACTGGCCCGCCGCCGGTATTCCCTGCCTGTGTCTTTTCTTCCTGCAAACTCCGCCAGTCTGGCCCCGCACCGTAGACCCAGAATATAGAGCAGGCTTTCCATCGTAACCGGCCCTACGTTTGTCGCTGTGGGAACCCCGGCAGTCTCCTGCCACTGCTTTGTCCAGTCCACAAAGGACCAGTAATCCTGCTTCTGGTTCCTGTCCCCGATTTTAGCCACCATTCCCTGCTTTGTTAAATGACGGCGGAAAAATCCGAGGACGCCGTCAACCGCCGGCAAATGCTCCCTGACCAATTCCAGGTCGCCAAAATACATCATATGGTCATAGACCATCATAATGTAATAGATGGAAAATCCTGGAATGACATGGCTGCGCAGAGCCGGTGCGCAGCTGTTGATCATCCCGTCGCCGTGGGCGGAACAGCGGAAATCTTCCATACATTTTCTCGCCAGCCGGTCATCTCCCGATACCATATAAGTATACAGAATTTCCAGTCTGGAATCCATCACATATTGCAGCTGTTCATAAAAAGGACAGTCTATGTAAGTTTCATGCATACAGCGTTTCAAGGTCCGGAGACTGATCTCCCAGATTGGCTGTAACGTCGGGTCGGAGGTCTCCACCCACGTGGCCGCCTGGAGCGGATAACCGGTTTCCTGATACTGGAATGATAAAATTTGGAGTTCTTCTTTCGCGGCAATCTCCAGTCTGACATAACGGAACGTCCGAAACCAGAATGGTTCATATCTCTCAGGCACCGCCTTTGTCCCATAGCCGCAGACCCGGTACCGGTCCTCCATGCCGGTCAGAGTTCCCTTCTGATAGTCGCAGCGATCGCCTTTTCTGACTTTCATCCTGTCCTGGTCCGGGTATGCATAGCATTCAGAATAAAGAACTTTGACGACACTGCCGCCTCCCCCGGCAAACTCAATCACCGGATATCCGGTCATCAGTTCGCCTGCGTCCAGTTCCACAGCCAGGATCGTTCCCGCTGGAATCACAAGCATTTTCCCGGTTTCCAGCAATTCTGTTATGCCTGCGGCCAGAACAGCTGGTCCAGCACAGTCCGCTAAGATTCCATCCGGCTGATCCGCGCGCGCCCATCCGCGAACGGTCACCAGCTTCTGGAACCTGCGGTTTTCATGGTGCTGATGGGGAATGGGACTTTTCTTCAAGACCCTGGGCGTATCTGACAGCTTCATGCGTTCAAACTCATAGACCACCGCATCCTGCCATGCTTCATCGTAAAAATCCTTGCGTCTCCAGCCAGCCAGCCGGGGATCTCCCTGGGAATCTTCCGTAATATGCAGCGGCGCCGGCACCGTCTGTTCCCCCAGCACATGAACACTCCGGTTATGGAAACATTTCCAGCCGGAGCACTTTGAAAAGCGCTCCGGCCAGACAGATATCTCACTGCCTTCCACCGTAACAGTCACCATGAGAAACGGCAGGCTGCTCCTCAGAATGCTGTGATTCCTCTTGGCAAAATCCGCCGGATACCGAAGTACCTCCACGGCAATGCAGTTGGCCCCATCTTCCAGCCAGGAAGCCACCCGGCACTCATCATAGTACCAGTTTCCTCCATTTGCTTTACATGGCCCCTCCTGAATAAACCGGTCGTTGATATACAGTTTATACCTGGAATCCGCAGAGATCCGCATAACCGCCTGTTCCGGTATGTTCTCTGAATATACTATGATTCTGAAACAGACCATCTGCGGTTCCTGACATTCCATCTCCTGCCAGCCTGGAATCCACATCCGGTTTCCATAAAGAGAATCTGAAGTAATTTTCATATTCATTTACCCGTTTTATTTCTGGGTGGACGCATACCAGTCTCTGGCTGACTGGGTCACCTGCTCTCCGCCTGCCGCATACCATTTTTCTACAAATTCATCGAATTTTTCGATAGGCCACTCACCGGCGATAATCTTAGAGGCATATTCCACATATAAAGTACGGTTCTGGATGTCGTCATAGCCGTCATAAATATGAGCTGGAATACCGTCGCCGGCAATTCGTTTTCCATACTGCTGCACATCCTTCACATTCTGGATGGCCTTATCCACCGCCCACTGATCCTGCTCGTTGGAGGTGAGTTCCAGCAGATGAATCACGCTGTCTGTATTGGCAATCGAATCGTTCGGTTTGATTACCTGATTCTCCTGGGTCGTCTTGTCTTCCGGCAGTTTCCTCATGGTCCCGGTCTCATCTTTTTCGCATATCATTCCTTCCGGCCCCAGATAAAGCGTATCCCACAGTTCCTCGCTGCCAAACGCGTCCAGCACCTTCATGGCTGCCTTGATCCGCTCCTGGTCCTCCATGTTCTTGACACCGAACTGTGCTCCCATGGTCGGTTTCTTGGTATAGAAAGCTTCATAACCGTCGGCGCTGATTGCCGGCAGTACAGACCAGTCCGCTTTCACATCGGTTGCATTGTAGATATTGGCCGCATACATATAGGATTGCTCCGCCCACTGGAAGAACACCCCCACCTGTCCGGCATTTACCTTTCCATCCCAGGCAGCCTTGTCATTCATCAGGGTTTCCGCATCCAGCAGTCCCTCCTGATACAGTCCGCTGATGAATTCCAGCGCGTCCCGCATATTTGGTGTCACCGCTGAGTAGGTCAGTTCTCCATCATAGAGATCCCATTCCGGAAATCCTTCCCACATGGCCACTCCATACATGGCAAACAGATAATCCATCCATCTGGCTTCTGCCCGGCCGCCGCTTGGAATCTCATCCGCCAGCCCATTTCCGTTTGGGTCCTGGGTCTTAAATGCCCGGAGCACTTCCACGAAATCCTCCTGGGTCTTCGGCATCTCAAGCCCCAGAGCATCCAGCCAGTCCTGCCGGATCAAACCGCTGTGTCTCGTATAGTCAAGCACGTTAGGAGTCATGTAAATCCGCCCTTCTCCGGTTGGATCATAACTTCTCATGACATCCCAGGTCTCCTGGGGAATCAGATTCCACAAATGCGGCGCATACTCCGGCAAAAGATCCGTCAAATCCAGCAGACCGCCTTCCTTGGCCAGCCCTGTTTCCATTCCCATGTTGCTGACAAACTGGACCACATCCGGCATTTCCCCCGCCACAATTTTCAAATTCAGCTGTTCGCTGTAAGTCTGGCCTCCATTCCACTCCACATAAGGCTGAATCACCCCGACTCCCAGCAAATCCTTATAGAAATTGTAGGTGACGCTGTCTTTCGCAACCGGAAGAAATCCCGTATTCGTCGTCCACACCTCCAGATCAATCACATCGCTTCCGGATGCCGCCCCATCAGCCCCGGCCGTGGTTCCTGTCTCCGCGCCCTTTGACGTTCCCCCGGATTCTGCTGCCTTACCAGAACTTCCGCAGCCTGTAAGCAGGCCTGCCGTCATGGTTCCGGCCAGTAACATTGATAATAACTTTCTTGCTCTCATGTAATACCTCCCTGTACATTTTATAATAATTTATCTAAGCCCAAAATTCAATCTCCACCCGGCCATAATATCAGCCCTTCACAGACCCCAGCATGGCTCCCTTGGCAAAATATTTCTGCAGCCAGGGATAGAAGATTAAAATCGGAACAATAGCAAACACCACTGCTGCCGCGCTCAAGGTCGCCTCTGTGTAATTCACATGCTTGACCGCCGCAATCGCCTGAAAATCACCGCCGCCGTCAATAATCTGACGGATTTTCAATTGTAACGGATACAACTCCAATTTCTGGATAAACATCACCGGATGCTGATACTGGTTCCACATGGTAACCGCGTAAAACAGTCCCAGCGTCGCCATGACTGCCTTCGAAGCCGGCAGTACAATCTTAAACAGCATTTGAAATGGTCCGCAGCCATCAATCATAGCCGCCTCCTCCAGCTCCGCCGGCAGCTGTTTAAAAAAGGTTCTCATAATGACCAGATTATACGCGGTCAGTATATGGGGAAAAATAAGCACCCAGTAGCTGTTGTAAAGTCCCATGCTTTTCAATGTGAGAAAGTAGGGAACTGTCGGAGCTTTAAAAATCATGGTAAATATCACAAACAGCATCAAATATTTCCCAATTTTAAAGCCGCCTTTTGACATAGGGTAGGCCATCAGCGCCGTGATTGTCAGTGCCATCACGGTTCCGATTAAGGTTGAGGTCAGGGAAATGAAAAAGGATGACCATATATTCCCTTTTGTCATCATATATTTCCAGGAATCCAGTGTAAATCCTACCGGCCATAAATTGACCGCATTCATATCCGAGGCTGCTTTGGAACTGAAGGATATGGCGATCTCCGACACCAGCGGGATGCAGGCCGTGACCGCGATGAGAATCAGTGTCAAGGTAATCGCCCGGGAGAACATCCTGTCTTTAAACGATTCTTTTACCATAATTACCAGAGTCCTCCTTCTTCTGAATATTTGTTCGAAAGCTTGTTGAAGGTCACCACCAGAATCAACCCGACCACGGACTGGAACAATCCCACGGCGGTGGCAAAACTGTACTGACCCTGCTGGATTCCCGTTCGATAAACATAGGTATCAAAAATATCTGCTACCGAATAGGTCATCGGCGTGTAAAGGTTGTAGACCTGCTCAAATCCCAATTCCAGGAAACTGCCGATATTTAACAGGAATAAAGTCATTACTGTCGGTATTAAAAGCGGCAGCGTGATATGTTTGATCTTCTGGAATTTTGTGGCGCCGTCAATGGATGCGGATTCATAAATCCCAGGGTCAATCCCGCTGATCGCGGCTAAATATACTACCGTTCCCCAGCCGGCTTCCTTCCAGATGGAGGATATCACATACACCGGCCGGAACCAGGCCTCTTTCTGCATCACCAGCAGCGGTTCCATGCCAAGAGCGCTTCGCGCGTTGTTGAACAGGCCTCCCACACCAAACATATCAAATACCAGTCCGCCGATGATGACCCAGGATAAAAAGTATGGAATGCAGACAACCGTCTGAATCCCTTTTTTCAATTTTTGATTTTTTACCTCGTTCAACATCAGTGAAAGCAGCACCGGTATTGGAAATACAATCACGGTTTTTAAAAGTCCAAGCGTAATCGTGTTGCGCAGAATCTTGTAAAAGTCCGGGTAATGAAACAGCTTCTTAAAGTTAGCAACCCCCACCCAGTCACTCCCAAACAAACCTTTCACCACGGAAAAATCCTGAAACGCGATCACACTGCCCATCATGGGAATATATTTAAATGCAATCAGATAAATCACGCCGGGAGCAACCATCACATAATACGGCCAATACCGTTTCAGATGCTTCGCTCTTTTCTCCACCCCTGTTACCTCCTTCTTTTCTTTCTCTGTATTTATCATAAAATACTGCCAGCCCCGTTACCAGGAAGATTTTTAAGCATTTTCTATCCCATTTTTAAGTTTTACCCCTGAAATGTTAAAGCGGAGCATCGGGGACACCCTTTATCGGCACAAGAGCAGCTCCGTACCGTATGGCTTCAGCACCAAATCATTCTCATATTCCTGTTCTGTCAAAACGCCATAGAATTTTGCCGCCCCCCTCTTCCAGCACGCCGCGGGAATCTCAATCTCTGTATTGGTGGTATTGACAAGCAGATACTGATTGTCCGCAATCTCTCTGGCCTGAATGCCAGGCGGCACCTTCATCCCCTGCTTCAATCCAAGTTCCGGCGTCAGGCGTTCCACCAGCCATTTGAGCAGAACTCTGTTTGTTTCTGCGGCCACATAATAAGCTTTTCCGCTCCCGTACTCATTGACGGAAATGGCACAAAGTCCTTTGTCCGGAAAGGATGCGTATTCTCTGGCAGTCTTCAGTTCCAGTTCTTCATAGTAATGAATGTCAACAGAGAACGATTCCTCTTTTTTGACTCTCAAAAGTTCATGTTCTCCTGTTTCACCGCTTACCACCTCTGCATCCTTGGAAAAAGACCATACCTGGTCTGTTCTGCCAAAACCGGCAACCCGGATTCCAAACACATCAGACAGATACCCAGGTCTAGCCGTGGAAAAGACCTGCCCGTGCTCATCAACGGATGCCGAATAACCGGTCATCACAACATTACCGCCGGCTTTCACATAGGCCCGGACTGTTTTGGCCTCCTCCGGCGACATTACCGTGTGCCCGGGGATCAGCAGCAGTTTATAATTTCCCCGGATCTTATTCAGGCTCACAACGTTGTAATCACGGTTCAGGTCGAAAAATACGTTCTGCACCTCCGTCATGGTCTGTTTATATGGCATCCGAAACTGAGACGAGCTGTACTGGACGGCCCAGTCGCTGTCATAATCATAAGCTGCCGCCGTATCCGGAGATGGCAGGTACGGAAGGGCATAGTTTTCCAGTTTTTTCATATCAGCCGCAATCTGCTGATATTCCCGGTAATTGGCCGTTGGCACTCCGTCGTGGGATAGCAGTCCATAGAGAAACTGTTCCTCTCCCCCCAGCATGCTCCGCCAAGTCCACCCCAGAATCATCTGGGTCCGGTTCAACAGACACAGCATTGCCTGCATATAGAGCGCGCCGTAAGGCCCATGTACCGTCCCCTGGCTTCCGGTCTGAAATTCCAGACACCACATTGGACGGTTCAGCTCGGCTAGTCTCTCACAGGCTATGCTTTGCAGATACTGGTAACGTTCGCCAGTCTCATATCCCGGATAAAACCCCATTCCCGGATAATCCACCGCGTCTTTACAGATATCCAGATAATCAAAACCCAGCGTCTCCTTTTCCGCATAGTGATTGGAGGAATGGGGGATATCGGGTGCGTTGACAGCCACACATTCCGCTAATTTCTTTAAGAACCCTCCATTTTCATCTGAGAAAAAACGTCTCATATCCAGCCAGCTTTCAGGCGCCCCTCTGACCAAACCGTTTTCCGGCAGTACAACATCGTCAAAAGACGTCAGTTTTCTGCTCCAGCGTCTTGTCGCCCAGGCGTGGTTCAGTTCTTCCACCGTACCGTACTTTGCTTTGAGCCAGCCGGCAAACCGCCTTTTCGTCCCTTCGGAATGAGAACGGAAACCATCTCCAATCTCATTACAGAGTCCAAAGGCATATAGAGCCGGATGATTCTTGTAACGGGTTACCAGAATTTTTGCAAAGCGGAGGGCATAATGCTGGTAGCCCGGGTCCCCGACGTCCTCCATATACCGCCGGATGCTCGGCTGGCGCACATTTCCGTCTGTATAAATATCGCAACCGGGACACAGCTTATGTACCCACACCGGAGCCGGACGCATTGAGATATCCAGCACGACGCCAATCCCGGCATCGGCAAATAAGTCCATCACCTCATCAAACCATCCAAAGGTGTAAACCCCTTCCTCCGGCTCATAGCTGTCCCAGCACAAATGCCCCAGACGCACTGTCGTAAAGCCGGCTTGTTTCATCAGGGCAATATCCGCAGACCACCGGGTCGGTTCCCAGTCATGCGGGTGGTAATTCACTCCTATGTAAAGTGCCATATCATTATCTCCCTTCCTGTTGTTCAAGCGAGCCGCCCGCCTGCTCCTTTTGAATGCCAATAGTATAAAAGCCTCTAACTTTCCCGTCTGTAATCTGGTCCTCCGTGATGGAAAAACTTCCCCGAAGCCGGATGTCTGCCGACGAGGTGCCGGCAAGAACCTCCACGTTCCCTTTCTCCACCTTCCAGTTCTTCTCCCTGTCAAGGAACGCCAGCTGGCTGGCTGAGCATTCAAACCGGAGCCATTTCTCTTCCCCGGCCTCCAATCTGATCCGCTTCCAGCCCGCCAGTTCCATCACCGGACGCAGCATGGATGCATAGCTGTCACGCCAGTAAATCTGCACCACTTCCTCCCCGGCTCTGGTTCCTATATTTTTCACCTTCAGCTCCACTGCCACCTGGCCATCAGGCGGCACCTGGCAGACGTCTTTCCCGTCCGTCTGCCGGCCTGAGGCATCGAAACCGGTTATGGTTAAGCCAGCGTACTGGAATTCGGTGTACGAGAGGCCATGTCCAAAAACATACCTTGGTTCGTATGGGCAGTCAATATAGCTGGTGAATGCCCCGATACTTCCCTGGTGATAGCTGGAACCATTGGGATGATTGTAGTAAATGGGCTCCTGGCCGGCGGTTCTGGCCACCGATACCGGCAGTCTTCCGGCTGGATTATACGCCCCAGTCAGTACCTCCACCACAGCCTCTGCACCGCACTCTCCCGGATTCCACGCCTCCAGAATGGCTCCCGCCACGCGGTCGGCGGTATCGCTGGATAGGGGCCTTCCATCAAAATGGACCGCCACTACCGGCTTGGACAGTGCTGAAAGCTTCCTCAGAAATGCCTCCTGACAGGGCGGCAGGTTAATGCTTGTGGCGTCAATTCCCTCTCCGGTGGAAGCCATGGAGCCGGCCCCATACTTTCCTCCCAGTGTCACAAGAACCAAATCGGCTTCCTTCGCTAACAAAAGCGCCTCCTCATGGCCGCTTTCATCGGTCCCCGCATGGGAATATCCAAAGGAGTAGAGAATCTCCGCATCCGGCAGCTGCTTTTTCAGTTCCTCCAACAGGTTGTTTGTACGCGGCTTCAACTTCTTTGCCAGGGTCTCCGCCTCAGGGTGTTCCTTCTGGACACAGGTTCCCGGGTAGGTTTCCAGGGTTTGATCGGCATCATTCTGTTCCGCCTCCATTCCTGCCATGGTGTTAGCCGCCCCCAGCCAGCGCTCAGTCATGCTCATGTGGGTGTAGCCGCCAAACAGGGCCCTGGTGGACGCGGCGTGCCAGCCGATCACTGCGATCTTTTTTCCTTCACCCGCCAATGGGAGAATGCCGTCATTTTTCAGAAGGGTCATGGATTCTAAGGCTGCCTGTCTGCATACCTGATGATCCTTCTCCTGGAAAAAGCAGGACTGCAGCTGATCCCCGTCCAGGGCGTATGGATTCTCAAATAATCCCATCCGGAACTTCTCTGTCAGAATGTGGAGGACCGCCCGGTCAAGCAGTTCCATCTCCAGGATTCCATCGGCAAACCAGCCCTCCAGCTCCTCGTTATAGCTCTTTTTGGACGGCAGTTCCATATCCACGCCAGCCTCCAGCGCCCTCTTTCCGGCTTCCGCCAGGGACTCGCATACCTTCTGGCGCTCATGGATCTCGGAGATGGAGCAATAGTCTGCCGCCACCAGTCCGTCAAAGCCCATCTCTTCCCGGAGCAGCTGCCCCAGCAGCCGGTTCGACGCTGATGCCGGTTCCCCGTCAACCGCCCCATAGCAGGGCATGATTCCTCTCAGCCCCGCGTCCGTGATGGCTGCCTGAAATGGCTTTGCATAGATTTCCCGCAAGAGCCGCTCCGGCGTCTGGCATTCGGCCGCGTGGATTCCGCCCTGTGAATTGTGATAGCTGAGGAAATGTTTTGCGGTGCTCTCTGTCAGCATCCCTTCCCTCTCTTTCTGAATGCCTCTGATGTAGGCGGAGCCCATGGCCGCGGCCAGCGCCGGATCTTCCCCGTAGGTCTCCCCCTGTCTTCCAAATCGGGAATCCCGGGAGATATCCAGCACAGGAGCCAGCACCTGGGATGCCCCTACGGCCCGGGACTGTTTTCCCACAATCCCGCCGACTTTCTCCTCCAGATCGGGGTTCCAGGTGGATGCCCGCCCAATCCCCGACGGAAAGCACTCGGCGTCCTGAATCAACACACCGCACAGTCCTTCCATATGGAAGATAGCCGGGATATGGTGCTCTCCCAGCTCCATGATGGCATCCTGAATTTCTTTCTGATGAGCCGCAATCTTCTCCAAACTGTCCAGTTCTCTCATACCGAAACAGGCTACCTGCCCCGCGCCGCAGGGATAATCCCGGCACAGCTCCTCTTTTGACCAGTTTTTCGGATAATATCCAACGATCTGACCCATTTTTTCTTTGAGACTTAACTGGTTTAATAATTCTTTTGCCTTTTCTTTGGCCTCGTTCACTGTCATTATTTTCTCTAGTTCCTTTCGCTGATGCTTTTGATTTTTATTATATTATTTCTTACTTTGAAGGGGCTCACAAGGACGGGTATTTAGATATTTTTGTACCATTTTTAAGATTTTTTTCAGTATTACTTCTGTCCACATCCCAGATGGCAATTACGGAATCACAGAACTCTCTTGTTTTTTTCATATCAAAGATATACCATTCAAAATATAGTTATTTTTATTTAAAACAAGTAAAAACTATTGTATTTTATAAGGTTTTTTCATATACTATATGAAGAGGAGGGCAATATTATGGTATTAAGACCCCGCTATTTAGATATCCTTAGAACCTATCGTGATGTGCCGCTTGTGAAAATACTTGCGGGAATACGACGTTCCGGTAAATCTACCATTTTGGAAATGCTGGGAGAAGAACTGGTGGCCAGTGGGATTCCACAAAACCACATTATCAGGATGCGGTACACCTCGGTAAACTTTGAGGATGGAATGACATCAAAAGAAATGTACCAAGGAATTAAAGCAAGCATAACAGACGATGCAAGATATTATCTGTTGTTAGATGAAGTACAGGAAATTGACGGATGGGAAAAGGCAGTAAATAGCCTTATGGAAGATGCCAACACAGATATTTATGTTACCGGCTCTAATTCAAAGCTGATGGCCGGTGAAATATCTACTTACCTTACTGGGAGATATATTTCTATTCCTGTTTATACCCTGTCTTTTGTCGAGTATATGGAATTTAAAAAAGATGATAATCGGTCTGAAAAGGAACTGCTAGATGAATACATTCGCATGGGTGGCTTTCCCATTGTTGCATTAGGTAATTTTGATGAGAGATCCTCCTATCAGATTGTTGAAGGTATCTACAATTCTGTCATTACCAGTGACATCACCAAGCGCCATCAGGTGAAAAACTTTGATTTGTTTAACCGTGTTGTTAAGTATGTTGTGGAAAACGTAGGCAAGACGTTTTCGGCTAACGCGATCGTAAAGTTTCTAAAAAGTGAGGGGCGTGCCCTGTCGGTGGAAACGGTATACAACTATTTGGAGTGGCTGGAAAAAGCTTTTGTGATTTACCGCTGTTCCAGATTCGATTTGCAGGGAAAGTCGATATTAAAAACGCAGGAAAAATTTTATCTTGCTGATGCCTCGCTGAAATACAGTATCATGGGATTCAATCCCAAGTCTGTTGCTGCTATGCTTGAAAACATCGTATATTTTGAACTGCGCAGAAAAGGCTATGAAGTGTATGTCGGCAAAAATGAAGCCAAAGAGGTGGACTTTGTAGCAGTGCGGCGTGATGAACGGGTTTATGTGCAGGTGTGCCGCAGACTGCCGGAGGAATCAGACCGTGAGGTTGCAAATTTACTGGAAATTAAAGACCATTACCCCAAGTATGTGGTAACGCTGGATGAACTGGCAGCAGGCAATGTTAATGGAGTAAAAATCATGCACCTTGCAGATTTTTTGTTACGCGAAAATTACTGACAATAACCACTGCCCCATCATCACTTCCATGGTTCTCCGTTCCTCCTGGAGTTTTGCCAACTTGGCGTGCATTAACAGGACGCACAGCAGGGCCGATCACCCAAGCTGCCATTCGGTTGATGCTAGCATCAAAATACCAGCAGTTTAGCGGCACAGAAAAATTGGCAAACAAATATTGGGGAAATCTATATAAAAGCGTTGATGGCTAATTGGATAAGCCGTTGGCGCTTTTGCTATCTTTTTTATACGATGGATGGTAGAATAATCATAGAGAATGTCATAAAAAAGTGTTCGAATGAATAATAAAATTGTATGATTTAAATTTCGATGTAGTTTTTATGGAGGATACGTTATTGATGGAAGATAGAAATATAAATGTTATTATTGATGCAGATGGAAATAAACTTGTTCTTATTAATGATATTCGCTTCAAAGGGAAAACAGAAAAGCCCTGATGGGAGCTAATGCAAAAGCAAAAGCTAATGCGGCGGCAGCAATACCTGAACTGATTCAGATTGCGACCAATCCATCTAATGGCTGGTATAAATATGACATACAATTTGCATTGCCAGTATATGAAAATGAACTATTAATTAGATATCATGTTTTCTCTGCACGATTGCTTGTCAATCATGCAGAGAACGGAAAAAAGTACTTATATGATATTCTGGCAGTAAAAAAAGAAACGAGCAAGCCACAACAATAAGTGTGGTGAAAACCCATTTCTTATAATTAGGATAACGTAAGTGAGTTGTTTTGTCAATAGCAATTTTAAACTGGACAATTCATAATTACTGACAATAACCGCCGCTTGCTTTGCGAAGATGCAGAGCAGGCGACGGTTTGTTGTTATTTATGAAGCGTTTCTTATACGAATGATTTATTTCTCAAACAAAAATTTCTCCGGCAGACTCACATGGAAGTCTTTTGCTAAATCGCGGAAATCATCCGGGGTGATGGTCTGGCGTTTGTCAGGACGGATGCTCATAACTTTGACCAGAATCTCAGCGGATTTCTCGATGGTGTGCATCAGGCCGAAGGTCAAGTCGAAGTCCTCGCCTGCGCAGAACAGACCGTGGTGGGCCCAGACGGCGGCATCATAATCCTTCATCAGTTTGCTGGTGGCTACGGCGATGTCGCGGCCGCCAGGTACCATCCAGCCTACCACGCCGACGCCGGATGGGAACACCACCGGGCACTCAGTGGCCATCTCCCAGAGTTCCCGGGTGAAAGCTTCGTCAGTCAGCGGGAGGACAAAGGTCAGCGCGATAATGTTGGCCGGGTGGGCGTGATAGATGACGCGGTAACGGCCATCGGTAGCCAGGACTTTCACCTCATGGTTCATCAAGTGGGTGGGCAGCTCGCTGGTGGGTCTGCCGCCGTCTCTTAATCCCCAGCAGATCCGGTAATTTTCACCGGCCTTGTCTACCTCAATGATACAGGCATTGGCCTCCGGGTCCAGAATCATATTGCGCATGAATTTACCGCTTCCGGATACCATGAAATATTCTCCCCCAAGGACCGGAACGCTGGTGCCGATAGGCTGCCAGCCACGGTCATAAGACAGCGTATCTTTGATCTGCTCCACTTCTTCGTTTTTCAGACGGTAGCTTAAGTTGCCGCCATTTCTCTCATGCCAGTTCTGTTGAAAACCATCGTCACACACACGGATAAATCCCTGTGCAAAAGTAGTATCTAATACATTCATAATAATAGGTTCCTCTCTTCTATGGAATTAACATCTTATGTAAACTGATCTTTCTACCGGCCTGCCGCCGGCTTTTTCTCACCGACTGCGGACTAATTTCTCCCAGCCAGCACTTCCCTCTCATACTTCTCCACTTCCGCAAACCACTGCTCCTTCACCGGAACCCCATGAGTCTCGCAGTAGTAATCCCAAACGTCGCCAAATGGATATGTCTTTAACTCCTCCTGCTCCATCATCAGCTCCGTGAATTTCCGCTCCTCCTGGAGTTTTGCCAGCCTGGCGTTCGGCATTAACAGGGCGTACAGCAGGGCTTTCTGCATATTTCTCATACCGGTCACCCAGGCGGCAATCCGGTTGATGCTGGCGTCAAAGAAGTCGAGAGCCAGCAGGACGCGGTCGGAACCGCCCCGGATGATCTCCTTGGCAATCTCCCTTGTCTCGTCGTCAAACAGCACCACATGGTCGCTGTCCCAGCGCACGGGACGGCTGACGTGAAGCGCCACCTTGTCGGAGAACAGCAGCATAGAAGAAATCTTGTCGGAAATCATTTCCGTCGGATGGAAATGTCCACTGTCCAGCAGACACATAATCCCTCTTGCCGCCGCATAATTCATATAGAACTCATGGGAGCCAACGGTGCAGCTCTCCATGCCAATCCCAAATACCTTGGATTCCACCGCGATCAGGACCTTGGTTTTATCATACTCCATCGCCAGAATCTGGTCTAAGGAGTCTTTGAGTCTGGCTCTCGGTGATGTCCGGTCTGCCGGCACGTCCTTGAATCCGTCCGGAATCCAGATGTTCATAGAACAGGGAGTGCCCAGCTCCGTTGCAAAATACTCAGAAATGCGGACACAGGCCTTGCAGTGGTCAATCCAGAACCTGCGGATCTCCTCATCCTCGCTGGAAAGCGTCGCGTTCTCCGCCTTCGCATGGGAGAACATGGTGGGGTTAAAGTCCAGTCCCAGGCCGCGCTCCTTTGCAAAAGCAACCCATTTTGCAAAATGCTCCGGTTTTAACGCGTCCCGGTCTGCCTGCTGCCCGTCTTCAAAAATGGCGTAGCTGGCATGCAGGTTTAATCTGTGGGTCCCGGGAATCAGACTCAGCGCCTTGTCGATATCGGCCATCAGTTCCTCCGGTGTTCTGGCCCGGCCCGGATAATTGCCGGTCGCCTGGATTCCGCCGGAGAGACTCTCTGCCCCCTCAAACCCCATCACGTCGTCGCCCTGCCAGCAGTGCATGGAAATCGGAATATGTTCCAGTTTCTTTACCGCGTCCTCCACATCCACGCCAAGGCCGGCATAGATTTCCTTTGCTGAATCAAATCTCTCTCTCACATTCATTGTCATCTCTCTCCTTTATTTTTCTACTCTCTCTGTTCCAGTTTTTCCGCAATCTACTCATCGGCTAATCCAAATGAATCCGCTAATTCAGATGAACCCACTAATTCAGATGAACCCACTAATTCAGATGAACCCACTAATCCAGATGAAACACCGGCGTCAAATCCACGCTGACCGGGCTGTTGTCCTCATTAGTCTCCATTATATCCGCCATAAAATCCCACCATTTCCGGTTGATCGGCGTGTCCGCGGACTTGGCCCACAGTTCTTCGTCCTCCACCTCCAGATACCCGTAGAGCATATTGGTCTCCTCGTCCAGATAAATGGAATAATTGTGCCCGCCATACTCATGAATCATCTCCCGCATTTCCGGCCACAGTTCGTTGTGGCGTCTTGCATACTCCCTAGCCATCCCCGGGTACAGAAACATCTTAAAACCTTTTCTCATCATAGAGCATCCCTCCTTTCATGCTTTTTGCTCTCATGATTTTTGTTCTCGTGCTTTTTGTTCTCATGATCTTTGCTCTCATGCTTCATTCTTTCCCCCATTTCTATCACTACCGGGCTTATGCAATTCTATATCATTGTTTTTCGATAATGCTGACCCTTTCCAAATTCTTCGCTTTTATTTCTCTTCCATTTTTCTTTTGCTTCAGCCTTCCGGCTCATAAACCATGATTTCAAAGGACTTGGCGATACTCTCTCTGGCGGCTTTCAGGTCCTCGTACTCCCCGCCTTCCATCATCTGCACCGCCAGATTTCCGATGGCCGTGGCTTCCGTCGGCCCCGCGTACACGGTCCGGCCGGTGGCATTTGCCGTCAGGCGGTTTAGATAATCCGCATTGGCGCCGCCGCCCACAATATGGATGCGGTCATAGGATTTACCGGTCAGTTCCTCGATCTCCTGGCTGCAGGTCTTGTAGCACCGTGCCAGACTGTTGTAAATCACGGCCGCCATCTCCCACTTGGTCTCCGGCGCCGGCTGCCCGGTCTCAAGACAGAAACCGCGAACCGCCTCACACATATTCTCCGGTGCCAGGAAACGTCCGTCGTTGCAGTCCACAATGGACGTAATCCGCTCCTTCGAAGCCCGCTCGCAGATCTCGCCGTAGGAATAAGTTTCCCCGGCCTCCTTCCATTCCCGCCGCACCGACTGGATCATCCACAGCCCCATGATATTTTTCAGGAACCGGTAACGGTAACCGCAGCCGCCCTCGTTGGTGAAGTTCGCCTGACGGCTCACCTCCCGGCAGTCTGCATTTTCCTGCTCTGTCCCCATCAGGGACCAGGTTCCGGAACTGATGTAGAGAACATGCTCCTCCCCCGAGGGCACCGCCGCCACCGCCGAACCCGTGTCATGGGTAGCCGGCAGCACCACCAGACAGTCAAGCCCGGTCTCCTGCCGCACCTCCTGCTTAAGTGGTCCAACTACGGTCCCTGGGACCGACAATTCTTTAAACAGCTTTGTGGGATAACCCAGTTTCTCTATCAGTTCCATATCCCAGCCACAAGTCTCCGGATTCACCAGCTGGGTGGTGGTGGCATTGGTATACTCCTGCTTCGCCACCCCTGTGAGAAGATAATTCAAATAATCCGGCACCATCAGGAAATGCTCCGCACGTTCCAGGTTCTCCGGCTCTGAACATTTCACCGCCATCAGCTGGTAAATGGTATTGAAGATCTGCTTCTGAATCCCGGTCCGCCCGTAGAGTTCCTCCGGGCTAATCTTCTGATACACCAGCTCGTCCATGCCCTCCGTCCGCTGATCCCGGTATCCCACCGTCTTTCCCAGCACATGGCTATCCGAATCCAGCAGCACAAAATCCACCGCCCAGGTATCAATCCCCATGCTCACCGGCTGGATTCCCATCCCGGCACACACCTTCATACCTTCCTTAATCTCCCCGAACAGCCGCTCCAAATCCCAGCAAAGCGTCCCGTCCACGAAGTCCATCCCGTTTTCAAACCGGTAGATTTCCTGAAGTTTCATCTGACCGTCTTCCATCCACCCCAGAATATGCCGTCCACTGGACGCCCCGATGTCAACCGCAAGATAATAACGCATGATCACAGCCCCTCTCTTCCCCTGTTTTTCTATTCTCATCATACTGCAAAAAACGCAAAAAAATAAGAACGCTATTTATCTAAAAAAGCGTCCTTATTTGCACTTTGCATTATTATATGATTTACTTTCCAAACAGGTCGGAATGTGTTCCGGTACGAGAAGCAGTTAAAATCAGTTTGTCTTGCTTTATTGCATAAATCAACAGCCAATCCGGTAAAATATGACATTCACGGAATCCTATATAGTTTCCTGTCAGGGAATGATCACGATACTTCTCTGCAAGCAGCTTCTCTTCTGAAATTGTCCGGTTGTTTCTGTAACATCATTCACCGTCCATTTCCGCATTATATTCTATTGTATCAACAACATCAATACAATGTGAAACATTTTTATATATCTAACAATAATTCTTCAACTCTTCCGATATCCCTTCGGTGACACTCCATAATACGCTCTGAAAATCCGGTGAAAGTAGCTGGTATTGTCATATCCCACCGCCCCGCTGATATCCGCCACCGACATCCCGGTGTTATGCAGCAGAAATGCAGCCTGATTCAATCGTTTAATCTGTAAGAGTTCCTTATAATTCCGCCCCAGCAGCCGGTGGATGGCGCGGCTCAGCCAATATACATCATAGCCCATCATCTCCGCCAGTTCCGTCAGCGTCCCGTCCCGGTAATGCTCGTCGATATACCGCAGCACCCGCAGCGTCAACTCCTGGTCGAAGGCTTCCTCCACGTCCTGATTCACCCGGATTCTCCCGGTGCAGTGCATCAGATGCTGGAGCAGCAGCCCCATGGTAGTCTGATTGAGGGCCTGGTTCTCCCGCTCCCCGTAAAGCAGCGACCAGATTAAATTTTCCACCAGATTCTGCACCGGCAGCACGTCCGCCACCTGGAAATGCAGATATTTCCCATATCGGGTATCCTCACACAGACACCCCACGATGAAATCACGGAGCAGGTTCTCCTCCTCCCCCATCATCCGAAAAGCCGTGTCAAAAAAAACAGGCAGAATCACAAAATTCACCGCAATATCGTCCCGGCCTGCCGGTTTGATCTCCTGCACGGCATGCTGGTTCAAAAACAGCAGTTCCCCCGTCTTCAGCACAATCTCCCGCCCGTCCACCACATGCACCGTCTCTCCCTGGCACATGTAGATCACCTCCACAAAATTGTGGGTATGCTCCGGAAAATGCACAAACCGGGTATGAGGCCGCACCGTAATCAGCTGCCCTGCCTCCAAAAGCTTCCCGCTCTCAATCATCATATCTTCCCGGCTCATATAAAGCGTCCTGTCAATATCCCGGCTCCCCGCCAGGATCCGCTCTTCCTCCGCTGTTATCACGCTGAGACTCTGTATCAAATCCTGATTCATATGTATTCCTCATGCTCCATTAATGCCTTTGCAGTACAAATACCTGTCTTGGTTTTTACTATATTCAATTATATACCATAACAGATCATCTGTAACCCCATGAAATTTGTTTTCCACATGAAGGAATGTTGTTTTTCAAAAAAACTCATATGCTAAAAAGAGCCTGCCGTAATTTTCTCAAACACCGTTTCAAATGCCTCCAGTTCCAACTGCTGCTCCCCTTTCCCAGTCAAAACCATGGTCTTCTGCCTTTCCTCCGACAGGTTCATCACCACCAGCATATCACTGTCCGGGAAATAGGCGCACTCGCACCAGGCATTATCACAGAGATAAAGCTGCTTCTCCTCCCGCCCGGCCGCCGCCAGAATCAGGTTTAACAGCATCCGGCTCCCCGGCACGCTGTATGTAAAATGAGAAAGATAAACTCCCTTTCCTTTCCCAAACTCATGTACCGTAAAAGAAGGAGTGTGGACCTCTTCACCAATGGGACTAACCCCCACCAGCTCCGCAATGACACTTGTATCCTCATCCACCAGCCAAATCCCCTCCACCGGTTTCCCATCGAGTACAGCATTGCCGCTCTCCACATTAGAAAGTCCTGCCGTCAGCCTCCGTCTCCATGTTTCATCCAGCTTAAAACTTGGTTTTCCATGGCAGCATCTGGCTCCTGTGTCCAAATCCACGCCCAGCACCTGGGCCATCCGGAAAGAGTACTGGTAACCATCCACCATGGATGGCTGATAAATTCCCACAAACACGCCGCCCTGGTCCACCCACCGGGTCAGTTCTTCCACCACCTGATTATCCGCCCACCGGCTTCCGCCGCTCCATGCGGTTCCTGCCATTCCGGCATTGATAATCACATCATAATCCCGGATCTTTCCTGCCAGCACATCGTCAAAGCTGATATAATCCACCTCCACCGGCAGTCCCGCCAGTGCCTCGTTGACATGGATCAAATCGTGCATATAAGTTTCATGGAAATGTCCCGACAGCGTCCAGGACCTCATCTTTCCCCAGGCTGTCAGCACCGCTACCTTCACATCCAGGGTTCTGGCCGGTCCGCGATCCCAGAGTTCCTTCAGCGTACGGAATTCCTCCGCCACCTGCTCCACGTAATCCACAAAATCCGGGTACTCTTCCACCAGATGAAGATACCCGCCAAGCCCGATCCGGTCAATTTTACACCGGAGCATAGCCCGTTTTGCCGCGTTCCAATACCGTTTCGCGTCTGCCAGCGGATTTCCTCCTTCGGAAAATGTCGCCGCTCCGCCAAGTCCCACCGGGAATAAGTAAGGATGCAGCCGCACCTCATGCACCGGCACATCCACTCCCGCGCACAGCCGGACCTCGTACCCGGAAAAGATACATTTGATGATTCCGTCAAACCCGAACTCCTGAAACGTTGGCAGATAAGGTTCAATCCCCACCCAGCTGTCATCGTAAAATACATAAGCCTGTTTCCCATACCGGTGAACCAGTTCCACCAGCTGTTTTCCAAAGTCCACCACAAACCGGTTGGTAAACGCAATATAATCCAGCTGCTTTGCCGTTGGCTCCATATGGGTCACGTGCATCTTCCCCTGATTGATAAAATCCTCAGAGGTCAATCGGTACCCGTATGCCTGCTCAAACTCAAGGAGCGCCTGGGGACTCACCGTGAAATCATAGGACCCCCAGTCCGTAAACCGATTCCGGTTCCGTTCACCGGCTCCCCAAATCCATACAAAATTATAAAACATGGACGTGAACCGGACCACTGTGGTATCCGGGTTTTCCTCGCACCACTGTTTCAGCCATCCGTGTAGATATTTTTTCGCCTCATCACTTCTGGGGTCCACCGGCATGAGATGTTCCTTGTCCCAGCCGTTGGTCACATGGTTGTACATGCTGATCTCTTCCCATACCCGGAAAGCCAGAAAGTTTACGGTATATGTATGATATGGGATCGCGCCGCGGATCTCCACTGTTTTAGTCTCCGCGGAAAATGTCCACTGCTCCCGGCTCACTTCCATCCCCGTTGTCCGGTCGAACACCTGCCAGCAGGCCACTGACTCCGGAGAACTGTTCACCATAAACTGCTCCCGATAAAATGATTTCAATAAATCAATGACCAGTTTTCCCTGGCGGGGCGGCTCTGGCCCTGCCTGTGGCTCTGGCCCTGCCACTGCCGCCTCTAGCTCCCCTGGTTCCCGCTCTCCCATTCCCGCCACCACCGGCTCCGTCATCAGGAACGTCTGCTGGAGGTCCTCCATATGCGCTCTGGCCCACTCATTATGTCCGCGAATGATGCAGATCGTGGAATATATCCCATACCCCGCTTTCACAATATCATCCGACAGCTTCGTCCCATCCGAATCGCGGATCACATCCGCCCCCCACTTTTCCGCCAATTCCAGCGTCAGTTTCTCATATCCCGCCTCGCCTGGAAGGGTAAATCCGCCTGTCCCTTTTCTCATAACGCGCCGTCTCCTCCCAGCTTCTCATAATCTAAAAGCGCAGCAAAAAAAGCCAGCGCCATGCCCTGTCCCCAGCCCTGAATCCATTTCCTGGAAATATTCCGGTAACCGTCCCGGTCCTTCATCACAGCCGTCCCGGCAGACACGTTCATAACCCGGCCGTCCTCGGAGATATTCTCCAAAATTCCTTCCACAGTCCGGTTGATGTATTTGATATAGAGTGGATTCTTTTTCAGCAACATGGCCGCCCCGATTCCAGCCGAAGCGGACACCTCCTCATAGGATTCCTCATCATCCAGAAGCGTGCGCCACAGCCCGTCTTCCGTCTGATACAATTTCAAGTTCGAAAGCTGTTCATTTAAGCTTCCCGCAATCTCCAAATAAGCCGGATATAAATAACACTCCGGCAGAATATGAGACACCTCGGACATGGTATAAGCCGCCCAGCAGTTGGCCCGCCCCCAGTAAAATCCGCTCATATGGTCTTTCTTTCTATTATCATAGCCGTGGAACCAGAGACCATTTTTCTCATCCTGAAGATACTGGATATGCCAGTACCACTGGTTCAGCGCGTCATCCACCAGCTCCGGACGCTTGAGCAGAACCCCGGCCCGGAGCAAAAACAGCGCTGCCATAAACAGCGTATCCGCCCAGCACTGCTCCGGAAAATCATTGGCCGCCGACACCGTGTGCTGCAGCACATGGGCCCCAAACCGCAGGGCGTCCTGCTCCAGATAAGCAATCTTATCCTCTATAATCTTCTTATAAGTTTCCTCTCCCGTAACTTGAAACAACGTCAGCAGCACATGCCCCATGGCACAGGTATTCACCGTAAACACCGGCAGCCCCAAGTCAATCAGTTCATCCACACGCTCCTTTAAAGCATCCAGATATCCCGTCTTCCCCGTTGCCTCATAGGCCGCCGCAATCCCGTAATAAGCCACTCCGCAGGGCCAGTCCCAGGTCATATCCATCCGCATGGTCCGCTCCACCACCCGGTCAATCACCTCAAAGATCTGTTCTCTGTCATACACAATTTTACCCATATAGCTATCCTCCTCACCTGTTTGATTCACATTTGCGAAGCTGGCCGTCTGATTCGCTTTTTGCATTACTCACATTGTAAAATGTGATATTCTCACACATCTGCAGAGAACAGGTCTGTTTCCGATTCTGCCCCGGCCGGCCTAATGTCAGATTAGAAAACATAATATTTTTCAGTTCATGACCCGGCTCGTCAAATCCACACAGTTCCAGTGCCTCACATGGCATCCATTCCCGGTCATGACTCAAATATTCCCCTGTAATCTCCACATGGTCAAAGATACAGTTTTCGAAAACCGGTGGTGTGGGAGCACCCAGTCCATCATCGTTATAGCCCACCGAATGAAACAGGATTCTGGCTGCCACGCTGTCACGGACCGTTACATTCCGCACATATCCGCCTCGTTTTTTCGTTCCCTTGATTTCGATGCCATATAAAGAACTGCTCATGTCGCAATCCCAGATGGCTACCTCCCCGATTCCTCCTGAAATCTCACTTCCAATGGTAATTCCGTGTCCAAACCCACATCTGCAGTCAAATATCCGGATTTGACTGCAGGGCCTGGCTATCAAATTTCCTTCCGGATTCTTCCCTGACTTGATGGCAATAGAATCGTCACCGGTATAAAAGGTACAGTTGAAAATCGTACAATTGCTGGAGGAATCCGGGTCCCAGCCATCTCCATTCCAGACATTTTCCGAATAAAACGTGCAGTCATTGGTTACAACCATATCCGAATAAATCATATGTACATTCCAGCTGGCCCCATTCTTCAAGGTTAGGCCGGACAGAATGATATTCTGGCAGTTACTCATATTAATCAGTCTCGGCCGGACACGTCCCGGTATGGTTTCCGGTGTTTCGCACTCGCCGATTCGTTCTTCCGGGGAATCTAAATAATCCTTCAGCCGTTCCCGCTCCGACGCGATGACTTTCTTTGCCAGGCTTCTGCCACCGCTGGCTATGATTCCCTTTCCGCGTATCACCACGTTTTGGCAGTTGTATCCGCCCTCATGATTCAGCTCCCCCAGATTCAGAAGACTGCTGTAACACTCCAGCTCCGTGCCCTCAAACCGGCTCCAAATACGCGGCAGATAGTCCTCCACCATGTCTGTCCCCTGAAGAACACCATCCTGTTCAATGTACAGTTCCATATCACTGTGCAGACGCAGCGCTCCCGTCATGAAGATTCCGGACGGAATATAAACAACTTCATTTCTCCCACAGTCATCGATCGCCTGCTGGATAACCCTCGTATTCATGGTTTTCCCATCACCTGACGCAAAATATGGCGCTTTGGTTATATCCCGCCGCAGTTTCTTCTCCGTTGTTGTCAGAAGACATTCTTCCGACTCTGTCACTGATTGATCACCAGTGCCATCTGTCACTTTTTCAATCTTGACACGGTATTCCCTCCCGGCCTCCAGGGCTTCCTGCTTATAATGAGTTTTTTCCGTGTCTCCCTGATAAACTCCATCTATGAAAATCCGGTACTCTGCTTTTCCGGCAGATAATTTTTCCCAGTAAAGGGTAATAGAATCTTCCATAACCATGCCTCGGACCGTTCCCATACTACTCATATTCTAATCCCCCTCTCAATTGTCCCAGGCCTCTTCCATCAATCGGAATATCTCCCGGTCAGTCCGATGATTTTCCATATTTAAAATTAACATAACCCGGCGGTCTTCCTCCGAATACAGGAATTCTCTCTGCCACTCATAATAATGGGGTCCGTCATCCATGGTCCGCAGCCATGCCATCAATCCTTCCAGCACCCATGTCGTCTGCTTGATATCAGTCAGACATTCATTGGCATAGAACCCGTTCCATCTGCCGTGTTCTCTTTCCCTCATAGCCTCGTCGGCTCTGCGATAATTCTTTGCTGCTTTTCCTACATAATAAAAAGCTTTTTTATAGTCGCCTGCCTCCGCCCACTCATAACCACGGCAAAAACAAGCCGCACCTGCATAGCAATACGCGTAAAGCTTTCCATACAGAATCAGGGAATCCTCCATCCAGGTTCTTGACGGTTCCTGCAATTTTAAAGCAATCTCCATACTCTGGTCCACCAACTGCCTGTACGCGTTTTCCCCCTGTCGGCACAATTCACCATACCAGCTAATCTGTTCCTTCAGTTCATCAGCGTCTATGGCCCACATAAGCGCCCTGGCTCCATGGTTTTTATCCTTCATCCATTGAACAGCCAGGATTCTTGTCACATGGTTGCAAAATTGCTCTCCCGCATGGTCGTCCTCGTTGGGTCCATATGCCACCGCGGCCCGAAAATATTCATGATAACAATCTAAAATCGCCTGTACCATGGCATCCTCTGAAATCCTCATATAGTCTCTGATAAAATTCTCCATGTAAGATTCCACATCCACCTGCCCTTGGCTCCACAGCCTTGAGAGAAACCCTAAATAAAACGTATGCGGTTTAATATTGGAGCAGTTGACGATCCAATAGTCCCGCATATTCCGTTCTAACACCCGCATAAGCTCCCGCTTTACAAATTCCGGGGAATTAGGCAGGATTGTCATGTGATTGGCGGCCTGCAGATCATAAAATGACACATGATAATAAATCCCGTGGCTGCCCTCATCGCCCTCTGGGGGTAATGCAGGAATCCTTGGGTTATGGTTCCCCTGCCGCCTTGACACCATCTTGCCAAACCCGTTATCCGCCCAGATTTTGATCATATCCTCCGGCAAATCCAGACACCCCTTCTGGTACAGTTCCATCGTCTCCCCATATAAGTTGGTACAGCAGATGGCATCTGCGTCCTTCTTTTTCACCAGTTGATATTGCTCCTGGATTATCTCGCTGATGAGCTGTCCTCTGGCCTCATCCGTATCATACTGCGGGTCACTGGTCCAAAACGGACAGTCTCCCTGGCCCCGGAATCCTAAATTCCACACTACACCTTTCCAGTTCTGCGTATGCAGACCTGGACTTTCCTCATACAGATCTTTTTGATCCTCGATTCCTTCCCGCCACAGCTTTCGAAATAAATCCCCATGCTCCGCATAGGAAGGATTGAGTTCTGGATAGACCCTGGCGAACATATCGGCTCCCAGCGGCTCCGCATGGTGATGGCTGATTGCCAGTCCCATGTCTGATGCCAGTTTCCGATAACGCCTGGAATTTTTATCTGTTCCCGGAATCACCATGTTTCCGCCGCACCGAAGCAGCGCTTCAAACGCCATCTCCCACGGTTTCCCTGGATCTCGATCCACGCTCCAGGCACTTAGCAGCACTTCATCATTGATAAACCATCCACGGAGCCGGACAACAAAGGGAATGCTCTTTACCGCATAGTCAGACGGAACCGAAATTTTCTCCTGCTTCTCAAACTGCTGGTCATTCCAGAACCAAAAATCCTGCACACCTAAAAGTTCCCGGCTGATTCTGTAAATACCATAGATGAAACCATATTCATCTCCCGCCAGGAGCTCCATTGCCCCCTTATGCATCACCAGTTCATAGCACTCCTGCGGCATGTCCTTTTCTTTCAGACAGATGGAGATTCCCTCCTGCTCACTGCCGCACAGAACAAATCCCATATCCCTCTGAAGTGTTTTTAATGTCCTCTCCACTGGCTGTGACAGAAGCCCCTTTGAAATTCCACTTACATCAATTCTCGAATTAATGGTTATATCCATCTTCTGCCTCTCAATCCCGAATCTCCATCACACAGTTGTCACAATCCTCCAAAATCTCCCGCTTCCGTATCACATTCTTCAGGGAATCCTCAACCACCAGCCTGCCGCTGACATACAGTCCATCCACATGTCGTCCATACACACAGGGGATTTCATGATCATACACGTCTCTCACCGACGGCTGTTCGTCAAATACTCCCGGCACGTGCAGTCCCTGCTGCCGCCAAGTGATCTCCACATCCTCCAGCTTTACATTCTCAATCTTCGAGTACTCCTCACCTCCAATAAACACACAGGATTCCGATTTCAGACGCAGATGCTCAAAGGTCACATTCCTGATCTTTCCAGGAAGCCGGTCCACACCCTTTCTTCTCGTCGCCGACAAAAATACCGGTTCTCCCTTTCCCCACCACCGCGGGGCCATTTCCACACGGTCCGGACAGTCCGCGTACCGCTTGGTATTTCCAACCAGATGGTGGATATAGATATCCTCCACGGTCCCGCCGTCACGCACCCAGATGCCAACCGCCCTGGTACAGTCCCGGATCACACAGTCGCTTAATATCACATTTCGGATGCTCCCATGGGTCTCTGTCCCGATTTTCAGAGCCGAATCCCTGGAATGCATCACACATCCCTGAATCACCACATGCTCACAGTCCCCATACTTCTTTGCCATAGGCCCCGTAGCCTTCACCACAATCGAGTCATCTCCCGACTCAATGATGCACCCGCGGACAATCACATTCTTACAGCAGTCCGGATCAATTCCGTCGTTATTTGGCCCCCGGTCATTGTTGTAAATCCGGATTCCCTCCACCAGCACATTCCGGCAGCCCGCCATATGCAGGGTCCAGAAGGCCGCGTCATAAAAAGTCACGTCCCGCACGGTTAAATGTTCCACGTCCTCCAAAAAGGTAGTCCTTGGACGGAACCCTTTCACCGACAGCGGACACTCATGAAACTCCCCATCCGCCCCGTCGTCATAAAACACCTTTCTCCCCTGTCCGTCAATCGTGCCGTCCCCGGAGATCGTAATATTCTTCTCATGCAGTGCAAACAGAAAGCATCCGCCCTCCCAGCCCACGTCCGCGTTGTCATCCTCAAACTCCTTCGTAAAATCAATCACGTCCTCCGAGTCCAGACTGGATACCAGCACCGCTCCATGTTCTAAATGAAGCTCCACCTCCGAACGCAGCCGCAGCGATCCCGACAGAAATCTCCCCGCCGGAACCACCACCCGCCCGCCGGTCTTCGCACAGCAGTCAATTGCCTCCTGAATCTGCGGCCGGCAATTGACCGTTCCGCCTTCCACCGCTCCAAAATCTAAGATATTGTAATCCATCACAAATCTCCTCTCCCCACCGACAAAATCGGCTCTATGATCAAAAAATGATTTCCCCCGGCCTTTCCCTGGTCAAAATGACTCCCCGGGTCCGCCGCCATCCACTGGTCAATCACTTTCGATTCCAGATCCGGCTCCTTCCGGATATTTACCATCGTCTTCGGTTCCTCAAAATAAGAAAATAAAAGATTCTCATGCAATGCAATAGACTGATACTGATCCCCTTTCAACAAGCCCTCCTCCACAATGGCCTGATGCCAGTAAGTATAAGAAAACAGCTTCTCCGGATACAAAAATGCAATTCTGCCAATCCTGGTCTTCCTCCCGGCCCGGTCCCGCTCCCATCCTTCTACTTCCTCCGGAACGCTGTTATGATAAATATGATACATGAACGCCCAGGGCGTCTTCCCCGCCTCCTCCGGCCACAGTTCCAGAAAAGGCGTCAGTGCCCCCAAAAACTCCTCCGGGCAGACCGCCGGCCTCAATGCTTCATAATATAAAAAACACAGCTTCCCATAACCATAAAGAGAAGCCGCAAGCAGCTCTCCATCCACAATCATGCGGCGGATCGTCTGTTCGGCGGCTCTCACTCCTTCCTTCCATTCCTTCCCGCGGATGCCCTCTTTCAGGCACCCGCGGTATTGTCTCCGCTCTATCATGTCATCACCTCTTCATCACCCTTTCAACCCGCTGGTACTGATCCCTTCCACCAGATATTTCTGAAAGAAAATGAAGATCAGCACGGACGGCAGAATCGACAGCGAAGCCATGGCAAACATAGCGCCGTAATCCGAAGAGGAGCCCGGGTCACAGAACAGCTTTAAAGCCAGGCTGACCGGATACTGGGCGGACTTGTTGACGTACAGCAAAGCCGACAAAAAGTCATCCCATCTCCACATAAAAGAGAAGATCGCCCCCGTCACCAAAGCCGGTGTAATCAGCGGCAGGATGATTCTCGCAAAAATCTGCGGATAGGAACACCCGTCAATTTTCGCCGCCTCATCCAATTCCTTGGGAATTCCGTTGATAAAATTCGTCATCAGATACACAAAGAACCCCTGAATCGCAAAAAAGTAAGGCGCGATTAACGGCATATAGCTTCCCACCCAGCCCAGCTTCTGATACCACAGATACTGGGGAATCATCAGCACCTGAGCCGGCAGCATCATAGACAGCAGCATCGCCACAAACAAAATCCCCCGTCCTTTAAACTGAAATCTTGCAAACCCGTAAGCCACCACTGCCGAGGAGACCACCGTACCTATCGTAGCTACAATAGAGATAAACAGTGAGTTTCTGAAAAAGGTCATAAACGGCACCTTCGCAAACCCCTTCAACCCATTCACATAGTTATCCAGCGTAAATTTCTCCGGAATTAAATTCCCAGCCGTCTGAAAAATCGTCTTCGTATCCTTAAACGAGCTCATAAACATCCAGATCAGCGGATAAATCATGATAATTCCCACTGAGAACACGATCACATGATAGATCACATTTTTAAACAGTCTCTTCTCCTTCACGCTTACAGCCCCCCTTCATAAACCCAGAATTTCTTCGTTGCAAACAGGAATAACGTGATCAGCCCGATCATCGCCAGCATGACCCAGGCAAGCGCCGCGCCGTAGCCGGTATTATAAAATTCAAACGACTGCTGGTACATATAAACCGTATAAAACAACGTAGAGTTCATCGGCTTCCCCTGGGTGATAATATAGCTCTGGGTAAACGCCAGAAACCCGTTAATCATCTGCATAACCAGGTTAAAGAAAATGGTGGGCGTCAGCAGCGGCAGTGTAATCTTAAAAAACTTGGATACCCCATTGGCTCCATCTACATCCGCCGCCTCATAAAGCGATGCCGGCACCTGTTTTAATGATGACAGAAAGATCAGCATGGACGACCCAAACTGCCAGACCGCCAGAATAATCAGTACCCAGATCGCTGTCTTCGTATTCCCCAGCCAAGAAAAACTGCAGTCAATCCCCACCGCCTGGAGCAGCTTATTGATGACTCCGTCTGTGGCAAACATCCTCTTCCACAAGATAGCAACCGCAACAGAGCCGCCGATGATCGACGGCAGATAATAAGCCGCCCGGTAAAATCCGGTCATCTTCGTAGTCTTTAACAGCAGCATTGCCACCAGCAGAGCGAACACCAGCCGCAGCGGCACCGACACAAATGCAAAGAAAAACGTCACCTTAATGGATTTATAAAATGTCTCATCCGCAAACATCGTTTTAAAGTTATCAAGTCCCGTAAACACCGGCGCTGATAAAATATCATATTTGCAGAAAGAATAATACAGGGAAATCCCCATAGGTACAATCATAAACAGCAGAAAGCCAATGGTAAACGGCAGTGTAAATACGATCCCGGCTGTACTCTCCTTATTCATAGCTTTTCTCAACAGATTCATAGATTCTACTCCTTATTTTTAAAAGTACCTGCCGCCAGTCCGGCAGCAGGTACCCATGTTGTCAATGAAAACTTATTTCGCTTTGTCTGCCATAATCTTGTTGCCCTCGGCAAACAGCTGCTCCGCCGCTGCCTCCGCCGTCAACTCACCATAGCACACCTTCTCCCCCAGCTTGTTGATCAGATCCGATACCTCGGACGCGCCGTTTGGATATGGCGGATTGATCTGGGAAGAATTCGGAGTCACCACATTATTGATAAACTCAATCACATTCTGGTCGCTCTCAGCCAGGGAAGCCGCCAATTCTTCTGCCACTTTGGAAGAAATCGGCACACCGCGCTCTGCCAGCAGAATCTCGTTGCAGTCCATAGAGTTGGTCCAGTAATCAATCAGCTTCGCGCCGGTCTCCGGGTCCTTGGAATCCACAGAGATGGAGAACAGCTGTGCCGGCTTTAAGAAGTTTGACAGTTCCGGGTCTTTGGACGGCCAGGTTGTCAGGTCAAGCTCCATGCCTTCCGGCGCTGCGTTGGTAAATGCCGCATACTGGTTGGACCAGCAGAATGCCACCCAGGACATGGTCTCCGGGCTGGAACCGTATACAAGCGGGTCCTGCTCGATGGAACCAGGAGTCAGTTCCGCAAATACACCCGGCTCAATATACCATCCCTCTTTTACGCCTTCCTCATACACTTTGTAGAACGGCACAAACTCTTCCGCACTGTCCACGCCCAGCTTTCCTTCATCAAACAGCACATGTCCGTCATAACCGCGGATCATTGCCTGTAAAATCTCCTGGGAAACACCATAAGCCATGTTGGTCTTGCATCCGGTCTTCTCATAGATTTCCTTGCTCACCGCTACAAATTCATCTAACGTCATGTTGTCCTTAATCTCCACACCCGCCTGGTCGGTAATGGTCTTGTTGTAAACCATGGCCGGCGCGTTAACGCCGATGGGGATGGAGTAAACTTTTCCGTCCACTGAACCGGAATTGATGATATCCTCGCTGCAGTATTCCACATTGATGGTTCCCGCTTCTATGTAAGGAGTTAAATCTACCAGCAGATTGTTGGTCACATACTGGTCCAGATACGCGTAATCCATCTGAATTACATCCGGAAGAGAATGGCCTGCCGCTGCCGTAGCCAGCTTATTCCAGTAATCAGACCACTCGGAAAACTGTCCGTCAAAGGTCACGCCCGGATTTAATTCCGTATATTTGTCAAGAGCTGCCTGGGTCCGCTCATTTCTCGTCTGGTTGCCCCACCAGGCTACCGTAAGAGCCGTCTCGCCGGAGGCCGCCTGGGCTGCCTTAGTTGTCTCGCCTGACGCGCCGCCCGCAGCCGTGGTTCCTGCTATGGTTCCCGATGTATCTGCTCCCGCGTTATCCGCTCCGCCGCCACAGGCTGCCAGAGACATTGCCGCCATGGACGCGGCCAGGACTACTGCCAATTTCTTCTTCATAAATCATATCCTCCTTCTGAACGGTGTTTGCTTTCCGTTTCTGTAAGGTCATTATAAACGTATTTTCCCGCAGACTGGTAGTAACAAAACCGACATGATTTTAGAAAAAACCGACTTCTCCGCCAGAAATGTTGAGTTTGCAGACCGATTATTATATACTGTCCATAGAGCCGGCCAGCCTCCTGCACAGGCAGTCACCACCACCGGCTACGGCATATTTACAGGAGTGTTCCCATGAAACCTATCCTATCAGAACTGTCAAATAAACTCAACAGGCGCTTTCAGAACATGTCCCTTAAATGGAAGATTTTTTCGATTGTACTGGTCAATGTCACCGTACTGCTTATGTTCTTTTTGTTTGGCTTTAACCTTCTGTCCCGTACATACAACGAACTTTTATACCGCTCCGTGGCCGGAAACTTAAGCTTCTCCTCCCACACCCTGTCCACCAACTTTAAGGATATTGAGCGGCTGTCTTCTATTATTTTGTCCGCGCCATCGATTCAGGACTCTCTATCCTCCATCCACGACACGGACGATGCCGTGGTATGGTCCAACGCCAACCGGAATATTAATATCGCTCTTTCTTCTTATTATGAAACCTTCAAGCAGAACGGCGTCTCCTATATTCTTCTGTTCAATGACGGTTTTTCCAACACCACCAACTGGTCGGCCTACCATCGGACGGATGAACAGTTTTTAGCGGCGGCCAGAGAACATGCCGACGACGCTGACGGCGCCATCAGCTGGACGGTGGGTGCTTCTGTAAATGACATCCCGGCGGTGGACTTGTCTGCCGGCGGTGAAAGCAGTCTGCCACAAAGTTCTTCCTCAAACACCGTAAACAGTCTCCCGTCAGACTCCTCCACGGACAGCAACGGCAGTGGTATGATACTGGGCAGAAATATCCGGCGGATTAAGGATATGGACTTCACCACCATCGGCCAGCTATTGATCCATGTGGACATCGAACGGCTGATCAACATGGTCAATCGGTCGTCCCAGTCCTTTGAGACCGCTTACTATGTCCTGTCGGACGGAAATCAGCCCATCTATGTCTCCGACGGCATTTCCAGAGAACTTGCGGTAAATGCCACCGGTCTTGCGGACAACAGTTACCAGACCCTCACCTTTGACGGCCACACCTACTTTGCCGTCAGCAGCAAAATTCCGGATTACGACTGGAAGTATGTAAGCCTGATTCCCTTTGACGCGATCACCAAATCCGTCAGCCGGTCCATCCGGGTGATCCTTGTCATCCTGGTCATGGTTCTTCTGGTAACGCTTCTGCTGACCCAGCGGCTCATTTACTCCATCATCCGTCATTTTAACGCCCTGATCGGGAAAATGGATGATTTCAGCAAAAACGAACTGACCATCGCCCCATCCGCCTACGATTACGGTGCCCGCAACGACGAGATCGGCACCCTGCACCAGCGGTTTGACCGGATGGCCCTGCGCATCCGCACGCTGGTGGACACCAACTACCGCAATGAACTGCTGCGCAAGGAAGCCCAGCTGAAAGCACTGGAGTCCCAAATCAACCCGCATTTTCTGTATAACACATTGGAATCCATCAACTGGCGGGCAAAAGCGTCGAAGAACGCGGAGATTTCCATGATGGCGGAATCTCTTGGCACCCTGCTTCGGTCCACCCTGAGCAATCAGGAATCCTTAGTGACGCTCAAATATGAGCTGGATCTGGTACAGGCCTACATGACCATCCAGAAGATCCGGTTCGAAGACCGGCTGGACTTCACCCAGGCGGTAGACGAGGGACTTGACAACCTCCTGATTCCTCCTCTGTCCATCCAGCCTCTCATTGAAAATGCCATCCGCTACGGCATGGAAGAAATGACCGAAACCTGCCACGTGGAGCTTTTCGTCCACCGCGTCGGCAGCCAGGTACTCATTAAAGTCAAAAACAATGGTTCCATGTTTGAGGATGAGCTGCTGGAAAGCTTAAAAAACAAAAGCCGGAAACCAAACGGCTTCGGCATCGGCCTGCTCAACATCGACCACCGTGTCCGGTTGCTCTTTGGCCATAACTGCGGCCTTGTTCTTAACAATGAAAATGACTGCGCGGCCGCAGAAATTTATATTCCATATCAAATGAAGGGGGACGAAACACATGTTGAAGATGATCATCGCCGATGACGAGCGCATTATCCGGGAGACGATCTCTACGATTATTGACTGGAAGCAATACGGGATCACACTGACCGGACTCTGCTCCAACGGCATAGAAGCCTACGATATGATTTTAGACGAATCCCCGGACTTAGTGATTACCGATATCCGCATGCCGGGGATGAACGGACTGGAACTGATCAGCCGCGTTTCCCAGACGGATTTGACCACCCAGTTTATTCTGTTGTCCGGCTATGGGGAATTCGAATATGCCAAGCAGGCTATGAAATATGGGGTGCGGCACTACCTGTTAAAGCCCTGCAACGAGCAGCAGATCATCGACGCCGTGCAGGAGAGCATCCGGGACTGCTATGAAAAGCAGCGGGTCACCAGGCTTCAGGACGACCAGTTTGTCCAGGCGGACAGCATGAGAAACAATGTGATCTCCAGTTTAATCAATGACGCACTGTATTTGAATATGCCTCTGGGGGAAATGATCCCCACCTACGAACCTTATATGGATTTTCATTTTACACCGTACCGGCTGTTTTATGTGTTTTATTTGGAACAGGAGAATCTGGATTCGTTTCTGGAATTGCTTATGGAGTACTGGCAGGAGAATCTGCCCCAGCTCAGCGTATACGGACTCTATGTGAAAAATACCTACCTGCTGTTCTGCCAGGATTTAGCTTTTGATTACAAGAAGCTGTCTGACTGGTTTGCCGGGATTTCCATGTCTGGGCAGAAGACCGGTCTGGAACCCAGGATGGAGACTTTCCCCGACTTGGCAGGACTCCTTTTGGTCGTGCTGGAGAAAATCAGGCGGTACAGCATTTTCTACTATGTGAACCATTTTCATCCGCTGTGTACCTGCAATTATGCCGCTATTACCCAGGAGGTGGAAACACTTTGCAGGGAAATTCTTGCCACCGTTCCAGAAGCAGGCCCCTTCGGCGGGGAACTTCTGGAACGTCTGGACGAACTGCTTTTCAATGTCATGGACATCTCATTCTTAAAACAGCTTTCCAGCAGTATGTTCTTAAAGCTGACCCTGAACCATCCTGGGCTGTCAAGTGCCGGTCTTACCCAATGGCTGATCCAGACCGAGGAGGAGACCGACTTAGAGACGCTCAAGAAATCGGTGGCCGGCCGCCTTCGTGAAATGTTATCCGCCCCATCCGGATGCTTTCAGGATGACAATTTCAGCGATATGACACGGCAGATTTTCCAGTATGTGCGGGAGAACTTAGAAAATCCCAACCTGACTTTAAAATACATTGCGGAACAGCAATTATTTATGAATGTGGATTATGTGTCAAAGAAATTCCAGAAAGAAACCGGCATCCGGTTTTCCAATTACCTGGCGGATGAGCGGATTCAGAAGGCAAAGAACTATATTGAAACCAGCGGGGCCGACCGGATTTTTGATATCGCGGAACGGGTGGGATTTGGCAACAACCCACAGTATTTTTCCCAGCTGTTTAAGAAAAAGACCGGCATCACGCCAAGCGCTTATCATGCCGCGGTCCATAGGTAGCAAAATAGCAACATCAATCACATGATCTTTCAAAAAGGAGACTTTAACAATGCGATACGAATTTCACCCTTTTTACCGGCCGAAGACGGGAAACCTTGCCATCCCGGAACTGTCCGATGGCTTCGCTTCTTCCCTGGACGCGCCAGCTGACGGTTTTGATCCTTCTCCGGGGACAACGGCCGGCGGCTTCCTCCCCTTCAGCTGCTTGACGGATGAAGTACCGGCCGGAACTTATGCCATTCATCTGGTGCTGGAAGCGGCCTCCAGCCTCTCGCCATTGTTCCTCTTCACAGGAAGAAAACAGCTGCGGGATATCATTTCCCTGAAAAAGGGGGAACGTTACAAAAAGACATTTTATCAGTCTGTGACTGAGATCATACCGAGATACCATCAAGACGCCTATCCGGTCCGGCACTTGTTTTTCACCTGCTGCGCCAGGACAGAGGAACCACTTGAGCCGCCGGTTCACTATGTGGACTGCTATGCGGAACCGGTGAATGGGATTCCGGTCGCCTATCTCTTAGGCGATTCCACCGTCACGGATCAGTCCTGTGAGATCCCCTACTATCCCGGAGCCTGTTATTCCTCCTGGGGCCAGGCCCTGCCCGCGTTTCTGTCTGGCAGAATCGCCGTGGAAAACCAGGCCCACTGCGGCCTGACCACAGAAACCTTTCGCACCGAGGGGCATATGGATCTTGTGAAAAAATATATCCGTCCCGGAGATTTCTGTCTGATCCAGTTTGGACACAACGACCAAAAGCTTCCTCATCTGCTGGCGGACCGGGAATACCCGTCCAATTTAAAACGTTACATAGAGGAGGTCCGCGCCGCAAAAGCCACCCCTGTATTAGTCACCTCTCCCGGCCGCAATATCTGGAAACCGGACGGCGTCTACCACGAACTGCTGGCAGAACACGTGCAGGCTGTCAGAGATGTGGGCAGGGAAACGAAAGTTCCTGTCATCGACCTTCACACATTCACCGTGAAGCATCTTATGGACGACGGCCAGGAAGTTTCCCGCGGTTATTTCCATCCGGGCGACTATACCCATACCAATGAATACGGCGCTTATCTCTCAGCATCCTTGATCGCCGGAGAACTGCATCGCCTCTTTGGAAACACCATCCCCTGCCGGGAGTACCCGCCGGCCTTCCGGCCGCCGCTTCACCTCTGGGATTCTCTCATGCAGTCCAATAACCGCGCGGGAGGCACTGAACAGAAGGAGCAGTTCGATGCCATGGAGAAATCGGCTTCTGCACTGCTGGAAGCTATCGAGCAAGCTAAAAAGGCCAGACGGAATTTATAAAATTCCGTCTGGCCAATCCCGATGATCCTGCTATTTAATCAATAGAAATCTCAGAAACCGTATCCCCGACTCCTTCAATCAACAATCTTACATAAAGCTTACCATTTTCAAAATCCGCCAGTGAATATTGAAGCGGTTCGGTAAGGTTTGTCACATCAAAGGTCTTTATAACATCATTCTGCACCAGATACAAGGTAAGGCTTGCCCCTTCGGGAACCGTTCCACAGGTAATGTCGGCATACAGGTCATCACGTTCGGCTTCCCCGATATTCATGATCTCCTCCGCGATATATCCGTCGGTGGCGCTCTTAAAATCCAGTTTCCAGACGCCCTTTATATAACTGTCATAATTCATACGAATGGTGCCCAAATTCCACACCTTTTCATTGGAAGCCACATTGGAATTGTAACCTTTTCCAGTGGCTGCATTGACGATAAAACCGGTGAGACAGGTTATCATAAGCACCATGCAGATGCCACCCGTAATGATCAATCCCATGTGATGGGTACGACGCTTTTCCATCATTGTAAATTCCTCCTTATTTTCTATTTTAGAACCACATTCTTCACAATAGTTTGCGTTTAATGAAACCGGATGACCGCAGGACGCACACGCCCGCTTCACCTCAGGACGCCGTAAAAAATAGACGAGCAGTCCGATCAAGGGCGTTGTAATAACGATGAGAATGGCCCAGAGAATGCCGTCATCCCCGCGTCCGCGGCAGTCCTCATAGACCCATGCCGCAAAGGAACCTGACATCAGCAGCGCAAACATCAAGATCCCAATCACCAGTAACGGATAACCAAGAGACACTCCGCTAAGACCGTCGCTCTTCAAGTAGAACAATCCAAACCGTAAGAGCAAAAGCAGCGCTGCCACCGGAATACCGATCATAACAAGCAGTTTTCCAATATTTTTATTTTCTTTCATGCGAATATCCCTCTTTTCTGAACATAAATCGTGATTGCTTCTTTCATGTCCGTTCTCTTTACTCCAACTGCCGTAATCAGAATACCGGCAATACCAAGATAAATGCAGATGCCCGCTGCCAGCTTCGCAAGGTAAGGATTGGCAATCACCAGCAAGGCAAGTACCGCAAGTAAGGAAAAGATGACAACATTCAAAATCATCGGAACAAACCAAAGCGGAATTGCATGAACCGGCGGCGTCTTCGAAAGGGCGGCTTCCCTTCTATAAAGGCTGGCTTTCAACCGCTGATTCAATTCCGGAGACGGGGTGTCTTTCAGTTCCATGGACGCGCGAATCAGTTCGTTTAGTTCCTTGTCAAAGTTCTCCTGTTCCATAACCTGATTCCTCCAATCTTTTTTTAATAAGGCTTCTGCCTTTGAATAACCGGCTCTTTATCGTACCCGGCGGTTTCTTGACCGTTTCTGCAATCTGCTCCACCGGCAGTTCAAACAGATAGTAGAGTGTCAGCGGTATCCGGATTTTTTCAGGCAGACTCTCAATGATTTGATTTGTCCGGCTGACCAGTTCCCGCCGGATAACCATTTCTTCCACATTTTCGTCTGAATACAATTGGTTTTCACTCTCGTCATCAAGAGGTTTGCAGGGTGCAATGGCCGCGCGCCTGGCATTTTTTCGCTGATCACTTTTCCAAAGATGGTAGGTGATCGAGAAAAATAATGCCTTCGGATTCTGCTCCCAGTCAAGTACCGTCTCACTCTCCAACGCCTGAAGAAAGGTTTGCTGATATAAATCCTCCGCATTCGCCTGGTCCATACACAGCTTCCTGCAGAATCGATAAATCTCCGTGCCAAACTCATCAATACACTTCTCCAGTTCTCCAGCTTCCAACGCCTCACCTCCCGTTCCCTTTCACTCTATATTCGCCATGACTATGAGTATGGTTCATTTTTTTGTATTTTTTTGTAAAACTTATAAATTTATTGATCACACAGACGCCATAAAAGCAGGTTGCACAAACGCCACCTGCTTTTTCGCCCTCCTTATATTACCGTATAAAACATTATTATAACTATATCACGCTTTCAACAGCCAATCCAGTACATTGATCTGCTTGATCCCGTTATGAGAAGTCAGAGGTGTAAAATCCATGGTCAACAGATATTTAGGGTTGTGGTCCTTGATGGCGTCCAGACAAGACAATTCTCTCTCCAGCGTCTCCTCAGCCATCACCGTCTGGGCCACCTGGTAATATTTACTCTTTAAATATGCTAAAATGGCTTACTCCCAGCCGGCCGCTCATTAATCTCCCTGATCTTATCCGGGTCCGTCTTAAACTGCCGCCTGCTGTCCATCAAACCATTAACCTCCTGCTGCACATCCGTCACCTGGGTATAACAATACCCACACACATACGGAATCTCCTTAATCGCTGTCGTAATGGTGTCAAACCTTTCCAGGAATGCTTTCTCGTCAGCCGCCTTACTGCCATAGCCCCAGCCGGCATTTCCATCAAACGCGATTCCTCCGAATTCACTGATGATCACCGGCTGCCCCCGGTAGGTGAAATCACCGGCAAATGCAGACCTGAACCCGGAATGATACACCTGATTCGACAAAATCCCATCTCTGCACTGAATATACCGGTTCTTTAACCTGTCCCCATACTCCTCATAATCGTGGAACGTCAAAATATCCGAAACCGTATGTTCCCAGCCATCATTGGTGATCACCGGCCGGAAAGGGTCCATGCTTTTTGTCAGATGGTAAACCGCTTCCGTAAAATGCTGCTGTTCCCGCCTCCTCTTAACCTGGGGAATCCCCCAGGATTCGTTAAAAGGAACCCAGGTAATAATAGACGGATGGTTATAAAACTGCCTGACAATCCCCATCCATTCACTGGTAAACAGTTCCACCGCGGCATCGCTGAAAAGATACGCCGCCGGCGCCTCACTCCATACCAGCATTCCCTTCCGGTCACACAGGGATAGAAACCGTTCATCCTCTGTCTTTTGATGTTTTCTGATTCCATTAAAGCCCATGGCCCGGATCTTATCAATATCTTCTGCCAGCGCTGCTTCACCTTGCGGCGTCAAGTGGGAATCTTCCCAGTAGCCCTGATCCAGAATCAGTCTCTGGTACAGGGGCACCCCATTTAAGAGAATATTGGGTCCGTCAATCCGGATCTCCCTCATCCCAAAATAAGACTCCACCACGTCCCAGACACGCCCCCCGGCCATTACCTGAAATGTAATCTCATAGAGTTCCGGATTGTCCGGCGTCCACATATGGATACCCCATGGCGACTGGTCCTCCGCCTTCTCCAGACTGACCGAAGTGAGAACCGGCTCATACATCTGGTCTTTCTCCACTGTCACAACCTGCTTTGCTATCAGACGCCCATCAAAGCTGACCACAGCCTCCACCGCTGCCTCCTGAACTTCCACAGTCCATGGAAATTCCAGATGATACTCAAGATCAAGCTTCCGCTCTGCAAGATCGGGGGTCATTTTCACCGATTGCAGGCTGATAGTGGGAACATACTCCATCCACACGGTTTTCCAGATCCCCGTCGTCTGTACATACCAGCACTCAAAATTTTCATTCACCCAGCGCTGCTTTCCCCTTGGCTGCTGCCTGTCATTCCAGTCTTCCACTTTCACAGTAATTCGGATGCTCCCCGGAGACACCAGATTTGTGATATCAAAAGAAAAACGGCTGTATCCCCCCCGGTGTTCTCCTGCATACTGTCCATCAATCCATACCTTGGTCAAAAAATCGCTTCCCTCAAAATGAAGCATCAGTTTATGATCCTGCAGGCATTGGTCTTTTACCGCCGCCGTTCTCTCATACCAGATGCAGGGGTGAAATGTCTCATCTCCGATACCGCTCTTTCTGGTCTCGTAGGTAAATGGGACCTGAATGATCCGGCAGCTTCCAAATTCCTCAAACCACCGCTCCTCCTCCCCCAGGTTCTCGTCATCAAACTGAAACTTCCACTCCCCATTCAGTCCCTCAAAGCTGTCTCTCACAAACTGCGGTCTTGGATATTCCTTGCTATGTATGCTCATACTTCTTCCTTCTCCATCTTCCTGTTTTTCGATGCCAGCCAGGTCATAGCCTGTTTCATCGCCGGTTCCCAGAATTCAAAATCATGTTTTCCGCCGTCCCATGCGTTGGCGGTGACAGGCAGCCGGTATTCTTCTGCAAATGATAAAAAATCCGGAAACTGGTATGGGAACAGCGGGTCCTCGGTCCCAAACAGATAGAGCATATCCGGCAGCCTGATCCCCTCCCCCATCTTCCTTTTTGCAATTGCCGCATAATCATATTCTTCCGAATCCCAATTTCTGTTTTTGCCAAATACCCGTTCCATATTCTTTTCAAGCAGTTCCCGGTCATGTCCCGCCCCATTCTCCAGCAGGCTTCGAAGGTTGAGCGGCGCCGACAGACATACCACCGCCCGGTACATCCCCGGATACCTGGCGCTGATCACCGCTGCCCCTCGTCCCCCCATGGAAAGTCCTCCCAGAAACCGTTCCCCCGCCTGGTCTGAAACCGGCAGCATCGCTTCCATAGCGGCGGGCAGTTCTTTCGCGATAAAGGTGCACATCCCGGGCCCCCCTTCCACATCCTCGTACCAGGAGTTCAGGCCCGACGGCATGACAACCGCGATCCCCGTTTCCTGTGCGTAGCGTTCCGTTGGCATCATCGTCAGGCAGTCCGTGTAATCTCCTGTAAACCCATTTAAAAAATACAGTACCGGAAATCTCACCCCTGCCGGAAATTTTTCTTTGTAGTGGTCCCCGGCCTCCCTCTGTGCCGAATATTCCGGCAATACCACGGAAACCTCAGTCCGCATGTTTAATGATTTTGAAAAAAAGTTCACTTTTACAAGACTCATACACATTTCCTCTCTATCCTTTGACGCCGGAGCCCACGTCAATGCCTTTTAAAAACTGTTTCCGGAATACCAGATACACCACCAGAGTAGGAATCATGGCAATCACACAGCCGGCCAGAAGCCGTTCCGGGCGGGAGCTGAAATTTGCGTTGCTGCTGGAATCATTTAACAGGCGAAGGGCCGGTGTGATGGTGGAATGGGCCGGCGTGGTGATGGCTATGGAAGGCCACAGGAAATCATTCCAGGCACTGCTGAACTTGAAAATCCCTACAATCGTCAGAATTGGTGTCAGCAGCGGGATATCAACCTTCGTAAAGATCCTGATCTCCCCAGCCCCGTCAATTCTGGCCGCCTCCTCCAGTTCCCGCGGAATGCCCTTCATGAAGTTCCGGATGAGGAAAATGTAGAACACGTCCGCCACCGTCGGCGCAATGATGGAGGGCAGCCGGTCAATCCAGCCCAGCCATGTATAAAAGGAATACTGGGGCACCAGAGCCACCACGTTTGGGATGGTGCTCAGTGCGAACAGCCCCCAGAACAACGTCTCCTTCCCCTTGAACTCAAACCGCTCAAATCCATAGGCAGACATCGTGCATAACACTAATGTCAGCAGAATACTGGCCACGCAGACCACTGCCGTATTGCCCATAGCCTTAAAAAGAGGAACCGCCGGATAATTCAAAACATAGGTATAATTCTCAAGCGTCCAGTCATGAGGAATCAGATTCAAATCCTTTGCAAACATTTTCACTTCCAGATTTGATTTAAAGCTGGTCAGCGCACCTGCCACAATCGGCAGAATCCACAAGGCGGCAAACACGGCCATAGCCAGGCTCAGCAGCCATGATGACATCTGCCGTTTATTCATGAGATATCTTCTTTTCATTGTTCGTCTGCCTCCTTTAATTTTTCTGCATGATTCTCACCTGAACCAGCGACACCACCACCATGACCACTCCCAGAATCAGGGCCATAGCCGAGGCAATACCAGGATTGGAGCCGTAAGCCCCCTGAAATCCCGTATCTCTGATGTACTGCATCATCATCATATTGGAATTCCGGGTAAAGCCGTTGACGATTTCCACCACGGGACCGCCTTTATTGAACATCCAGGGCTGCCCCCAGACATTGAACTCCGCAATGATGCTGACCGCCAGCGTATAGGAAATAGGGTACTTCATGGAGGGCAGGATAATACGGAAAAACCGCTGGATGCAGCCGGCCCCATCCACCTTGGAGGCATCCAGGATATCCGTCGGAATTCCGGCCAGCGCCGCCTGGTAAATCACCATATTCATGCCGGTTCCCCACCAGACGGTGATGATAATGATGGACGCCCAGTTCAGAGGAACCGTGTTGGTCCAGGAAAGCTTTCCCAGTCCCAGAAGATTATTGATAATGCCGTAATTGGTGTTAAACATATAGTTCCAGGAGCCCATGACGATAGATAGGGACAACAGGGCCGGAAGATAGAAAATCGTCTGGTATATCCTGTGTCCGGGGCATTTGCTGTTCAGCGCCGCTGCCAGCAGCAGCGGCACGATGATGCGCAAAGGCACCGTGATCAGTACAAACAGACAGGTATTCCAAAGTCCCCATCTCAGTTCCCAGTAAAACAGGGAACTTTGATCCGTCAGAATCGTCTTCAGATTCTCTAGTCCCACCCACTGAGGCATTTTCCCCAGATCCCACTTTGTGAACGCGGCGTAAATGCCGGCCAGCGATGGAAACAGGTTAAAACAGCCGAATATGATCAGGTGGGGAAGCAGAAACAGAAGCGGCACATAACGCCGCCTGTTTCTGCTCTTATTTTTTACTGCTGCGTTTTGTATCATGGCGCCACTTCTCCTTCTGTCCGGGCGCCCAGCCTGACCGTTACTGCTGGGCCTTAATCTCTGCTTCTATCTTCGCTATCATTCCATCCGCATACTCGTCGAGAGTCATATGGCCGTACACCGCCTGGAAGCCAAAGGAATTGAAGGTGGCGTCGCAGACACTGCTGTAAAGGAAGGTCGGACACCAGTGCCTGGTTCCCGCCTTGTCAACCATAGCCTGGGGAAGCTTTCCATACTCGTCACCGGCAGCCAGCTCCTTGTTGGCTATGATGGAGCCGGCATCGGCCCACAGCATGGCATTGTCTTCAAACCAGCTGATGAATTCTCCCGCCGCCTTCCTCTTCTCCTCCGTATAACCGCGCTGCGGCATTACGAAGGTATGGGCGGCTGCATAGGTCAGCACGTCATCGGTTCCGTATTGTACGCCTGGAAGCATCACATAGTCCAGGCCATAGGTCTTAATCACGTTCAGATTCCAGGTGCCTCCCGTGGTAAATACTGCCTCACCCATAGCAAACATTCCAAGAGCGTCCGAATCTTCCTCCATAAAATATCCCTTATCATAGAGGTTCTTCCATTCGCCCTGTGCCTTTTTCAGAATTTCCCGGTCAATTGCCAGTGTCTTGCCATCCTCGGAATAGGTTCCACCATTGGTGATAAAAGTATGGAGCATGTCATTTCTCGCCCAGCTGCCAACCAGCGGTTTGATCTGTTCTATCACGCCGGCTTCCTTTAGACGGTCGCCCAGTTCATAGATTTCATCCCAGGTGACAATATTGTCCTCTATCATCTCCGGATAATACTGGTCAATCAAAGCTTTGTTTCCGTAGAGAACGGCTGACGGGAAATCCAGAATCACACCGTACCGCTCCCCGTTATAAACTGCCATGTCTGCATTGTTATACCGTTCTTCTGCCAAGTTCTCATATCCATCGGTCAGTCCCTCAATCGGCTGGATCGCCCCTTTATCCGCCAGGTATGGAATGTAATTGTTATGTACCACGCTAATGTCAGGCGCCTGATTGTCATCGCCCGCCACCATCGGCAGTTTCACATAAAGATCCGTAGTGGCCTCCATTGCAATATGATTCACCTTGATATTCGGGTGTTCCTCATTAAACTGTTTCACAATCCCATCCATGGTGACACCGTCATCCCCTGTAAACAGGGACCAGAAATTCAATTCTACCACAGTTTCTGACGCATCGCCTTTTGCCGCCTCCGACTTGGCAGCCTCTGTCTCCTTGTCCGTTGCCACACCACCGGAACTGTCCGCGTTCTTTCCCCCACAGGCAGACATTCCCAATGCCATGCATGATAATGCAATTGCTAAAAAATAGTGATTTCTCTTCATGTTGAAACCTCCCCTTCTTTTGTTGTCAATGGTTTTCCAGTCATTATATAACAGCATATCTGTTGTATATATCTCAATAATATAGCAATAATTACATAAAGTCAATTATTTATTTTATATTTTTATATATTTTGCATATTATTTTTTCTTTTATAACAGTATTTATGTATAATAAGTCAATTTATTCTATTCCATAAGATAAAGTTCCTGTTATTAAACCACCTTGGGGCAAGACGAAAAAAAGCCTGGAAGTTGTTTCCTTCCAGGCTGAATGTTTTACCGGTATTCCAGTTCCATTAAAATATCCTGCTCATAATTTCCAAAGGTTTTTCCAAAAATATTGAATCCACCCACATAAACGGCATCCTCCTTGTTGCCGATGGTCATTTGAATAAAGGGGTCCCGCTCAAGTTTCAAATCACTGATTTTAATATCCGACATTTTATTGTGATTGACGTAAGTTCCATCTGTTTTAATCTCCCAGGTCACCAGCATACCGTACTGCGATGAACCGGCAGGCCAGAATGCGGGGGTATACCGCCCCCGTCTGGAACCAAAATCATCGGTACTCGTCCATGTTGCGCATTCCACGTCATTGACCCACATCGTAATATCCGACTTCCATCCCTCCCGGTATCCAGGCGCTTCCGAACAGATCTCCATAGAAAATGTAATACTCATGGGAACCCGGTCCTTGGGAAGCAGATTGGCAAAGCGGTATTTGACGTACCCCTTTGAAGTCCAGAGAAGCCCTGTCTGTCCCCTCTCGCCAAGATAAAAACTGTACTCCTTGTCTTCCATGCCGATCACACCTTGTGCGGAACACAGACCACAGGTTGGGAATACCAAACAGTCCACATAGGCGCCAACAGGCATCTCAATTCTGGCTACCTCGCTGATATCCGTGTTTCTTGGCAGAAAACAGATATTGGCAAAGTCCGCGCTCCTGCTGCAAACTTTCATGGTTCCATGGCTTCCCGGCTGCTCTTCCATCCTGACAAGTCCTGCTTTCTCAAGCAATTTCAAATGGAAGGCCGCGCTTGACTGTGGAAGCTCCAGGATTTTGGCAATCTCTCCGATAAATAAATTACTCTGATCCAGCAGTTTGATCATCTCCAGCCGCACCGGAGATGACAGCGCCTTGCCCAATTCACAGATTTGATCTACATCTTCCAATAAATATTCCTTTATCTTGGCCATCTGTTTTTCCTTCCAGTAGTTGCTACCGCATTTTTATTTATTTTATCATAAAAACCGGCATTCTTACAACAGCCAATCCCTACGAATCTTCTTTTCCGCCGGAATGTCTACTCAGCAGCCTATCGGTCCCATTATTTTTATGAAAGTAAAGGAGATTTTATCAGGGCAATTTTCATTTTCAGGATACGCAGAACGGATTCGTCAATCTGTCTCTCCGGTATCTCTCCGTTTTTTACCGCCTCCAGCACAGCCGGGATCTGGGTTTCAAAGTCTGTACAGCACAATAAATCATTTCCCGCCTGCACAGCCAGAACGGCGGCCTGGGCATCGCCTGTGAATTCGCGGATTCCGTCCATCACCAGATCGTCTGTCACGATGACACCGGAAAAGCCAAGCTCCTTTCGCAGAATTTCATGAACGCGGGGAGATAAAGAGGCAGGAAATTGCTCATCCATGCATTTCACAATATTGTGGGAAACCAGCACCATGTCAGCGCCGCTGTCGATTCCGGCCTGAAACGGGAGAAAATCGGAGGTCCGGAATGTCTCATAGGAGCGGTTGTCATAGGCGATTCCGGTGTGGGTGTCTTCATTATTTCCATAGCCGGGGAAATGCTTCAGTACGGAACCGGTCTTCTGATCCTTCATCGTCCCGACAACCGTCTCAACATACGTAGACGTCTGCACTGCATCTTTTCCAAAGCTTCTGTCATAGATAAAGTCGTCCGGATTTTCCGAGACATCACAGACAGGGGCAAAGTTTACAAGGATACCGAGAGATTTTAACAGCTGGCATTTCTCAGCGGTATCACTCCGGACCGCGTCAAAGCCGCCGTCCTGGTACAGCTGCTGTGATGACGAAAACGGGGCGGACCGAAACGCCGGATACCGGCTGATCCGGTTCACGCTTCCTCCCTCTTCATCCACACCAATCAGCATCGGGATTGACACGGATGATTGATAGGACTGAATATTGGAGGACACCTCCTCCGGCGTTTTCCCATCGAAATCCCGGGCAAATAAAATATAACCGCCAAGCTGGTACTCTGCCGCTTTCTGCGCGGCCTGTTCCTCCGGGCAGCGGGCAATGAACATCTGGCTTACTTTCTCCTCCAGTGACATCCCCTCCAGGATCGCCTGGGCCCGGGCTCCCGCCGTCATGGGGGCTGGCTCAGCTGACGCGTCTGACGATTCTGATGCCCCCGATGCATCTGCCCCACCCCCACGATTTGCACCGTCGGCGTCCGCCAGGCTCTGATCCAAATTCGATTCTGCCTGGGCTTGGGTCTGCGGCTCCATTTCCGCCTTATCTCTCTTCTGCTTCCCATTCTGATTCCCTACGAATCCTGCTGCCGCCACCACGCAAACAACCGCAAGAATCCCAATTATCGGCGGCAGCAAATTTATTTGATGGTATCGTTTACTGCTCATCATCTTCCTCCATTAACCATATTCATGATATCACGCGAAGCAGATTCTCCAGACGATAACATTCCTCCCGCTTCCCAATCTGCTCCAGCACACTTAAATTATAATCGGAATGCTCTGCCTCCCTGGAATACCGGTGGGCGATATCAACGAGATCATCGAAGGAGACTCCTTCCTTCTGCCCCTGCCGGACTTTTTCCTGCCAGACGGCCCTGCACATCTCCTGAATCAGCAGAGTGCTTACCACCGCCAGTTTCACCTTTCCATACGCCTGCTCATCATAGACCGCGCCACAGAAATAAGTAAAGATAAAATATACCATTAACTGTTCGCCATACCGCTCCCAGGTCTCTCGAAACGGGCTTTCTGCCCCAGCCTGACGCTCAAATTCCTGATCATGGTCATGATATGCATCCATACCGCCATCAAACAGAATCTCTCTCATATGTTTCACATAATCCGGGAAATCATTCTTCAACACTTCCAGCTGCTCAAATAATCCAAACATCTCTTCCATCAGCCCAAACCGTTCCCGCCCGGTAATCTTATATCCGGCCAGTTTCGCTTCGAACCGTACTTCCGCCCCAGGCTTTTCATATCTTGCCAGCAAACCGTCAATCTGATACCATTTCCCTCCACGAATCCGTCTCTGAAGATCATGCCCCAGCGACAGCACCATGGACATTCGAAGCCTTAACGGCAATGTCCTGTTCTGCAGAATCCGCATCATCACATCCCTGGCATCCGCCAGCTTCGTATACAGTAAAAAATCAAAATCCGGGTACTCTTCCTCCCCGCCCCGCTCCACCGTAAGAAATCTTACCGGCTCCACGCTGCCAAGAATCAGTTTCGCCGCCTCCATACAGGACAGCGACAGAGATATTTCCCGAATCCCCTCAAACTCCTCAATATGCCTCGGATAATTCCTGCAGGTCCTGCACAACACCCCCTCTCCGCCCTCCGCATAGAGGTCGCACAGATTCTCCTCATTTAAAAATGTACACCGATGATCATACTGCTGAAAGGACGACTCCTTCCAGTCAATCGAATTGCGCAGCCGGTTCCCCAGAGGCCCCGCCATTCCGCGATAACGTTTCAGGGAACCCTCATCGATCATAATCGCCCAGCCCGCACAGCAGGTATCCGGACAGTCCCCGGCAACGCAGTGAAATTTCTTGTAATAATCTGGTATTGTATAATTCATAACTTCGCTCCATTGTTATCTTAGTCATAATAACAGGCCGCCTCTTTCGGAAACCCTGTCTAAGTATAGCACTGCCCATGGAAAAATGCATCCACATTCCTCCCTCTATGTAAAAGACCAGCCGATTGCTCCACCGGCTGGTCCTCCACTTACTGATTTAATTGTTATTTCTTCACAAACTGCTTATCAAACTCCGCATTAAAATAATAGAAGTTCTTCTCGTCCAGCCCAGCCTTAATCTTCTCCAATGCCTCGCCAAACCGCTGGAAATGCACTACTTCCCGGGCGCGGAGGAATTTTAAGGGTTCCCGCACCTCAGGATTTTCAATAATCCGGATCAGGTTATCATAAGTGGTCCGCGCCTTCTGCTCCGCCGCCAGATCCTCGTGGAGGTCCGTGATCGCATCTCCCTTGGACTGGAACTCACAGGCATTAAACGGAACACCTGCTGCCGCCGTCGGCCACAGCGCCGTGGTGTGGTCCACATAGTAAGCATCGAATCCAGCCGTCTTTGCCTCCTCCGGCGTCAGATTCTTCGTCAGCTGGTAAATCATCGCACAGATAATCTCCAAATGCCCCAGCTCCTCCGTACCGATATCCGTCAGCAGTCCACCCACTTCCTTGCATGGCATGGTGTAACGCTGGGAAAGATATCTCATGGAAGCCGCCAGCTCTCCGTCCGGCCCGCCAAACTGGCTGATGATCAGAGATGCTGTCTTTGGACAGGTCTTGGTGATATTCACCGGATATTGTAACCGCTTTTCATAAGTCCACATTAGAATGCACCTCCTTTGATCTGGTTATCCCAGGGCAGCGGCCCATTTGACCAGGAAAATTTCTGCTGGTTGTTCTCCGGCGTGATGCAGTTGAGCGTCAGCGGATCAAAATCCTTCGCAAACGTCTGCATCAGCTGCTTTCTCTTCGTCATCGCCTGGTTAAACATGGCAAGCGCCTCCTGGTCCTCCGGATGGGTATCCAGATAGAGGTTTAAATCATTTAACGTAAAGCTGATCTCATCAATTTCCAACAACCGCTGGCTACGCTCCTGCATTGCTTCCACCTCCTGTTATAAAAAATGGAAGATCCAGATTCGGGAACATGGTCCCCTGCTTTAACGCCTTCGCCGGCTCATATGGCGTCACCCAGGGCTGCATCGGAATCGTCGCAATCGCTAACTGCACGCCGGCACCCGGCATTGGTGTACATCCACAGTCATTCTGACCGGAATTACAGATACATTCACTCATAAAAACACTCCTTTGCTCAAGTCAAAATACATTAACAGGTAGCTTTATTAGTATCTGTGTTTCTGGAATTTCTACAATGGATGATTGCTGTCAGCCGACCCAGTAATTTTTATTTTATATAAAAAAAGATGATTTTTTATACGCCGCCTTCTCCTCATACATTCTGTCGTCCGCCAGTTTGGAGACTGCTTCATAGTTCATTCCGGACTCCGCCATGGCACTGCCAATGGCTACATTACAGGGCGGAAAATCCGCCTGCTCATTGGCATGCCTGATATGTTCTCTGATCTGTTCCGCGGCAGATGCCAGATACTCCGAAGTACAACCGCGTCGAATCAAAAGAAATTCATCTCCGCCCACGCGGTAGCAGTAGGTTTTTCCCTCTTCCTCCAATTCCCGGAGTGCATCCCCGGTCGCACAGATCAGGCGGTCGCCCTGGCTATGGCCATAATGGTCATTGGTCCATTTTAAATTATTAATGTCAAGATTAATCACACCATAGCCGGTCTCATTCATAAATATCGTTTCGCAGTCATCAATGTATTTATTGCGGTTTCCCAGTCTGGTCAGCTGGTCGTGATAAGCATTCCATCCCAGATCGGATAAAAGGCGTTCATTCTCCTTAATTACCTGCTGGTATTCTAATGTCAGACTGCTTAATTCCCAGCTGATGCCGATAATATCCGTGACGCGGCTGATCACGCCAATCCGGTATCTATGCCCCTCATATGCCACTATACGGTTTCTCACAATCATATAGTAGCTGCTCTCGCCTATGGCCAATTCCCAGTCCAGGATTTCCTGATCCGGCACCGGCGCCTGAAACAGGCGCAGAAAGGGCGAACCGGCCAGAGCCTCGCGGCATGGCTTACTTAAAATCTCACGGCCGCATAGATTGAGAAATGCCTCGTTAGTATATACGACCAGGTCCGTTTCTTCATCCAGAATATAATACCACTCAACCGTATCCAACAGTTGTTTTTGAAAGTAATCCGGTATATTCATCAATTCCATTACCCACTTTCTGTCCACTTTGGACCGCAATTACTTTACAATTTCTTCACTTATATTTTATCATTGGGCATCATGCAATACAACTGAGCCGGCCCGGCTGTTTTTGCCCTGCTCCGGCTATTTCTGCTGATGCTCCTTTTCAAAAAAGACGTTGCGGCGACTTTTGATCACGGCTCGATATGTTATAATATTGAAAACAGGATGAAAAAAGATAGGGGGAAGTTTACGATATGTATAAGATCCTTTTTGTAGACGACGATGAGATGCTGCAGGGCGCTATACGCCAATATTTTGAAGCCAATCAGTTTGAAGTAATCTGCGTGGGCACCGCCCAAAAAGCGGCGGATATTCTCCATACCACACAGCTGGACTGTGTGATTCTGGATGTAGATCTGCCTGACCAAAGCGGACTGGAACTCTGCGCTTCCATCAGGCAGTTTACTTCGCTGCCCATCATCTTTCTCTCCTCCTATACGGAGGAGGAAAACCGTATCAACGGCCTTCTTGTAGGAGGCGATGATTATATAGGCAAGCCATTTTCTCTGAAAGAACTGGAACTGCGTGTTCTCGCGCGAATTCGCCAACGCTACTTAAATTCTCCTGCCGAAGTGCTTACCTTCGGCGATCTGGTGATTGACACAGGACGCCAGACCGCCTCCTGTCTTGGAAAGGAATACACATTTCCGCGGCTGGACTTCGATATCCTGGTATTCTTCGCCCGGCATCCCAACCAGCTGTTTTCCTATGAACAGCTTTACGATTTTATCTGGAAACAGCCCCTCAATGAAAGCCGTCACAACCTGCAGGCCAGAATTGCAAAGGTACGGCAAAAATTATGCGAGTTGTGCCCCGATAAGGAATATATTAAGACAATCCGCCATAAAGGCTATCTGTTTATTCCTTAGAAGGCGGAAATCCTTTTTTCTTCCTGCCACCCGCAGGTAACCATATAGTAAGGCCTACAATTCCTGCTGTTGCTGCCCAGCCTGTGAGCAGCTGGACCATTCGGCCGGCTGCTGGAAATGCTGCAGCTTCTTTTACCGCGTCCCTGTCTGCTGTTGGCTCGTTTAGTTTTACCGGTATTAAATCTTTTGAGGAATTTCCATCGGACAGGTCGTCTGGATTCTCCATGTGATCTTCCTGGCGCTGACTGGAGGAATTCCCCCCAGTGTCTTCCTGGCGCAGACCAGAGGAATTCACCGAGACGTTTTCCTGAAGCAGGCCCGAGGTCTTTTCATTGAAATTTTCCTGTGGCCGGACATTTGGAGTTTCTGTGGAACCCCCCGGTGCCAGACCTTCGTTCCCTCCCGCGGCCCCGCCCTGAGATGAGACAGCCGGGGGGCCCGCAGGATATTCCGGCTTCGAACTGTCTGAAGTCCCATTCGAATCTCCCGGCTTCGAACTGTCCGAAGTTCCATTCGAATCTCCCGGGAGCGAACTGTCCGAAGTCCCATTCGAATCTCCCGGAAGCGGAGCGTTTGGCTTATCTGCCGTATCTCCAACAGATGGCCTTTCCGTATCGCCAATCTCGGTTCCACCGCCCCTTGTACCGTCGATATCTCCTCTGGCAAAAGAGTACTCCTCTGTTATCATCACAACATCGGAGTAGAATTCCGTTTCATGACCCTGAACACGAATACAAAAATACTGAGGCACTGATTCCCCGCTCCAGACATTGAAATATCGGTTGTAGGTATAAACCCCATCGGAATCCGGACCGTTGCAACGAACAGATTCAAGCAGTTCCCACTCAGTACCGTCTACAGATACCTCCAGCATAAAATCCTCAGGATCAGAATCCGGGCGTGCCGGAAGGAAATCAAGAAAAACCCGCGGTATATTCGGGTGTTCCCAGTATTCACAGGTCAGCCAGACCCCTGCTTCTTCCTTTTGGAACACGGTAAGCAGTTTCGGTACAGATGTATGCAGCGTCACCATCCCTGCTCCATAGCTTCCGGTCAACAGGGTCCGTTCCCGTTTTTCCAGTTCCTCCCTGCATTCCTCCTCATTCCATTCCACGGGAAGCCGTCCAGAATGAAGTTTCCCCTCAAGGCACCAGTAACCGGCGGCCTCCTTTGGCAGGACTTCACTATCATAGGGGGTTCCCGCTTCAAACAAATAATATGGATCAGGACGTGCATCTTGATCACCACTCCACCAATCAAAGCCACCCTCCGGATACCAGGCTGCCGGACTTCCGGCATAATGAAGCCGGCCATCAAAGGAACACGGTATCTCCATAGTTTCATCCGATGATATCCATGTATCATGTATGAGTCCGCTGCCCTCCTCCTGCCAGAAAGCATACCCGCCCTCAGGCTGCAGCGTGGTTCCGTACATGCCTAGAAGTCCGCCTTTCCTGACATAAAACAACCCTTCCCGGTTCCTGCCTGATACTACGGTGCCATACACCGTAACAATTCCCTCTACATAAATCGTATGGCCGGCCGTGTCAATATAGGTTGGTTCCGTCATGGAACTTATGATATAATGGAAACCAGATATGATGATATCATCAACCAGCCTGATCTTCCGGCTGCTGCTCATAGCAGATTCCATTTCTTCAAATGTGGCCGCTTCCACCCAATCGGCATCAGATGGTGTGGCCGGTTTGACCATTCTCACATCCGGACTTTTTTCCGATAACAGATGATCCGAATCGGCGGGCGGTTCAGCCGGCATTGCGGCATCGGCCCCCGTGGCAACGGGTATTGCAGCGCCAGGCGTTATGGTTTCCGGCAATATAATGTCCGGAACCATAGCATCCGGCAACGTGGCTTCCGGCAACAAAGTCTCCGGCGGCTCCGCGTCAGACAACGTGGCAGCAGGTATTGTGGCAGCAGCCAAAACCTCAGGGCGCTCAGGTGCCAGCTGATTTGCAGCTGCTGACACCATCAAGCCACCCACAGGTAACAGAATTTCACTGCATATGACACTCAGCAGGACCAGCGTTAACTGTCTGATCCTTATCCATTTTCTCATAATATCCTCCCGAGAGGCATAGGTACCATGATGAAACCAATAAAACCATATTACCTCAGAAATTTAATATATTTTCTTGCAGCCTGCATCAGTGCGGCCGCCTGTCTATTCACACTTTACCGTTATGATAATAAGTATACGGCATTATCTGCCAAAGTACAATATGGCTATACCCTTGTAAGCTCTGAAGATCTGACAAATGACCGTGTTTTGAGCCTTACCGACGGCTGGGAAATTTTTCCTGACCGCATTCTCTCCCCCTCGGATTTTTCAGCGGAACAGGATAACGCAATACATACCTACATCGGCCGCTATCTGAATTTCTCTGATCTTCACAGCAGCCGTGATCCCTACGGCACGGCCACTTACCGTGTGCGCATACAGGTTGCGAATCCGGAGGAGCCGCTGACGCTGTATCTCCCGGAGGTTTCCAGCGCGCTGACCGTGTATGTCAACGGTCATCTCGCCGCGTCCCAGGGCAGTTTGTCTCCCTACCGCCCCATGATAAAGGATCTGGCGGTATCTTTGCCGGAAGCACAGGAACTTGACCTTGTGATCCAGACTGCCAACTACACTCACTATTACAGCGGCATCACCTACCCGCCCGTGCTGGGAACTGCCCAAGCCATTCACCGCATAACGCGGATTCGCCTGATGTTTTATGGATTTCTCTGCTTTTCTTCCCTTTCCATCGCGCTATTCTCCTGCGCTGTCTGGCTGGGAAGCCGGCGTTCCCGTCCGATGGAACACTCCGGGTGGTTTGGCATCATGGCCCTGGCGTTTTCCCTGCGACTCAGCTATCCACTGTGGCTTACCTTCGGAATCTCCCATATCCGTATTTTCTATGCCCTGGAAAATGTCTGCAGTATGGTCGGTATCTGGTGTGCCCTGAAAATCGTATTTCTCACCGCAGAGCTAAAGCGGAGGCGGTTCATTCGGCTATTGGAAAATACCGCTCTGTCCATGATCTTTGTGACAGTTGCGCTTCCCGTCTTTCTGCTGCCCTCCATTCCGGCATTTACAGATAGCTATGGAGTGCTGGTTTCCTGGTACAAACTGATCACCTCGCTGATTATGGCGGCCGGTTCCTGTCTCTGTGTCAAAAATTCCTGTGATGGATGGCTGGCCGCCGGCACAGGCGTATATGCCTGTGGTATCCTGGCCTCAGTTCTGACCATTAACCGGCTGGAACCGGTCTATACCGGCTGGCCGGACGAATTCGGTGCCTACGGCATGGTCATCTGTTTCGCCGTGCTGATGGTACGGAAAACATACTCAATGGTGATGGAAAACCTGGAGCTGACCAATCACCTCCAGGAAGCTGTGGAAATGCGGACTAGGGAGGTGAATGCCCTGGTTGATGAGCGGCAGAAGCTGTTTTCCGAGTTTCTCCATGACCTGAAATCCCCCATGGCTTCCCTGTCGGCCTATATCCAGCTTGTGCAAAGCAACAATATCCAAATTGATGAGGAAACTTCACGCAAACTGTCTTTAATCGAAGACCGCTGTCAAGGGCTCTCAGCAAAACTGCAGGCCATCCAGCATTTTACAAAAGAAAACCCTGTCACCAGCCAAATGGATAAACTGGATTTGACTGAATATCTCCGCCTGTTCTATCAACGGAACCAACAGGATATCGAAGCCTTCGGACCGGATTTTAAAGCCTGTTTTCCTGTTGAGCCCTGCATGGTTTGGGCTGATTCGCAAAAGCTGGAACGTCTTTTACAGAACCTGATTTACAATGCGGTGGATTTCACTCCCATGGACGGTGCCATTACCCTGTCACTTTACACGGCAGGCCCCAATGCCTGTATCGAAATCCTCGATACGGGCTGCGGAATACCGGCAGCAAATTTACAGAAGATCTTTGAACGGAATTATACCACCCGGGCGGATTCAGGCGGCCAGGGACTGGGGCTCTATATCGTATCGTGCATTGCAAGAGAGCACCGTGGCAGCGTCTCGGTCCGGTCCAAGGAAGGCAGGGGAACTGCCTTTACAGTGATGATCCCCCGGATCACTTAAGAGTTTGTCAAGCCCACCCTTTTACCCATAAAGAGCAGTGCATTCCCGATTGGAAATGCACTGTTCTTTAGTCTTTTATTGCCATCAATTCTTCTAAAGTAACTTCTCTTACCGGATTTCTTCTGCGTTCTTCCTCATTTGCCTTCTCTTTTCTGGCCTGTGCACGCTCTTCTTGCTTTATTTCATATTCCCGGCGGTCCTGCTCCATCTCATCCAGCACCTGTCCTGACCGGTTTAAAAGGGCGGCCATAATACTGTCCAGATCACCGGAAATGCTTTCCTCCGGTGGTGCGGGCATGTTAACAGCTTGTTCCAGGTCTGGTTTTGGTTTAGTCTCTAATTTCACGTGTGATTTTTCAGCCGGTTTGGGGGCCGGTTCCGCTGCTGGCGGGATTTCTGTTTCCGATTCCTCAGTGGCAGATCCGGTTTCAAATGACTCCATCTGTTCCGGCTCGCGGTTAAGGGGTTTGGTTTCCGATTTTTCTGCCAGTTCATTGATCACTTCCTCGCGAACCTGTCTTCGAATCAGTTCCATCAGTTCGTCCATGGATGGCATGGAAAACTCCACATGTTCTTTCTCCACATGTTCCTTTTCCACTTCCTCAGCCCCCGTCTCCCGGCACTCTTCCTCTCTGGATTCCTCTCCCGCTTCGTCCCCAGTTTCCTCCTCTATATCAATAAACTGTACCACATGGTCCGAACGGCGTTTTCTTTCCTCCTTCTCCAGCTTCCTCGCCATCTCCTCAAAAATCAGATCGTCCTCACTCAGATTCAGAAGCTGTGCCTTTTTGGCACGCAGCGAACGGATATATTTCTCCCACTCCTGCTGCCCCTCTTCTCCTGCATAGTAACGGGTAGCGTAATTCTTATCACTGAACAGATGGCGGATTCCATCCGGTGTCTCCACCGTCAGGGACGAACGGCTGGTGGGTGATATGATCACAAATGCCTGTCCCCGCTTCGCATTGATAATCTGTTCCTGCTCCTGTCTGTTGATCTCCCCCGCCTTCTCATAAAGTTTACATAAATCATGCATATCATTGGGCGCCAGAGAGAATATGATGGAATACTGGCAGGCATTGATGATCGCCGTAGACTTTCTGGCAATCTCCTCCGAGCCCACAAAATCCTTAATATTCTGGGTGATAACAATCTGCATTCCGTTATACTTCCTGATCCGTTTTGCCAGCTGGAACATAAAATCCAGGGCCAGCGGATATTTGGTATCAATAAATACATGTGCCTCGTCGATAACCACCACGATCTTCCGGCTTTCATGGTATTTCATATTGTAATCCCTGTTCTTGATAATCTCATTGTCCAGCCATTTTAAAACAAGAAGCATCTGGGCATTGGCCACCGTATTGTTCCGGTTGGCTAACAGTGTCTGAAAATTAAAGACAATAAAATTTTCTTCTGTCGTAATCGTGGAACAGCCATTCCAAAGCCCCGCGTTTCTGCCTCCTGTGGAGAACTTCGCCACGTAATTAATCAGGATCTGCAGATTCGCCCTCAGATAATCGCTTTTGGCAGACTGGAATTCTTCCAGAATCACATCATACAAGTCATCAAAAACCGGATAATCCTCTGATGACAGCTGTGATAAATCCGTAGTTTCATCAATTCCTTTCAGGCTGTATACGCGGATAATCAGGTTATTCAGATATTCCATGGCGTCGCTCTCGATATCCGGCAGGATTTGTCTGAAAAACTCCTCCAGAAACTGCAAATGCGTGCCGAAGCTGGTTCCTGTTCCCCCCTCTTTGGTATCTTTGCTGTCTTCCTCCTCGTCATCCTCCAGATTTGTAATGATATGAAACGGATTCAGCCTCCCCTGCCCGGCATTTCCCACGTTGATAATCTTGCCGCCCAGATTATGAGCCAGTTCCGTATACTCATTTTCCGGGTCCAGCACGAAGATTTTGCCGTTTTCTCCGGCCAGATTCGCCAGCAGGCTCTTGGTCGCGTAGGATTTGCCGGAGCCGGATTTACCGATAATCACCATATTGCTGTTGACTCGCTCGCTGTCCCTGCGGAAGAAATCGATAAATACCGGAACCGAGTTATGTTTGCCAAGGTTGATTCCACCCCTGTCATTGATATAAGAGTAGACAAAGGGAAATGCAGCCGCCACGGAACCGGAGTGGATATCCCGCCCGTTCAAGGCAAAGGGGTCATAGGCGGATACCTGGCTTCCAATATACGTGTTCATCTGGTCATAGAGCATATCCTTAAGCTTCAGCCCAGACTCCGAATAGACCCGGCGAACCATTTTCTTGATCCCGGAAATGGCCGGAATGATCGAATGCTCCGGCTTTTCCAGCACGTTCCGGCTGTTCAATGTTCCCATCAGATCGTAGGCCGTCACATAGATATTGACCTGTAAAAGCGTCTCATTGTCATTCTGAAGCATAACCAGCAGCTTGGAAAGAGTCTCAATATGGGTGGACAACTCCAGCAGTTTGCTCGATTTGCCGGTAGCATTTTCCTGGCTCCGGAGTTCGTCAATGGAACGGTCAATGGCGCGAATAGCTTTGATCCGGTCAATCGGCTTCATCTTCATGACAACCCTGGTGCCCGGTGTGTCAAACGCGTAGGCTCCCCAGGCGTTGGCAACTGTGGTTGGGTAGGAAATCACCCGCATATTGTGGGTAATCATTCCGTTGACTTCCACCGTTCTGGCTTTTACATCCAGTTTCCACGGCATGGCGAAATATGCGTAATCCTCCGGATCAACCTCATCGATTTCCCGCTCATCAAAGTCAATTCCGTTCGTGTATCGAAGGAAAACTGCAATCTCCCTGTCTGTTAAGCGGCGGGGATTCAGCTCCCCTCCCTGAAGTGACGAGACGGCATTGGCCGTCTGGGTTTCCAGCTGGTTCTTATCACTGTCAAACAGGACAAGGTAAAAGAAGGGGAGTACCACTTTCTGGTCAAAACAGATGGTGTTTAAATAATGAATCCTGTCATAAATAACCTCGGTCCTGGTCTGAAGCTCGCCTTCTGTAAACAGGCCGTTGACATATGCCGTCTCCAGACTTTTCAGCTTTTCATACTCCTTCTCAATATATTCATCGTATAGAACCGGTCTCTCGATTTTCACCAGATTGGCCGAATATTTCATCGGGAGGCTTCTGAGAATCGATCCAAACGCATTGTCGATGGCATGATCCTGGCGGTGCTCAGAGAAAAAACGGAATTCCACGGCTGGAATCTCAATCACGGTCCCATAATACTGCCCGGCATATGTGATCATGTTCCCGGATATGCCAGAAAACGGCATCAGATCCCGGATATTGAATCTGCTCTTCTTCATCTCTTTCCGGATCAGCTTCTCCCGTTCTTTCAGTTCCCTGGCTTCTTCCCTGGCCGCTATCGCCTCTTCTGAAAACTTTTCCTTTTCCAGCCTCTCTTTTTCCGCCTGCTTCTGCTGTTTTTTTTCTATGGCGCGTGTCTTGCGGTTTTTCTTTTCCGGGACTGGTGTTTCTGAGGCGGAAAGTTCCTTACCTGCCGCGGCCGCCTTTTTTTTCTGCTGTTTTTCCTTACGGCTGACCTTTTTCCGGCTGTGGTTTCCCTTGTAGTCCGGCAGTTCCTCCGATAACGGTTCCTCCGGCAGCTGAACTTCCCGCGTCTGGCCTGCCCGTTTTTCCGCCTTTCTCTGTTTCAGTTCTTCCTTTTTCTGTTTCTTCTCCTGTCTCTTCGCCTCCTTGAGAAATTCCTTCCGCTCTTTAGGCGTCAATGCCTCCCAGGCCTTCTCCTCCGCCTCCCGCTCCCTCTCTTCCTCAAGTGACAGCTTATGGTAGGATTTACGGTAAGCGGCATGCCGCAGAATATGAAGCAGAAACATGTAAACCGGCTCATCGTCCATCCGCAGCATCAGAAAGACCAGAATCACCAGCAGACCGATGATCAAATACAGTTTAAACGGAAGATTTGACACTAGAACAAACGCCATGATCAGAACTCCCACAAAGCTTACAATCACGTCCGTGAGAGACAGGCCCTTAAAAAATTCGGTTGTAACCTTCGTTTTTTTCGGTATAATTCGCATGATAAAGCTCCTTTATGCAGGCATTACGGATGATTGGCAGGCATCCGTTCAATAATTGCAATCTCATCCTCTTCTGTCACATTCATCCTCACGTCCGCTCTTCCCGCAGATAAAGCTGCCGCTGCCCCAATCGATGGAACCTGGGGGATCACAGAAGGTTCATCCGGCGGCACTGCCGCATCCTGGATCATGTGGCGGGCCGGTATCGTCAAAGCTCCCCCTGCCATACCGCCACTGCCATGCGTCCCCCCGCCTCCGTCAGCTATACCGCCGCCGCTTCCGCTTCCATAGCCGCTGTCTCCATACATACCTCCGCCGTAAGCTCCCGCGTTTTCCATGGCAGATGCAAAGGCCGCCCTTGGACTGGCCATAATCTGTGCCAGATTATGGCTTTCAAATTCTTCATCGCCATAATCATCTCCTCCGTCATCGCCAGACGCCCGGTGGGACGAAATCCTGTGGGAGACACCCTGTACCGCGTGTTTTCCCATATGGCCGGCAGCGCTTAAACCTCCCACTGCCATACTCATCCCCTTACCCAGAACAGCGCCTCCCAAGAAGGAACCCAGTTCCTCTCCTCTTGCCGCAGCTCCCGGTGTACCCGCTACGATATTGGACAGCAGGGAGGTTGCTTTCATTACCGCAAATGCTCCCGCCAGGATAAACAGTATCTGCGCCAGGTAATTGGTTCCGGCATCCTCAAAGAACACCAGTTTGCCGTCCATCACCACCGGCACCAGCATCAGATACAGCCGCATGGCCATCACCGAGCCGAATCCGCTGATCAGCTTCACAATGAATGCCGAACGCCATGCTTGGAATTTCTGCCCGTCGTCAAGAGGCATGGAAGACACGAAAAACGGCGCTGAAATATAGAGCAATAGCAGGTCAAACAACCGGATAATAAATGTAAAGATACATTTGACCATAATCACGATAAACACAATACAAGTCACATATCCGATATCATAGCGAACCTCCCAGATATCAAAATCCTTGCGCACCTGTTTCAAATTGGTATAACTCTTGCTTCCGTCACTGTAAGACCGTCGCAGAGCGTCCGTAAAGGAGGGATTTCTCCGGTAGACCGAACTGTACGGCGCTTCCAGCGTTGAAGTCAGAAATATGGTATTGTCCATCGTCATGCTCTGGGTTGGCATACGGGGCACAGACTGCAGCGGCTTAAAATCCGGATTGTATTTCAACTCGTCCATCACTGTCATGATGGCGTTGGTCACAGACGAGTTCACCTCACCAAGAGGCAGGTCATTCTCAATATCCGCCGCCCCGGCGATCAGCGCCAGCGCCGCTTGCCAGTTATCATGCCCATCTCCGTAATAGACGTCAAACATTCCGTGATAATAGAGATAATACAGATCCCCACGCAGCGCGTTATAACAGGCGTTGATATTGAACCGGTTGTCCGGCGACGGAGCCAGACTGTAATTGGATATGGTATTCATAATCCGCGTCATGGCCGAGTATTCTTCCCCGGTAAAGGTTTTATTCTCCTGATCGTCCTCCAGGATGGTATTGGCATTCTTCATCAGATAATCCACCTGCACCAGCACCACATTGGCCAGATTGATGGAAGCAATGCAGACAAAATTTAGCAGCAGAAACGTCAGTCCCGCCTTGCCGGCATTGGTGATTATCTGTCCCACGGAATTCTTAACCGAATCCCCGATATCCAGTGTTTTTCTTGTAACAGCCACGATCGTAAATACAAAACAGAGAGTCATGGCTATGGCTGTGATCCCCCAGAACACCACGGAAATACTGCTCTGTCCGAAAAATACATTGATCAGATAATCCTTCTGACCGTTATACGATACCTTGGCCGTTCCTGCAAACACGTCAAAGATATCTTCCACAAAATCCACCAGCTTCAAAAGCGCCGTCAGCGCCTTATACAGCAGCACAAATACCCAGTCAAATAAAAGTCTTGCTAATGCTTTAAACATCCCCGCTCACCTCCTAACGTACACGCAAATGGTTTCGTACATGGACCGCGTACCAGATGATCCCCGCGATCACTCCTGCCACCATGAGAATCGCCGTCAACGACGAGATGGTCAGATAAATCTGGATGGTAAACTCATACAGACTGCTGTTTCCTGCGGGATCGGTTACCCGGACCGTGTAATATCCATATTCCTTAATGGTCTTCATAAAACTCAGCTCATAGGGATTTCCGTCCCGGGTAATCTCAACCTTGTCCTCCGGATTCAAGTCCTCCAGGGAAACTTCCCCGGAAGCAAGACCATTTTTCACATTGGAAAGGGCAAGCTGCGGAGCCTCCCGGTCCACCATTATCTTCGTCCGGTACTCCCTGTCAATGGCTGAGCAGCGAAAAGTAATCTCATAAGTCCCGTCCTCGGAAAGACTCTGCTCATTCAGGCTGTTGATACTGATCCCCTTTCCATTAAACAGAACATCCTCAAATGTAAATCCCTCCGGCAGGCGGACCGTATCCACCGCGTTTGTCATACCTGTTAAAATCCGAAACGACAGACGGCTTGTGTTGATTCCGGAACCATCGGTCACCTCCAGGACATAGGAGCCCGGCTCCCCAATGACCAGCAAATCCGGACTTACCAGCTCCGCGCCGTCCCGGAACAGTTTCCACGTGCTCCCTTCATTCATCTCCACAGACACGATGTCATTGGTGATCATTCCGTTAGGAACCGACGAAGCGTAGGACTGTTTCATCCCTTTGTCAATATAATGTACATACATACCTGTTTCCCTGTTGTAAGCCCTCTCACCCGGAACCAGGAAATAAAAGGCCGATTCCCGGGCCACCTCCTCTGCCGCCGTCCCTGTCCGTTCCATGGCAAAGGCCGGCTGTATCAGCCACCGACCCATAACCGTCTGGCCACCAGCCCGGGAGGCGGCCGAAGCTAGCAGAAGCAGCAGCACCGCCGTCCCCACGGCTCTCCCCTTTCCTCTCATTCTCCCAACACCTTTCTGTTTCGTTCATTGACATCATAGTAAACCCGGTCCGCGTAAAATGTATTCCGGCGCATTTCCGATAAGTCCATCTCCCCCATCTCATACAGCGGACACTTGTAACTGGGCGTAAATTTCGTCTTCAGCGGATAATTGCCAAACGTTACGATAATGGCATTCCCCGTATTCTCCTTGTTGTTTAGCTTCTGAAGCTCCGACGGATAGATTAAGGGCCTTGTCTGTAACTGGGTGGACACCGACAACTCCCCTGACTTGTCGCCCGTGCTGGAAGATACACTGCTTGTGGACACCGTCACGTTGCCACATAATTCTGAGAACTCCTTGCAGGTTCCGATGTCGTTGGAGCCGATAAACATCTTAACACCGCAGTTGCTCTTAATGATGTCGGCCACTGCCTCACCGTAAACATTATTTAACTGGGAGTAGGACTGGACTACCATGTTGAACCAGATTTTCCTGGACCGCCCCACCGTGATCATCTTGTCAAACTTCTCGATCTTCGGCATATTGCCAAACTCATCCAGGATAAAATAGACATTGCGTGGAAGCGCCAGATCTGCCCGCGCCGACGCTTTCTTGATCAGCGCTTTGTACATACACAGGATAAAAACGCTGGCCAGTGTATGGCGGGTATCCTTCTCATCCGGTATCTTTAAAAACAGGGCTGTCGGCCTGTCGGCAATGGCTCCGGCGTCAATATCCGTGGCGGAGGTAAGGGCGCACAGTCCCCGGTCATTGAACATGGACAGCTTGTCAAAGGCAATGGACATATAGCTGGAAAGAGTGGTATCCGCCGCGCTCATCACCTGCCGGCTTAAGGAAACCGCCGTGCTCAATCTGTCCCGCCCCTCAAAATACTGTTTCAGCGCGCTGAAATTATCCTCCGAATTGGAAATGGTTTTATTTAAGTTAAAGAAATTGAATTTTTCCCGGGTCATGCCAAGTTCCGGAGTCTGGCTGTCCTCCAGCATGGCAATCAGCGTGGCCATGATGATGGAGCGGGCTCCCTTCTCCCACACCGGATCGTCCTTTGACTCAATAGGACAGAGCACCGACACCAGATCATTTAAATCCTCGTACATCTCATCGTAGACCTTCTGACGGGCCACGGAAATATCATCAATGCAGAGCTGTCTTGAGGCGTAAGCGCTGCCTCTGTATTCGTACCATTGGGAAATTCCGGCGTATTCCCCCTCATTCTCCATCTTCTTAAGCCCGTCATAGGCTTCTATCCCGTCCGTATGTATCTTGATTCCTTTTCCCGCTTCCGCGTATTCCTGGTACATATTCCAGATACTTTCCAGCGGATTCCAGCGGCTGGAGGAATAGGTATCCCGCAGGTCCAGGACCTGTACGTCATACCCCAGTTCCTTCAGCTTTTTGCTGTGCAGGGAAAACAGTTCTCCCTTGGGGTCCGTCATGATCATGGAAGACCCAAGCCCTATCTCGGCCAGAATCTGGATCATGGGATTGATAAACGTGGTGGTTTTACCGGAACCGGTAGAACCGATGACCAGACTGTGTGCGCCCGAGCAGATATTGACCTTCAGCTTCTTTTTGTCCATCATGGCCATGACCGGGATTCCGTCCTTTTTACACTCTCCCGCCTTGTCGTAGGTAAAGCCGGGGAAATTCTTATCCCGTTCCTTATCCGTCATAAAACGGGAATTCTCCAGCGGGCTGTCTCCCTGGCGGATTCCCTTTTCCATGATCTTTTTGGAAGACTTGCGATCCTTCCCAAGCCCCACGGTCAAAAGAAACAGAAGCGCCGTAAAAATGGCCCCATAGCCGTATGTATGCCAATCCTTTAAAATGCCGGTTGTAAACAGCGCTCCCCCGGCCAGATACGAGTCAATATTCGACACCAGACAGTTCACCAGATATCCAATCCCCGTCACCAGCACCGCCGCCGCCAGAAGATACCCTATGATTTTCTTTTTCATATCCCTCGTTCCTTCCTGAAAAAATTTCCCCGCCGCCGAAACTGTTACAATTTTGTCTTCCCGGCGTCATTCTTGTCAACCCCATTGATTTAAGGGCGATTGTTCTTTATCATGAAATCAGCAATAGAAAAAAAACTGTATTTCGTTACTCTTATTATCGCACATTTCGCCATATGGCAGGTATAGCCATTTTTGTTGTCAGCCTGTCAATTTGGCGTTACCGTAAGTCCGGGTCCGGATGGTCTAAGGTCTGTGCCCGAAAGGAAAGGAGACTTCCCATGAAACATGCAATTCACCATTTCTTATATAAGAAGAGGACGCGCCCGCGGCTTCTGGCGGCAGCCTTGGCCTTTGCGTCATGCGCCTTCTTCCTGCTTGGCCAGGCCGTTTTTCCATCCTACGCCTTCAGTATCCCCGGCCCCCTCGGCCGGGACTCCAAGTATATGATTCTGGAGGTTTATACCGCTTCCGGCTATTCCCACAGCGGCGTGGTTTCCTGTACGATGTACACGGAAGATAACAATGGAAAAGAAACCCGGTATGACACGATTATGTTACAGTCGTTAAATGACCAGAATGTCTCTGTTGGACATACATCAGTAAAACGGTTTGAGAACATTACCCGCCTGGAAATCACCGCAAAGTCCGCTTCTACCTCCAGTCCCTGGCGGCCTGCCTCTTTCCGGCTGATCCAGTCCGATGAAGCGCCGAAAACCTATTACTGTGCTTATCCTGACACCACGGCCAAACGCTATGAGGGTACCGCCGTTCTGGAATACAGGAGCACCGGTTATCAGTTTCGCAGCCCTGATCCGGTTTCCTTTTATACAAAACCGGCAAACTCCATGCAGGAGCAGACAAAACTCAACGTCATTCAAGAACCGGTATCCGCTTCTCCTGCCTATTTAGCGGTCTCCATCCAGTCCTCCGGTGAACCGGGTGCCGGACTGGACCCTGAAGGACTGGCCGCACTCTCCGGAAAACGCACAAAAAACAACAATGCCAGGGAGCTTTTGTTTCATCTCTCCTACACGGATACCAACGGAATGCCCCGCTCCTACCAGTATTATCCCTATATCCACGCGTACTTTACCAGCCAGGTTTATGAGTCTTCCTCACATTACGACTCCGCTGCTATCCACAATTCCTTCCAGAATATATTCCGCAATTATCTGGGATTTGACAAATACTTCAACACCGATAAATTCGGCTACGACGGTGATGACAGCCGGAGAGGTGTTCCTGGAAAATATGTGGAATTTCAAAAAGCGTACTATAAATACCGCTGGTTTTCCCAGGGTGCCGATGATATCTTCCTCATCCCCGTGCCTGACTACGGAAGCGCCGACAACTACAAGCTGTCTGTGACCGGGATCGAGGACAGCAGCTGGAAGGTGACCGGAATCAGGCTTTTCAATGCGGCTGATGTAACTGCCGAATATAAACAGGATTATTTAAAACAGATCAACACCTACGACAATCCGCCGCTGTGTTCCTCCACCTTTTCCGGAAATATCGCGCTGGGCTCCAACCAGAGCCATAACGGTAAATGGAAGTCAGGCGGAACAATTTCGGAAGATCTGACCGACGCCTATGTTGTCTCTATCACAACCAGCCAGGGAGCCGGCACCAATAAAGATATGACGCTGCGTTTAAGCTACATGGACAGCAGCCAGACGAAACAGACGGTTTCCTATGATGTCCGCGCCGAGGTGGCCAATTTCCTCGGAAAGAGCCAGGCCATACTCCAGCCCGGCCAGACCGACTCCTTCCTGATCCGGCTGGCGGATGTACAGCAGTTTCTGGAAGCTTCCTTCCAGTTAGATTCCGCCGGGGACGACTGGCAATTAAAGTCCATCACCATCAAAAAGCCAAATTCTATTAACCAGCCGTCCGCAGTAAACTCTGGAGCCGCCGGTAAGGTTCCATCCTCCATCGATGCGATCAAGGGCAGCCTGGGACCGATACAGGAGAAGAACTTTCTGGGCGCGGTAGGCTATAAAAAAAGTGACAATGGCTGGGAACGTTATAAAAGTGTCATGACCGTACTTACCGGGCTGGCGGAAAATGTAACCTGGAAGCGTTCCTTTAGCGGCATCGACGCGGCCTCCTGCTCCCGGCAGCTCTTTATCCAGGGCGCGGCCGTATCCGGTTCCGTCAGTTTTGTGGACTACCAGAATGCCGGCAACACGGAAAATCTGCCAAAAAGTGAGGCTCTTACCAGCATCCCGGCCCAGATGTCCTATGCGGAAGCAGCCAGGGATTTACAGCTGACCAGTACGAAAGCGCAATATCTGGTCAACGTCCAGGTAGCCGACGTTGCCGACGCCGGAAGCAGCAATTATTTCTTCTTCCAGCTGGTATTCGAGCATGGGACCAGCGGTGTTGTGTTAGCCAATGAACAGTTGGAAAGCGACGGCTTCCGCCAGGGCCTGATGTCGGGCTTCCGCATTGAAACCAACCAAAACTACGGAGCCGTCAAATCCGTCCGCATTTATACTTACAACTCCCAGGCGGATGCTGCGGGAAACAGTGCGGAATTTGACAAGCTGAATATTGATAAAATAGAAATTACGAAATCCAGCGGCACCGGTATTTCAAGCAGCTGGGTGATTGACGGGGTAGGCTGGATCGACATTGGCTATACCGAGCAGAATATCGAAGGCAATTCCACCGATATCGTCAGCAGTTCACCGGACAATACGGCCGTCAGTGTCTGCAAGGAGTATTTTGTCACCGAGCTCTCCGCCTCCATGGATTTCCTCATGGTAGTAAAAACCGGCGGCGGGGAAGGCAATGAAACCGGCAATGAGATCACCGGAGTCCTGACCTATCTGGATAAGTCCAGAAACTTCCGGTACTACAACATGAACCTCACCCAGATGATGCATGACTTCAATGAAAATTCCTCCCTGGTAACCAGAAACGGACGGGAAGACCGGCTGATGTTTTCCTTAACCGACGTGTCCGAACTGGTATCCCTGGAATTGGAACTGGGCGGCGACGACGCCTGGCTGAGCGACTACATCGGCATCTACCGCGCATCCAACGTAGGGCCTGTGTATATCAATGAAGCGGGAAATTATATCCGTGATTACGAAGGCACCTTCATCACCCAGGCCGAAACCTCACCGGTCTCTCTGGAAAGCGGTCAGAAGGCCACCGTTGTCTTCCAGCCAAACCAGAATATGACCGGGGAAATGAAAGTAGATGAATTTGGCGACACCGCCTTTACCGTAGCCGGCGAAGAACAGAAAATGGGAGAAGAGCTGCTGAACTTCTATATCTTTTTAAGCGCCTCCTCCACAGACTCCTTCCGGGAAGGCCTGCATATGACCTGCCGTTACACCACGGCCTACGGCGGCGCCTCCAAGCAGTTCACGGAGCCAATACCGGCTGGAAACCGGCTGGAGAACGGAGCCTTTTACTTGACCGGAATCCAGGTGTCCGACCTGGCCTCCATCAATGGAGTCACTCTTTCCGCGGATGGAAATTATTCACCGGGCGTCGACCATGTGACGGTAGAACGGTTATCACCGGACGGGGAACTGCGTTCCGTTTACCATATCAATTTCGGCGGGATGTATTTAACCAATCCGATATACGCAACGGCTGACAGCTCCTATACCAAAGACGATATGACACAGGAAATCACTTTCCAGATACCAGCTGACCAGACGGAAGCCCTGCGGCTTTCCGACTCCAACGATATCGGCGTATCTCTCGAATACCAGTGCGCCATTGACGGTGATACGGTTCATACCACGCCTTATGTATATCTGACCAGCCAGAATATTACCATGCTGAAGCCGGGTTCCATGGTAACCTTGAAAATGACCCAGCCAAACATTGGGCAGATCACAGGAGTTTCCCTTGTAACCAACGGGAAGCAGGAACTGACCGTGGACCAGATTTATATTACCAACACGGACTCCTACGGAGTTCTGCTTTCAACCTGCGGAACCGGCAGACCTGTAAGCCTGGAAAAAGCGGCTACAGCAGACGGCTCCCACATCTATGAGGAAACATCCGCCGGAGACGAAGACAGTCTCTATGCGGGAAGCGTTACCCCGGTAACCATTACCTTTGACACCTCCAAAGATGTCAATGCGGGAACCGGCAGTCCGGTAGCTATGGACATTGTTTATGCTTTGCCGGATGCTGATCTGGATAACGTTGAGTTTATTCCGGTCTGGGGAACCATTGACACGGGTCACGGAACGGATAATGATATCAATCCTAACGAGGACGACGGTGAGGAGGAAGAAGACGACGAAGAAAACGAGCTGGTTCTCATGGAGTACATTCCGGATATTTCGTCAAATACCATCCATATTCCGGATATCCGTCCTTATATTCAATCGAAGGGAGATGGAACGGGGACCTTTGAAACAGGATCACGGGCAACCGTCAGTCTGATGCTTTACGACATTGGAACCATTATGGAAGTTCAGCTACAGACGGTACAGAATGATCCCTGGAAACTTGACTCAGTCACCGTCAGCCGGGTTCTGGCCGACGGAACCGTGGAAACCGGAAGCGGTGTGCCAAAGAACTGGATCAGCAGCCAGGAGATGACGACAGTGAATGTCCGTATCCCGCAGCTACGTGATGAGATCCTGGAGGCGGAGATTGAAGAACAAAAGAAAAACGCCGGAACACAGACGGGGAAAACGGATGGCGATGGTAAGACAGAAAAGAAAGAGAAACCGGGCAGCAGCAATCCCAGCGGCGCCAGCGCCAGTCCGGGCGGAGGCAGTTCGGGTGGAAGCAGTCCGGGTGGAAGTGACTCTGGCGGAAGCAGTCCAGGCGGAAGCAATCCGGGCGAAAGCAACCCCGGCGGAAGTGACTCTGGCGGAAGCAGTCCAGGCGGAAGCAGCCCCGACGGAAATGACTCTGGCGGAAGTAGTCCAGGCGGAAGCAGTCCGGGTGGAAGTGACTCTGGCAGTTCCGGTGACTCTGGCAACACAGGCGGCTCCGACAGTTCCGGCGATTCCGGCAGTTCCGGTGACTCTGGTGGCTCTGGCAGTTCCGGCGGCTCTGGCGATTCCGGTGGTTCCGGTGATTCCGGTGGTTCCGGCGATTCCGGCGGCTCTGGCGATTCCGGCGGCTCGGGTGATTCCGGTGGCTCCGGTGATTCTGGTGGCTCCGGTGATTCTGGTGGCTCCGGCGATTCTAGCGGCTCCGGTGATTCCGGCGGCTCCAGCAGCACTTCCTAAATGACCGGCAGCCCTGACAACGCTGGCAGTCCCAAGATTCCGGCGGCTCCAACCGTTTCAGTAGTTCCGGCAGCATTTCCTGGACAGCCGGCGGCAGCCTCCACAGTGCCGCCGTCCGGCATCAAAATCTAAAACCCAGACGGCCGCCCTGGCCCATCCTCAGACGCGAAAGGAGTATCTCTATGGAAAAACCTCTCCTACTTGATGGCATCATGTTCGTAATTCTCTTGACGGCGGCCGGCTGGGGCGCCCGGAAAGGGCTGATACTGGCCGCCTCCAGGCTCATATCCATCACAGCTGGCTATTTGGGCGCGTGGGGCGCGGCCCTGGCTCTGAAAAAGCCTGTGGCTGATCTTCTGTTCCTTCCCTGGATCTCAGACGTGGTAAACAACAGCGCTTCAGCCGCCTATAATCCAATCGAGGACCTGCTTGGCCAGCTAAAGACTCTGGGAACAGGTGCGGAAGCAGAAATCATGCAAAACCTCCAGGATCTCGGCCTTCCGGCCTTTTCCCTGACCGGCGGTTTGGGAACCATCCTGGACAAAATGACCGGCACGGGAGCAGACCTTCTGCCATTGGCCGCCAATATCATAGCGGAGAGAATCGCGTTTGTACTGCTGTTTATTCTCTCCTTTCTGGTCATACAACTGATTTTAATGATTATTACTACGAATATTAACGGTCTCACCACTCTGCCCCTGGCCTCCGGTATCAACCGGATCTGCGGTGCGGCCTGCGGTTTCCTGTTCGGCGCGTTTCTGATCAGCCTGACCCTGTGGCTCATCGTCACGTTTTTCCCGGGCAACACCGCAGGAGAAAACGGCCTTCTTTCTCCGGAAACCTTAAAAGAAAGCCACATCCTTCCATACCTGATGAAACTGCAGGAAATGATTCTCCCCTAAGAAAGACTATGAATCGAGGTGTCGTATGAAAAGCTTAGAAACCATTATTGAAAAATCCTTTGACTCTGTCCCAAAACTGATGGATTATCCCATCCGCCGGGAACTGCTCTCCTATCCCATCGACCTGACCGGACATTATTGTGAACTGGACTGTGCCTTCACGGAACGCCGCCTTGCCATAGAAGCGGCGGCGCGGACAAAACCGGCTCCCGTCAGGGAGTATATCGCTAAGCTGGAACAGTCCATGGACGAAGTGCTGACAGACAGCTGTCAAAGAGTCGCCTTATCCTACCGTCAGGCCGATATTTCCGAATATCTGATCGAGGAAGAAGCCCTCCATATCGATACCACAGGCCTGGAACAGGGGATTTCTTACGTAAAAACAGCTCTGAGATCAGACCCCGCCATCATTTCCATGGAAGCCGGACTGATTGCCGCTGAGTACGTGACCGGACTGCGAAAAGAACCGGCACAGATTCCAAAAGAGGTTCTTGCAATCTGCGAAAAAGAATTCCACTGTCCCTTTGACTGGGAAGCCTACCGGCTCGGGCGGACAATGGACACGTCGCTGACAGCGCTGGAAATCCATATGGAGGACACCGGCTGGTATCCCCGTTTCATGGCGGTGTCTGATTTAAAGCTCTATGTACCGGAAACCCACCCTGACTTCAGCCCGCCATCGGCCAAAGATTACGACACCTACTTAGAACAATTTGCCAAGAAAACCTACCGGCGGGAACTGGCCGTCTATGAACCTTTAGAGGAGCTGGAACTCTGTCCGGTCACGGACGGGCAGACAAGAACCGATCCCGTCACCAGAGACGACCTGATCTTCATCGACGGGATCAGCTTAAAAGACTGGACCAGCTATTCCATGGAGCTTCATCCGGAAGCTGCCAGCCGGGAAGCCGTATCCGCGTCCCTTTTATCCCAGGCCCTCTCGAATTCCGATCACTATGTGGAATGTTATCTTCCCGATGAAGCAGACAGAACCATACGCACCGAGCCGGTCCGTCTGACCCAGGAGGGAATGAAGCCTGCCGAGATGGAAAAACCGTCTATGAGCTCGTGGCAGCGTTTCTGGTCCAAGCATGGACATTATAAAGAACTTGCGGCCCAAATGGAGCATTTTGAGGCCATAGCCGGTTTCAGAAAGCAGTCCGCCGAATCTGTAAAAGCCCTTTCCGCAGGCGTATCCGCGGCGTGGCAGGAGAAAGCATCCGCCCAGTCCATCAAGCTGTGCGGGGACGGAGCCAAGAAAGCAGTCTCGGCCAGAACCGCTCTCGGCGTACAGCTCTTCGGCCCGGAATACGGCGTGAACCGCGGCGGGGTAACCGACTCCTCCTATTACCGGCTGAAACGCTCCGGCACCAACCTTGGAATCTGTCTGCTGCTTCACGACGGCCTCACCCTGGAAGACATTATGGACCCGGAAAAGGAACTTGAAAAAAAGCAGGCGGCAGGAGAAACCTTAAAGGCCATGGCCCTGCGCGACGACCCGGTAGAACTTCTCACCTTCACCATACCGGCCATGGAACAGATCATGGCTCTGCCCAATATTGATATGGATTACATGGATCTCGCCCAGGCTGCTCCCCATGCCCGGGAGATTGCCGCCAGAGACTGTCTTTTTGACATGTATCAGGAAACCGGCCGCACCAGAGGAGTCATCCAAGAGGTGATGGGCGCAGAAGAATCGAAAGAATTTTTAGACCGGGCGGAGCGTTACGGCACCTTCTACCACCGGTTAAGCCAATGTATAGAACTGGGTATCCAGGAACCCGGCGAGAAGACATCCAGCCTGGTCAACAAAATCTCGTATCTGGGACAGTACCAGGCCATGGTTCGTGATTTCGGTCCACAGATGAATGGCGGAGCGTCGCCTGACCGTATCCCCAATATCCATGACGCGCTCCAGGCCGCAATTTTAGCAGAAGGGATCAGCAAATCCGAAGATCACGGGGACTCCCTGCAAAATCTCCTGGAACATGGGTTGTCAGGAAGGCCCGTGGTAGCGGCAATGACGGCTCCCACGCCCCAGAACCCGTTCCCCACAGTCCGCCTAGCCGGACTCGAAGACGCCCCGCAGAAGACAGACCCCGCTCCGGCACTCCAGGCCAGAACCCGGTAAAAAAATTTAACAGTTACAACTTTTGCTATATTGTGCAGAAAAGCACTGGTAAGTGAAAAGAAAAGGAGTGAAACTATATGAGCAATATATCCAGTATCTTAGCCGCCGCCTCCGACAGACGCCAGCAGGGCATCCCTTATCCGGTCAGACGGGAAACCCTTGACCTGCCCCTGGACGTGGCCAACCATTTCTGTAACCTTGACTGTTCCTTCGACCTCCGTGTACGCAATATCCAAAGAGCCAGTGAATCCGCTGTCCCGGAGGCGGCGCAGGCCGCCTCCCGGATGCTTGCCACGCTGGAAGGATTTCAGGCCAAACTGGACCCGTTATTTTTAGCATACCAGCAGACAGAAGCCGCCGAATATATGATCGAGGCCTCCGCGTCAAGAGGAGTCTCCCTTCCAGAAGAGCAGAAAGACCTGCGGCAGCTGCAAAGTACCATTCTAAGCAACGAACTGATCACCCAGACAGATCAGGTCATAGCCGCGGCCGAATACATGGTGGGAATCCGCCGGGAACCGCTCCCCATCCCCAAAGAGGTTTTAACCGCGTGCAAAGCAGGCGGTATGGACTTTGATCTGGCAGCCTACCAAAAACAGCTAAACCAGCCGGTATCCCAGATCACCTCATTCCCGATGATCTTTGATTGTATGGACGTCACCCACTATATGGACGCCATGCGCTATTCTGATCCCAGCCGCTACGCGCCCAATGTCTGGGAAGTGGCCCCGGCTTCTCTGGAATCCTATCACCAGTATGTGGAACAGAAAGCCTTAACCTGCTGTCAGTGTGATCTGGCCATGTACGACCAGCTGGATGACGCCGCCGTTACAACGAAGGCAGGGGGCGGGAAGCCGGTAAGCAGAGAAGATCTGATATATATCAACGGCTGTTCCCTGCGGTCTCTGGTGGACTTATCCGTAAGCCCTGAAGCCACGCCCAATGAACGCCGGGAGGCTGCCGCTTCCGTGCTGTCCGAGGCTGTTTTAAACCCGCAGGAATGTTATGTGGAAGCATTTCTCCCGGATAACAAAAATAATGGAATCTGCACAACACCAGTCCCTATGACAGTCCATGGCGAGAACGCCCAGGAGATGGAAGCGCCCAAGATGAACGCCTGGCAGCGTTTCTGGGCAAAACATGGCCGCTACAAAGATCTGGCGGCCCGCCTCCAGCGCTATGAGACCCTGCAGGAATACAAACGCCAGACACTGGAAACCGCCCTTCCTCTTGTAAAAGAAGCATCTGACGAGTGGGGGAAGCATGCGGCTGACGAGATCCACCAGATGGCCGCCCAGAAGCTTCAGGAGGCGTCGCAGACGAAGGACTCCATTGCCGTCAGCCTGTTCGGCGAAGAATTCTTAGATCCTGAGGCACATGCAGAAATGATGCCGGACACCACCTCTTACCGCACCGGACGGGCCGGCGTCAATCTGGGCATCTGCCTGCTGCTCCAGGAAGACATGAGTCTGGAACAGATCATGGACCCTGAATACAAACCGGCGCAAAAGCGGGAACTGGGCTTTAAGCTTCTGGATATGGCCCGTGAGGATGACCCTGCCGCCTTCTGTGATTTCGTACTTCCGGCAGAGCAGAAAATCCTGGATATGCCCAACATAGATATGGATTATTCCAATCCCGCGGACATCTTGGAACACCTGGAAGAAATCCATCTGCGGTCCCTTACCTTTGACATGTTCCAGGAGACCACGGTCACCCGCAGCCCCGTGTACCGGGAAGTGGAAACCCGTGTCGGGAACATGGACCAGTACCAGGCCACCCTCCAGGCCCACGGAGAATTTTACAACCGCCTGTCACACTATGCCTCCTGTCTGACAGATGGGGAATCCCGCGTCAACCGCACCCCCCTGACAGACCCCATTAAATTTGCCAATCTCGCCACCATGGCCGGATTCACACAGAAATATGGGGCGCAGTTAAATGCCGGCATGCGCCCCAACGAGCTGGGCGATATCAGCCGGGAAATGATTCAGATGAACTTCTACGCAGCCACAGCGGCAAATAAAATGCCGCCCGAGGAGCTGTCCCGCGCCATCGACATGCTGGCCTCCGGCAAAAACTGTGTGACCTTTACCCCGAAAAACGCCAGGGACTTAAGCGCTGGCTTTGATGTCACCGTAGCTGATCCTATGGCCATGCAGGCAAAAGAACCGGCGAAAGCAAAGAAACTGGAGGAGCCGGCAAAGACCTCCCCCACGTTCTCCCACAGTCCGGCTGCAGGGCGGGCTGTAAAGTAATACGCAAAGACTGATAGGAAAGCGCCGCTTCCTATCAGTCTTTCTTTTAAATCCTTTATATTCCGCCACATTGCTCCCTGTGGATATTTTAGCAGATTCCTGCTTATGCAAGACTCTTTTTTATCGTCAGAATATTCTTCCCGTTCTCATATTCGTAAGCAATGTCATCCATGCTCTTTTTTACCATATAGATTCCAAGTCCCCCCACATCCCGTTCCTCAGCGGACAGTGACACATTGGGGTCATCTTTTAAAAGTGGATTGTAGGGTTTCCCTCCATCCATAAACTGAATCATCACCTGCAGGGGGTCGCCGCCCACCGAGCAACGAACCGTGGCCTCTCCAATCTCAGGGTGATAGGCATAATGGGCGATATTGACATAAATTTCCTCCACGGCGATATCCACCTGCATCTGCACCTTCATCGGACAATCATGGGCCTCCAGTTCCCGGTCCACAAACTCCGTCACACGCCCCAGTTCCTCCAGAAGCGCCGGTACGGTTATCTCCTTCATAGAACTCCTCCTCTCATCCTGTCAAGCGCCACATAGGCGGCGGCCGCGGCCAGAAAACACCCTCCCAGCATCGCCACGCCCGCCGTCCCGGGAAAGGCAAACAGAAAGCCGAATACAATCGGCCCCAGCATCTCCGCCAGCTTTTTAATGATACTGATACAGGACAGCGCCCTGCTGTGTCCCAGCTTCCTGGAAACCTCAAAATCCAGAAAATAGTTATTATGCGCCACAAACCCGAAGGCATCCGCAATACCGATTACCGCCATGGCCATCATAGCAGGCAGCATTCCCCCCCATAATCCAAACAGCAAAAGCCCCGCCGCAAACATCAGATTATAGAGTACCGACCACCGTTTTACCACATAATATTTCTGCATCACCCGGACCATAGCCGGCCCTAAATACACAATTATCAATCCATAAATCAGCTGTGCCCGGCCGATATCTGACACCGAACCTCCCAGATCTGTCAGATAAATGGGCAGGTAGTATCCCAGATATGACCCAAGAATACAAGACGGAACAATCAAAAGGACAATGAAAAGCCCCAGCTGCCATATTTCCGCCAAAGTAAATCTCTGCCGCGTCTCTTTGCTCCCCTCTTCTTTGACAGGTTTGGTATACCTTACATTTTCCAGATTTATGATCGGAATCGCACAGCAGAGCGTCAGTCCCGATGATAACAGCAGCACCGGCACATACCCGATGATTTCGGCCAGGATAGACCCCATCACCGCACCGCAATTCATCCCTGCGTAAATTCCCGCGTTTAAAAGAGCAAAGCACAAAGCTTTTTCCTCCCCCGTCGATGCAAACAGGGCAAAATTCCGAAGCGTCATCCAGCAGAACCCGTACCCAACGCCCACCACCGCTCTGGCCAGTATAAACCACCCCAGATCAGGCGCCAGCGCGGAAGCGGCCGTTCCCGTGGCCACGATGAAAAGTCCTCCCGCGAACGGCAGTTTCCACCCCCTTTTCTCAATGATAAGCGAGGTCAGAAAAATTGCCACACAGGTAAACAAAAACTCCGCCGACTGGGGAATTCCCGCCAGCACATGCTCTGAAAGTCCGAGAAAACTCCCTCCCTGTCTCTTCGCCAGAAGCGCGATAAACGGAGTCCCCATCCTGGATGTAAAATAAAAGAGAAATGCAATCTGCCGTACATAAGACACCATCCGGTATTCCCGGCGGGGAGCCGCCGTCTCTGCCACCGGTTCCGTCCCCGGCTGGTCCTCATTCTCCCCGAACCGGTCCTCAATAAACTTCAACGCAAAAATCACCAGTTCCACGGTCAGGATAATGCTGGCGGCCAGCACGGTCACCAATTCCACCAGAATATCCATTACCACCTGCCGTTTGTACTTCCCGGAAATCTCCATCACTACCGTGCTGTCTCCCATTGGAAACCGGTAGGCTTTTGTCGGATTCACCGCCGCCGCGTCCTCTGTCACATAAATCCTCTGAATCTCTCCGGGCAGTTCCAGGCTGTTCTCATCAAGCTTCCCGCCTGCATCCTGTATCACCTCAAAAATTTCCGTCGATTTTTCCAGTGATTTCCGGTTAAAGTCCATCAGCCGAAAGGAAAACGTGGCAAAAAATAAGGTCAGCTGGACAATACAGATCACTGCGATCATCATGAATAAAATGCTGTTTTTAAGCATTCTGCCGCCGTTTTCCCTCTCCTCCCGCGAGCTGTGTTCACCATCATCAAAAATATCCCCCCGGAAGATAAAGACTGCAAGCGCCGCCACCGCCGCGCCGCCGGTGATAAACAGGGACAGGTTCAACAGCCCCCTGGCATATTCCGGCTGTGATAAATTGACAATAAACAAAAAACCAATAACTGCTCCTGTAATAACCAGTGCAAATCCCATCAGGGCCCATCTCTTTTTCAGCTGCCCCTTTTGTCCCTTTTTTCCCGCCAACGCTTCCACAATCACTGCCCCCTGAAAGACAGCACCAGCATGGTGATATCATCAAACTGTGGCGCTTCCTTTACAAAGGCGTCAATATCCGCCTTCACTCCCGCCAGCAGCCCGGATAAGCTGTCATCCTTACAAGTATTCAGCGCCTCCAGAAGCCTGAAATCAGAGAACAACTCTCCCCTGCTGTCCGTGGCTTCCGTCACACCGTCCGTGTATAAGTAAAGCATATCGCCCTTCTTCAGCGTGATGGTATTCTCTTGATACCGGACCCCTTCCATTCCCGCCAGCACAAACCCGGACTTCAGCTTCAGAAACTCAAAATTACCTTCCGCCATTCTCAGACATGGCGGATTATGTCCCGCATTAACGTAAGTAAACTCACCCGTAATCAGATTCAATACCCCCATAAACGCTGTCACAAACATCCCGGCCTCATTGCCTTCACACAGCTGCTCGTTGCTTCTGGTAAATACCTCCGCCGGGCACTGTCCCAACTGCGCGTGGTTCTTGATCAGCGTCTTGGCAATCACCATGAACAGCGCCGCCGGCACTCCCTTCCCCGACACATCCGCGACCACCACCGCCAGATGCTCCTCATCCACCAGGAAGAAATCATAAAAATCCCCTCCTACTTCCTTGGCCGGCATCATGGACGCATAGATATCAAACTCCTTTCGGCTTGGAAATGCCGGAAACAGGCAGGGCAGCATAGAGGCCTGGATCTGTGTCGCCACCTGAAGTTCCGCTCCAATCCGCTCCTTCTCCGCGGTCACAAGAGACAGATTTCCGATATATTCCTTCAGATCCCCCGCCATCTTATTAAACGCCATCGAAAGCTGTGCAATCTCATCTCTGCCGCTTACCTCAATCCGCGTATCCAGATTGCCGTTGCCGATGAGCTCTACCTGCTTCATTAAATTCTTCACCGGCCCTGTGATCGTCTTTGACAGAATAAAGGAGAATACCAAAATCACCATGGCCGATATGGAAAGAATGATCACAAACTTCATCAGCACCCCGCGGAGCGTCTCATGGATGTATCCCAGTGCTTCATCCGTGTAAGTCCTGATCTGCTCCTCCGCCTCCACGGCCGGAGCGATAATCTCCGCCTGGTCCACCACGATACCCAGCTTCCAGTTGGTCGTAGGCAGGGCAGCGTAAGCCAGATAAGCATCCTTCCCATCAAACACCGTGGAAATCAGGCCCTTCTCCCCATTTACCAGTTCCTCCATAGCCGCCTTCTCCGCAGCCGTGCCATACAGCGCCGGTTTCGTTTCAAAGCCTTCCTCCCCGTACCTGGGATGAGCAATAATCTCTCCCACGTTATCCGTCAAAAACGCGTAACCTGTCTCACCTATTTTCATGGAAATGATATCGTCCTGAATACTCTTAAGCGTAATATCCGTGGCAATCACTCCCTGAAACCGCCCATCAGCATCCTCAAAGGACATACAGGCAGTCACGCAGACCGAACCGTAGGAATCAATATAGGTATCCACCCAGCACGGCCGTCCCGGGTCTGCCTTGGCCGCCAGATACCAACCTCTCGTGCGGGGATCATAATCCGGATCATAGGCATTGGAACGGGAATACCGGTAAGAGATACCCGTCTTTGTTCCCAGGTAAATGTTGTTTAATGTTGTATTATTCTCAAGAATCGGAGCCAGCATATATTCCGCGTTACTGACCAGATACAATTCCTCTTCCAGTTCTTTTGTGAGAACCACCCCGGGAGGCAGCATATATTTGGAGTTTGCCGCGCCGTCCGGCACTTCATTGGGAAGCTTAAGCATCCGCCCTTCAAAATTACCACTGTTTTCGTATAGTGATGTCATATACGCCGACATGGACACCATCTCACTCTGGATTTTAGAGAGAATCGCGTCACTTTTCAAAGCCTGCTCATTGGCAATTTTCGTGATATACTCCTCCGCCTGGTTCTTCAACGCCGTCTTGGATTTTTCCGAAGCGGAAAGCCCCAGACGGGTATTGGCGTCCATGGAATATTGGGTTAAATTAAGCATTTCCGTGTAGGAGAGCGTGGCAATGACAAACAACGACACCAGAGAAACCGCCAGAATCACCAGCAGCATTTTAGTACCTATCTTTAAATTTTTCATCATGGCTTTATCCCCTATCTGTTTTTCAGAATCGTCTCCACCAGTTCCGCAAAGGAGATACCCGCAAGCCCGGCTGCAACCGGATAGAAACTCTCCTCCCTCATTCCGGGAACCGCGTTGATCTCCAGAAAATAAGGCCTGTTCTCCTCATCCAGCATAAAATCCACCCGGGCGTAGCTCTCAGCGCCGTAAAGATCAAACAGAGCCAGGGCACTCTGTTCCAGTTTCCGTTTCAGTTCACCGGAAATCCTGGCCTCCCGCACCGTAAACGGCCGGTTAAACAAAATCATATCGCCTTTCTCCCTGTTATCCCCCTCCACTACCGGAAGCGCTTGCGGGATTCCCTCCCGCGCCAGGATGGAAACAGTCAGAAACCTGCCGTCGATAAACTGTTCAAACAACAACTCATCATCGTACTCATAGAGTTCCCTGATCTTACCAATCCCGTCCTCGTCCTTGACCAGATAAATTCCATAGCTCCCGCCCTGGGTCACTCCTTTCGCAACAAACGGGAATCCCAGAGGGGCCAGGAAACGTTTCAACGTCCCTCCGTCCATTCTCTCAAATTCCCGGCTTGTCAGGCTTCTTGATTCCGGCGTTCTGATCCCGGCGTACCTGCACAAATATTTGCATACCTTCTTGTCATTAATCACCGCCGCAGCCGTCATTTTCGACCCTGTATATGGGATCTCCAAATGGTCGCATATGGCCTGCAGAGTTCCGTCCCCATGGTGTTTTCCCTGAACGCAGAGAAACACGCAGGAGGGATTTAACTCCTTTAACTTCCAGACTGCCGACTTGTCGTATTCTATCATTCTGGCGTTATAGCGAAGCTCTGTCAGGGTCTTAAAGATCCGTACTGCGTTCGCCTTTGACGCGTCCTTTTCCACAGATGTCCCGCCATAAACAACTGCCACCAATTCATTTCCCGTATCCATACCCATGTTCTAACCTTCTTTTGCCTCCTGCTCCTTCAGCATCATCTCTTCATATTTCTCCATCATAAAATGTATATAATAGGATTTACTCTCCTGCTTATAGCGTCTGGAGATATTGACCGTCCTTCCATCCTTCAGCCGGAAACAGCTGGGTTTCATGCTCTCCACTTCCTTCAAATTCACCATAAAACTTTTATGGCACCGAAAAAAATAACGACTTCGCTCCAGCACGGGCTCATAGTCCCTGAAGGAAGCCATCATGCGGATCTCCTTGCCGTCTGTAAGAGAAAAGATCAGCGAATGACCGGAACTTTCCACATAAGCGATATGTTCCAGAGCCACCTTGATCCAGACACCTTCACACTTTAACTTCACGAACATCCTTCCCAAACTAAACAGACCGGTTTTTTTCATCATCCGGCCCATGGAAGCCTTAAACTCTCCCTCCGCCAGCGGCATCGCCAGATAATCCACCGCTCCCGCCCGGTATCCACGGATGGCATTGCCCGGGTCCTCCGACAGCAGGATCTGCAGACAGCCCTCATCCGTACAGCGGATCAGATCCACAACCTCCCAGACATCCATGGCCGCGCCGTCCAGATGAACCACAAACGCATTGAGATAGGATTCACGGAATAGTTCGATGACACCATCATAACTTTCCACCGGATACAGCTCATATTCAATGCAGCAATCCTCAAAAAACTCCTTCAGCCATTCGGTAATCTGCAAAAGCACTTCAGGCTGTTCCGAATAAATGCCTGCCTTCACCCATATCCCTCCGCACAATCAAAGTATATTCATAATGCTTGAAAAGCCGGTCATCTCAAATACCTCCTGAATTTCCGGCTTCATATGTATCAGCGACAGGGCACTCCCTGTCTTCACCGCCCGTTTCTGCAGCATTAAAAATACGCGCAGCCCCGCCGAGCTTACATAGGTCAGTTTCTCCGCGTCAATCACAATTGTCTCATATTGGTCCACAACCGCCAGCAGCTTATCCTGCACTTCAGGCGCTGTCTGGCTGTCTAATCTGCCTTCCATAAAAATTGATACGGACTTCTCCTCTTTTTTCAGTTTAATAACCATATTTCATCCACCTTTCCTGCCAATTATTGTAGCATAAATAGCCCTTGATGTGTCGGAGACGGCGAAAAACGACAGTATGGCGACTTTTCCCTTTCCTGTTGTTTCAATGCTTAATTAACCGCCCAGCATCAAAATTGACATTTGTATTTTTGAATGCCGGACCTTAAAATATAATTACAGGGAGCAATTCAAAATATTAAGAATGAGAGGTGTACATATGCAAAATCTGTTATTGCTGACCAGCGGAGATTTTATGACAGTTGTTGATCCCATAGTCAAACTCATCAACAACCTGACTACTCCGCTTTTGGCCCTTGTTGGGGCAATCGGAGTGATCTACTGCATCTTCCTGGGAATCAAATTCGCAAAGGCAGAGGAACCTCAGGAGAGAGAAAAAGCAAAATCGGCACTGAAAAATGCAATCATTGGCTTCCTTCTGATTTTCGTTCTGATTGTAGCGCTCAGACTGCTTATGCCAATTATGACAAAATGGATGGCCAATTCCGCAGGCGGAGGCGCCGGTTCATAAATCCCAACAGCCCGGCAGGTCCGTGTTTTCACACGGACCTGCCGGGCTGTTGACAAAAAACTTATGCTGTCCCTGTTTCATCAAAAAACATCTGAAGCAGCAGATTTAACAGACGGTTCTCCCATTTCTGAGTCATAAAATACTTCACCAATTCAGGGTTGTCTGTCACAATACCATTTACCTGGCACTGAAGATTTTTCCGAATGGTATCTTTTGAGTTTGCCGTCCATCCATACACCTCTTTTCCACTCTCGTGCATCAGGACAACCATTTCTCTTGTCATAACCGTTGTTTCCACGTTGAATGCGTCAACAAAACCGATATCATACTGCCCTGAAAAAATCAGAGGTGTAATATAAACCGTTTGAATATTGGAATTGACTGCTTTCACTTCTTCTAAAATCCCAAGATTCAGAGAGCCAATATGGCACTGGTCAATCATGTCATACCTTTCGATCAGCTTAATGACCTCTCCAGCCAGATTCTCCTCATGACCTGTCAGCTTCAATTCGATCATGACTTTGATATTTCCTTTTGCACGTTTCAAAATATCCTCCAGCTTTGGAACCTGCTCTCCCGCAAATTCCGGCGAATACCAGCTTCCCGCATCATAGGCCTGCACCTGGTCATATCCCACTTCCCACACCTTTTTATTCTCTCCGGTGGTGCGTTTAAAATTATCATCATGCAGTAAAATCAGGCTTCCGTCCTTCAGCTGCTGCACATCTATTTCAACCATATCAATCCCCATGGTAATCGCACGGTCAAGTGCAGCCATGGAATTTTCCGGTGCAAATGCAGCTCCGCCCCGGTGGGCCACTATCTGAGTCTGTGGATAGGTCTGCTCAATTAAGGTTCCTCCCGCTTCACTCTCACTGAACATGAGTATGGCCGCTATCCCACAGAGAAATATGATTGTCTGCTTTAACAGATACCCGGCTCCCCCATTTGCTCTGACTGCCGGCAGCGGTCTGTCATCTCCCCTATATTGATGAAACAAGGTAACGAGAATGGAAAACAGCCAGACTCTGGCAAGCACTCCCACACTGAGAGCTACTGCCGGAACCGCCCGCTTAAAGTAAATCGTAAACGTATCCCCGGCTTTTATGGGGGATTCCACAAATTTGGTATAAATAACCAGCCCGGCAGCGGCAATCCCCAGAAACATGACCATTACTGCCGCAAAAACCAAAAAGGCGCCCAAAACCCGGAAAAGCGTAACCTTCTTTCGATTCTTTAATAATAAAAATCCTTCTCTCCATGCCGCTTTCATGGATTTCTTATGAAACAGCGTGTAGGACAGGAAAAAAAGAAACAGAAAACAGATAAGATTCGCAATCAGAGCCACGACTCCATAAATGAGAAAAAGTAAGCGATTTTGTTCAATAACATCCATCACAAACTCAGGAATCCGAACCCACTGCAGCATATACGGGGAAACTGGCAGAACCGCCAGAATTGCCGTGAGAATAAACCCCAGAAATAAGAGGGTATTTTGTATGTGGAGCAGCTTTTTGCAATGGGAACATGTCTGTTTTAACATTGATACAATGGAAATCCGCTGCTGCTGCCATCCGGCTTCACAGTAAACATAAATTGCCACTGTTTCAAAAAATACCGACAGGGCGGTGATAAAAAGTAAACAGAGGCATAGAAATACCGCCGAAGGATGAAACAGGATCACATACCAATTCTCCGCTGACAGATAGGATATCCCAGCTGTTTTTAATATGACGTTTAACAAATCTGTCGTGATTCCATAGAGGATGGAATAATTTACAGTCTTGTACACCATATCAAATGCAAATAACGTGATCCAATTTTTAAGAGATATCGTAAAAGCGGACTGGATAAGCTGTTTCATGATTCTTCCCCATTTCATTCAATGTTGCGTGTATTGAAATCGCAGACAGATAAACACACTTTATAAACTTACCATATTGTGGGCAGACTATACAACAGCGATTAGAAATCACCAGGAGGGTCTATGAAGACAAAAAATAAACGGATTGTAAAGATTCTTGCATTCATTATTTTACTTGCAGCAGCCGGCTGCATTATCGCCTACAAGGGCTTTTATGCCAGAGTTTACAATCAATCCAACGTGGCACAAAATACGGAAATTGGCAGTCTTGTGCAGGAATTGACACTGGAGCAAATCGTCACCGACATGGTGAATTTTCCCGACCGGTTTGCGGGCACAAAATCCAACGCCGAAGCAGGGCAGTATATCCGCAACTACTTCAAACATGCAGGACTGCAGCCGTATATGGATCAGGAGGAAGGTTATTATCACAGCTTTCATGCAACATGGCTGAAGAATTCTGCTTACTATAATCTCTCAGTCAATGGAACCGTGGAAAATGTGGCAGGGAAGATCATGGGGGCCGACTCCACGAAAGCAGTTGTCATTTCCGCTCACTTTGACTCTTTCATGAGCAAGGGCGTTTTGGACAATGCCTCCGGCGTAGGGGTTCTGCTGGAGCTTTCCAAGCGGCTGGCAAAACAGTTTCCGCCCGGAACGTATCCGGTGGACCTTGTATTTGCTGCATTTAATGCGGAGGAGTGTGGATTGGAGGGAAGCAGACCGTTCTATGAAGATATATCCGGGCGCTATGAAGAATTTTATAATATCAATATGGATGTGGTAGGCGCTTTGGACAAGCCCCTCGCGTTCCACAACCTGGATGCAGGCTCCGAACCTCTTTACGCCGATTTCCTGCCGATTTTAAACGAGCATGACGTCCCCGTGGATGAAGCCGCAATCTATGCCGCGGATATTTACAACAATCCTTATGGACGCAGTGATCATGTGGCATTTCAGGAAAATGGCCGCTCTGCTATCATTCTCGGCGAATCGAATTTACAGGGGTATACAAACACGCCAAATGACAGCGATATGGCCGCTCTTGATTTTCCTGAACTGGCAAGGTTGACCGATGCCATTGAGCAGTTTATTGTAACAGCAAATGGGAAAATATACTGAAGAAGAGGAAACGTCATCCACGTTTCCCCTTCACTGCTCTGTCAAAAAATACCATTTCCCCCTTACATCATCTGGCTGAATTCCACCTTTTCTTTATTTGGTCCCAGGATTGTAAAAAATCTCACTCCGTGGTCCCAGAACGGAAGGTACTGGATCGAGGAATCCAGCATCTCGCAGCCCAGTGTTTTTACCAGTTCAAACGTCTTTTCAATATCGGTGACATCAAGCGCCACATGATCGATAGCTCCTGGTCTTTGGGCGGTCTCCTTCTCCTCATAAAGTTCAATCACCAGATTCTTCTGTCTGACAAACACCACCCGGTTTTCGTTGTTTGTAGTTGAAAATGCCTCCTCAAACCCAAGTTTTCCATAAAACTCAAGAGATGCCCCCATATCTTTCACCGGAATTCCCAAATGCTGAATCCCTGTCACCAAGTCTTTTACACCTGCTCCCACTTCCATGCATGTTCCTCCTGCTTTATTTAGCCGACATATCCATCTCATAGATTCTCAGTTCAAAAATGCTGGCATAATCACAACCGTGGGTGGATGTTACTTCAATCTGCACTTCATCACATTCCACACCGCCAAACTCCAGCACATTCAGCCGCTGCCCGTTGTTGGTAATCACTCTCGTGCCGACAACTGTTCCACCTGATAAAAGTGACACACCGTAATCCTTCACCAATTCCCGTGGCAGTCCCTTCACCTGTCTGTCCCGGACATTCTTGATCATCGACGGCTGAATCTCATGGCTCAAATCCGTATCAAACGTCAGACGCACCTGGTAAACCGGATGTTTTCCATCCAGTTTTGCAGACAATACCTGGCGCTCCTGTAAGGAAGCCGATCTCCAGCAGTTTGTCTTCCCGTCTGCATTTCTGGACACGCCATTCACCACATTCTCCGCCCGGCAGTCTTCCCACTCGCTGCTGGCGGTAAGTACTGCCGTCCGGGCCAAGTCCTTCTCATCCTCATTCGCAAAGCCGGGGATAAAACAGTCGTTTTTCAGCAGTTCCTGCTGCAGTTCCCGGATATGCCGCTCGCCCACCTGTCTCGGTGTACATCCATATCTCACCGCCAGGGCCGCAGCCGTACCCACTGCCTGTCCGCCAACAGCACAGGTTCCCATCACTCTGGTGGAAGAAAATGCCATCTTCGACGTGCTGATATCGCGGCCCGCCATCATTAAGTTTTCCACGTCCTTACTGCAATAGCAGCGATAGGGAATCGTATAACAGCCCTCAAAGTTATAAACCTTTGAGCCGTAGCTTTTTAAATCCCGGATTCCTCCCGGCACATGGACATCCATGGGCCAGCCGCCATAAGCCACCGCATCCGCAAAGACCCGGTTGGCCCGCACGTCAAGTTCATTTAAGACATAATCCCCTTCCAGCCTCCGGCTTTCCCGGTACCCGGGCACCATGCCGACCCATTCCAGGTCGTAGTTTTCCACCCCATGGTTTCCCTGGTTCTTGATATGGTCCCAGACGCCGTACACGCATTTTAACAGATCATCCCGGATCTCTTCTCCCTGCTCAATAATATCGTTGTAATCGCCGCCCAGCTCAATCCACCAATACCCCGCATCCACATTGGAAAACTCCGGCAGCTGGTTCTTCCCTTCCTCCGGCGCCACCGTCCCGCCGCCGTCCGCCTGGGCACAGATTTCATCTACATGGGAGCGGTACTTTAGGTCCTCCTCCGTGTAGGTATTGGCCCACACCGGCTTTTCAAAGGTCACCGGCTCCCCCCGGTCCGTGGCGAGGAACATGATCGTATTGCCCATGGTATCCTGGTTTGCAGTTTCCGGCGCCGTCGGCTCCCCAAACTCCGATCTTGCTTCACTGCCAACGCGGGAGGAAGCTCCTGCCATCACTCCGAGGGTCCCATGGCCGGTTGCATCGACAAACAATTTTCCGGTCAGAACCAGTTCCGTCTCCGTGCTGTTCTGATGACAGACAATGCCGCTGATCTTCCCGTCTTCCATGATGACCTCATCCACATTGGTGTTTAAGTACGCGGTGATGCGGTCTTCCAGAAAGACTTTTTCCCACAAAATCATATCAAATACCGGGAACGCTGAGTATGGGTTGCGCCGCTTATTTTCCAGCAGTATTTCCTCCAGTATTCCGGTTTCCCGCAAATCCGGCTTCGAGGAATGGCAGTTTGCCCCCACAATGTGCATCCGGATCTCCGAGCTGGCCGTCCCGCCAAACACAGAACGGTTCTGTACAATCGCAACATTTACCCCTTCTCTTGCCGCCGCAACCGCCGCGCAGACTCCCGCGATTCCGCCGCCGGCCACAATCAGATCATAAGCTGCTTCTTTTTTGCGAAGTGACATGTTTAACTTCCTCCTTTTAAACTCCCCGTCTCCCACAGTCCTCAGTCTTGAATATCAATAATCACTTTCATCGTCTGTTCCCGGTTAGCGTCGATAAACCGGTACGCCTCGGTAAAATCACGGAAAGCAAAATGTTTCGTCATCAGCGGCGCCAGTTTTATCTTCCCTTCGCCCACCAGACGGATGGCATCCACATAATCCTCATGAGTATACATAAACGACGTGTTCAAATCCAGTTCGGAATCATTGAGCTTTGCCAAATCAATATGGGCTTCGCCCGCAAATACGGCAACCAGGATAATGGTGCCTCCCTTGCGGCAGTTCTGGATTGCCTGATTCATGGTGATGTCATTGCCGGCGCAGTCATAGATCACATCGGCCTTGTCGGAACCGAAACAGTCGGTCAGCGCCCTGCCAAAGTCCGCCACTTTCGTATTGACCGTAAAGTCCGCCCCCACCTGCTTTGCCATCTCCAGCCGGTAATCGGAGATATCTGTCACCATCACCTTTTCCGCGCCAAGAGCCTTGCAGGACTGGGCCGTTAAAATTCCAATGGGTCCGCAACCCAGGATGCATACCTTGGCTCCCTTGATATCCAGATAGCGTTTTGCCGCATGGATGGTAACGGCCAGCGGCTCGATCATCGCCCCCTCGTCGAAAGACATTCCCTCCGGCAGCACATCGATTTTGGATGCATCCACCACAAAATATTCACTGGCCGCCCCGGTGGTCTGAAATCCCATCACCTTTAAATGGTCGCAGTCATTGTACTTCCCATGGGTGCAGGGATGGCACTGTCCGCAGAATACCTGCGGCTCTATGGTCACCTTCTGGCCGGCTTTCAGCTCTGCCACTCCCGGTCCAGCCTTCACGATCTCCCCCGACACCTCATGTCCCTGGGTCACGGGATAGGAAGTGTAGGGATGTTCTCCGTGGTACACATGGATATCCGAACCACAGATTCCCATACGCATCATTTTTACCAGAACCTCACCCTCGCCCGGCTCCGGTGTTGCTGCCTCTCTGAATTCAATTACGCCTGGCGCTGTCATTACCTGCTGAATCATATATTTTCCTCCTCTTCAATTTAATAAATCCTGATTTCATAGATATGGGCATTCTCACATCCGTTTGTACCCAGGATAACTACCCGCACGGTGTCCGCCACAACCGTTTTCCCAAACTCCACAACATTCAGCCTCTGGTGATTGTCCTTCCGCTCACACCGGGCTGCCACCACTCCATCCAGGAGCGCCTCCACCGTATAATCTCTCACCAGCGTTTCCGCCACTCCACGGGGCTCTTTTTCCATAAATGCTTTCGATACGGAAATACAGCGTTCCTCGCTTAAATCCGGATCAAACACCAGCCGGACCTGGGAAATCCCGGACGGTTCTTCCAGTTCCAAGACCACCTGCTCTCCGTCCTCCCGGATTCCCTCAGACTTCCATAAGTTGCTCTTACCGCCCTCCCGTCTCGTAACACCGGAAATAATCTGCTCCACCTCAAATCCATACTGCTGTGAGGTGGCCGACACTTTCGCCGTTCTGGCCTTGTCCTCCGGGTCCTCATTTTTACAGCCCGGCACATATAAATCCTGTTTCAATAATTCCTGCTGCAATTCTCTCCTGTGGCTTTTACCATATTCTGCCGGCGTCAAACCGCACAGAGCCGCGTTCGCCGCCGCAATGCCCACCGCCTCGCCGCCAACCGCGCAGGTCCCCATCACCCGGGCAGACCCCATTGCCAGCTTGGATGCCGAGATATTCCGGCCTGCCATCATCAGATTGGAGATCGTCCTGGAACAGTAACATCCATAGGGAATCGAATAAAGTCCTTTAAAGGAACGCACTCGGGAGGGAATCTGTCCCTTCGCCCGGAACCCGGCCGCCACATGCTCATCCATAGGCCAGCCGCCGTAGGCAACCGCGTCCTCAAATATCCGGTTGGCTAAAATGTCATTCTCCGTCAATACGTAATCGCCCATCAGCCGCCGGCTCTCTCTCATCCCGCCTAAAGTTCCCACCCAGGTAAGCTCATAGTTTTCCGCCCCGTGGTCACCTCCATTTTTAATGTGGTCCCAGACGCCGTAGACGGTGCGGTACAGCTCATAGCGGATATCCTCGGACTGCTTGATGATATCGTCCCAGTCCCCGCCCAGTTCTATCCACCAGTAACCGGATTTCACATCATACTTTTCCACAAGTTCGTCTTCATGGTCCCGGTAATCTTCCCCCGGTTTTAGCACCACCACGTCATCGGCATTGTGATAAACCACAATATCCCCGTGGTAACGGTGGACAAAGTCCTCCTCCGTGAAGGTATGCGCCCAGCCTGGTTTCACAAATTTCACCGGATGACCCACATCCTCCGCCACAAAATAGATGGTATTCCCCATCGTCTCGCCATCCGCCTGTATCGGCGCGTCCTGTTCCCCATACTCGCCGGCGGCCTCCCGGCCAATCTTATACTCGGCCCCGGCAAAATAGCCCAGCGTTCCGTTTCCGGTGGCATCCACATAGACCTTTGCCAAAAACTCATAGCGGTTCTCCGTTGTCATCTGGTAACATCCAATCTTTCGAATCATGGAACCATCCGAATCCACCTCGTCCATGGTGGTATTCATATAAATGTCCAGATTCTCACAATCCTTTGCCGCCGACCACAGAACACCGTCCCAGATGGAGTAATTGTAACTGTCATTCAAATACTTATTCTCCAGCTGCAGCTCCATCAAAATCCCAGTCTCCGCGGCATCCTTCTTCCCCCAATGGCAGGAAGCCCCGGATATATGCATTTTCATCTCCGAACTTGCATTTCCCCCAAACACGCTCCTGTCCTGGATCAGCGCTGTCCTCGCGCCCTGTCTGGCGGAAGCCATGGCGGCGCAGAGTCCGCTCATTCCGCCTCCAGCCACCACCACATCATAACTTTCCCGTATCACTGCCCTCTTTTTCCAGTCAGGCACCTCATGTATATAGTGTTTCATCCCATCACCCTTTCACGGCCCCCGCCGTAAGACCACTGACCAGCTGTTTCCCCAAAAACGTAAAGACGATCAGAATCGGGATAATGGCAACGGTAGCCGCCGCGCACAGCGGGCCCCATTCCTGACCGAAAAATCCGATATAATCATAGATCGCCATCTGGATATTCTTCAAATTGTTCCCGTTCACCATAACGGAGGTGGTGATATACTCATTCCAGGAACCGATGAATATAAATAAACTGGATGCCGCAAAGGACGGCTTCAGCATAGGCGGAATCAGCCTGGTAATCAGATAAAGCTGGTCGCACCCGTCAATCTTGGCCGCCTCCTCAATCTCGTAAGGCAGGCCTCTGATCCCGGATATCATCATCCAGATACACAGCGGCAGATTGTAAGCCGTGTAAATCAGCGGCATGGTGTACCAGTGGTTCGCCAGACCGAATTTCATCATCAACAGATAGTTGGGAATCAGCAGCACCGAACTTCCTGTGGAAAGCGGGATGCCGATTACCACAATGTAAAACAGGATTTTCTTCATCGGAAAATTTCTCCGCTCAAACCCGTATGCCGCAATATAGCCAAACCCCAGCCCCATGGCGATGGCCGCCAGGGAATACAGGGCGCTGTTGAGCACACATTTAAAATAACCCGAGGACAAGATTCTCCCATAGTGGCTCCATGTCACCGCAAAGCCAATCACCTTGGGCGGATAAGCCGCAATTTCGTTGGTATTCTTCAGTGAGGTCACGATCCCCCAGTAGATCGGGGTGATTGTGATAAATGCCATGGCAGCCAGTATCAGGATCTCTATGGCAGTCGTGATCCGTTTCTTCATCTTCTTTTCCCTGCTCATCAACATCCCTCCTATATCCTGTAATCACTGAGTTTAATGTAAAGCACAATAATCAGTGAGGTGATCAACATAATTAAAATGGACAGCGCCGCCGATGTTCCGAACTGATAATACCGGAACCCCAGATTATACTGGTACAGGGTGATAACATTGGTTGCATCGTTTGGACCGCCGCTTGTCAGCACCTTCGGCACCGTATTGTTGGTAAAGTTGCTCACCGTCAGCACGATGGTGGACAGCAGCACGGAGGTCTTGATTAACGGCAGCTTGATATAGCGCAGCAGCTGCAGTCCGGAAGCCCCGTCGATCCTGGCCGCCTCAATCAATGTGGTATCAAGCCCCTTGAGACCGGCCAGTATCATAATCATGGCATATCCCACAAGCCGCCATACCAGCACAAAAATGAGAGCGATAATGGCAGATGTTTTATTCTGGACTACATAAATCGGATCAAGCCCCAGCCCCCTTAAGATCATATTAAACAGCCCAAGATCACCGTTGAACAGCCATCTCCAGAGCAGAGCCGCAACCATCATGGAGATAACCCAGGGAATCAGGCCGAACATCTCAATCAGGTAGGCAAACAGCCCTTCCTTCCGGTCAATCCACAGAGCCAGCACCAGACCGATGAAAACGGATAATGCGGTCGATACGATGGTAATCATAAATGTAAACTGAAAGGATTTGATCACCCTGCTGTTTTTCAGCAGCGAAGTATAATTCCCCAGTCCCAGAAATTCCCCTTTTACTAAATAATCCAGTTGAAACAAACTGCAGTAAACCGTGTAAACCAGCGGAATCACAAGAAACAGCAGTAAAATGCCCATGGCCGGAATCACATAACCGATTGAAAAATCTTTTCTAGTTGTTTTCTTCATGCAATCACTCTCCATTGTTTTTACTGTATGACAGGCTCCGGCGCCCGCGCCGGAGCCTGTCAGCTAAACGGTCATCGACTATTATTCGAATTAAATCTGTCTTCTGCTTCCTTCAATGCCGCCAGAGGATCTGCATTTTCTGTCAATACATTCTGAACCGGGTAATTTAAATCCAGCTTCCAGCCCACATACGCTTCCGTGTTGGACGGCAGCCAGCCTTCGCCAAAGGCTTTGATCATAGCTTCCATATATTTGTTCTCATCCGTGATTTCCAGGCTTTCCACCGTTGATTTTCTACACGGAGCCTGGCCGCCCAGTTCAATCCATTTCATATCGGATTCCGGGGAATACATTTTCTCAACGAACTTTCCGGCCTCCTCTTTGTGCTTGGAACCGGACCACACACCTACAAACCAGCCGTCGATAATGGTTCCGCCCGGAAGGGAGGTGAACTGAATCGTATTGCCGTCGAAGGAAGCGGTGCTTCTCAAGTTGGCAAGACGAACCGCGCTGGCAATCGCCATGGCATATTTCCCTGCTGCAAATTCGGTATAAATGTCCTCGATGGTGGTGTTGACACTCTCCGCCGGAGTCACGCCGGTATCGATACAGTTCTTCACCCAGTTTACAGCCTCCACACCGGCATCATTGGCCCAGTTTGCGGTTCCGTCCTCATGGAATAAGTCCCCGTTCTCCTGGAGCAGCCAGTTTACGATGGCCTGTGCGTCATTGGTCTCCGTGGAGAAGGACATGCCCATGCCATACCGCTGGATTCCGGAAGCGTCCGTGCCGGTCAAGGCTTTCGCGGTGTCATACAGTTCCTCAAAGGTAGTCGGAACTTCGAGTCCGGCTTCCTTCAATAAATCTTCCCGGTAGAATAAACCGGTACAGTTCTTGTTAAGCGTCAGCGTGTAATGCTTCCCGTCCCTCTCTCCGAACTGGAAAAACGCGTCATCCACATCCGCAATCTCCTCCGGAGTCCAGTCTCCCATAAACAGATTTTCCAGCGGCTCTAAAGCGCCTGCATTTAACACGCCATACATCTCATCTCTCGCACACCACATAATGTCAGGTGCGTCTCCAGTAGTGGAGGCTGCCAGGAATTTACCGGTCATGGTCGCCCAATCCTGGGGTTCCACCACGATCTTCACGCCGGGATTCTCCGCCTCGAATTCATCGATCATCTGCTGAAGGGCGACAGAACGTCCGTTTTCCTTGTTCGTCGGATCTAAGAATGTCCACATGCGAATCGTGATATCTTCGGTCTTGCCCGCTGTCGTCGTTTCTTTACCCTGGGCGGCTTCGCTCGCCGCGTTGGTTTCTTTTGCCGGATCTGCCGGCTGGGATGCGGAATTGGAATTGCCGCATCCAAAGAGTGATACTGCCATCACAGATGCCATCAGTACTGCCAATAATTTTCGTTTCATGTAAAATCCTCCCATCTTTTATCTTGATTGTGAATAGTAACTGCTAATTTCATGATGGTTTCCCCATCTGCCATTGCGGGAATCGCCCCTTTTTTCATGGTGGTTCTGGCGCCTGCCGCATTGGCGAAGCGGATGATCTCCTCCAGTTCGTCCGCCGGCATATTCTTTAAATCCTCCAGCGTTTTATCGCGGAGCCTGGAGTGGATGGCTCCAAAGAAGGAATCGCCTGCTCCGTTGGTATCCACTGTGTGAACGGCAAATCCGGGCACCTCCCTAAAGTCGGCTCCCCGCCTGAAGCAGGCGCCGCCCGCCCCCTCAGAGACACAGACCAGGGTGATCCCGTAGTCTGCCAGAATCCGGCTTCCCTTCTCCACGTCACCGGTGCCCGTCAACAGCTCCATCTCTTCCCCGGATACCTTGAGAATGTCCGCATATGGCATAAATTGAAGCATGGTCTCCACGGCTTCCCGCTCTGATTTCCACAGCGGCGGGCGGTAATTCGGATCATAGCTGATGATGCAGCCCGCCCGCTTTGCAGTCTCTAACGCTATGCGGGTGGCGCTCTTCGATGGCTCCGCCGTAGCCGACAGGGAACCAAAGTGGAAAATGTGGCTGTTCTTAATCAGTTCCTCATCGATATCTTCCTCATTCAGCAGAATATCCGCTCCCGGATTCCGGTAAAAGGAGAAGGACCGTTCCCCATCACTGTCCAGCTGGACAAATGCCAATGTGGTATGCACCTCATCGGAAACCGACAGCCCCCGCGTATCGATCTCATGTTCTTCCATAACCTTGCGCAGTGCATTGCCAAAGCCATCCCTTCCCACCTTGCCGATAAATGCTGTCTTCCCCCCCAGGAGCGCATTCTGTACCAGGACGTTTAACGGAGCTCCGCCGGGATTCTGCGCATAGACAGGTACCCCCTCCTGGTCCCCGCACGGTGTAAAATCAATTAGTATCTCTCCCAATGCTGTCACATCATACATCTGATTACTCTCCTTTATCTGCCGCTTTCTGCCTGTGGATGAATGACTACCTTGATGGATTCACTGCTCATCTGCTCATGGATGGCCTCATCCAGCCGGTCCAATCCAAACGTGTGCGTAATCAGCTTCCGGATCTCCAGTTTGCCGCTGTTTATCAAATTCACCGCCCGCTGGTGGGTATCGGGATTGATCATGGAGCCGATGATAGTCAGTTCCTTCTTATATACATCGAAAAGCGGCAGGGAAACCACGGCGTCCGGCGCCGGCACGCTAAACAGTAAGACAGATGCCCCCGGGCCGGCCAGTGAAAGCGCCTGCTCCACCGCAAACGGTTTGCCGACACATTCCATCACCACATCCGCGCCGCAACCGCCGGTAATCTCCCGGATTCTTTCACGGACATCTTCGTGGATGGGATCAATGACGGCATCAGCTCCAACCTCCAGACCTATCTTCCTCCGCATCTCAATGGGTTCACTGAGCACTACGGTGGATGCCCCCGAAAGCCTGGCCATCTGAACCATCAGAAGGCCGATCATACCGCCTCCCACAACGGCTACGGTCTGTCCCGTCTGAATTGCCGCCTGGTCAATCCCGTGAATCACACAGGCCAGCGGCTCCGCCATGGCCGCCACATCAAAATCAATGTCATCGTTCACCTTAAAGCATTGGGTCTCCGGGGAAACGGTGTACTCCGCAAATCCTCCGTTGGTGTTCACACCCAGCGCAAATAAGTGCTCGCAGTTTTGTCTTCTCCCCATTCTGCACGGTCTGCATGTGCCGCAGTATTGGTTGGGGTCCAGCGTGACATGGTCTCCCACCCGGACTGCCATCACCCGTCTTCCAATCTGCGCCACAATTCCGGCAAACTCGTGTCCTAAAATCACAGGAGGGATGACATCCGCCGAACCGGCCTCCCCGTGATAGATATGTACATCGGTGCCGCAGATCCCGCAAGCCATGTTCTTTACCAGAACCTCATGTTCTCCCAGCTCCGGTATGGGGACTTCCCTGACTTCAAATTTCGGTGTTTGATCTGCGCCTAAAAAGAATGCTCCCTTCATATTCCACCTCTTTCTGGCTCACATGGTTTACAAAAAGTTAAACGTTTAATTTTTCTTGTAAATCAACTATAACATATTGCCCATTTATAGTCAATGTTCATAAATAGACAATATTTTCTGTTTTTTATTGTATATATTTAACAGAAAACAGACCATTTCTGTTAACCTTCTTTGTACTTCTTGACAACCGTACTTTTTACATATAGAATGAATTTAAGTAAGCCCAGGAGGGAAACAATGGTTAACAAAATCAATATACGTGATGTAGCGAAACGTTCCGGTGTTTCCATAGCCACCGTCTCACATGTGATCAATCAGACGAAAAACGTTTCACCGGCTACCAAAAAGAAAGTGGAAGACAGTATTAAGGAATTGGGATATGTGATAAATTCTGCCGCAAGAAGTTTAAAGACAGGCACCCGCAAAATGATTGGCTGTATCATTCCCGATATTTCCAACTATTTTTGGGCTGTTATTATAGAAGAGATTGAAGACTACCTCTCTTCCTGCGGCTATCACCTGATTATTATCAATACAAAAGAGACGACAGAAAAAGAGCTGGAGGGAATCCGGCTGTTATCCTCAGGCATTGTTGACGGTTTGATTATCGGAAGCACCCTGGCGGATGCCGGTGAGATTGATGCTCTCCTTCCGGAGGGTTTCCCCGTTGTCTTTGTAGACCGTGCGCCGGAACACTGTGTTCATGACAGTGTCATCATATCAAACTACACCTCCATGTTCGACGCCGTCACCACCCTGATTCACCGGGGCAATGAGAATATCGGATATATCGCAGGCTTAGCCCGCCTCTCAACCAGCAAGGAGCGGCTGCGGGCCTACAAGGACGCCCTGCAAAAGCAGGATCTCCCCATACGGGAATCCTTCATTCAATGCGGCGACTCCATGTACATGAGCGCCCTGCGCCCCTTAAGCCTGCTGCTGGAGCAGAACTGCAGCGCCATCGTCATCTCCAACAACGTGATGGCGGCGGACGTCATGAATTACCTCTACCGCGAGCGCGACCGGCTCCCGGCCAAAATCGACATCATCGGTTACCAGGAAGGCATCCGCGACACCTACTTAACCCAGCCCGTCGGCTTAATCAGCCAGCCCTCCGAGCGCATGGGCCAGCTGGCCGCCCAGCAGATCATCGCCCGCCTTACCCATCCGGAGGCTCCGATCCAGAACTTTACTTTGAGCAGTACTTTGACGTTGTTTGAAGGGAATTAAAAACAGAATAAACGCGAGCCGGGCTGGCGCATATAAAAAAAGCAGCTGTTACAAGTTTCGGGTTCTTTCTGAACTTTAGATAGATAGGAAGGTAAGAGAGGAAAGACGCGGAAGGTAAGGTGCATCCGTTCGTGAGGGGAATGGGGCTGGGGAGGCGAACGCTGGCTTCGGAGGGGGAATCACTAAGGTCCCGGTAAACGGCTTTGGACAAGATTCAGGAGACCAAACTCGCGCCCAGGTTTCATCAAAA
>JAWZDV010000031.1:0-23602 GCA_034142505.1 Bacteroides thetaiotaomicron
CCCTTACCGATCGCCAGGGATGTCTTACCCAGACCGGCTCCACAGATCACTTCCACTCTTCCGTTTTTCATGCGTTGTACCTCTATGTATTCCTTTTCCTGCGTTTTCTTAGTTTCCAGTCAGAGATGTTCCTGTTATATCTTATGAAACCTGCTTATCTTAACACATATTTTACTGATTTGCAAGTTTTCTTACGATTCCCTTAAGTTTTGAACCGTTCTACATCTCTTCCCGCAGTTCCATTTCACCGCTTTCCAGCTTGCTGACAGACACCTCATAAGCAATTCTCTTCTCGCATTCGCTGTCGTTTAATTTCTTGGTGTACTCCCGGCTCTGGACTCTTCCCCACAGCTTGATGCGGGACCCCACCTCAAAACCGGCGGCATATCTGGCATTTCTTCCCCAGGCGATACAGGGTATGTAATCGGACTTTCCGTAAGGACGGTTCACCGCTACCAGAAGATCGGCAATCTCCCGTCCCAGAGGCGTTTTCCGGTAGATCGGCACCTTACAGATATAGCCGTCCAGGAAAATCTGGTTCGTCTTTGTATAATCCGTGAATTCCTCCATAAATGTGATCTCCCGCACAAAGATCGAAAGCACCAGACGGTTTTTGGCCCCCTCATGGCGGTTGTAGGAACGGAACTGTCCCTGGGCTTCAATGGTGCAGCCCTCATAATTTTCATTTATATTAATCAAACGTTCTGATATCATCAATGGAATGATGTCTGCCTGGTCACTCAAGCGGCTCACCGCCACATCCACCAGATAAAATCCCTCTCCAAACACCTCATGGCTAAAGGTAAATCCTGAAACAATTTCTCCAATTACACATACTTTGTTGTTCTCAATCATTTTTTCTGACATTGTATTTCTCCTCTTCCTTCACTTAATTTGTTTTTTTGCTCGTGGCTATTATTAAGTGTATGAAAAATATTCCAGCGTCAGAACAAAAAACGTTCGTCTAATTTTGACAGCATTTTTCTTCAAAATCGGCCTTTACATAAGTAATAAAAACGCCGGAAACCAGTTGATTTCCGACGTTTGTCATTGTTTTTTATGAAAATATTATTTACATCTGAGACTTTTTATTCATCGCCGAACGTTTTCTCATAGTCGGGTCCAGAATCTTTTTGCGGATTCGAAGGCTGGACGGAGTGATCTCCAGCAGCTCATCCGTGTCGATAAAGTCCAGACACTGCTCCAGGCTCATCTCCTTCGGCGTCGTCAGCTTCAGCGCTTCGTCGGCGCTGGAGGACCGGGTGTTGGTCAGTTTCTTCGTCTTGCAGACATTGATCTCAATATCCTCCGCCTTCGGGTTCTGTCCGATGACCATACCGGAATAAACCTTCACGCCGGGTCCGATAAACAACGTACCGCGCTCCTGGGCGCTGAACAGGCCGTAGGTGATGGATTCCCCTGATTCATAGGCAATTAAGGAGCCGGTCTTCCGGTAGCTCAATTCCCCCTTAAAAGGCGCGTAGCCGTCAAATACGGTGTTTAAGATACCGTTCCCCTTGGTATCCGTCATAAACTCCCCGCGATAGCCGATCAGACCTCTGGCCGGAATCTCAAATTCCAGTCTGGTATAACCGCCGTTGGCCGGGCTCATGCCCTGAAGCTCGCCCTTGCGGGAGGTCAGCTTCTGGATGACAGCGCCGGTAAATTCCTCCGGCACATCGATATAAGCCAGCTCCATGGGCTCCAGCTTCTGGTTTCTCTCATTATAATGGTAAAGCACCTCTGCCTTGCTGACTGCAAACTCAAAGCCTTCCCGTCTCATATTCTCGATCAGCACGGACAGATGCAGCTCGCCGCGCCCGGATACCTTGAAGCAGTCGGGAGATTCCGTCTCCTCCACCCGGAGACTCACATCCGTGTTCAGTTCCCTAAACAGACGCTCCCTGATATGTCTGGAGGTGATGTATTTACCCTCCTGGCCGGCCAGCGGGCTGTCGTTGACCATAAAGTTCATGGCGATGGTCGGCTCCGAGATCTTCTGGAACGGGATCGCCTGGGGATTCTCCACAGAACACAGAGTATCGCCGATATGGATGTCGGTGATGCCGGAGATCGCTACGATAGCTCCGATGGTCGCCTCCTGCACTTCTACTTTATTTAAACCGTCAAACTCGTACAGCTTGCCGATCTTGACCTTTCTCATCTTATCCGGGTCATGGTGGTTCACCATGGCGCATTCCTGGTTGACCCGGATGGTGCCGTTGTCCACCTTGCCGACCCCGATCCGGCCCACATACTCATTGTAGTCGATGGTACTGATCAAGACCTGGGTGTCGGCCTCCGGGTCTCCCTCCGGCGCCGGGATATGCTCGATGATGGTCTCAAACAGCGGGCTCATATCCACTTCCGGGTCCTCCAACTGTTTCTTGGCATAGCCGGACTTGGCCGATGCAAATAAGAACGGGCAGTCTAACTGGGCGTCCGAAGCATCCAAATCCATGAGAAGCTCTAAAATTTCGTCGATAACCTCCTCTGGTCTTCCCTCCGGGCGGTCAATCTTGTTGATGCATACAATCACGGATAAATCCAGCTCCAGAGCCTTTCTGAGCACAAATTTGGTCTGCGGCATGGCGCCTTCGTAGGCATCCACCACCAGAACCACTCCGTTTACCATCTTAAGAACACGCTCCACTTCGCCGCCAAAGTCGGCATGGCCTGGGGTGTCGATGATATTGATCTTGGTATCTTTATAGTACACTGCGGTATTCTTGGACAGAATAGTAATGCCACGCTCCCGCTCAATATCGTTGGAGTCCATGACACGTTCCGCCACCTCCTGGTTGGCCCGGAACACGCCGCTCTGCTTTAACAGCTCATCCACCAGAGTGGTTTTGCCATGGTCAACGTGGGCAATAATCGCAATATTTCTTACATCTTCTCGTTTCATCTTCATAAAGTATTCTCTTCTCTTTTCTTATTTCCTTCTTAAAAAAAACTAAGGACGATTGCTCTGTCCTTAGCCTGTCTAATCTATCACAATTTGATAGTATATCATTATATATACCCAATTGCAAGGAAAAGTTGCGTTTTACTCCTCAAAAAGCAGCACTTCTTTCCCCAGCATACCGTAATAAACGTCCCCTGCTGCTTCGATCCCTGCCCGGCCGCTGGTCACTTCCGTCACATTCTTCACGAGACGGTCCGCCTCAGCCACAGGGACCAGCGCCATCACCACAACCCGGTCCGTGTAATCTGTATTCAGAACCGTGATCCTCTGTTCGGCCAACAGATACTGGATTTTGCCGATGCCGTTATAATCCGTAGTAATAAGGTACTTCCTGCCCAGCTGCTTTGTCACAACCTGGCAGGCCTTTAAGCCCTCCTGCACAGCTCCCTGGTAGGCACGCACCAGGCCGCCTGTTCCCAGAAGTGTTCCTCCAAAATACCGGGTTACCACCACGCATACATCGCAGATCTGTGCTCCCAGCAGTACATCCAGCATGGGACGTCCGGCGGTCTGGGACGGTTCCCCGTCATCGCTGCACCGCTGCTGCTGCCCCGTGCTTCCCAGCACCCAGGCATAACAGTTATGGCTGGCATCCCAATAGTTCTTTTTCATCTCCTCGATGAATCCGATGGCTTCCTCTTCTGTATGTACCGGCCGCAATGTGGCTATAAATCGGGACTTTTTCTCAATCAGCTCCCCGCTTCCACCCCGGTATAAGATTTGATAACGTTCTTTCATCTGCTGCTTTCCTAATTCTGTTGATTGACCTATCTGGCCGTCAGGCCGCTTACATATTCCTCCAGTGTGATCCCGCTCTCCATAATCACCCTGGCCGCCTCTTCCCCGACATAGCGGTAGCAGTAAGGTTCATAGTCGATGCCGGTGATCTCTGTCTTTCCCTCCGGGTAACGCTGGATAAAACCATAGTCTGCGCAGTTTTTCACCAGCCATTCCATCGCCGCGCTTTCCTCTTCCGGCTGAACCTTTTTCCCACCCTTTTTCTTTGCTGCGGTGATATCAACCATAAGCCCTGTCTGGTGCTCGCTCTCACTTGGCAGTGCGATCTTGCGCTTGGTTTTATAAAATGCCTGGTTATAATTGTCCCCCGCCGCCATATACTGGGACACCGAGGTCTGGAACAGATTCTGCTGTTTCTCCGCACTCCGGTAAGAGGAATAGACGCTCAGTGCAATGCCGTCATCCGCGGCCGCCTTCAGCATCTCCTCCAATGGTTTTGCAATCCGTGTGTCCACGAACTGTCCGTTCTGTACCTTCTCAAGCTTTACGGTAAAGTCTTCCGGCAGTCCGGTATGGTTGTTTACCACTCTTAAATTCCAATCCAGTCTGTCATTGATCTTGGACGTGTCAGATAAATCTTCCTGCGAGGCATTCTTCTCCATCTCAATGACCGGCCTTGTCAAAATCTCAAATTCCTTAATGCGTTCTGCCTGTTCGGTTATAAGGGTATTCTGCTTCTCATATTTCTCGTTAAGTGTTGTCTGCTGGTAATACAATACGATACTGGTACAGATCGGAACGATAATAATCAATGCGAGTACGGTCAGGATCATGTGCTTATAGAAACGTACACTTCCGATATAAGGGCGGTCCTTCCCCTTCTGTTCATCCATTCAAATACCTCCGCATCTGCTTTATCAATCGTATGTCTTAACCAGTCCTTTGATCTTCGTACCGGCGCTCATCTCGAATGTCTTCGCATAAACATTTCCCATAATTACGGAAGAGGTCTGGAAAACAACCTTGCCTTCTACCTTGATATCGCCTTCGCTGGTACCGTCGGTAATCACTTCATGGGCTATAATATCACCCTTCACCTGCGCCCCGTTGCAGATCACAACCTTGCCGGCCACGGTGATGTTGCCGCTGACACTGCCCCAGACTTCCATCTCGGCTGCCGATACATCGCCGTCAACTTCTCCTCCAATTAAAATACTGCCTCCGCAAACCACATTGCCGATGATACGGCCGCTGATGGTCATACTGCTGCCGGAACTGATATTGCCCATAATCTCCATATCGGCCGCGATGGTAGATTCCGTCACATATGGCACGCTATCCGGCTCGGCCGGCTCCGGCATTGGTTCCGGTGTTCCTACCGGCGTATCTATACGCTGATACGGCGCAGTATTAGATTCAGTGCTGTATGTCATATCCTCATCCAAAACCTCTTCCTCGTCATCATCAGACATATCGAAGAACTGCGGTCCTTCGGGTTCCAACACATCCACATCGTCCAGATCTTCATCCACCGGATATCCCAGAAGTTCATTGACCGCTTTCTTAAAATTATTATCGCTTCTGTTAGTCTTCTTACTCATGCCTTTTATAGTTCCTCCTTGAACTTATTATCCCTATTTGATTTATTATAGTAGAATTCTTCAACAAAATCAATCACAAAACTGCAAAAATGTAAATGATTGTCAATTTTTCTACATTTTCCCCTGATATTTGGGCGAGGGAGAAATCATTGGAGTTGAATTGCCAGGAAAACTTTGCTATAATGTAGCGATAAAGGAGGCTTATATGAATTACGGAAAACAGGCGACAGAAAAGAAAATCAAAGCGGCTTCTTCCAGCGCACGCAAGTATAAGAACAAATTTTTATTAGGTTTATTTAAAACCTTTTTTATTTTTGTTTGTGTTTTCGGTGTCATCGGCATCAGTATGGGAATCGGGATGTTTAAGGGGATTATCGACAGCGCCCCGGAGATCAACATCGAGAGTATTGTCCCCCAGGGCTTTGCAACCACCGTCTATGACAGCGCAGGCAATTTGACCGACACCCTGGTGACCGCGGGTTCCAACCGTGATCCGGCTACCTTCGAGGAACTGCCGGAGGATTTGATCAACGCCTTCGTGGCCATTGAGGACTCCCGTTTCTGGACCCACAACGGCATCGATATGCGCTCCATTCTGCGGGCGGTCAAAGGTGTGCTGACCGGGGATTCCTCCGCCGGCGGCGGAAGTACCCTGACCCAGCAGCTGATCAAGAACAATGTGTTTGAGGGCGGCCGGGAAGCCAGCTTCGGCGAGAAACTGGAACGTAAATTCCAGGAGCAGTACTTAGCGGTGAAGCTGACCAAATCCATGGACCGGAAACTGATTATCACCAACTATTTAAACACCATCAACTTAGGCAACAACGCCCTTGGCGTCAAGGTGGCGGCAAGGCGGTACTTTAATAAGGAAGTTTCTGACCTGACCTTATCGGAGTGCACGGTGATCGCCGGCATTACCCAGAATCCGTCCCGTTTAAACCCGATTTCGGGCCGGGAGGAGAACGAGGCCAAGAGAAAGGTGATCCTCCAGTATATGTTTGAACAGGGCTATATCACCAAGGAGGAACAGGAGGAGGCTCTGGCCGATGATGTGTACTCCCGCATCCAGAATGTGGACATGATCACCAAGGAAAATACCACTCCTTACAGCTATTTCACCGACGAGCTGACGGCCCAGGTGAAGGAAGCGCTGATGGAGAAGCTGGGCTATACGAATACCCAGGCCCACAACCTGTTATACAGCGGCGGCCTTCAGATTTACACTACCCAGGACCCGGCGCTTCAGGCCATTGTGGATGAGGAGGTGAACAACCCGGAAAACTACACGGTAGTCCGCTATTCCATTGAATACCGGCTTTCGGTGACCCACGCGGATGATACCACCACCCACTACTCCCAGGAGAATATCAAGACCTGGCACAAGCAGGTGCTGGGGGATGGGGGATACAGCGGACTTTACAACAGTGAGGAGGAGGCGCAGGCGGATGTGGATGCCTACAAGGCCTACTTACTGACCGATACGGACAAGATCATCGGAGAACGCCTCACCACCATCCTGCAACCCCAGGTTTCCTTCGTGCTGATGGATCAGTTGACAGGCCAGGTAAAGGCCATAAACGGCGGCCGCGGGGAGAAGACGGCCAGCCTTACGTTAAACCGCGCCACCAACACCAAGAGACAGCCGGGATCGACCTTTAAGGTGATCACGGCCTTTGCGCCGGCGATGGATACCTGCGGCTCCACTCTGGGAACGGTGTACTATGACGCGCCTTACACCGTGGGACAGAAGACTTTCCGGAACTGGTACTCTTCCGGTTACCAGGGATATTCCAGCATCCGGGACGGAATTGTCTACTCCATGAACATTGTGGCGGTGCGCTGCATGATGGAGACGGTGACACCTCAGCTGGGCGTGGAATATGCCAAGAACTTCGGCATCACCACCCTGACCTCCAACGATTTAAACGCGGCTACCGCTCTCGGCGGTATCACGGAAGGCGTGACAAATCTGGAACTGACATCCGCCTATGCTTCCATTGCCAACGGTGGTGTGTATACAAAACCGATCTTCTTTACAAAGATCATTGACCACAACGGTAAGGTGCTGATCAACAACGAGCCGGAGACCCACCGGGTACTCAAGGACTCCACCGCCTTCCTGCTGACGGACGCCATGGAGGATTCCATGGTCAGCAACCGGAAGTTTGCACGGGCCGGAGCGGCTCCGGGCTCCACCAGCACGAGGGCCAATATTCCCGGTATGAGCAACGCAGGCAAGAGCGGCACCACTTCCAGCAACAACGATATCTGGTTTGTAGGCTATACTCCCTACTATACGGCCGGGATCTGGGCCGGCTGTGATGACAACCAGAAACTCTCAGGCGGAAGTCAGAACAACGGCGGCACCTCCTTCCACAAGGATATCTGGAGAAAGATCATGACCCGGGTTCACGAGGGGAAGGAAGATATCGGATTTACGATTCCTGACAGTGTGGAGACCGCTCAGATCTGCCGCAAATCCGGCAAACTGGCCGTGTCCGGCGTCTGCTCCGCGGACCCGAGAGGCAACGCGGTTTATACGGAGTATTTTGCAAAAGGTACGGTTCCCACCGAGGTGTGCAACAACCACGTGCTCGCCACGGTCTGTGAGGAATCGGGACTGATTCCCACGGAATTCTGTCCAAGCAAGATATCACGGGTATGTATGGCAATTCCGGCCGGGGAAACCGGGGAGACGGATGATACGGTGTTCGGTCTTCCGGGCGCGGAATGTAATATCCATACGCAGGCGTCCACGATTCTGGGGCCTGAGACCTCGTCGGAGACGGATGAGAACAACTATGGACCCGGCTATGTTCCGGGCGGACCGTCAGGCAATATCCCATCCTACACCTCTCCGCCAACACAGTCTTACACGATTCCGTACACTAACGGACCGTTCTCCAATTACTAGATATTCTTATATTAAAAAAGTTCCCCCTGCCTGGAAGACTGCCAGACAGGGGGAACTTTTTTGCGTTTGAATGGACGGCCGCCGAATTGGCTTGCCGGGCTTCCAACATCAAAATACTCCCGGTTTCAACGAATGGATGTTTAACATGGTGCGGATCTCCTCCGGTGTGGCGGGCTCCATGCCCATGGTCTTTACCAGACCGGACACGGCTTCCACTAACGGAAGGTTTTTGTCCGCCTGGGTGGACGGGGTTACATAACGGCTGTCCTCAAAGCCGATCCGCACGGTGGACGCCCCCAGCTCCAGTGCGGCCCTGATGATCTCAAAATCAGTCCGGTGGGCGTGGGTGATTCCCCATAAGGTTTCTCCCTTGTCGGGGAAAAACTCGTCTATGGCATCCAGCATGGATCTCAACGTCCGCACGGTGGCCGGAGCGGCTCCGAAATGGCCCAGGACAATGCTGAACAGAATCGGTTTTACGAAGTTATATTTCTCAGACAGATCCTTTACCGTCTTAATCATGCCCAACTCAAACACTTCGATCTCCGGGGTCTTGTGATGCTTTAGTATCTGGTCCACACAGTATTCCACCTCCCGGATGGGATTGCAGTAGACGGCGTCGCCTAAGTTTACGGAGCCCACATTCAGGGAGTTGGCCTCCACCCAGCCGGCGGATACGGGGGCACAGCGCTCCTCAATTGTCAAATCGGACACGCCCCCGGTAGACGCCTGGATGACGATATCACACCCGGAACGGATCAGGCGGACGGTCTCTTCCAGCAGCGATAAGTCGGGTGTCAGCCGGCCCTTGGCATCCCGGACATGGAGATGAACCATGCCGGCTCCTGCCCTGCTGCAGGCAATGACGTCTCTGGCAACGGCCTCCGGGTCGATGAAGGTGTCCGTCGCGGCCACGGGGGCCACGGAAATCAGTATTTTTTTCATAACTTATTCTCCTGTAAGGTCACACCTTTTGCCATTAAGGCCTTCTTTAATGCCTCGGCGCCAAACCGGGGACTGGAAAGCACGGTCTTGTGATACATGTCTGCAATGTATTCTTCACAGTAAGCCATGGAGCCCTGGGCAAATAAGATGACATCCACATCCGCCGCCACTTTGCCGGCATATTCTGCCATCAGGGCACGAAACTGCCCCTGGTCCAGACCGAAGGCTCCGTCCACCAGCACATCCACCAGTTCCACGTGGCGGCCCATCTCTCTGGCGACGCGGCTGACGGTGTTCTTGGTGGGTTCCAGGGTCGTTGGAAGGGTCGCCATAACGGCAATCTTTTGGCCTTTTCTCACGGCTTCCCTGCACATTTCCTCATCCACACGGACGATGGGGACCCCCAGATAGCGGGCGGCATCCTGGACACAGTCCGCCACCTCTCCTACGGACGAACATAAGTTCAGCATGGCATCCACGCCCTGCTCCACCGCTTTCATATACATTCCGATCAGCCTGGCCGCCGGCGCCGCGGTCACATAACCTGCCTCCCGCACATCCGCAAGGATGGACGGGTCCTGAAGGCTGACCAGTTCCACGCCGCTGCCCAGCTGTTTTGTTACCTCCTGCTCCACCAGCTGGATCAGTTCCGGCGTGTTGCTGGTATAGATAAGTCCTACTTTCATCTGTGATATAATCTCCTTTCGGTGAGTTTGTTTGATTTGTTGTTACATCAGGACCTCAACCGCTTCCCGCAGTGTCGTTACCTCCCCCACATTTCCCGGAAAAATGATATAGGGGGTGCCGGGGAACCGGCTTTCTGGTCCGGTCTGCCAGACGGGGATGCCGGGACGGATCTGCCCTAAGACGTTGGCCCGCTTGACCAGCAGCGCTTTCGTTCCCACGTCGCTGGAGGTGATGCCGCCTTTGGCGATCACAAAGCCCGGCGTGACCCTCAGACGGCCTACCAGGGACTGGACGGCGTCGGAGATTTTTACGGAGCGGAGCAGGGCGGCTTCTTCCGTGTCATTCTCCACGGTCAGAAGACGGCGTTTGGTGTAGACGACCACGGTCTGTCCCTGTTCGATGGCGGCGCTGCTTTGCCCTGCAATCCGCTCCACCTCTGCCTCCAGGCCGCCCTCTTCCAGAACCAGGTCGGAGTTCATTTCAAAGAAGATCAGACCGTCCAGCTTTTTCAACTCCTCTAACTGCATGGTGGTCTTCTCCGTATGGGAGCCAGCCACCACGATCCCGCCGGTATGTGTTGGAGCTGTCACCATCTCGGCGCGGGTCAGCAGCGGTTTACTGCTGATATTGCCGAGGGCCTTCACGAAAGCGGCAGCCGTTCGGAAGATGAAATGTTTTCCCTGTTCCATGGCCCGGTAGAGGGCGATACAGAATACTTTTACATCGTATTCATCCACGGCGTTAACGACGATTTTTCCGAAATTTTCAACGGACATCAACTGGCCGGTGATCTCATCCAGTTTCATGGCCCGCAGATCATTTAAGGAGATGCAGGTTACGAAATCTGCCGGATATTCTCCCTTCGTCTTCTCCTCAATATAGTCACAGAGGTTGGAGGAGGTGTAACCGAAGGTCTTGTCTTTGGCAAACTCCGTCTCCCCGGCCGGAATCAGCTCTTCGCCATATTTGACATAGTGGACATTGCCGATGGTATAGCGGCCGCCCTCGGCGAAGAAGGGGCAGAGAATCTCTCCGTCCACCTTCCATGGGTTGGCCGCTTCCTGGGCCTCCTTTAACAGTCTGGTCTCCAGGGGATAGTGGCCGCGCAGGGTGGAATCCCCGCGGCTGATGATCAGATATTCGGTATTGGTCTCCTTGGACACCTGGTCCACCCGGGCGCCGATCTCCCGGTGGGCTTTTGTGGTCTGTTCTTTGGTGAAGCCGCGGGAGTTGGTGAGAAGAAAGAACAGGTTTTTCTTCTCGGCAAACCCGCTTCGGATGCTCTCCAAGGACCAGTCGGTGTAAACAGACACGTCGTGGACGGTCTGCACCCCCGTGGGATCATCATCCAGCACAATGATCTTCCGCCTGTTTAATTCTACTTCCGCGCCCAGCAGTAAATCCACCGCATTCCTGTCGTAACCGGGGCAGGAAGCCAGCACTGCTGCATTGATTCTCTCATTCATATGATGTTCCTCTCTCACTTCTCTTCCTGAAGAAGCAGAACGATATCGTTTGTCTCGTCACCGGATACCGGGGTCTCCATGATCTCGTCCAGGCCGGTGACCGTCCGGATATAGCTTTTCACTCCCGTGGCGGGACAGAACCAATATACCGCCATCCGCTTTGTTTTATAATCCTTTAGTGATAGTTTTATAGTCCTATTGATATAACAGTATGCCATCAGGAAATCTTCTCCCGCATACACGCTGATCCGCTCGTACTTCTGGCCCTGGTCCGACAGCAGATATTGGTTTGCCGGCTGCCCGTTTACAAAGTCCACGGATTCCATCAACGCTTTTAAATGCTTCATCTGGGCGCTGCCGGAGTGATGAATTCCCTCATCCCAGGGGAAATTGACTCCGAAGTTTCCCCGCGGCTGTTCTCTTCTCTGAAACTGCATCACCGCGTTGTGGCCGTAGGTATGGCCGGCGGCTCCGGCAAATACGTTCCAGTAGGCATAGCGGCGGACATCCGCCGCCTGCCAGTAAGGCTCGTTTAAATCGTGAAGGCCCTGGAGAATCCATTCGTAGGAGGGTTCTCCGTCTAACGTCGGCTTGACCGGCATTTTCCCGTAGTCGTTCTCCACGTAACGCCAGCAGTCCTCTCTGAAGCAGTGCTCCGTCTGCCGGTTGTCATCCCAGGTTCCCAGCTGGTCCTGGTCGTATCTGCGGTGGCCGGACTGGAATAAGTTGAAATCCAGCCACGGCTCCTCATGGAACCACTGAGAGGAATCGCAGCGGCCAAAGGGATGGTAAGTGACCAGCCGCCGCGGGTCATCCGCCTTCATCATGCGGCCCATGGCGCGAAACAGCTCCAGGTTCACATCCCCCCTCACATCACCGCCCACAATCCAGATCAGATTCCGGCAGTGATGGTACCGCTCCAGCACAAACTTCATGTAGCTTTCCATATTCTCCATGGTCAGCGAGCCTTCGTCGCGGACAATGCTGCTGCCCCACACGGGAAGTATTCCCATATAGAGGCCCAACTCCTCCGCCATCTCTATCACCTTGTCGATATGGCTCCAGAAGGTGCCGTCCGTGTTTACTCTGGTGAAATCGCCGTCATAAAGCGCCGTATCTCCCGCCAGGTTCTTCTGGTCCGAGGTGTGAAGGAAATCGGCCAGAATCACGTTATAGCCCTTTTCCTTCCGGTTTCTCAGGTAACGGTAAGTCTCCTCCAGGGTCAGCTGGTGAAACAGCAGCCAGGCAGTGTCCGCCAGCCAGAAGAAGGGAGTCTCCCCGTTTACAAAACAGCGTCCGTTCTTGTGTACTTCCAACCGCCCGTTTTCCCAGGGCTTTTGATTGATATTCTGCATCTGCTCCGCCTCCAGTTCTTATTCCCACTCTGCTTTCCGGGCCGCGTTCTCCGGGACCGTATTCTCCTGGTCTGAATTCTCCAAGTCGGCCACCATGTTGACGGCCAGTAAATTCCAGTTGATAAATCCGCCGTTCATCACCGGCTCCCCGGTGTATGGATCATAGTACTCGTGCATGGAACCTGTCTTTTCCAAATCCATGCCCAGAAGTTTTAAGGAGTTTATGCAGAGTTCTTCCGCTTCCTCCCGGTATCCGTACCGAAGCATGGCCTTGAATACCACATAATTAGCAACCAGCCATACCGGTCCCAGCCAGTTGGATGGATTGTTGGTGGCCTCCAGGTTAAACATTTTCTCATCCTTCGCCAGGGTGGCGATACCGTAATCACAGTGGAAGGTGGTCTCGTCATGGTAATGCTTCACCAGCGACTCCGCCTGCTCCTTCGTGGCAAAACCGGCATACATGGGGATAAAGCCGGACCACACCCGGATCTTGATGGGCAGGGTCTTCCAGAACACCCCAAGCCCCTGGTGGAACCAGTCAAAAGTTCTGGTTTTGATATCCACATCCACGGAGTAGAAAAACTGGTCCCGCCGGTCCCAGCACTCCTCCTGGATGGCGGTTACCAGAGTCTCCGCCTTCTTCTCCCACTCCGCTGCCGCCGATGGGTCTCCTGCCTGGGTTAAAATTCTGGCGTAAGCCTGCATTTCCATCACCATAAAGGAATTTAAGTAAATATTGGCAGTGGAGAATTTGGGCCGTCCGAAGGATGCCGGATCATTGTCCATGCCGATCATGATATCGTCGCACCAGACAAACAGTCCCTTGTCTTCCATATAGTAATTGCGGTGATAGCAGTCGAAATACCGCCTTAATCCATCCAAATACTGCTCCGTCCAGGCATAATCCCCCTGGAAGTCGCTGATCAGACACATCTGCTGGCACAGGAAGGGCTTGTGCATATTCATCAGCACCCCTTCTTTATGCCTGCCGTTTAAATAAGGCTCCGGCCAGTCCGCCACCTCAATCATCATGGGGATATAGCCGTCCTCCAATTGGTGGTCCATAAAGTTCCGCACATTTCCACGGGCATGTACCAGAATCTTTTCTCTGGTCTCCTCCGGGAAATCGTCCATCATGCCAAATAGTCCGTAGACGGACCAGTAGGTATCCCAGTCCCACACATTGCCGTCGTAGACGCTGCCCGGGTCGATAAAGGGGTACCGGATAAAGTCATGGGGCTCTTTTAAAAGAGCCCCCACATGTTCTGCCACATAATCTTTGATCATCTTTGCATATCGAATGTTGTCCTGTCCTGTCATAGCTGCTATCCTTTCCTCTCTCATCTGAAATACACTTAACCTTTCACCGCCCCGGCCGTCATGCCTTCAATCACTCTCTTGTTCAGAATCATATAGAGAATCAGCATCGGAATCACACACATGGATACGGATGCAAAGATGGCGCCCCAGTTTTTCGCTCCAAACTCATTCTGGAAATAGAGCAGTCCCGTCTGTACCGTCTTCAGGCTCTGGTCACTGATGAAGGTCATGGAGAAAATCAGGTCATTCCATTTGAAGAAGAACTGCAGTACCAGCACGGTGACGATGGCATTTTTCATCAATGGCACCACCACGTACCACATCAGCTTGTAGATGCCGCAGCCGTCAATCACGGCAGCCTCCATGATCTCGTCCGGGAAGGAACGCAGATATCCGGTGGTCAGCAGGATGGACAGCGACAGGCCGAAAGCCGTGTAGGTGAGAATCAGGCAGAGACGGCTGTTTAACAGTCCCATGCCGGAATAAATCTGGAATAAGGGAATCAGGGCGGTTGCCACCGGGATCATGATTCCAAACTCGAAGTATTTTCCCATAAAGCCTTTCAGTTTCCATCTCATCTTTGTCACGGCAAAGCTGACGGTCACGGTAAAGACCACAATGAAGAACAGGGATACCACGGTGCAGATCAAGCTGTTTTTAAAGAAGGTGGCCATGTTTCCCCTGGTCCACGCTTCGATATAGTTTTCGATATAAAAGCCTGCATTTAAGGCGTAAGCCGGTTTGCTGGTCCACTCACTCTGCTGTTTTAAGGAAGCGGTCAGCATCCAGAACAGGGGATAGACCTCGATCACAACCAGGAAAAAGATCACCAGTTTGATGGCTATTGATTTTACTTTTCTCATGATTTCACTCTCCTATTCCTTGGTATCAAACTTCCGTATGATGGACGAACCGAACACACACAGACAGAAGATAAACAGGGCCACAACGCTTCCGTAGCCTACCTTATTGTAGGTGAAGGAGACATTGTACATATACATGGATAAGGATCTGGTGGCTGCTCCCGGGCCGCCGTTGGTCAGTGCTGTGGCGGACTCGAACATTTTCACCGTGCCGGAGAAGCTGAAGATCAGACAGGTGATGATCATCGGGCGCAGAAGCGGGCCTAAGATGTAGCGAAACAGGGACATGCCGCTGGCTCCGTCGATCTTGGCGGCCTCGATCACGTCTCCCGGGATGTCCAGCAGCGCGCCGTAGAAAATGACGGCGTAAAAGCCCATGGCCACCCATATATCCATCACGCACAAGCTTCCAAGCGCGGTGGACGCCTGCCCAATCCAGGGCTGTACTAAGTTGGTCAGTCCCAGGCTGTCAAGCAAACTGTTTAACAGACCGTAGTTTGGCTGGATCTCATAGATCTTCTGGAACAGCTGGCCTACGGCAACGGTTGGCAGCACCACCGGGAAGAACACCAGGGTACGGATGATATTTTTGAATCTTTTTAACCAGAAACAGAACATCAGAGCCAGCAAAAGCCCCATGCCTACCTGTCCCAGCATGACTACGGATATGTACTTTAAGTTGACGATTAACGATGCCTTGAAGTTCTTATCACTGAACAGGCGGAAAAAGTTATCCAACCCGCAAAACTCCCACTTCAGTCCCGGTGAACCTGCATAAAACGAATAATACAATGACCATAATACCGGTAAAATAACAATGACGGAGTAAAGAATAAATGCAGGTACAATAAATACCGCAATGGCCGTCTTGTTTTCCAATACCTTCTTCATAGCGCATAACCTCCTGATTTTCCCCATTCCCGCGTTAACCGTGAGCCCGCGGCTGCAAGCAGCCGCCTGAAATCGTCACCCGCGAATTGGCATAAAAAGGGTGCTGTTTCTCTTTTTGAAAAGTTCACAGCACCCCGTATCTCTTCCGGTTTACCGGATTTTTCTATGTTTCCCCAAACCGCCAGGATGGGGTCCCTCTGTTTGCATTACTGAGCCATATCCCAGGCGTCCTGGATGGACTGCATGTAATCTTCCGCCGATAACTCTCCTGTCAGCAGGGTCTGGATTCCGTCTTTTGCCACGTTCTGGACTTCGTTGCCCATGGTAGCTTCAAACCAGGTAAATGCACTCTGCGCGCTGTTGATGGTGTCGAGAACCATCTGGGTGTATCCGCTTGCATTGTCGGTCGATACGGTGTAGTTGTAGCCTTTTACGCTGCCCTGTAATTCCATGGCAAGGTCGCCCATATTCTCTACAAAGTATTTGATAAACCAGCCGGTTGCCTCATCATAGTTCTTCTGGCCGAATGCTAAAATGTTGCCGCAGTTCATGGACCAGCTGTTCTCATCGCTGATGGAAGCGTCTACCACCGGTACGTTGAAGAAGCCGATTCCGTCTTCCCCTGCAAGGTTCTGGGTCTCATCGTTTAAGTTGCTGGTAAACCAGGAGCCGGTGTAGAAGATAGCGGACTGTCCGGTCAACAGCATGGAACCTGCGGTGTTCATATCCACGGTGTTCACGCCCTCGCCAAAGTATCCGGCATTGGCCCAATCCTGAATCTTCTGTGCTGCTTTTACGTAATTTTCGTCGGTGTATTTGGCAGTTCCCGCGTCGGCGTCGGCCATGGCGTTCGGTCCTGCGATTCTTACTAAGTAAGCATTTAACAGACGGGTGGCGCCCCACTTGTCGGCAGCTCCACAGGAAAGCGGCTGGATTCCCGCGTCTTTTAATTTTTTCAGAACTTCCTCAAATTCATCCCAGGTCTTTGGCTCTTCACAGCCGGCCTGTTCAAACAGCGCTTTGTTGTACCAGAATCCCTCCACGTTCATGCCAAGCGGCAGATCATAGAGATCTTCCGTCCCGGATAAGTTCTTTAAGGAGGAAACGGCTGACGGGTTCATGGAAGCTTCACAATCATAATCTTTTAATACCTGGGAAATGTTGACGATCTTCCCGGCATCGATCAGATCCACAATCGGTTTTCCTGACTCATAGACAAACATGTCCGGCAGATCGTTGGAGGCTACCAGGGTAGCAACCTTCTGTCTCAAGTTGTCGGAAGAAACCACCTCGTAGTCCCAGGTGAAGTTTGGATTGACTTCGCTCTGGTATTTCTCACACATGGCTTTGATTAACACGCCGTTGTCGTTGTCCTCGGCCCAGATGGATAAAATCTTCATGTTCTTTTCCAGCTTCGGGTCCTCGGTTCCCGACGGCTTTGCGTTGTCGGCCGCTGCCGTTCCCGCTGCGGTTGTGGATGCTGCGGTTGTCCCTGCATCCGCCTTGGCTGTATCCCCGCCCCCGTTGGTTGTTGTCTTGCTGCCACAGCCTGCCAGTAAGGATGCGGTCATGGCTGCTGCCAGAAATCCTGCTAACGCTTTTCTTCTCATTGTTTTGTTACCTCCCACACGTTTTTAACGTTTTGTTTATAACGTTTTCTTTTGATAGGTATAGTTTAGCAAAGATTTCCATCAGGTACTAGTCAGGCATTTCTTTGATTTTGTACACTTTTTATAGGTATTGTATCTGTATATCTGAAATTTTGTGCATTTAACCGTGTTTGCAGACACGTCCCTTGTATTCGTTTGGCGTTATGCCCTGATGTTTCTTGAAGATTTCACAAAAATAGCGGTAATTGTAGTAACCCACTTTTTCACTGACTTCTGTCACTTTCATGCCCTCGCCTAAGAATTCTTTGGCTTTTTTGATCCGCAAGTCTGTTAAATATTTGACATAGGTGACGCCCACCTCATTGCGGAATAAAATGCTTAAATAAGCAGGGTTCATGTTGACCAGCATAGCCAGTTCGTTTAAGCCGATGTTGTCGGCGTATTTCTCGTCGATGAACTGTAACAGTTTCTGGATGATCCGGTGGCTGCTGCCCACTTTTTTGCCGCGGAGATGCTCGCTCATCTTCCGGGTGATATTCATGCAGAATTCCCGGGCTTCTTTCATGTCCCGGCATTTTTCCAGGTCATGGCGGGAGATCTGGCAGGAGGCGTCCGGGTTGGCTTCCCGGAAAATCTGGATCAGCATGGCCATGATTTTGTACATCTCCTGGCGGCGCTGTTCGAACTCGGGAACAGTCTCCTGGATGATGTCCAGCAGCCGCTCCATTCCCTCCTCCAGACCGTCGGCCTTTCCCATAATCACGAGATCCACCACCTTGTCGGTCTCCCGCACAACACGGTTGTAGGCGTACTGGGGCGGGTTGCTCTTCTTCTCCACCTCATCCAGCACCTCGGCGATCTTCTGCATGGTGACCGGTTTGTCGATATAGTCCACCACCCCAAGAGTGATGGCACGTCTGGCGTACTCAAATTCCGTGTAGCCGCTGATTACCACATAATAAGCCTCCGGAAGAAATTCCTTGCAGCTCTCGATCAGCGACAGTCCGTCCAGCCCCGGCATACGGATGTCGGTGATGACAATGTCCGGCATCTGCTCCCGGATGACGTCCAGGGCGTCGATGCCGTTGTAGGCAAAGCCCACCACCTCGCACTGTAAATTCAGCCGGCTTAAAATGGCTTTGATCCCCTCCACCACGATATATTCGTCGTCTGCTACTACCATTCGGTACATGTATCATTTACCCCTCTTTCTGAACTGTTACCATTTCCGACGGAACGTGGATGGTCACTTCCGTCCCTTCTCCTGGTCTGCTTTCATAGCGGATGCCTGCCTCTTCCCCGTAGAATAAGAACAGCCGCTCCTTGATATTTCTCACGCCGTAGCCTTCCTCTAACTGGCTCATATCGACGATGCCCACCCCGTTGTCTTTGATCTTAAATTCCATAAAGCTGCTCTCTGCCGTCTCCAGCATGCGGCCGGTCAGGCGGATATAGCACTCATTTCCCATCTTGGGCTCTAAGCCGTGATAGACGGCATTTTCCACGACGGGCTGCAAGATGAAGGTGAGTATTTTCTTGTCCAGCATGGCTTCCTCCATGTCGATGAGTAACTCGAACCGGTTGTGGTAGCGCATGTTCTGGAGTTTCATGTAAGCTTTTATCTTCTCAATCTCGTCCCTCACCTCAATCAGCTTCTCCCCCCGGTTCAGGCTGAGTTTGAAGGTGTCGGACAGAGCCAGCACCATCTCGGCGATCTCATCCGCCTGCTCGATCACCGCCATAAAATACAGGGAATCCAGGGTGTTGTAGAGGAAATGGGGGTTGATCTGGGACTGTAACAGCAAAAGCTCCGCTTCTTTTTCCCGGATTTCCGAGTGGAGAAGCTTCTCGTGCAAGTCTAAGTTGTTGTTGACCATGTTCTTAAACTGGGTGCCGATGCGGCCGATCTCCGTCTCGTCGAAGTCCTCCTCAATCTGGAATTTGCCCTCGCTGACCACGTCGATATTCTTCTTTAGCTGCTCTAACGGCCGGGTGATAATGTTGGATATCCTGGACGCAAATAAGTAGCAGACAATCAGCATGGCAATACACACCAGCATGGCGATCCACCCGATGTAGATGCTGTCACGGCTCAGTTCTTCCCTGGCAATCACGTTGACAATCTCCCAGTTGCCGCGGTCATTGTGGACCTCGCTGAAAAGATACCGGTCGGTACTGCCGCTCATATAGTCCTCCATCACGGACGGCTTCATATCGGTGCCGCCGTGGAAATAGACCAGATTCCCCTCCGGATTTCCCGCGAAGGTGGCCGGATTTTTGTCCATGATTAAGTAACGGTTGGTCACGTAACCCTCGTCGGCTTTCCCGAAAGCGGACAGGAAAATGCTCTTCTTGATGTTGAACACCACATAGCCCATGTCCGCTCCGTCCTCCGTATTTTTCAGGGTTTTGACCATGGAAAATGTCTCGTCGTTGTCGTCAAAGAGAACGTTGTAGCCGTAGAACAGCTCTTTGCCAAGCTGCGCGTCGGACTGGGCCACCCAGTCCATGGAAAGGATGTCCGTGTCCCGGTGGTACTTTAACATTTTCCCGTTCTGCATGGTCAGTTTGCTGTAAAAATAGATGTTGCCGGTCTTGTGGATGGCAACAATGCTCTGGATGTATTTGTTCTGCTCGGCCAAATCGCGCATGATATGGTTTAAGACAATATCGTCGCGGCTGGAAAAGTAGGTGCCGGCCCTCTGCTCCTGGGTGAAAATGCTCTTGAAATCCTGGTTTTGCAGCAGGGTTCTGGAGAGCTCCACCAGGTTTTGAAGCTGGATATCGATAATACTGCCGGAGACCTCCAGGTTGTAGCGGTGGGAACTCTGATAGTTTTTCTCCATGGTCCGTTTGGAAAACATAAAGGTCATGCCGCCTAACAGGGCGGAGGCGATAACGGAGCAGATCAGCATGGAATATAAGATCTGTTCCTTGATGCTCCGCCGTTTCCAGTCCTCGGATATGCGGGCCCTCCATTGATTTCTCTGTCTGGCGCGAAACTCTTTCATAGGTATCCCCCTCTTTGTGTGATGCCAAGTGATACAAAATAAGGAAGACCACGGATTGGCGCTTCCTTATTTCTGATATCTGGTGGTAATGGCTGTCTCTCTTATGTCAGGACCAGGAAACCATTCGGCTTCATGACCATTTCACCGGAACATGCTGCTCCGGTCAGAAAATCGGTCTTTTCTCCCGGTACCTTGATCCGGCGGTCCTGGCCGGAGAAGTTGAACAGGTAGTAAATCCGGGTGTTGTCACGAATTCTGGTGATGACCTGGACGCCGTCTGGGGCCTGGAACTCATCCTTCCACCGGCAGTGCGGGGAAATGATGTTGTCAAGCAGCGTTCTTAAGTCCCCGTCGGGAAGCCCGGTGCCGATGTAATAGGCTTTTCCGGCTCCGTAGGAGTGTTCGGAGATCACGGTACTGCCGGCCTTGTAGGCAGACGTGTAAGTGCCAAGACTTTTAGCGTTACCATCCAACAGTTCGCTCCAGGCGTTGTCGGTTGTGGTGATAATCCGTTCCTGCTGACTGCTGCCACAGGATGACAGACGGATCTCCAGGCTGGTATGGCTGGACGCAAACACCGGCTCTGCTTCCTGGACGGTGACCCCGAATACATCCGTTAAATTGGCGGGCAGCGGTACGGTATAGCCTAAGTTGTCTTCATTTTTTACGCCGGTCAGGAACGTGGAAATGAGGATGCCTCCTGCTTTTACGTATTCCTTTAACTTCTCTGCCGTCTCCCTGCCAAGGACGAAGGAGGCGGGGAGAATCAACACACGGTAAGCCGCTAAATCCGCCGGTGCGCAGTCTGAGGACAGGACGTCCCCGTGAATGCCGGCGCATTCTAAATTGTAATACAACTTGCGGGCAAAGTCCATATAAGTAAATTCCGTCTCGTTGACCGGCTTGATGGACAGCGCCCAGTGGCTGTCGTAGTTCAGCAGAATCCCCACCTCGGATGGGAAAGCAGCGTCGGACAGCTGCTCCAGCTGCTTTAAGACGGCGGCCGTCTCCTGCATCTCGTAGTAGCGGCGTCTCGGGATGCCATCCAAGTCAACGATGGCGTAATTGAGCTGCTCCGCCCCCACCGGGAAGCTGCGGAACTGGAAATGAAGCATCAGCTCGGCCCCGTGGGCGAAGGACTGGACTACCGCCTGTTTTAAGGCTCCCGGATTGGGCTGTAAACGGCCGCTTCCGCCAAACCGGTGGCCGCCTCCCGACATGAATTCCAATACCCAGAAGGGAACGCCTGGCTTGATCCCGCGGCCGAAGGCGTAGGGGAAGGAGTCTACCCAGGCATCCCGGAGGTTTGGATAATAATCGAAGGCGTAACGGTCCAAATTCTCAAAACCTTTGTAATAGTCAATACTGTTGGTGGCAAGCCCGGTCCCGTTGGTTGTCACCGGATGGGAGGTATGGGCTTTTAGGATGTCCGCCTGAATGTTCTGGAATTCAATCTGGCAATCACTGGAGAAACGCTCGAATTCCAGGCGGACGGTGGGATTCTCGTAAAAATCCCGGATTTGAAGCTGGGAGCCTGGCTCGATGGCATTGACCGGCGGGTTGATCTGGTCGAAGCGGGTATATTCCTGGGACCAGAAAATGGCGCCGCTGCGGCGGTTGAAGGTCTGAATATCGCCGTATCTGCGTTCCAGCCAAGCCTCAAATTTCTTCCGGCAGGTGTCGCAGGTACAGCGGCCGGTCCCCTCCTGGGCCAGTTCGTTGTCGATCTGGAAGCCAGCGACATAGGGACTGCTGCCGTAGTGTATTCCGATAGCCTGTGCGATGGCGGCGCAGGCTTCACGGAATTTTTCGTGGTTGTAGCAGCCGTGCCGGCGGCCGCCGAAAGGGCGGCGGATTCTGCGGTTGTCCTGATAGAGCAGATCCGGCCACCGCTCCACCATCCAGGCGGGCGGGCACGCCGTGGGAGTCCCCACGATGGTGCGGATGCCGGCCTTTCCAAGTTCCTCAATCACCGGGTCCAGCCAGGTGAAATCGTAATGCCCCGGCTCCGGCTCCATGCGGCACCAGGAGAACTCTCCCATGCGCACGGTGTTGATGCCGGATTCCTTTAACAGTTTGATGTCCCATGCTAAGTCTTCCGGGGTTTTATGTTCTGGATAATACGATACTCCGTATTGCATTGGTTTGATCCTCCAAGTCTACTGGTTTCTGACTACCGGCATCCAGATCCGCATCTCATCCATTCCCCGGTTATCCCAGGCGAAATAGGGAATCAGATGCACTGGGACTTTTTCGCAGCCTGCATCGTGGTAATCCTGGTATAAGGCATTTCTGTCATAGGTTTCGTCATGGCACTGTTTCAGCATGGTGCCGGTTAAGCCGATGATGGTCCGGCCTTCGATCTCGACCTGCTCCGGCTCTAACTGGACGTTGGATGGGATGCAGATGTCATCCAATGTCTCCACAGGGGCATCCATGCCTTCCAGGCAGTATACCAGCGGGCCACGCTCCACAGCTGCCTGGCCGTTGGTCTCTTCCACCAGCGGATGGGCGCAGGTGAGACGGGCTTCCATGCCAAAATCAATGTCAAGACAGGCACCGGCTGGGTTGTCAATCTGGATGGCGAGATAGGTTCCGGCGTTTTCTGCGGTTAGGTTCCAGGTCTTAACTGGGACTCTGGTGCTGTGATCATCATTCCCATCCAATGTCATCTGCTTGATTATGCCGCCCCGCACCCAGCCGGGAATTCTCACATGGAGGGTGACCGGAGCATTTTTCTTTATATTCTCAAAGGAAAAACGGATGTTTCCGTCATATGGATATTCTGTTTTCTGCACCAGAGTAGCTTCCAGGCCGCCCGGCATGGCGATCTTAGCCTGGTTTTCCCCGTACAGCAGGGTATAAATGCCGGTGTCGTTCATGGCATAGGCGTATTCACTCAGCTGGGCGATCATTCTGGCCAGGTTTGGCGGGCAGCAGTAGCTTAAGATATATTCCGCTCTCTCCTGCCCCCAGATCAGATTGTATGGCAGATGTTTTGCCCTTCGGAGCATGTTCTCGTAGAAGAACCGTTTCCCGTCCAGGCTGACGGCCGCCAGATTCACATTTAGCACCATCCGCTCCAGGATATCCACATATTCTGCCTTTTTCTCCATACAGAACATGCGGTAGGCCCAGTAAACGCCTCCCACGGAAGCACAGGTCTCATTGTACGCCGTCACATTGGGCAGCTGGTATTCGTAGCCATAAGCCTGATGCACCAGCTGGTG
>JAWZDV010000032.1:0-50776 GCA_034142505.1 Bacteroides thetaiotaomicron
CACGCGAATATGGCCGGGCCTTGGCCGGGGGGATTTTTGTGTTAGACAGTCTTAGGCCCGGAAGCATGAGACCAGCCAGAGCCCGCCCAGGGAGTCTTCCGGACGACTCAACCTACATATCTCGTGATTTCCTTCCACAACCTTATCCCCCCACATTTACCCAAGTTACATAACAACCACTCAAAAACACGGTACATGCAGCATCAGCTTACCAGCAGTTACATCCGATAACGAACCACTGACAATCACATCCACATAATTCCACGGTTCCTCCTCCAAAAACAAAGGATTCAACAGGGAATCCCACCAATCTGCAAATTCTGTGACGGACTCGGCGGTGCCGCCATTTTCTCCATTCGCAAGGTCCCGCGCTACGACGCGCGCTCTGGCGGTCTCCGGCTCCGTATCGACCCAGATCGAATATGCTGCTGCCGCGCGCAATGTCTTTCTGCACGCCCCCATCCCCTCTATGATGAGCGGCCGGTCTGCGTCAGCTTCAATGTAACCGGGACGTTTCTCCTTCTTCCACCCATCCGGTTTATACGCCACACTCGTCCCATTTTTCCAGGGAGTCACAATGCCGGTGAGCATCTCCCCATCCCAGCGGATAGGATCAGCATTCCAGCTGACATCATCCGTATGAACCAGATTTGCATCCAAAGCGGAAGCCAATTTTTGAGCCAGCGTTGTCTTGCCGGAACCGGCGGCCCCATCAACAAGTATCAGCGGTCTTGCCGAATGCTCCAATATATCTGCCGCCAAATGATCCAGAGATTCCTCTGTCCATGTGTGAATACCAAGAGATGGCAGCCTTGTTCTATTCTTTTCCATATGCATTCCTTTCCCATGAGTATCAATCGCACTGCCAGCATCATATCAAAACCCGTCTAATCTGTCAAATACACTCCCCTGACTTCCTGTAACCCCCTCAATTTCATTGAAAAACATCCATTTTTTCCACACATCGCCCGCCCCGCCTTCATATATCAATAGCAAAGAACAATATATGAGGCAATTAAATGAATGAATTTATTTCACTCCCACTGACAGCTGCCCAGGTAACAAACGGACAGACGGACATTGATCCCGGCTTCTCCGTTATGCCGCAGCCCAATGGCATTGATCCCGACTTCTCCGTTATGCCGCCCGCTGATGTCATTGACCCCGACTTCTCCGTCATGCCGCAGCCCGATGTCATTGACCCCGATTTTTCCGTTGTACCGCCAATCTACCCGATTGATCCTGATTTTTCCGTCACACCGCCGGTTTACCCGATCATTCCCCCCAATATCCCATGTCTGTTCTGTAACAACAACCAATGGATTCGGGGGGCCATCCGGATCTTGAATGCCGCGACCGGGTATGGCGCCTTTACCGTTTTCATTGACGGCAGGCCTGTAAGCCGGGGACTCAACTTCCCGGAAATCACCCAGTACCGCCAGCTTACACAGGGATACCATGTATTTACCGTTATGGGAAACAACGGATATACTTATGTGCGTAAAAACATGTATGTAGGCGACGGCATGGCTACCGTAGCCATTATCAACGCGCCATCCGGGCTGGACTTAACCATGATTGCCGACACCACATGTCCCGCAGGCAGCAACTCCGCATGTTTCCGTGTCTGTAATCTGGCCTATTACAGCGGCCCAATCAACGCCGTCATTGGAAATGTATATTTCAACGCCGTCAATTTTAAAACAGCGGCAAGCTTCAGTTCCTTCCGGTCAGGCACTTATACGCTGAACGTTTCAAGGTCCGCGCGCCCGGAGACCACTCTGGTATCCACTCCCGTCACCCTGAACCGCCGCCGCATCTATACTGCATATGTCCTGAACTGGAATCCCTCTCCTGACACCATCCAGACCTTGTTGGTGGAAGACCGCAGAGGTTAAACACGTGTGGCGCCCAATGAAAATTTCGCTGGGCGCCACATGACTATTCCATCTTCCGGCCGTCTCCCGACAGCCATTTTTGAAGTACCAGATAAAGCAGATCGATATCCAGGGGCTTTGAGAGGAAATCATTCATCCCCGCTTCTTTAGCCATATCCCTATCCTCCTGGAAGGAGTTCGCAGTCAGGGCAATAATAGGGATTTGGGCCGCGTCAGGATGGATGGAAGCCCGTATGGTCTTCGTAGCCTCCAAACCACCCATGTTGGGCATCCTCATATCCATTAAAATCAGGTCAAAATATCCGGGCTCACTTTCTTCAAAGAATTGAACCGCTTCCACCCCGTCCTCGGCATGTACGACCTCCATCCCCTTCAAGGTTAAAATTTCGATCGCAATTTCCGCATTAATCGGGTGATCCTCCGCCAATAGAACGCGTACATTTTGAAAATAGCAGGAAGTCTCCTCTTCCGTTTTTGCTTCTGCGTGCTCACCAAAAGCAAGGGGAATGGAAAAGAAAAATTCGCTGCCTTCGTTAATGTTGCTTTTCACCTTCAAAACGCCGCCCATGAGTTGTACGATATTCCGGCTGATCGGCAGGCCAAGCCCTGTCCCCTGACTGCGCATTAGATTGGCCCCAGTCTGCACAAAGGCTTCGAAGATACGCTCTAAATCCTCCGCCTTGATGCCTATACCGGTATCGGAGACCTTAAACAGATAGGCTGCCTCCCGGTCATCGGCTGCCGTCTCCTCCACGGCCAGATGTACCGTTCCTCCCGGCGGCGTAAATTTGATGGCGTTGGAAACCAGGTTCATCAAGACCTGCTTTAACCGGATGGCATCCCCCTTCAAATCAGAATGCCTGAAATTGGTTTCACAGCAGAGCGCTATTTCCCGGGCCTTTGCCTGTGTCTGCATCATGCTGCAGAGTTCATCCAGCATCTGCTGCAGGGAGAAGTCTTCTTTTTCGATAGAGAGCATCCCGCTGTCAATCCGGCTCATATCCAAAATGTCATTAATCAACCCCAATAAATACTGGGAAGTCGCTTTCAGCTTTGCCAAATTGCCTTTGATGCTTTCAGGAACATCCTCCTTCATTGAGATAAGCGCCGTTGTTCCGACAATGGCATTCATGGGTGTCCGGATTTCATGGCTCATCCGGGAGAGAAATTCACTTTTTGCCTTATTCTCCGCCTCCGCTCTGGCAATGTCTTTCTGCATATTCGCATTTTTCACACGCAGGCCGGAGATCACGACAATCACGATGACGACAAGCAGCAAAAATGTTGATATGGCGGTGATGGATAACATGGGATAGGTCTCTACAAAATTCTGCAGGGATACCTTAGCATTTCCAATTGAGACCAGATTGTGATCCAAAAGAGAAATCCTGTCCTCCTCAGATAAGCTGTTAATGCCTTTGTTCATGATGGACAGCAGCTCCGGGTTTGCCGGCACAGGCATGGCGAAACTGATGCTCATGCGGTTTGCCGATAAATTGACAGGAACCACGTTGGTATAAACGTTTTCCTGCATCATCTGTTCCACCCGCGCCGAAAGTCCACAGGCAAAATCCACCCTGCCAGTATTCACGGCAGATAAAACCTCGCCAATCGTCTTAAAATAGATTACTTCACTCGCTTTCACATAAGTGGGCAGGCAGCGGCCCTCCATAAGGCCGCAGGTCAATCCATCTTCCGGATAGGTCACGGTCCGGTTGCGCACAATCAAGTCATTTAATGCGGTATAGGGCTTAGTCTGCACCAGTTCCTCCCGCATGGCATCCGCGGCATCATCAAAGAAAATGCCGGCCATATCGGCCTTGCCTTCCATCACAAGCTGCTGGCTATGGGCATAGGAGTCTGCAAATATGTAAGAAAATTTGATCCCGTATCGCGCGGTTATTTTATCCAGCAGCTCCGGAATCAGGCCAATATGGTCCCCGTCCTCATATCCAACACAATAAAGAGGGTGAAAATACCTGGGAACCGCCACAGTTACGGTCCCCTTCTCTTTAATATAAGCTTTTTCCTCCTCGATCAGCAGCAGGTTCTCCACACCCGCATCATCAAAATACCGCTTATAAACTTCTTCCGAAAAATGAGGGTCTGACAGCAGAATACGCTCCAGTGCCCAATTCAGCTGCTCAAGCAGTTCTCTGTTGTCCGGCTGCGTAACCAGATAATGAGGCTGGGCATCGAAATATGCCACCGCACGGAACTCACCGGTATCATCCGGTGCATTCCCGAGTTTCAGATCAATTTTTCCGGCCTTCAAATCCAGATCCATTTGATGGGCGGCAACCTCCTCGGCATTATATGATTTGATATGGCAGTTCAGGCCATTCGCGGACAGGAATTCCTTCAGCCGGCGCACATTATCTGCCGCCCGTTCCACAACGCCTATGGTTTTCCCGTTCAAGTCCCTTAAGTCATATCCCATAATGGCGTCATTATCCTGGCGGGCCAGCAGCACTGCTTTGGTACTGCCGCAGTTGTAATCCGGGTAGGCAAAGTACTGCAAAAACGCCTCCGAATAGTAAGTACCGCCCATGAGGTCATATTGGCCGTCAATAAAATTCTGCACCATGTCCTTTGCATCAACATCCAAAAATTCATATGTCCATCCGGTATACTTTGCAATTTCATACAGATAATCCACGACCAGACCGGTGCGTTTCCCATGTTCATCGATCATTGTAAATCCTTCGGTTTCCGGAAACGGGATTCGCAGCCGGACAGATGGTTCTTCCGCGGCAAAAACTGGGCTGTCCATCAAAAACAGGGCCGCAGGCAGAACTGCAAACAGGACCGCCGCGGAAAAAGCGCTTCTTATGTATCGTTTCAATTGTTTGATCAATTGGTTCATATAGATTCCTACTTCCTGATTTTAATCCCACCGCAGTGTGAGCCGATGATCCTTAGCCGGGGAGATGGTTCCGGCTTCTTTGACAGCGGATGTGACCAATTCAATATTGCTGCCCACCTCCTTGTGGACGCTTCGGATGGAGGCGGAATAGGATTCATCAATGGAGGTGGGCCAGGCGGCCACGGTATATCGCTTGTCGTCCTCAATCTCACTTCCGTCCGCCAGGGTCAGGGTTATCACGTTTTCATCCCAGGCCCTCCAGGGAGCGTATTCCATCTTTAAACCGGAGAAGGCATACATGGCATTGATTTCCCCGCCGTTGATGATGGGGTGTTCCATCAGCTTTTTTAAATTGGCGCCGGTGATTTCATAGGTGGTCAGATAATCCCCGGAGCCCAGCCCTCTCAGATAAAAACAGTAAGACATGGTGATTTCGCCCTTATAAAACTTAGCAAAATTTCCCGCGTAATAGGTACTGTGGGGAATAAGAGCAATCTCCGCCCCGGTGGCGGCGCGCATGGCATCGGCAATAAAGCTGCTGGTTTCCAGGATTGTAAACTCCTCGGCCGCGGTACCGCTAGGCTCCTCAGGCGTCTGGCCGGCTGCGTTTTCTTTCATCATATCATCCGTCTGGGCAATGACCTGTTCCAGAGTCAGACTGCCATCCAAATACTCCTTCATGATTTGGTTATGACGTTCGGAGTCGATTCTGTCCGCAAAAAAAATCCGCCCGTTTTCCAAACAATTCTGCACGTCCCAGAATTCCTCTCTCAAATTTGCCTGGGTGGATTTCACGCTGCTCAGCCCCGCAAAAAGCTCCAGCAGAACCTCCTGCCCTTCGTCGGTGCTGAGAAACTCAAAAATATCCAGCAGAATCTGCTTTTTTTCCGGATTCTCCATGGACATTTTCGACAGCGCCATACTGCGGCTGGGAAGCATCTGCATCCAGCGCTCTCCGGGGATGTCGGTGGGATAACCGAAAAAACCGATCTCGCACGCCGGTTTCTCATCCTCATACAGGGAGAACATCGTCAATCTTTCCGGAAGCATGGCAATCTCACCTGCATAAAGAGCCTGGCGGTTTTTCGTTAAACTGGAGGAAAAGTCGCTATCCGTCACGATTCCCCGGTCATAGAGATTCTTCAACACCTCAAAATACGGCTCCAGCAAGCCCTCGCAGGAAGCTTGTCCACTGCAGAAAAGTTCATACTGCTCCCTCTTTTCCATGGTGGAAAATACGGCCCGGCTGCTGAATCCCAGCCCAACCCCGTCCATCGAATACTTAAAGCAGGGTACAAAGGGGCGTATCCCCTGGGCTGAAATTTCATCGCACAGGCCGTAAAATTCATCCAGCGTCTCCGGAATCTCCCAGCCATGCTCTTCAAACAGGCTTTTATTGTAGTAAATACCATCTACCGCACTGTTAACCGGGATTTGGTAAAGCTTTCCATTAAAGCTCATTTCATTCAGTACCGATTGATTGTAGCGGGAGGTAAAATCCACCGCCGACAAATCATAAAAGATATCGTTATTGACCACGGAGTCTTTAATGTAACCGGTAAATATAATATCCTCTAAATCTTTCTGCACGCCGTGATGCTTTGCATGTTCCTGCACATTCAGAACACTGACCTCTTCCAGGGTGACGATGTCAACATCAGGAAATTGGGCTTCAATGGCAAGCTCCAGTGGTTTTGCGTTGCCTGGGGCGTACATGCCGATGGTAATGACCGTTTTTTCAAAATCCACCGGCTGATAGGTCAATATCTCATTGTCCGCGCAAAACCGCGCTTTCATCTCCGATTCCCGGGCCCCACGGGCACAGCCGCTCATCACCGGCAGCAAAGCACACACCAATACGGCGAAGAAAAATCTCTGTTTTTTCATTGGGTACTCCCTCCTTAACGGATGTACTTTACAAATAATTTCATAAGCATATTGAGATCTACCGGTTTGCTGATATGGGCCTGCATACCGTGGGCAAGCGATTTCTCCACATCCTCCTCAAATGCATTTGCAGATAACGCAATGATGGGAATCGTTTGGGCGTCCATGTGAGCGGAGCCGCGAATGGCGGCGACTGCCTCCAGGCCATTCATCACCGGCATCTGGATGTCCATTAAAATGATGGAATAATATCCCATCGAGGAATTTGTAAAACGCTCCACAGCTTCCATGCCATTGACCGCCCCGTCAACCACAAAGCCAAGCCCGGTCAACAGCTCTGAGACAATCTCACGGTTGATATCGTTATCTTCCGCCAGCAGGATTCTCTTGCCAAGGAGGTTTGCAGGAAATTCATCGGTACACCCGTTTTCCAGCTCCGGTTCACTCAGCTCGGCCGGCTCCATAGGAAGCTCTATGACAAATCGGCTTCCTTGATTTAATTTACTCTCCGCATAGATGACGCCGTTCATCAGGGTCACAAGACTATGTACAATCGCCAGCCCCAGGCCGCTTCCCACATGGGTGGAGGTCAGAGAAGACTGTTCCTGCTCAAAGGGATGGAACATCTGCTGCATAAATGCTTCACTCATGCCGATTCCGGTGTCCTCGACCACAAAACAAACCCAGGTCTCTCCGCCCCGTCCCATCTGCTCCCGGTAAGTCAGGGTCACGCATCCCTCTTCGGGCGTAAATTTGATGGCATTGGAAATCAGATTGACGAGACACTGCTTGATGCGTACAGCATCTCCTAAAAATCCTCTGTGAAAGGTTTCCGGACAATCCAGGCGGAAAGTGATCGATTTCTCGCCGGCTGGATAGGACTCCAGCTGGACAACCGTTTCCAAAAGTTCCTTCATATCAAAAGCCGTATGTGAGAGACGCAGCTTTCCGCTTTCAATCCGGCTCAAATCCAGAACGTCATTGATAATGGAGACCAGATATTCACCCGATTTTTGGGCCTTCTGCGCGCACTCTGCCACAATATCCGGTTGATCCGCATTGTGCATCATCAGTTCATTTAACCCGATCACAGCAGTCAGCGGTGTGCGGATATCGTGGGAAACCTTGTTCATAAAGTCGCTCTTCAAGGTGGCTTTCGCCTGCTCCAGCTTGATTTGCTGTCCCTTTTTCACATAGTGGGAGATCCATACCATAGCCAACGCCACCACGGTTGAGAGGGTAACCACGATCATAATGATGACATTCCGCATTCCGTTAAACGTGGCCCGGGCCGTAATCGAGACGGGGACAACTATGACAATGCTGTTGCCCCAGCTATCCGGAAAACTTTGAATCCGCCATGTCTCCCCGCCTATTTTGGCAGTTATATTGACTTCCTGCCGCTCAACCAGCCCCCGCTGCAGCGCAAGGACCAGCTGCTCATCCACCTTTTTCTCCCTCAGGGTGTGGAGCAGGTTATAGCCGCCAAAGTAATCGTTGGCAGTTGACTCCTTTGGCCGCAGTTCAATCACGCCCAGTTGGTTGATCACATAGGATGCGCCCTGGTTCTCATATAAGGCAGTGGCTGCAACCTCTGCATAGGTGTTGGAATCCACCAGCATAATAACGCCAAAAAAATCTTTATTGTCTATGGTTACGTCGGGAAGAGGGGACATAAACACCCAAAAATCACCTTTCGTCTGTACCGTGCAGAAATCCGTCCGAACCTTATCCGAGGTTTTCAGCTTCTTGATCTCTTCCGAATCGGGCAGTACAATTCTTTCTCCTGTCAGGGAAATACAGGTACCATCCTCCGCCAGCAGATATAAGTTTTCGAAGGGCAGGAGCACCTTCCGCCCCTGTTCCATAGACTGAACATGGCTGCCCGTGATCACAAGGGCTGCCTGACGTACCCTGTCCTCATAATTCTGCCTCAATAAAAGCAGTTTTTCTGAAATGAGGGTGCTCATCTGCTCGATGGAATCGATACGCTCATTTTGAATGGATAGATTTAAATGATGATAAGCAGCGGTAAACAAAAACACCTCAAGAAAGAACAGTACCGCCAGCACAAGGGTTGCCCTCACGAGCCGCGGCTGTTTTTCCACTCCGGTATTATTGATTTTGCCATCCATGTCCCGTTTCATTGTGTTTTACCGTCCTCCCCTGCACAGCATAAGCAGATTCTACTTCCACAGCAAAGAGCCGTCATACAGATCCCGAACCGTCTTCCAATAGCCCAGCCGTCTGCACTCTTCTATCACCATTTGATGGGTAACCTTAAACATCTCCGCGGCCTGTTTTGCAAATGCGCCACGGTCTTTGTCCATCAATGTCTTTGCAGCTTCCACACACTTGCGGTGGATTTCCATTTTGGCGGGTGGATTGTCCCTGTTGATCAGTTTTGGTATTTTTCGGCCGATCCGGTAATTTTTGAGTATGATGGTATAGATCGAACGCAGGGCTTCATAGGGAAGATGCTCTGTCAAAAATTCCAGTATGATAACGGGCGCCGGCTGATAAAAATCATGATTTCCTACTTTGTCTAACCGAATCATTAATTCTTGTATATCTTCATCAGCAGCATGGGCAGCAGCGTGGGCAGCCACTCCTTCCACCGTGAGGGATATCAGTTCCAGGCACTCCAAATATCTTCTGATATGGCTGGCAATCAACCGGGGCTCCACATGGATCTCGTTTAATGCCTCTAAATTCTTGGAAACAAAAATCCCCTTCCCCCGGGTTGCCTCCACGATGCCCCATTGCTGCAGACATTGAATGGCCTGCGTCGTCGTGTTCACACTTACGCCATACTGCTTCTGCAGCTGGGCATGGCTAGGCAGCCTGTCTCCCGGCTGGTAATACCCAATCGCGATGAGCCCCAGAATATCCAGATACACACTGGAATAGCGTTCCTCCGCTGTTTTCATCCACTCATCCAGCCCCTGGACGCCCACGCGGAACGGCGAATCAGCCGGAACAAAACATTGAAAATCTTCCCTTGAGATTGTGATGGAATGGATATCTGTAAGGAAATCCTTGATCACATCGCTTGCCGGCGCCGATTTTCTGCTCCTTTGAATAAAATCCAGCATTGTCTGCTGATATATAACGCGCGAATTAACGTTATTTTCCCTGTATTCCACCCCCAGGAAGCCAAGGCTATCCACAATATGAAGGCTGAATTCGTTCTCGCATCTGGCGATAAAAAAACGCCAGATCAGCTTAGAATTTTTCCAGAAAGCCTTTGGCCGTTCCGGATTCAGCTGCCGTATGATTCGTTCGGGAATATCCCAGTCGCTGTCACTGCAAAGAGAGATGCCATGACAGATAAAGGGATAATAAAGAATTTCCGCCGTTTTTAAAATGTCCGTCATCACAGGGCCACATGGTTCTTTTAAATGGTCTGTGGAATCTTCCTCCCCGTTTATCTGGTCAAAAATAACCACGGAAGGCTGCCGCTCCTTTGTTTTTATCAATCCCGCATCGGCCAGCATTGCCACCACGCGCCGTATGGTTTTGTTGGAAACCTGGTACTCCCTGCAAAGATCGGCAAAAGAGGGGAGCACAGTCCCCTTCGGCATCAATCCGGATTCAATTTTATGTTTATAAATTTCAAAGATTCTGTCATATTGATAGGTATCGTGTTTCATCTCTTCTTTGCCTCATTCGGTGTTTATTCGGCAGCACGGATCATATGCTTAAAATATCTGTGTACCTATACCAAATAAGTTTACCACAAAACATCAGATATGTCAAATTCAAAACAGGCCCCTACCAGCATCTGCTAATAGAAAGCCGGCCGCCATTGCCTCCATCTCAAACTCTCCCGGATAAGCGGTAACCGGTGCAATCCACTCACAGGCAACCCTGATCTTGGTCACCAGATCATCGGAATGGACCATGCCTCCGCCAAGAAGAATCCCGTCAACCCGTCCTTCCAGCACGCATGCCATGGAGCCAATCTCCTTGTTGATCTGATCCATTTTCGTACTTCCCCCATCTATTTTCTCTTGATATAATTTTATCAATTATGATGGGTGCACTCTAGAACACTTTTTTGTTGTTTGTGTAAATCAGACACTCTGGGAAATTGTGTACAATTTTAGCAAGCTCCTGCTTCCCCACAGGCTTTTATCCCGTCTCGAAGCCGTTTCAGCCCATCTGACAGCCGCTCGCCCGGACATGCAATATTCAGCCGAAGAAATTGCCGCCCGGACTCCCCATAGGACAGTCCCGCTGATAAGTATAATCCTGTCTTCTTTCGCAGAAAACGGCTTAACTCCACGCCATCTTCTGCCACATGGCTGCAGTCCAGCCAGAGAAGGTAAGTCGCATGGGAGGGAACCAGCCTGACGTTTGGCAGTTCCCTCTCCAGAAAATTCTGGACCAGTTTCCGGTTTCCCGCCAGATACTCCCGCAGTTCATCCAGCCATTCCTCCCCCCTTGTAAATGCCGCAATGGCTGCATCAATCGCAAAGGCACTGGGTTCTGCCACTTCATCGGTATTCAAAGCGCGATCCATTTTATGTCTCACCGCTTCATTTGGCACTGCCACAGCAGCGGTCTGAAGCCCGGCCAGGTTAAATGCTTTCGTGGGTGCAATACAGGTTATACTGTTCTGGGCACAGAGCTCCGACGCAGAAGCAAAGGGGGTATATTCATATCCCGGTTCTGTTAAATCGCAGTGGATTTCGTCAGATAATACCAGCACATGATTGTCCGCGCACAGTTCCCCGATTCTCGCAAGTTCTTCTCTGGTCCAGATCGACCCGGTGGGGTTGTGGGGATTGCAGAGTATCATCATCGTAGTCTGCGGATCTTTCAGCTTGTTTTCTAAATCCTCCCAGTCGATTTGATATGCCCCCTCGCGGTACAGGAGTTGGTTTTCTGCAATGTTTCTTCCATTATTGCGAATGGAGTTGAAAAAGATATTGTAAACCGGAGTCTGCACCAGCACGTTTTCCCCTGCCGTTGTGAACTTCCTGACTGCGCTGGAGACAGCTGGAACCACACCGGTACCAAAAACCAGCCAGTCTCGTTCCATCTTAAATCCGTGACGCCGTTCCCACCAGCCGATCACCGCTTCCCTCCAGGCATCCGGTACTATGGTGTAGCCGAAGATTCCGTGAGCCGCTCTTTCTTTCAATGCTTCTGTAATTTCCGGAGCTGTCTCAAAGTCCATATCTGCCACCCACATGGGAAGTTCGTTTTCCGGCACATCCCATTTCAGGGAATTGGTCCCGCGCCGGTCCGTCAATTTGTCAAAGTTATACCCCATCTTAAACAGCCTCCTTTAAGGACTCCTCTTTTTCCGCCGCTTTTGCCGGAACTGCCTTTGAGTTATGATTTGCGTCTGCTGTCTGGATCACGGTCTTTGCCACGTCCACCTTGTCATCCTCCAGAATCAGTTCCCTGATTCCCTCTGCCCGGATACTTCCTCCACTGGGGTTTAATACGCTGTCAATGGTATTCTGAATCTCTGCATCCACTGTGGAATATTCAAATGCCAGAGTTGTATTTAACAGGCGGCAGTTTTTCATCACCAGATTGTCGATGTAACACATTCCCTGATTACTCTCAATGGTACAGTTAATGAGCGTCAGATTCTTTGCATTCCATCCCAGATACTCACCGGAGATAAAGGAATCATAAACCGTCACATTCTCGCTGTTCCAGAAAGCATCCTTGGATAGCATCTTCGCATGGTGGATTTCCACGTTTTTTACCCCGTCAAAGGAATAGTTTCCGACCAGTTCAAACCCGTCAATCACCATATTGCTGCTGTTCATGGCAAAGTAATCGCCCTTTGCCATTACATCCATCATCTGAACCCGATTGCAGTTCCACAGAGTCTCTCCCGCATTTGGCATGGTGACATGGTCAAGAGAAATGCCGCTGGCACGGCGGAAGGTCTTCGGCGCTTCGATGATACCATTTTTCATGGAAAGATTCTCTGTATACCAGATTCCGGCACGGCCCGTCTCAAAGAGAATACAGTCCTCCATCCTGATATCGCGGCTGTACCAGAGCGGATATTTCCATTTAAACATACTTCCGTACAGTTCAATGTTTCTGCTTTCTTTTAGGGGAGACTCCCCATCGGCAAAGGTGGTGTCATAAATCTGTAAATCCTTTCCCTGGAATAATGCTCTCTCTCCGGTTAAAAATTCCTGATGAATGGTTTTCATATCATAGTCCTTTCTAAATCTTATTTTTTTAATGTTACTGTCACGCTTCCGCTTCCAAGCATTTCCGAAAGCCCCAAAGGATTCTCTAAGCGGCCGATCCGCGTGTAGGTGTATGTCGTTTCAAACTCTTTGTAAAATAATACCAGGCAGTCCGAACCAAAGAGCATTAAATCTCCGGCTTGAATGGTTCCGATGTTTTCTGCGGCAGTTGGCAGGGACTCCGGCAAATCATGGTACTTTTCATTGCCATGGAGATCATCCATAGTCAGTTCCATGGGCAGCCGCGCCATCAGTTCTTTTGCTGTGTCATTATCCTCCAGAATCACTGCGCAGGTCTTATCTCCAATCAAAATCTCCATTGTCATTTCCTGGTCTGCCTCCGATTCCTTCTGGATGCTTGTGACTGCCATCTCCGTAACTGCCGCCACGGTTGTCCGGGCTGCGGCCTTATGTTCCATGTTTCTGCATCCTGATAAAAGAAGCATGAGGATCAGACTTGCTCCAAGCATGTGATAGTTCATGGTATACACTCCCTCTTTTCAATAATCATTCTCCTCTGCCATTCGTCTCTTTTCTTTTTTTCATCTGAAATACCAGATAATCCAGGCAGTCGATCTGCTTCTCATTTTTATGAACCTGTTCCAGAAGACTTCTTCTCTGCTTCTCCAACAGTTTCAGCTGTCCCTGCCATTCTCTGCGCTCTGTCATGTTCAAAAAACAGGTTACCGTTTCATCGTCACAGCCTGCATCCTTTAAATTTTGAATAACCGCCTGCGTATTTTCCATGTAATCCATCATCCGGCAACCTCTCTTTGCTGCACCATGCGGTTAAAAAATTCCGTCAGCTTGCCAAAGGGGATACGATCCCGTCTGTCATATAAATCGATGTGCTCCGCGTCCTCCACCACATAGATTTCTTTCGGTTCCGCCGCCTTGGCATATGCATTTTCGCTGTAAAAGCGGGAATGGGCACGGTCACCTATGACAAAGAGAATGGGACGCGGTGATATCTCATCCATATAATCCAGCAGCCGGAAATTCATCATGGCCAGATCACTGGTTGTTGTGAAACCTCCTCTGGCATTGGGATGATGACCTCTTTTTACCGCATAGAATCGGAACCATTCCGCTCCCGGTTCCGGCATATCCTCCGGCACCTGCGAAAGAGGCTGCTCCGGGAAGCTGGGTACATATTCCGGATATCCATTTTCTGCATCCGTCCAGCGCTGCATGGAACACCGCTCCTTTACCGCCTGGATTTCTTCCCTGCCCATGTTCCCTCTGACTGCCTCACTCATATCATACATACTGACCACCGCCACGGCCTTGATCCGTGTATCACATTGGGCCGCCGACAAGGCAAATCCACCTGATCCGCAGATTCCGATGACACCGATGGCTTCCCTGTCTATAAAGGGCAGACGGCCCAGATAATCCACCGCCGCGCTGAAATTCTCCGTAAAAATATCCGGCGAGGATAGGTGCCTTGGAAAACCACCGGATTCTCCCATAAATGACTGGTCGAATGTCAGCACAACAAAACCCTTTTTTGCCAATTCATTGCCATAAACGCAAGGTCCCTGTTCCTTAACCCCGCCGTAAGGCGCACCTATAATCAAAGCAGAGTATCTTCCGCTTAAATCCATATCCGCTTTATGATACAATTCTCCCACAAGGTCCATTCCATAACGGTTTTTATAAACCACCTTTTTTCTCTCTATGTTACTGTCCAATTCCAAAATGTGTCCGCTCATATTGATTTCTCCTTTACTACTGGCTTCTGTTTGATAGCTTTATTGTAATACCGAACCAATTACATATCAAATACTTATATCAAATAGAGTACTATGCTTGACAGGCATGGATATGGTTCCGTATAATAAAGTTATCACAAAGCAGTAAAAGAAACAGCTGGAATACGATTAAAATCAGAGTAATCAGAATGGAGACGGCCCATGGATTTACGAGTTTTAAGATATTTTATGGCTGTTGCCAGGGAGGAAAGCATCTCGGGGGCCGCGGAGTCCCTACACATGACGCAGCCCACCCTGTCGCGGCAGTTAATGGATTTAGAAGAGGAAATTGGCAAGAAGCTATTGATTCGGGGGAAGCGCAAGATCACGTTAACAGAAGAGGGAATGCTTTTACGCAAACGTGCTGCGGAGATTCTTGACCTGGTAGATAAGACGGAAGCCGAGCTGACAGCGCCGGATGAGATGGTAAGCGGGGATATCTACATCGGAAGCGGAGAAACGGACGCCATGCGCCTGATTGCCAGAATCGCCAAAGATCTGCAAAAATCCTGCCCCAATATCCGCTACCACCTGTACAGCGGCAATGCAGATGACGTGATGGAACGGCTGGACAAAGGACTTCTGGATTTCGGAATCCTCATCGAACCGGCCGATATGAAGAAATATGATTTTATCCGGCTTCCCGCTACCGATACCTGGGGACTTTTAATGCCGAAAGAGAGTCCGCTGGCCAACCGGGAATTTATCCGCCCGGAGGATATCATGGACCTGCCCATTATCACCTCTAACCAGACCATGGTAAGCAATGAGTTTTCCGGATGGCTGGGCACCTCCTTTGACAAACTGAATATTGTCGCCAGTTACAACCTGGTATACAATGCCGCTCTCATGGTGGAGGAAGGACTCGGTTACGTCCTGACCCTCGATAAACTGGTCCATACTTCCGATCACAGCCGTCTTTGCTTCCGGCCGTTAAAACCAAAGATGGAAGTACATTTGGACATTGTCTGGAAAAAGTATCAACTTTTTTCCAGCGCGGCGGACTTATTTTTGAGCAGGGTGCAGGAGGTATTTCATGGTGGTGAGTGCTAGGTAAGCCAGAGAGATACACCTCCCAAACACCTGATTCACCCCCAATTATGATCTACAAAAAAATCCCTCAGACTTCATCTCTAATTCTAATGAGAGAATGAAATCTGTGGGATTTTTTAATGCTCAACAGTGAGATAATACCTCATAAACTGAATCCGGGAAAATTTCTCTGCATTTTTGGACCAATTCTCTTCCGATCCCTTGGTTTTGAAACTACAATAAAAACCATTTACAAAATCATCCTGTATCTCTTCCATACTATTTTTATCAAATTGAGGACAAACGCTATCAATTTTTTCTTTTATATCTCTTGCATCAATGGCTAATTATATCATACTATCACTTGAAATTCATTATGTTTCTCCCCCCTCATAATTATAAGTGACTTCTTTATTTATGTGCCTACTATTCCAGACCAGGCTGTAGAGCTATTCTTTGCTCAGAACCTGGCCTGCATGGCTTGACAAACAGAAAAGCAGGTCAAACTCCTTGCGGGTCAAATTTTCTGCTTCCTCTTCATTGATGCAATACACCTTTCTGTCAAGCCGGCCTGTGTAAACAATTGATTTTCCTTCCACCTCAAACTGCAAAACAGGCTGGTCGGTAAGCGGGTAAGCCGTCCCATCCGCTCTGTCCATCACATAAAGCCGGTATTCATCCGCACGGTTGATGTAGAGGAATCGGTGATCCGTCAAAAAGAAAAATTCTGTAATCAGGCCGGGAATGACGCCGGTTTCTCCGGTCTGAACATCATAGGCTGCCACCTCAAGCCGGTCCGTGGTGTAATAAATCTTCTGCCCATCGAAAGCCAGACTCCCCTTCACGGGGCAGGGGCCTTCAATCGTGTCCATACGCCCGGTAAGCAAATCCATGGTTCGGATATCGTTTCCCAGGAGATAAAGCGTATTGCCACTGAGGAAGAACGCCCAAACGTCTTCCAGAAAAGCCTGTGTACCCTGCCGGGCCGCAGCATCAAACAGGGTGTTGATTCCGCTGCCCAAAAAGACCTGCTCAAACGAGCTTTGGACGTCCTCGTATACAATACGTTCCTGAAACGTCTCCAAGTCCATTTCTATAAGCAGGATCCGTTCAATCCATTCATACCGGCCGGATTTGTTGTAGTCATTGCGGAAATAGTAGACATATCTCCCATTGCCATAGATGCTCCGCCCTATGGTTGACGACAGCAGCAGCGGATCACGCACAAGCCGGTCCCGCCGCCCGGTCCCCTTATCCTCAAAGAGAATGGTTTCTGCGGTCTCATCAAACCAGACAATGTAACGTTCATTTTCAAATCTGCTGCGGTGCACCGCATTGTAAATATCGTACCCCGCGTCGCTATGGTGCCCGTCTGCACACCCTGTCATGTTTATAAGCAGCAACAGGGACAGCACAGCCACGGCTCCCCGTCCTTTACCACCCTTCCTGCCATGATTCCATGCGGCAGAGTTCCTTCGGAATATCACATAGAGCATGACTGCCAGAAGAAACAGTGCTGCGCCAGTGAGAAGTATAATCACCTCTCCTGTGATTTCGCAGAATAACACGCTTTCCTGCCGGGGCAAAGGATCTGCCGCCCTCCCGGCGCCACGCAGAAATCCGGTCCCCAGCAGAAAGGCCAGCGGGCCTGGCAGGAAGCACCGGACTGTTTCGTTTTGAATGGCATAATACGGAAGTAACAACAAGGCAGAGGACATAATCAGGGTCAATGCATACTTTTGAATCAGAACGGACAGAAACAGGATCAGCGCCGCAAAAAGCAGGCTCCCAAACCACCGGCTTGCGGCCATCCACAGGAAGGCTTTGGTAAGCGTCAGCGCTTTGTACGTGCCGGAATAGCATGGGAGGCTTTGCAGCGGATAGTCTCCATGCGGCAGTCCATACCGCACCCCGTAGAAAGCGTACTCCAGCGTACTGTTCAGCAGACTAAGGATTGTCACCACACCTGCCGCAAGCAGCAGCTTGATCATCGTCAGCCGTCTTCCCCCCTTCTGCGTTGTCAGGTTCAGTACATCCATACTGCACTGGTATTCATAACAGAACATAGGGGTAATGATGAGCAGGAGCAGACTCACAAACATGACGTCCAGCCTGCCCTCCGCCAGCAGACCGTTCCAGCCGTTGTCATAGAGCAGATACCGGCGCTCCGGGTCTTCCCTGGCATAGATAAACTGATCATACAGCAGCTGGAAGCCATGTTTATGTTCCAGCCTCTCCACATAGGGGGCCGCCTGCACCAGCAATTCTTCCCGGGTAAGATTTCCGTCATAGAAACTGTTATAAAGTTTTGGAAGCTCCACTCCAGCTTCTGCAATCTTCTGAGAAATTTCATCTAATAAGGCGGCAGTATCCCTGGTTACCGGACCTTCAACTTTCGATAAGTAAAAACGATAGTCCTCCCGGTAAAGCTCCAGATCGCGATTGGCCGGTGAATCCAGCAAAACCAGGGAACCAAGCCGGAACAGGAAAAACAGCGTAATCAGTAGCAGGCCCCGGCGTTTCATAAGCATTTTCTTTAATTCAAATGTAAAAAGTTCCATCCCACTCCACTACCTTTCCCCAGTCTCCCACCGTTACTCAGCCCACCACTTTTCCCGGCCGCATTCTTTCCTGCAAATACGCTTATGGCCAGCATAAGCAGCGCGCACCACACAGCGCCGATGAGAAGCGTCACCTGATAAGTCAGTACCGGAATGCCAAAGAAATTTACAAACTCTGTTACCCGGAAGACCGTCCGGCACTGAAGGAGAGTAAACGGGTTGCATATTTTCAAAATTAAATGGCTGGAGGCGGAATACCGTCCGAAGAACCATGCCAGTGCACAGATTGCCAGCAGCCCCAATACATAGGGAAACAGCGCACTTCGGAAAAACTGGGAGAGAAACAGGAAAATTAGTCCTGCAATGACCGCTCCCAGTATTTTAACCGCCGTTGAAACCACGGCATATTCTGCAAGCGGCATCCCCACAGCAGACTGTTCAAAATTTTCAAGGGCATAGACCGGCAAAGAGCCGCCGTCGAATGTACCATAAATAGCTGCAAATCCAAAAAAATCTGTGAGTATAAACCAGAGACTCACAACTGATACAAACAAAGTGGAGGCAATCAGCTTTGCCATCGTTGTTCTCCTGCCTCCCTGTCTTGTTGTCAGCAGCAGATATTCCATCCCGCTCTCCTTTTCTGATACAAAAACGCCGGCAAGTGCGTATAGACTCAGGAGCAGTACCAGCAGAATGGAGAAATCATAATGGACGAATGAATGATAAAGGCCGGTGAACTCGAACTCCCTGACGCTCCGGTTTTCATACAGCCCGGCGATGATCTGGTTTTTCCTGTACTCATAGTCGTTTCCAACATCAGAATAGAACAAAAGATTGGACCGGGCAGACCGGGCGATCTCACGCGCCTGCATCTGATAGGTATAGAGATACTCCATGGGCTTTACAAAGTTCCAGTTCAAAAAATAGTAGTCACTGTAAATATTCCCTGTATAGGTATCCGGATCGTCCATCGCAGTGCTTGCCGTCCGGTCATCGACCCTCGCTTCAACAGGCCGGTAAAGCGAGAGAAGGCTGCTGATCTTCTCTTCCGTCATCTCCCCTTTAAACTGCCGGTAAAATGCAGGATAAAGTTCTTTCCACCGGGGAAACTCATCAAAGTTGGAATCGTCCCGATAGGTCCCATAAATTGAAACCAGATTCACGAGGGTAAAGGCCATCAGGAGAAGCAGAATTGACTTTTTTATGAAGCATTTTTTCATTTCATAGCCGATTAGCTTTACCATGTCTCGCTTCCTCCCGCATAATAGAGGAATACGTCCTCCAGATTGGGCTGCAGCTGCACCGCGTCAACTGAGGGCTGCCTGTCGCTGATGATCCGCAGCCTGACTGTCGTCTCCTCCCGCAGGATGTTGCTCACCCTGTACTGCTTTAAAAAGGCTTCGGCATTCCCGTCATCTGCTTTTACCTGCCATACTTTGCCCTCCATATCCCGGATTAAATGGGCAGGCGAATCCTGCCGAAGCAGGCGGCCGTCCTTCATCATCATCACCTGGTTGGCAATAGACTCCACATCGGATACGATATGGGTAGCCAGGATCACAATTCGCCCGGCGGCAAACTTACCGATGAGATTGCGAAAACGGATGCGCTCCTGGGGATCTAAACCGGCAGTAGGTTCGTCAAGCACCAGAATGGAGGGATCACCCAGCATGGCCTGGACGATGCCGACGCGCTGGCGCATTCCGCCGGAGAGCGCACCTATCTTTTTTTCAGCCTGATCAGTGAGATTGACAATTTCCAGCAGCTCCTCCGCCCTTTTTTCACCTGCCCTGGAATCAATGCCCTTTAGAGCCGCCATATAGCGCAGGAACTCCATCACGGTGAAATCCTTATAAAACTGGGTGGTCTGGGGTAAAAAGCCAATATGGGAATAAAATGACGCGCCCAGGCTTCCCGCTTCTTTGCCGTCGATCAGCACCTGGCCGCCATCCGCCCGCAGGATACCGGCAAAGATACTGAGCAGCGTGGTTTTCCCCGCCCCGTTGACCCCCATCAAACCATATACGCCGTTTTCAAGTTCCGCTGAAAAATCCCGCAGGGCATATTTGTCTTTATACCGCTTTTTCAGCCCTCTCATTGTCACAATCAAAACACAGCCGCCTCCCCTGTCTTTTTATCAAACTTAAAACTGTACCACCTTTATCCGTGTGTTCACATGCTGCCCATAAATAATAATGGCGGTGCGCAGGCTGTCTATAATGCGCACGTCCGGCACGCGGGAAATCAAGGTTACATCATCCTCGGCAATGAAAGCTTCAGTAACCAGACTGCCGCTTTCCATCTCATAAATACGGACTGCAAGTTTATCCCCATTGACCGATGTGGCAAAATACTTGCCGCCGCCGGACAGATACGCCATATCGCCTTCCCTGGCGGTGGCAAGTTTTATGGTTCTGGCCGCTCCGACGGCGGGATGAATGAGCAGCTGTCCTGAGACTGCCCGCATGTCCTGACCGACCAGCACAAAGGAATCCCTGGCTCCCGGAAGTTCTCCTGCCCGAAAGTTTTCCGGGGTATGGATTTGGAGGTTACTGCCATCGATGTTCACGATTCCATAAGAGTAGGTTGATTCGGAAGCGCCGGCGGGCAGATAGGCGCCGCCGAAGGCAACGCGGGAATTTCCGGCGAAACGCACGTCGTTTGGTATCATATTTTTGCTTTCCGGTACAATCTGGCGTGCGGTTTTAGTCTCCATGTCATACAAGTAGAGCGCGGATAGGCTGCCCGCCGCAATCCTGGAACCATCGTCCGATACATCAATCATCCGCAGTTCCTGCACACCAAAGCTTTTGTCAGCTTCGCTCATCACACCAGCCAGCACGTCCAGTACCTTGATTTCCCGTATCTTGTTCAGTTGTGAGTCATAGAAAACGCAGGTAACGTCGGGGACGCTGCTTCCTTTCAAAAGCCCGCTTTCGCTCCCTGGCCTGTTCAAATCCAGAAGCAGTCCCACAAAGCCGTTTCGGACAGGCTTATAGTGCTCTTCCCTGTAGGTGCGGCTGTTTGTGCCGGTTTCTGTTTTCGCAGTGACGGCGTCCTGGGAGAGATCATATAAGTAAAGGGTGTTGGAGGTGGTCACCAGTACATTGCTTCCACCGCCATCGTACACGTTTTTGATGTCTCCGGGGATATTGCCGGTGGTAAACCCTTTAAAAGATAAGCTTCCTGCAGTAGTTTTGGAAACCATCGGCGTAAGGGTACTCATGCTGACTTCAGGCTCAGCGGCCGCTGTTTGGGATTCAGACTCCGGGCTGCTGTCCGCTGAGGAATCCGGCAGTGCTGTGGGTCCGGTGCAGGCTGTAAATACAAGCATCAAAGAAAGAATAAGAGAAAGAATCGAAATCCGTTTTTTCATTTGTTTTGCGCCTCCTGTTGATAAAATAAAATGGAATCTGTCTTTAGGGTACTAATGGGAAAATCCGGGTAGTCCTCTGTGTCAAGAGGCACAGTCACCGCGTAAAAAGTACGGAAGCCGTCCAGCTTTCGGGCGTCAATACCGAAGTCATAGGCAATCACTTCACCGGACGTAAATGTATTTTCAAACACCAGTGTTCCGCTGTCATCCGCAATGGGCATATGGTCAATATAGAACGTGGTCTGTGAGCGCATACCGGGTATCCCAGCCAGTTCATAGTGAATGGCTGCGGGAGCATCACCGGAAACTGCCAGGTTGTCATACCGTACCTCCCCGTCATAGGTGATGAACTGAAAAATCCCTTCATTCAGCTGCGCGAGGCTCCAGCCTCTTGTTTCCAGGTAATCGCTTGTGACCAGCTGAGTCTGACGGACCATATTGGAAATACAAGGATTCACAGCCACCTGTTGGTGAAAAGGCGGAGGACTGGCTGTAAAGTTGACGGGGTATTCGGCAGTCAACGGACTGTGATACCCTCCATAGGAGGAGGTCTGTTCCATATCCGGCTGAAACCGCGGATTGGTCAGGCTCGTCACCGCCAGTGTAGATGATTCCCCTTCTGTCCCGGTCACAGGGGTAAAAAGGAATGTAAATGGCAGATCTTCCGTGTCCTCCGGCAGACTGACGGAGTGAAGGTAAGCATATTCACCGTCCGGCTCCAGCTTATATGGCTGGGGAACGCCGTCCAAATATAAGAGAAAGCCGAAGTCCCGGCCAATCCCGGAGGCGCTGACCGCGTAATTCACCGTACATTCACCGCCGGTATACACTATTTCCGGCTTTTTTTCAGGATCGGTGACCGGCATCCCATGGCTTAAGCTGCTGTTCTGAGGCTGTTCCTCCGCAAATGGATTATCAATTGCGGAAGAATCGTCCAGGGAAAGCGCTTCCCCTCGCTGATCACCGCCGCCCGGTTTACCACCCGTACCGCCAGTATTGCCCGCACGGCAAGCAGCAAGGGAACACAGCAGTGCGGCACAAAGTATAAAATAGAAAACTTTTCTCATAAAAAACCTCCTTACCCGCTATCCTCATGGTTGGGGAAACGGTTTGTAAGGAGATTATAAACGGCAAATATCAAAAATCAGTCAATATTCCAGCGAAAATTGTACAATTGCCCCGGCCTCTCTTCCATTAGAAAGCCGCAGGGAGCCGCCGTGTTTTTCACACAAAATACGGCAAATGGCAAGGCCCAGTCCGGAATGCTCCCTGTCTCCGCCCTTCGGTACAAAATAACCGTTTTGAGAGTTCAGCACCTCTTTCGGAAAACCGTTTCCGTCATCCTCGACCCTGACTTCCAGGCCCTTTGCGGAACTGGAAAAGGAAAGGCGGATCTCACGTTTGGCAAAACGGACCGCATTGCCAATGAGATTTTCCAAAATACGGTATAGTACATCTGCGTCCAGATTTACCTGATCTTCCCCAATGTCATTTTGGCAGACAAGGGAAATGCCCCGCCCTGCGGTGATGATAGATAAATCAGCAGTTAAGTCTTTGTAAAGTTCCTCAAAGGATACCTCTTTCCGCCGTACTTCATGCTCCTCCGAACGGCCCAGCGCACGCATGGATTCCGTGTAGCTTTCCAGCCGCTTTGCCGCCTGCAGAATATTTCCAATAACCGCAGACATCTTTTCCACCCCAAGCGTTCCTTTCGCCAGGTTAATCTGTAAATACTCGGCATGGCCTTCAATGATGGCGATGGGATTGCGCAGGTCGTGGGCCACGGAAGCCTGCAGCCTCTTGCGCTCCTCCACGGTGGCCCACAGCTTCTGATAATTTTCCCGCAGCGCCCTGCGCATCTGCTCAAAGGAGCCGCAGAGCTTTCCCAGCTCGTCTCCGCTCTCAGGGAGTATTTTAAAATCGAGATCCTGCATGGAAATCCGCTCAGCGGCGTCCGCCAGTATTTCGATGGGACGTTTCAGCTTCCTTTTGTAAAACAGGATTCCGCACAGAAGGATTCCCCCAAAGGAAAGACCGATTGGCCCTAAAATCATGACAATCCCGCATGTCTGATACAGAAGCCGCCGCTTAGGGGATAAGGAACTGCAGTTTCTTTCTATTGCGGTAACCGCGTATTCTGCGTCCTGTACTGCCTTTTTGACGCCTCCAAAGCCAATCAGAAAGGGTAACTCTTTGGGGGATTCCCCCATCTTGATGTTAAAAGCGTATTTGTTGGTTCTGTCATCATCAAAGGATTCCCATATGGTTAAAACCACTTCATCCGATACCGGCAGAAGATAGTTTTGAACCGAGATACACAGCCATATGGTAAGAACAGACAGTAACAGGACACAGAGGAAGGTCACACACACGTAGGTGCAGAATGCTTTGCGCAGAGGCATGGATTTCTTCTTCCTTTCTAACGGTTCCACCGGTATCCCACCCCCCAGATCGTCTCGATATATTCTTTGCCCGTCAGCTCCTTTAATTTCTGCCTGATTTTGCGGATATGCTCCCGGATCACGCCGCTGTCGCCGTCTGCCTCCAGTCCCCAGACCGCTTCGTATAAACGCTCCCGGTCAAAGACCTGGCCGGCATTGGTGACAAGACATTCGATGATGTCAAACTCCCGTCTGGAAAAAGGGATTTCATTTTTTTGATAATGCACGGTCCGTGCTGAAAGGTTAATCAGCAGCTCATGAGAAGAAAGAAGCCTGGCCGGGTTCGCTCTGCGGATGTCCCTCCTTAAATGGGCCGCAATCCGGGCTGTCAGGGCAGGCAGGCTGAACGGCTTTGTGATATAGTCGTCCCCGCCCGTCATAAGCCCGTTGATGGTATCCTGCTCTGTGGCTAAGGCAGTCAGAAAGACGATGGGGCATGCCACATGCTCCCGGATCGTTTTACACAGTTCCAGGCCGTTCATACCGGGCATTTTGATGTCCAGCAGAATCAGGTCAGGTTCTGTCCCCAACTGCTCTAATGCCTCCTGCGCGCTGTTTGCCACATAAGGCAGATATCCATTGTCCCTCAGATGATCAGAGAGAAGGCCGGTGAGCATCTTCTCATCATCGACCACCATTATTTTATACGCCATAAAACCGCCTCCTTTCTCTGAGCATAAATGATAAATATCAAAAATCAGTCAAGGTTTCATTTTTCTATAGCTGCCGGAACTTCACAAAACGAACAGGAATATACGTTATCTCTGAAAATCAATCTGTACTAATTTTTTCACATTGGGCAGAATACACTCCAAGGTCTTGATTGAGCGGTACTCAATTTCAAGCATTGCCTTTTCCAACGCGCGCTCTTCTATCTGCTGATGTACTTGTTCCAACCCGTCGAACGTATGCAGATATGGTGAATCCGACACCCAGCTGCCTTCCAGGTTCAGTTGAATGATACATGAAACGTACTTCGGGCTTACATGGTTGATAACCTTCTGGAATCTTTCATATCCAATGTACTCAATCAACAGATTTGCAATCACCAGGTCTGCTTTTGGCAACTGATTCGTTTCCTCCGTTAAATTGATGCATAGGCATTCCAGAAGTCCTTCCAATTCCGGGTATCTGAGAACCACTTCTTTTAGATAAGAGGCATTGACGTCTATCCCATATACCTTCTTAAATTTGTCTCTTTGAATGTGCTCAAGGCCATTGCCGCCTGCAATCCCCAATATCATAACGCTGGAGATGGAATAAGCGTCAAACTGACCTTTCATCATTTCATTCATAGTCTGTAACTGCATCACAGAATCCAGCTTCATATGATTTTCATAATCAGTCAGTGGAATTTCCTCCCATGGATTTTTCATTTAGTTACCCCTTACCGTATAAGTAATTTCTTTGATTCTTCCTATAAGGGCACTACCTTAAATCAGGTTCCAGGCCATTCAGCAAGGCGTTACACTGAACGCATCTCTGTTCATAATAACTATATTGATGTCCGCAGGAAGGGCATGTCCACCTTTTTTCGGACAGTGCATACCACTGTTCAAGTGTGCTGCCTTTGCTTTCCTCAAGAGCTTTCTCCGCTTCCCTATGATGCGCTAATCCTGTGTGAAACCTTTTTAACTTATCACAGGGATATCGTACACATTCCGTACATAACCCTACCTTTTGCTCTATACTGCATAACCTTACTTCACAGCCAGCGCAATAGATGCAGATTTTAGTTTCATCCTCTGCTTTGCATCCCATGCACGGATGTGCTTCTACTCGCCTTTTTATATTGCTTTTATAAAGAAGATGCGCCCCTTCCTCTGTATTGGCAAAATAGTGATCACACGCTCTGCAAAAAATACCGCAAGCACCGATTAACATTTTATTTGTATTTATTTGATCGTCATTCATCCGTTTCACAGCCTTCTATCTTACTCGTTTATGTTGTCAGTTCCGCTACGACGATCAATCTCCGACTGCCTGCATCATAGGGACTCCTATCATAATCGCCATATAGTTCAATATTGGTGAACCCAGTCTTAGACAGTAGCATCCGATAGTCGTTATCCAGTAAAATACGATATACAATGTCATATTGATTTTCTTCCGTGCGCTGTAAGCTATGATATAAGTCTAATACATGAATTGTCTGAAAACGGCCGTCATGCTCCTTCACAAATATTCTTGAAAAGTCCTCACGGTTTACGACTACCTCAATAGAAGGTAATGTCAGCGTGTAATCCGTGGTTCCCGATGTGAAGACGAGCAGACCGTTCTTATTGAGCCTGTTTTTCATGGACTTTATTGCAAACAGCAGATCTTCATCCGTATGTAAATGAGGCAAAGACGTAGTGAGGCATACTACCGCGTCAAAGCAGACATCAAACTTTCTTTCCAAGTAACGAAAGTCGCATTGTGTTAACGGGATATCGCACCCACGCTCATGCAAATTCTTTTCGGCAATTTTCAGCATGGAGTGAGAATAATCGGAGCCCCAGGTCTGATATCCCAGCTGCGATAGCATATACAAATGCTGCCCCGTTCCGCAGGCGCAGTCTAAAACGGTCTTGATGTTATGCTCAGTGAACAGCTTATGGAAAAAGTTTTTCTCATCTCCTAAATAGCTTTCAATGGGTCCAAATTCGTCATAATCAAATGCGAATTTTTCATAAATATCTTTTTTCATGACTTCCTCCGGAAAATGGTATCAGCTAAAATGGCCACGACCGCTATTGTTCCAAACAATCCCCACGGAATAATCCAGGATATAACTGCAGGCATTTCAAACCGGTAGAATGCCGCTATCCCCAAAATAACAGCTATAACGCTTGTACCGCCCCCTACAACACGGCAAAGTCTTTTTTCATTGTATTTTTGCTTTCTCTCTTTTGGCAGCAAATTGTAGCCGGCAATCAAAAAACTGCCTTTCCCCAACAATAAAACAATTGAAATAATGCAAAGTATAAAAACGATGCTCCAAGGCACCCATATTGATGTGTTCATTGATACCACCTATTCATCATTATCTGTTCACCTCGTTCAACTGGAAGTTAAGTGCTGTTATAACTTCTTAAATAAGAGATTGTTTACTCTTTCGGTTATCCAAATTTCATCATTGATAATCTCTAATCCATACCCCTTTATCACTTGTTTATCATATCTATTCAAAATATCGTCTAACTCTAAAGATGTCTGCTTTTTCTTGGGAAAACGAATCCCCGTTTCAAAGCTGTCCACTAAGTTAAAACCTGCTATTTTTCCAATATCCTGCCATTCTTTTTTGCTGTAAAATTTGATATATCCATCTTTTTTCATTTGCATATACGCATCTACAAATCGTTCCGTATCATCATCATTAGGTGCCGGATCGGATAGGAAAAACATCCCGTTGGGTTTCAATACTCTGCTAATTTCCCGAAAGGTAACTTTGATAGCCGGGAAATGGTGTAGGGCGTACCGTGTAATAACAATATCAAATGCTTTATCTGCAAATGGAAATGTCAGACCGTTATAGCTTACAAATGAAATATTTTTCAATCCGTCATTTAAAGCCTTTTTCCGCTTCTTATCCAATGCCCGCTCGACAATATCCAAACCGATTTGTCAACTCTCCTGAAATATACCGATTGCAACATTTTCCAATCAGGCGAATGCAACGCTTACATAGGTTTTAGGTATTGGTTCAACCGATCGACCATCCATGCGATTCTCTTTTCCCGGCCGGCGTCTGTCTTTGTGTCAAAATATGCCCGTGTATATGTTTTCTTTACAGATAAAGACATCGCCTGAAAATTTGCATAAGCAGACTCGTACGCTTTTAGCAGCGCCAATAAAAAGGCGATCGCCTGCCTTGATTTTTTAGGCCCGCCCGCTTTGCCAAACAGAAACCGAACGCCGTCTTTTGACAGGCAATGGTCAGAAAGTCATTGTCGGAATTCTTCTCTGTTTGCAAATTCTATGATATCTCACATTTTGTGTGCTCCTTTATTTCACCGTAAACCAAGAAGATGAAACTAAATCAGCCTGAAAGGAGTTACCGCCCAAAACATATACTGCTGATATAACCGTATAGGATTATTTCATGTTCGAGCTCCTTTCGAATTGGAAATTGACTCTTTACTTTTGACTGCATTTATTAAAATATTTGTTCAATATAATTGAGCAGGGGGTGAAGCTGACATCCCCGGAACATGGTAAACAGCATGGACCTGCTCACCCACTGGGCTGCAATCACTTCTGTATCCTGCAGCCGCAAGCAGGATACAGAAGTGTCCGCATGAAACAGACAAACATCGTATAAGTCTTGGAACCTCTCGCGCCGTGTTTGTAACAGCAAACAGCCATGTCCCGGTTCGAGCACCAGTCCCAATTCTTCCCGCACCTCACGGACTGCCCCTTCCAGGCTGCTTTCGCCGGCAAGGACGGAGCCGCCCGTGCATTCCCAATACAGTGGATAAGGCTTATCAGGATGCCGTTGTGATAGTAAAAACTCTCCATGGCGGTTTCGTATCCACACGCTAACCACAAGGTGATATGATCCGTCTGGGATTGTTTGTCCGCGCTCCACTGTGGCCCCGGTTTTCTTTCTGGTAATATCATAGAGATCCCACAATTCTGCCATCTGTCCATACCTCGGAGCAGGAAACGGAGCGGAGTGAAAGTCAAACAGATAGCCGTCTGCGATTTTTTTGATTTCCTCCATATTGTGTTCTGAATATTTGTCAAAGACCCCATAGACTATCATCCCAGCCTGCTTTGCGCTTCTGACCGCAGGCAAAACATCTTCAAAGACAAGGCACTGCTCCGGCACCACACCCAATCGATCCGCGCAATGTACAAATATGTCAGGATATTCCTTTCCGCGTTCCATATCATCTGTTGAGCAGAGAACGTCAAACAGTTCATAGATTCCATTCTTTTTCAGACATGGCTCATATAACGTTTGGGGAAGCCCGGTTGCGACAGCCAATTTTATGCCCGCATGTTTCAACTGCCGGAGATAATCCGCAGCAAACGGGGACAGTGTTACATTGTGCGCATATTCATAGGCGGCCATTTCATTCCATTCATGGATGATTGCATCCACACTTTCAGACAGGTGAAACAGGTCGATTGTATATTCTGCGGCCTCTATAAAGCTACGGGCGCAAATTTCTGTGACATAGCCGCTGGGCACGGTTAACCCACGCTTTTTCAGAAAGGCGATATCAATGTTTTCCCATATATCCATAGAATCAAGGAGTGTGCCGTCCAAATCAAATACTGCCGCGCTAAAATTCATCTGCTCCCCCTCCACAAAAAATTGTCTTCAGCTCAGCCGCGGCCCGCTTGATGTCGGGCTGGGCAAGGATTGCGGAAACGACTGCCAGTCCCTCTATTCCGCAGCTGCGAAAATGTGGTGCGTTCTCCCTGGTAATGCCGCCAATCACGACGATGGGCAGTTCCATGTTTTGACGGATTCTTTTTAATTCATCCATCGGAACAAGGCTTGCGTCCGTTTTCGTGCCCGTGGGAAACATGGCCCCGACGCCAATGTAATCTGCCCCGTCAGCCTGTGCCTGCCGCGCCTCCTGGACAGTTGTAACGGAAACACCCAGCAGCATCTCTTGCGGCATAATCTCCCGCGCCCTGGCAGCCGGCAAATCGTTTTGTCCGAGATGCACGCCGGCTGCCTTCACCGCCAGCGCAATGTCAATCCGATCGTTTATGATGAGTGGGATATGGTATCGGTCCGTGACCACCTTGGCCTCCACAGCCTGCTGGTAAAAGTCCAGAGAGCCGCACGATTTTTCCCGTAGCTGCACCATGGTACAACCGCCTAAAATAGCCTGCTCAACTACCTCTGGGAGTGTTTGCGTACTTATGAGAGTTCGATCTGTTACAAGGTAGAGTGTAAAATCATATTTCATACTGCCCCACTCCCATTGTCGAATCCATTCAGGCCATATTGGTAAAGGCTGTAAAAATGATTGGTCGGGCCACAGCCCTTCCCAATTGCAAGGGAGTGCTCAATAGCGGTGGTCACATATTCTTTTGCCTGACGAACCGCTTCCTGGAGGACCAGGCCCTTTGCAAGCTGGGAAGCAATGGCTGAGGAAAAGGTGCAGCCTGTCCCATGGGTATTTTTCGTGTCGATCCGCGCTGTTTCAAACCGATAGAACTTCCGTCCATCGAACAGAACATCAAGGGCATTTCCGATGGCATGGCCGCCTTTTACCACGACGGCCTTGCAGCCCATCCTGTGGATCGTTTTCGCAGCGGTTTCCATGTCTGCAATGCAATGAATTTGCATCCCCGCTATTCTTTCAGCCTCTGGTATATTGGGCGTCAAAACATCCGCAAGGGGGAGGACGGTTTTAATCAAATGCTCTACCGCGGAAGGGTCCATAAGCGGGCACCCGTTTTTGGCAACCATCACCGGATCAATTACAACGTTGTCCGGTCTGTATTGGAGCAGCTTTGCGGCAACCGCTTCCATGCACGCGGGCGAGGAAAGCATACCGACCTTAACGGCATCCACCTCGATATCCTCGAACACCGCGTCAATCTGTTTCGAGATCATATCCGGCGTGATATCCTGAATTGCAATAACCCGGCTTGTATTTTCTGCAACAACGGATACGATTACGCTCATTCCAAATACTCCGTGGGCCGAAAATGTTTTTAAGTCAGCCTGGATACCCGCGCCACCGCTGCAATCTGACCCGGCAATACTTAACACCTTTTTCATCCTATCATCATCTCCTTCGCTTCCTGGGATATCACCATCAATATTCCTGCTATCTAACAATTTATTTTTTCAACTTCTCTATTGACCGGAATTGATGGTGCTGTTAAATCAATTCCAAAGCTCTTTTATACAATGAGTCTAACTCGCAACCACAGCTTCCACATTCTTCGTCTGCCTGTTTGATTGCTGATACTAAAGTGTCTTTATCAGCTTTTCCATCTAACCATTGTTGTGCCGGAATAGATATTAAATCCCAACCAGACGCGGCAAACGTTTTCATAATAGATTTTAATTCTTCCATAAGGATACTCCTTTCAAATTGAAATTGATTTGCTTCTACTTCCATACTGTCTGTCCCAAGTGTTCACCAAATGCTTCCAAATGTGTCTCATCAACGGATTCTACATGAATATCTGCATAAAACCCATTGCTTCGAATCATGCAAGTAGTTTTTCGTCCGAATACATAATTCGATTAATTGTCTTACGAGCGCCCTTGTGCCGCTCGGTTCGGCGCCGTAATATTTTTTCAAATCAGTTACCTGTAAAATACTCACGGAAACTACCCTCCTATCCTGGTGATGGTGTAATTATAAAGAGCAATTCTCGCAGAACTGTCACGAAGTACCCTTTACGATCCACTCAAATGTCACAATCCCGTGATATTTAAGCTTTCACCGCTTGGGCAGGAACACGGAAAAAATGGAACCATGGTCAGGACCGGACGATACAAGGATGTACCCGCCCTGCATGGTGATAATCTCCCGGGCCAGGTACAGGCCGATTCCGATGCCATCCACATCGCGCACCGCTTCCTCCCAGTAAAACCGCTTGAAAATGGCCCCTGGTTTTGTTCTGCGATACCTATTTTTAATGGGACAAAGCCCTGGTTCCGCCAACACAGAGAACATGGTATACTGCACTTCTCCCATTTCCAGGCTATGCAGGATCATTTCCCTGCCGTTTTCTTCCGAGCTTTTCAGCAGAGGCTTTACTGTCTCCATCTCTTTGAATATCTGCAATTCTCCCTCGTCGGAGAATTCTATAAGTAAACTTTCATGGCCATGCAGCGTCTTGATCTCCGCAGGCGGCAACTTTCCCTATACTCTATTAAAAAAGGCCCGCCTTTTATGATCTGGCTGACCTGAAATTTTACCCTATATCCTCTTTTCCCCGTCTCACATCTATGAAAAGACCAAAAACCACTATATCTTGTGGTTTAACCCATTTTTTCTTCCAAACCACAATTCCACATCATTATTACCACCTCGACATTCTTGGAAGCGGTGATTCGGATATCCGAAAGACGCAATCTGACCTTGGCGGAACTCTATTTTTACTATCTGTTTGCTTTTATATTGTGTCATATTCTTTGCGATGTAAATATATCTATTTTCTGATACTCACATTTATCTTTAGATTTGCATACCAACAGACCCAAAGTCGGAGCATCCATCTCCGATTTTAAGATATGATTAACTGCAACCACATATGTTCCAAGTTGTCCGGTAAAAGACGGTTCAAACGCTGTAACCTTTACCTCAACTACCACATAGCAATGCAATTTTATATGATAAAACAACATATCAATAAAATTTTCTGTATCGCCAATTTCAATTCGATATTCACGCCCAACAAAAGCAAATCTACTTCCAAGTTCTAACAAAAATGCTGTAATATTGTTCATCAATGCATCTTTTAATTCTTTTACATTATAATTCTTGGTCAGTGTAATAAAGTCAAAATTGTACGGGTCCTTCGTGAGTTCCTGTGCTAAATCACTTTGTGCTGTCGGAAGTGTATACTCCAAATTGGGGCGTAATCTCTACATCCGAATACAACCTGCTGTCAGTATATCAGTCATCTGTCTTACCTCCAAACTTCCATCAATCTTTTTCAAATTTTATCCCTTTAATTTTCTTGTATAGCTTTTTGTAAAACAATGGTATAATAAAAACATCTAAAACCAACCTTCAAATATTCTTCTGGGGTAACTGATTTATCGTCATTATGTATCACTTTTGAGTTTCTACAATTCCTTTTACTACATCTGCAACATATTTTGAGGATCTTTCTTAATTTACAAAATCTGGTATTTCTTTAAATACCAAAACTGGTGGAAATGCCATTACAGTATTATGTTTAAGATGGTCTATATGGAATATCAAAATATCAACATTTTCTTTAGTGGTTTGTCCCCTGCTTGCGGATAACTATCTGTTGACCAATGCTTTCTCTGATATATAGTATTATCGCAAATGGTATTAAAAACGAAAAAAAGTTTTGAATAAATTTCATATTCAATTAAATCCCGGTTTTTGCGAACCTTTTGTTTTCTATTATTGGCTGGTATTAAAACTGTAAGCGTATAAAAAATATATGATAATAAATAACCTATAACAATAGGAAAAATAAAATCATGATATAATTCATCAGCATATACACAAGGCACAGGTAAAAAATACCCCACCATTCCAAACAAGGATATTATGGCTAAACTATGAATGAATTTATTCGTTCTCCTCTGGCCTCCTTTATATAGTTATTTTCGGCACAACTTCACACAGACCTCGCAGTTTGTTGAGTGGATGGTAATGATGGTGGGAAGGTATACTCCTCCCCCAGCGGAAACGATATAATCAACTTTACTTATCATTTTGCTCTGCTTGATATTCTAATTCTAACAAATACTTATCGTAATCTGACATAAATAATCGATCCTGAACAATACGATATTTTTCAAACTCTGTCTCTGCATGAAGCTTGGCCTGTTCTGCACTGACTTTTCCCGGTCCCATCAGCAGTTCATTCCCATTAAACTCCAGGAATCCATCAAGGCGCTTTGCCCAGTCCTCCATACTCATCGGTATCCTTCGTTCGGCCTGTAACTCCGCATAGTCAAGATAAAGTGAAACGATTCTCTCCAAATAGGACATTTCCTTTTCGCTCAGGTAGTTCTTAGCAACACTAACATCAGCTTTGACGATCTTCCCATCCGGCGCTGATTCCCACGTTGTCAGGCCCATATGTTCTTTTTCTGCATTTGCACGCTCTACAATCAATTCCGCTGCCGTATGCCGATGTACGGCCCAATGCATCTTGTTCTGTACCATTTTGAAAAACTGCAGGGTAGTCTTGGCATCTTTGTCGTAATCAAACGCTGTGGCATAGAGATCTGTAACCTTTTGATAAAATTTTCGCTCGGACAGGCGTATCTCACGAATATTTTCAAGCTGACGTTCAAAGTATTCATCGGTGAACATATGCCCTTTTTTCAGGCGCTCTTTGTCCATCGTCCATCCTTGAATTGTATAATCCTTGACAATCTGACCGGCCCATTTGCGGAATCTTACGGCACGGTCGTTGTTCACTTTAAAGCCAACGGCAATGATTGCCTGTAAGTTATAATGTTTCGTACTGTAGGATTTACCATCCGAGGCAGTTATTAAGTATTTCTTAATAACTGATTCTTCTACCAGCTCATCATCTTCAAATATCCTTTTAAGGTGCTGATTGATTGCCGATACAGAAACATCATATAAGGTTGCCATCATTTTCTGCGTCAGCCAGATGTTCTCGTCTTCATAGCGCATCTCAAAACTATCTGAGTTACTACCTGTAGATGCTACATATGTTAAATACTCTGCGGCTGAGCTGTGTATTGTAATCTCTCTTTTATTGTTCGCCATAATTTCTTTATCCACCTTATTATTATGATCTTTTCAGTTCCTGATAAAACTTTTTTAATTGCATCCTTTTTTTAGATTCCTTTCTATACACATCGCCATCTAACAAAATAAAAACATTAAAAGTATCCTCTTCTTGCAAAACAAAACTAGCTGCTAAAACAAAAGCATTACTTGCAGCTTCAAGCTTTACGACCCGAACATTTCTAGCTATTCCCAAATTACCCATAAAAACATTGACAATTGATTCTGCTATCATAATCAATTCTTCTGAATTGTGTTGCACATACTGAGTTTACACGATATCCAACGAATATGATTATATCTAAATTAAAGTGACCAATTTCGCAATTCACAGACCGATTGCCTTCTTTTTAAACTACTCAAAATTTTTGAACAGTTGTCTCTCGCTCTATTTCTCCGCAATTAAAACTTTCTTTTAATAATAAGTTATTTATTTATACGACAATTCAGAATGATGTATGTATATACTTCTCTGGTCATATACATTTTCTCCCACGCAGTTGTATCCCCAAGAACTTAATAAAAACTCTACATCTGCCGTAGTCATTTTACATTTTGGACCAAGAACTATTTCCCCAATAATATTGTTCATAACAGGCTCAAATGACAAATCAAAATATGATATAATTCCTTCTACCCCTACCCTATACTTTGCCTCGCTTAATTTAAAGTCTCGAATTCTCTTTTCTATCTCTGCTCTTCCCTTGGAATTCTTTATATACTGTGAATTTTGGCACTTTATCAAATCACGATAGATAAGCCGATATTCATCCTCTTCTTGATATAGTTCACTCTTATAAAAAATAGAGTTTTCTGCTATTTCTTCCAGTTCTTCTTCAATTGCCGACTCTAATAATCCTTTCATTTCTTCATTTGTTTCCTCAATCAGCTTTTTTGCATATTCTATTAAACTTCTACTTTTTAATTGCAACAAATACTCCATATCTAAATTCTTATAATTCACCTGATCAAATTTAGCCGTCATAATTGCTTTTTTATTAAAAATCGCACTTTTCGATTATTAATCCATAATAATATTTCTTTGTTCAAATCCTTATTTTCAGTATAACTGTTCATACCATCCGTTGATATCATAAACTTTCTTCACATCCTTAATTTGAATATACATTATTGCTTTCGGCACAGTTCCACGCAAACTTCGCAGTTCGCCGTCGACGGAAACATATCCACCGCACACCCCCTCTCCACCCGGTACCCTCTCTCCTGCAGAATCACCAAATCTCTCACCAAACTGGTAGGCTTACACGAAATATAAACAATCCGGTCCACTCCAAAATTAATAATCCGGTCCAGCGCCTTAGCGTGGACCCCATCTCTAGGCGGGTCCAGGATAATGATATCCGGTTTATCCGTCAGATCATCAATCACCTTCAGCACATCCCCCGCGATAAACTCGCAATTAGTCAATCCGTTTAACCCGGCGTTGGCGCGGGCGGCTTCTACGGCTTCCGGGACGATCTCAACGCCAACCACCTTTTCGGCCACAGGGGCGATGATCTGGGCAATGGTGCCGGTTCCACTGTATAGATCAAAAACAACCTTATCTTTGGTATCTCCCACGTAACCTCTGGCAGTCTCGTAGAGAACCTCAGCTCCCAGAGAATTCGTCTGAAAAAAGGAGAACGGAGAGATTTTGAATCGCAGGCCCAGAAGTTCTTCGTAGAAGAACTCCTGCCCATACAATACCTCCGTCTCATCACTCTGCACCACGTCCGCCAGACTATCATTTTTAATATGCAGAATACCTGCAAAAGTCCCTTCCAGTTTTAAAGAAAGCAGCAAATTCTTCCAATCCTCCAGAATCTTCCCTTCCTCCCCCGGCAGCAATTCCGTCTGGGTGGACGTCACCAGCGCCACCAGAATCTCCCCGGTCTTCACCGCCCGGCGCACCAGCAAATGGCGCAGATATCCCACATGCTGCAATTTCTTATAAAATCCGACATGTAATTCCCCAAAATACCCCTTCGTAGCCCTCAAAATATCCGTAAAGTCCCGATGCACAATCCGGCAGCCTTCCACCGTCACCACATCATAAAAACTCCCTCTCCGGTGCATTCCCAAAGCCAGGGGGCCATCCTTATATTCATCCCCAAAGGAAAATTCCATCTTATTCCGGTAACCTTCCGCCACCGGACTGGCCTTGATTCCTTCAAAGACATAATCCTCCACCACACTGTCCACCAGCGCCTTCACCTGCTGCTCCTTAATCTTCAACTGCTCTTCATAAGGAATGCTCTGGGACACACAGCCCCCGCAGATCCCAAAATGCGCACACCGCCCATCCTCCGACTCCAGCGGCGACGCCTCCAGCACCTCCAAAAGCCGCCCTTCACATTTCCCATTCCGCTTCTTATTGATCGCAAACCGAACTTTCTGCCCCGGCAGCGCATTCTTCACCATAGCCTTTTCCTCGTCCACCACCACAATTCCCTTGTTGGGAAAATCCATCCGCTCCACATATCCTTCGTAAATCTCGCCCTTTTTCATCAATCCATAACTCCTGTCCGCATTTTTCAGTAAATGTTCTCTCATATTTTCAAAAAAAGCGTGCCCACAGATCCGAGCACGCTCTCTTCGTTATCTTAATCTTATTCGTTATCCGCTGTCTCATCCTCGAAGAAATCATCATCAAAATCATCTTCGAAATCATCCTCAAAATCTTCCAGGTAATCCGGTGTAAAGAAACGATAAACAGCATAGGCAATTCCTGCAACCGCCGCAACGGCTCCAATGATCGCCAGTGCCCAGAGAATATTGTTTTTCTTCTTATCCTCTTCTTCTTTTCTATGCAAAAATTCATTCAGTCTGGTAGAATTCATAATATCCTCCATCCGGCTCATTGCATCTTTGCTGACCATATCAAATTTATTCATCACACCCACGTCCTTTCTATTAAAATGAAAAATCTCTCACCGATAGTATAACATTATATCCCCATTTTTACTATCCTATTTTATGGAATTTCCGCATTTTTATACATTAATTTAAGGTTACGCTTTCTTTAATTTGGCAAAAGAGGCAAACATCTTCTTCACCCCAACCGTGTCAAAGCACACCGTCACCTCATAATCCTTGCCTCCGTCCTTCACATCCAGCACGATCCCGTGACCGAACTTGATGTGCATCACCTGGTCGCCCACCTGGTAGTCAAGCCCTTTGGCCTTTTCCACCGTAAATGTCTTCCCAAAGGACGGCTGACTGGCCGGCGCCGCTGTCTTCGACGCATAAGCATTACTCTTCGTTCCAAAGCTGCTGACTCCCGCCGGCTTCTCCTTCTTATTCCACGGAAGCCCGCCGTCATACATCTTGTCGGCATTTCCCCGGGCGGAAAGCCTCGGCTCCAGCCGGTTGGTCTCCAGCAGTTCCTCCGGGATCTCATCCACGAACCGGCTCACCTTGGAATATCTCGTCTCCCCGTTCACCATCCGCTGTCTGGAACTGGTCATGGTCAAGTTTTCCTTCGCCCTGGTAATGCCCACATAGCAAAGTCTCCGCTCCTCCTCCAGCTCCCCCGGATCATCCGAGGAAATCGACATCATCCCCGGAAACAGCCCGTCGTCCATGCCGCTCAAATACACCCTCGGAAATTCCAGGCCCTTGGCGCTGTGCAGCGTCATCAGCGTCACCCGGTTCTCCGACTCATCCATCCGGTCCACGTCCGCTACCAGAGCAACCTCCTCTAAGAATTCATCCAGTGTGGGATGCTCGCTGTCCTCCGTGTAGCTGACCGCCTTGTTGATCAGCTCCTCGATATTTTCAAGCCTGGTCTGGGACTCCACCTCTCCCTCGGCTTCCAGCTCCGCCCGGTATCCGGTGTCCGTAAGAATCGTCTCGATCAGTTCCTTGATCGTACATCCATCCTCATCGATCTTTTGCCGCAGCCCTTCAATCAGATCCGTAAATCCGCCAATCTTCTCCGCCGTCTTCCCCATGCCGGGAATAACTCTGGCCCGCAGCAGCGCGTCATACAGACTCATCCCGTTAGCCGAAGCGAACATGGTCGCCCGCCCCAGAGACGTCTGCCCGATCCCCCGTTTTGGCACGTTGAGAATCCGCGAAACGGCGATATCATCCACGCCATTTGCGATCGTCTTCAAGTACGCCAGAATATCCTTGATCTCTTTTCTTTGGTAGAAATTCACGCCGCCCACCAGCCGGTAAGGCACGTTGAAGGCAATGCATTTCTCCTCCAGAAGACGGGACTGGGCATTGGTCCGGTACAGCACCACGCAGTCCTCGTAAGGATAGTCGTTGTCTCTGATGTCCTTTATGATAAAATCCGCTTCCTCGTAGGCCTGGTCGAACTGGCAGAAACGAATCTTTCCACCCTCCCCATTGGCCGTCCACAGCGTCTTTTCCTTTCTCCCCCGGTTATTGCGGATCACCGCATTGGCCGTATCCAGTATCGTCTGGGTGGAACGGTAATTCTGCTCCAGTTTAATCACCCGCGCTCCCGGATAAGACTCCTCAAAATTCAGTATATTCCCAATGTTGGCTCCGCGGAACTTGTAAATCGACTGATCGTCGTCGCCGACCACGCAGAGGTTTTTATATTTCCCCGCCAGCAGGCTGATCAACTTGAACTGGGCCGTGTTGGTATCCTGATACTCGTCCACCATAATATAGCGGAAACGCTCCTGGTAGTAATCCAGCACTTCCGGGCAGTTCTGAAACAACTCCACCGTCTTCACGATCAGATCGTCAAAGTCCAGAGCGTTGTTCTTCTTCAGCTGGTTCTGATATTCTTCGTAAATACTTCCCACCTTCTGCATCCGGAAATCCCCGCCCGCGTTCAGCAGAAATTCCTCCGGCGTCACCAACTCATCCTTGGCACTGGAGATCGTCCCGGCCACCGCCCGTTCCTTGTACATCTTCGGGTCAATGTCCAGCCGTTTGAAAATCTGTTTTAATAAAGTCTTCTGATCGTCCGAGTCATAGATGGTAAAATTGGTGCTGTAACCAAGATTCTCAATATGTCTTCGCAGGATTCGGACACAGGTGGAATGGAAGGTGCTGACCCAGATACTCTCAGAGCCGAAGCCTACTTGCCGGTCCACTCTCTCCCGCATCTCCCCGGCCGCCTTGTTGGTAAATGTAATCGCCAGGATATTCCACGGATTCACTCCCTTTTCTTCAATCAGATAGGCAATCCGGTGTGTCAGCACCCGGGTCTTCCCGGAGCCGGCCCCTGCCAGTACTAAGAGGGGACCGTCCGTACAAAATACAGCTTCTCTCTGATTGGGATTTAAAGAATCATATGCACTCATGTTTCGTTTTACCGCCTTTACTCATACTTTGACCGCGCGTCGCACGGTCTGCCCGCAGGGCATCCATTTCGGTACATCCTGTGGGTATTGGTTTTTTCGTGATGTAACAACTAATGCTGAAACAAATAGAAGGGGCTGCGCGTCATTCCACTGCAGCCCCCTCCAGCTTTTACTGCTTATTCGACTCGTCATATGCTTTCCGCACGCACTGAGCTAACTGGTCCGCACAGGAAGTAGGCTTTGGTCCGCAGGTGTTCCCCTTGAAGAATCCCTCAATCTGGTCTACCGTCATCCCGTCCACTACTTTGCTGATGGCCTTTAAGTTGCCATTACAGCCATTGGTAAATTCTACATTGGTAACAATATCTCCGTTTAAATCAAAGCTGATTTTTGACGGACATACATGCTGTGGTTTCATCTCAAATCTCATGTCGCATACTCCTTGTCTGACTGATCTAACTTATGTTCATGAATCTCTTACTTTCCGCAGTAAGCCACTGCCTCGATCTCCACCAGCGCTGCCTTCGGAAGAGCGGCCACTTCAAATGCGGCTCTTGCCGGACATGCACCTGTGAAGAAGGTTGCGTACACTTCGTTCATGGCGCCAAAATCGGCGATGGAATCCAGAAGTACGGTAGTCTTAACCACGTTGTCCATGGAAAGTCCTTCGCTCTCTAAAATGTTCTTGATGTTGGTCAGTGACTGTCTTGTCTGCGCCGCAATGTCGTCACCTGCAAACTGGCCGGTAGCCGGGTCGATGGGAAGCTGTCCTGAAACGTATACATAATCTCCCCCCTGAACGGCCTGGGAGTACGGTCCGATTGCTGCCGGAGCCTGATCTGTCGCAAATACTTTCTTCATAATAAAATCCCTCTCTTTTCTAAAAACTGTCGTAGCATCCATTATACATAATCCCTGATAAAATTTCAATCATTATCATAGCTTTCCTATCATTTTATTTAGAAAGTCACATTTACCTCTTGTCATCTAGTATTCAATACTATATAATAGGAGTTGAGGTGAAATTATGAAGAACAATGAAGAACGTTTGCAGGAAATTCTGGCAAGGCTGGATACGCTCTCCTACATCAAGCCCGAACGGATTCCCAACATTGATTTATATATGGATCAGGTTACCACCTTTATGGATGAACATCTGGTCAAGACAAAGCGTTACCCGGAAGACAAGGTTCTGACGAAAACCATGATCAACAACTACGCCAAGAATAACCTCCTTCCGCCCCCTAATAAAAAGAAATATTCCAGACAGCATATATTGTTACTGATATTCATCTACTATTTTAAAAATATGCTTTCTTTTAATGACATTGAAGAACTGTTCCGCCCAGTCACCGATGTACATTTTAACGAGGATGACGATCTGTCTCTGCAGGACATCTACGAAGAGATTTTCTCCATGGAAAAAGAACAGATGGACCGGTTAAAAGAAGACATCGTCCAGAAGTACCAGGCTTCCACCGAGACTTTCACGGACCGGGAAGAGGAAGACCGGGCGTATCTCCAACTGTTTGCCTTTATCTGCGAACTGGGCTTTGACGTCTACCTGAAGAAACAGACCATGGAACTTCTCATCGACCAGATTCGCGAAGAGCACCCGGATACCGGTAAAAAAAGAAAGCAGCCGTGACAGCTGCTTTCTATTTTTGTGTTATTGTTCTGTCTTTAAACGCTCAAATACCATATCATAGCCGTCATTTCCATAATTTAAAGAACGGTTGACCCGGCTGATGGTTGCGGTGGAAGCACCGGTTTTTTCCGCAATCTCCAGATATGTGTTGTTCTCCCGAAGCATCCTGGCTACCTCGTAGCGCTGGGACAGTGACAACAACTCGTTCACCGTGCACACGTCCTCAAAGAAAGAATAGCATTCGTCCGCGTCTTTTAATGTCAGTATGGCCTGAAATAGATGGTCCACTGCATCTGTCTTAATTTTCTTGTTCATGATGTGATCCCCTTTACTCTTTCCCATTTTAGCACATTAACCTTTTAAAGTCCATACCTTCTACTCTTAAGAAAGCATAAATTTTTCCACCACATGAGCAATTCCGTCATCATTATTGGATAATGTGATATAGTCGGCCACATTTTTCAGCGGCAGGATAGCGTTCTCCATGGCAACTCCCAGACCTGCGTACCGGATCATGGTCAGGTCGTTGTAGCCGTCGCCACAGGCAATCATCTGCTCTCTGCCAAGGCCGATGGTTTCCAGCAGCCGCTCCAGGGACTGGGCTTTGTCGATCCCCTTCGGCATAATCTCCAGGAAATAAGGCTCGGACCGGTAAATGCTGAAAGGCTTGCCAAGCCTGGCCTTCACTCTCGCCTCCACCAGCGCCAGATAATCCCCGTCGTCCAGCATCAGGAATTTGGGCACAGGGAAGTTTACATAAGTCTGCATTTTTTCCACCTGCACCACTTCCAGTTTATTGATAAACGCTTCTTTCTCCACATAAGGGCAGGCGGCATCCAAGGTGAGAATCCGGTCCCCCTCATACGTTAATATGTTGACCCTCTCGTCAATCGCCAGGTCTACGATGGCCGCGTTGGCCTCCACAGGGATGTGGCGGCTGAATACGGTCTCCCCCGTCTTACAATTCTGAATCAATCCTCCGTTGAAGGATAAGATATATCCGCCGTAAGTCTTCAGCTCCAATTCCTCCGACAGCGGCAGAATGCCATGGGTCGGCCGGCCGGATGCCAGCACCACTTTCTTTCCCTGCTTCTGCAGCTCCATAAGGGCCTGTTTTGTCTTCGGGGTAATGATCTTGTCCCGGTTTGTCAGAGTGCCGTCCAAATCCAGCACCAGTATCTGATAGTCCATAGTATCTCCTTGATTCTATAATAGTAGCCTCATTATAGCATAAATTTTCTAGTCCCGATATAAATTTCCAAAAAACCAGGCACAATCAAGCACTCCATTCTCATTTTTTAATATCATGTTATTATTAGGAATAAAAATCAGGAGGTCTACATGAAAAAATTAATCAGCATTGCCACGGCCGCGGCCATGGTCTGCTTGTCACTTGCCGGATGCCAGAAAACGGACAGTGGCAGCAGCCTGACGCCTGTCACGTTAAATGAAGTGGCCCATTCGATTTTCTATGCACCGCAGTATGCAGCCATTGAACTGGGATATTTCAAGGATGAAGGGATTGACTTAACTCTGGTCAACGGAGCCGGAGCCGACAAGGTCATGACCGCCTTGGTATCCGGGGATGCCGATATCGGGTTTATGGGATCGGAAGCCAGCATCTATACTTATATGAACGGGGCCGAGGACTACGCAGTCAATTTCGCCCAGCTGACCCAGCGGGCCGGAAACTTCCTGGTGGGACGCCAGCCGGAGGAGAATTTCCAGTGGTCCAGTCTGGCCGGCAAAAAGGTACTTGGCGGCCGCGCTGGCGGAATGCCTCAGATGGTATTTGAATATATCTTAAAGAAAAATGGTCTCGACCCGAAGACAGATTTAACCATCGACCAGAGTATCAACTTTGGATTGACAGCGGCGGCCTTTACCAGCAATGATGCGGATTACACTGTGGAATTCGAACCATTTGCCACCGGCCTTGAGGTGGAAGGAAGCGGTTACGTAGTGGCCTCCCTGGGCGAGGAATCCGGCTACGTGCCATATACCGCTTACTCTGCAAAGAAGAGCTATATGGAGAAAAATCCGGAACTGATCCAGAAATTCACCAATGCTATCCAAATGGGGCTGAACAAATGACACTAAAATGACATCAGCTATTCAGCCGATGCCATTCACTTACTCATATTAGCTTTATACACCTGTTTTTTTCAAATGTCAACGCATGAACTAATTCTATCTTAGAGAAATCAGGAGAGAAACATTCAAATGCATCCAACAGGAATATACCTGTTTTTCCCGTCAATGGGCACAATCATTGGGGTCATGCAGACAACAGCGCCTTCCCCAACATCCAGTCCCATATCTTCCAAAACTCCAAAATGTTTAACAGCACTTTTTCCTGGATTCGCGCCCTTTTTAATCTCCACCGGATAAGCTTTTCCATTCTCCAGTATAATCAGGTCAATCTCTTTATTATTATTGTCCCTGTAGTAACACAGACGGTTTCTCGTATCCATTCCCGCGTTGGCATAGCTTTTGATAATTTCAGATATCACATATGTTTCAAACATGGCTCCGGCCATAGCGGACAACTCCAGAGCTCTGGGATTGTTCCAAAGGCTAAGGTAGCAGGCAAGTCCCGTATCCATAAAATAAAGTTTTGGCCGCTTTACAATCCGTTTGATTGTATTGTTAAAATATGGCGGAAGAAGATAGATCAGCCCGGAAGACTGGAGAAGAGACAACCAGTTTTCCGCCGTTTTTCCATCAATTTCCGTATCCCTGGACAGATCTGCCAGAACTACTTCCTGACCGGTACGGGCTGCCACACATGCAATAAATTTCAAAAATCTGGATTCATCTTTTATCTTTACCAAATCCCGGATATCCCGCTCTAAATACGTCTGCATATAAGAACCGTAATATTCTTCGATCGGCATACCTTCATTTACCTTAACCGCCGGCATACTGCCCCGATAAATGCATTCAAAAATCTCTGAAACAGTTCGGTTACCTCCCTGCATTTTTACATTGGAAGGCAGGAACGCCTCATTTTCCCTTCCTTCCAGCTCCGATTGGCTAAGTGAATACAGCGTCATAATTCCAACCCGGCCAGCCAGGGATTCACTTACATTTTTCATCATATGAAACATCTGGGAGCCTGTCAGAAAATACTGTCCCTTTTCAGGATTCTCATCTACCCTGATTTTTATATACGGCAGCAGCTCCGGCGCATACTGTATTTCATCAATAATCACAGGAGGAGTATACTGCTGTAAAAAAAGTTCCGGATCTTCCTTGGCAAGCGCCCTGACCTGTGGGTAATCCAAAGTAACATAACTCACCTGTTTCGTCCACCTTCCGGCAAGCTCCCTTAACATAGTTGTTTTTCCAACCTGCCTGGGACCACATATCATAAGTACAGGGAAGAAGCCTGCTAATTTTTCAATCCGTTCTTCCATCGCGCGTTGAATATACATATGGTACCTCCTCTCTTATATCCACATTCATTCTATCTCTATTATAGAATGATTATCGGATATAGTCAAAGTTTTTATACAAAATAAGAATTGTTCTCCGTTTTTGTAATTCTTCGGCAGGCCTGACTGTTACGATATTCCGCATCAAATGTAAATATTAACTTCAAGATCTTCCCACTTATGCTTCAGAACCCGTTTTCCGCTCATTGTCCGGTATCTTACCGCGTCATCATATGTCAGCCGGATGGATTTTAGCTTTGTGCATTTCACCCGTTCCTCTCTCCTTGGATTTGAGCTTTCAAATACCTTGTATTTAATTACTTTTTCTTCAGCTCCTACATCCCCAAAGTTATCATTTCCCATACTTAAATACATGTCAAACTCATTGTCGGAAATATGTACAAGTTTCCATACGAAGCCATCCACAACATCGCGGTTTAGCTTTGGTTTAGACAGATCAAGGATCTTTTCCAGCGCTTCTTTTATGCTGTTGATTTTCTTATGGTAATCAGCCGAAGCAACCCGGCTCGTTTCAGCTTCCGCAATGGAAATGTTCAATTTTTGAATTTCCATATCGTACTCTTCTCTCTTGGCCGCATATTCCTCCTTGGTTATCTCGCCATCTGCTCTCATATCAAATAAGCCTCGTTTCCGTTTCTCCAGTTTGTCGATATTATCTTGTATGGTTCTAATTTCCAAATGACTCAATGTGCTCTCTTCTCTGTAGCATTCTTCGATTATTTTTAAAGCCTGAGTTATATCGGTTTTGCTGCTTCCCCACACATCGTTGATAACATGCCAGGCGATCATATCAAGTTTCCATTCCAGTATCGTCCTTAAGGAACAGGTATCTTCGGTATCGGCAATGCCGCTCTTTACCTTGATTCCATTCATATGCTGTGAATGACAAATAAAAATATATTCGTTCCCACTGGCGATCCTTCGTACAGTGCCACATCCGCAGCCACAAAGATATTTTCCACACCAGACACTCTTACTATCCTTTTTCCCTTTGTTGTTCACTTTATTATAGCGCAGCTGCCTGAGACGTTTGACCTCCTCAAATGCCTCCTCGGAAATAATCGGTTCATAATCGCCCTGGATATATTCGATCTTATCCGGACTGTTTTTAACCCGGTTCTGTGTGAGATAGCCATCAGAGACTTTTTCCAACTGCCGCTGCCGGCCGGTGTAAAATGGATTGCTTAAAATATTGTCAATCACCTGGAACTGCCAATGGCTTTTACCAGTTGCCGTCTTATATCCATGCTCCTCCAATTTTCGTTTGATCGCCCTGATTCCATCTCCTCCTAAATACCACTTGAAAATTTTTTTGACAATGATCGTCTGCTCCGTATCGATCTCATACTGGTTTCTTCCCACTCGCCGGTATCCCAGGATGTTGCCGCTTCCCCTAAGCACTCCCTTCTGTCTGGAAATTCTCTGGCCCGCCCGCACATTCTCAGAGGTTTTACGACTTTCCTCCTGGGCGATTGTTGCCATAATACTGAGGCGCAGCTCGCCGTCATTATCCGATATGGTCCATATCCCGTCATTGACAAAATAGACCTCAATGCCATGCTGCTTCAATAGCCGGACATAGGACAGAGCATCCACCGTATTTCTGGCAAACCGTTTGGTTTCCCTCGTAACAATCAGATCATACTTGTGAAATTTGATTCCGTCATCCAGCATCTGCTGAAATCCTTTTCTTTTTCTGACGCTGGTTCCTGTAACTCCGGCATCTTCATATTCCCCCACAACGGTCCACTCTGGATGAAGTGCCAGCAACTGCTTGTACCAGACCATCTGATTGTCAAAAGCAGATAGCTGTTCATCGCTCTGGGTGCTGACCCTGCCGTAAAAAACTATTCTCCTTTTTTCCATTGCCGGTCTCCTTGAAGAAAGCCCGGCTTATAACAGCCAGGCCTTCTGATCTTAAAATCCATATTTTTTCTTGATTTCACGATACGTTTCGAAGTTTATCACGCCACTTTTATACGCCGCCCGAATGGCCAGGATCACACCAGTGCTTACCTGCATATTCCTCACCGCCAATTCTGCCTTTTACTATATGTATACGGATCAACATCTTGTCTTACACCTCTTTCTTATGAATAAAATATATCTTCGGTTTATCAGATCTTAATTTTAAGTGCGCCGTTGTAAGCGGCTTCATTAATAATGAGAGAACCGTTAACTACACATTCACCTACTTTTAGCGTATTCAGCCTCATTTGCCAATAAGCCTGACGTTTCTCTCCTATCAGCTTTCCAACCATCGCAATTTCATTTTCCGGCGGTGAGAAAAAGAGCTGATTTCCTGCCTGGAGTAAGCAGCGTGTCAAATCCGCTTTGCTGCTTCCCCCCAATGCCTGAGTGATTAGAACTAACTGTAATCCGAGCTTTCTTCCTTCTGAAAGAATTGTACTGATAATACCCGTCTTTCCCCAGTTTAAATTCTGACACTCGTCCAGAAACAGGCATAGTCCATTTTCCATAAAGACACCTGCATTGGCTAAACGCCAAATATAAGCCAGAATAATCTCAACAATAAGTGCCTGCGCAGACTCTGAAAATTTTGATAATCTGAGGATATTAATTTTATGATCCTCAATAAAATTAGGGCCATTGTGGAAAATGTTCTTCTTAAAAATGTACCGCAGCTTGTCCTGAATCGAAGCAGCCTTTTCATCATTGACCATGTTAAGTGCGCGATCTAAAGAAGCAAGCCCATACTTTTCATATGATTTTTCTTCAGCAACGAAAGCCACAGCCTCATATAAATATTCCCTCTGTCTAACACCAAGCCTTATAGCACTGCTTAAAACATTCGTGATTGATGTTATCACATCCAGCATTTCTTCCGCTTTCCCATCCGTATACATTAATGGACTAAACAGCGGAATAGAAATGCCTGCTGAGTCGGCTTTAATGTCATGACTCTTTTCCTTTATATCATTTCTATACTCAGGAAAAATGTCTTCATCACTGAATAAGCGGTGCATATCAAAAACAATAATAGAACCCGCTCCATTAACTGCAATATTTCGAATGATTTTCTGTCCGGCTACCGATTTTCCAGCTCCTGATCTTCCGGATATTGCAATATGGGGATTACTGGATTTATCCATATCCAGCATAACTTTACCATCTATATGGATGCCTATTTCAATCAAATTACACATCTTTTTTCCTCCTCATCCGGTACATATCGGCAAAACTCATCTCCATTGTATCCTCTTCCAACAGCCTCCTTTTCAACCAGACGAATCTAACCGCAGTATTTGAACTTCCGATGTTCTTCTTAATCGTTTTATAAATTCGTCCCTGACCTTGTGTACATAATATGCTTTCTTTCGCAAGTACATCTTTAATCTGATTTACCGTGCATACCTTGCTTAGCGGTTTGCAAATCTTTGTAAACACGCTCTCCGGTATATAATAATGCTCTGTGTCGTACAAAACCATATCCGCCAGATCCTTTGCTGAAACTTCCATGGCCTTTGCTTCCGGTAGTAATTTGCTTACTTCCGGTATTGATTGATCAAGTACCTCCCTGGATAGCGCAGGAATCTGATTATAAAATTCATAAGAATCCGATAAATCATAGGCCGTCTGCAGCGCATGGTAAAGATTGCTTCTTATTGTTTCTTCGACTGCCGTCTCCCCGTCAGAGAACACAAGCCCCATCACTATAACAACAGCATACCAGAACCTTTCATCTCTTTTGTTTAGGTCACATTGAAGATTCTTTTTTATTTCATGCTCGATGATCTGCTCATAAGTACCCTCCCAATAACATTTCAATAACCATAACAATCCCGAAACGTTGATAAGGAGGTTTTAAACATGTTGTTTGATGATTACGGAGATCTTTTAAATCTAAACGATGTCTGCACAATCCTGGATATAAGACCCGCCACCGCAGCCAGACTTTGCCGGAATGGTGAGATCAAAGCCTTTAAGGCCGGACGTGAATGGCGTATTACCCGACTTGCACTGGAAAATTATATCTTTACCGCAAGCTGCTATTCGCCTTAAAATGAGCCAATCTCCGCAGAAAAAAATGCCCCAGGCTGCCAAGCGCCTGGGGAATAATTTGGTTATTCATCTTTTCCTAAGATTTCAAGGATACAAGAAATTGCTTGCAGAATAACCGTGAGAATCTGATGATACATAGATTATTTACCTCCTGAAAATATTCTCACGGTTATAATATTTGATTGAAATTTTTAAACTTCTGGACTTATTTGTTTTCTCTATTTAATTACCAAGCAAACTATTTAAAATTTTAATGTTATTTTTTTCAATCTCATTCAGAACACCTTCGTCAAATGCCTCCGGTTCTATGGTTCCATTATACCAAGGCTGGGCATCAAAGTACGCCTGCAGTTCGGAATCTTTAAACCGTCTTCCATGCCTGGCATAAATCTCATTTTTTGCAAGGCGCAGGTCTTCACTGGACATATTTTCTGCCAAACTCCCCATCTCAGCAATGGATTGAATATCACTGTATGGAATAATATAGTTGCCCTCATAAGCGTCTCCTACATCTCCATGATCTTTTATGTTGGCCGTCGGAGACAATTCTTCTGTTTTTCGGTAAATGCCGTTAAACCCTGGAAAATACAAGCCATATAAACCGGAATTGGCATCATTCTGAATCTCTATGGTATCTATGCCATTATGATAGAAATCAATTACATTTCCGTCTGTGTCCACAGCCGTATAATTATTATCGGCTGTAGAAACCACATCGCCGGAAAATTCTCCCGCACCCCTTCCATCCTTTGAAACTCCCGACAGGTAAATATATTCCGTTCCCTTTTCCTGGTTCCAGCCAATCTCTGCAGCAGCATCCATGTATTCATTATGGTACTCGTAGATACCGTAAACCATTCCGGGTTGAACGGATCCATCACATTCCTGGGCTATATTACGAAATACCGGCTCTGTTTCTGTCTCTGTTGTCCCATAAAGTTCTTCGGATTCTGTTCCAGCCGCTTCCTGGCTTTCTTCTATTTCTTCCTCTTCCCGCATTTCGTCCGCCTCAGATTCGCCCGGATCGTTCTCCGTATTCTCTGATAGTCCTCCATGACTGCTGCCATACTCCTCAAATGCTTTGGTTACAACACCAAAAATTACAAGCTGATTCTGAGGGATATCATTCAGTCCCAGGTAAGCAATTTCAAATGTATCATCATCCTTGGATAAGATAAACTGGAAAACAGCTTCAACCTCCGTATCCTGGAACATACACCTCCCCGAAAATTCCACAACATCATCTCCGGCCTCAGAATTAAAATATCTCCACCTCGGGTTTTTAAAGAAATTCTCAAACGCTTCTCCATATGTAATCTGGGGATATGCAACCAGTGAACCATGTTTAACAGAATCAATGTATTTTTTATCGCCGCCGTTCAATGCCAATCCTAATACGGTTATAAGCGCCAATCCCCCAATCACAACTGACTGTATGATTCTCTTCTTCACCGGTTTAACAGGCGGAAAGAATCCTTGTGCTGCATCGCTGGTTCTCTGGGCGGTATGTTCCGCTCCCGCTTCTACAACAGAACCAGCGTTTTGTACATGATACGCTACGATGGACATGATTGCTACCGTGTTCAAATAGCTGGTAATATAGCGGTGATCGAACAAGAAAAATCCCGGATTTTGGCTCCAAGGCAGAGAAAAGGTGCCATTTTCATTATAAACAACTTTAATCCGAATATTCTTGTAGATTACAGAGGGCATTCCCTCCAAAGAATCAACACGAAGTCCATAGGGTGTCAAAACAGCAGCCAAGCGGCCAAAAAGTTCCTCTCCAGGCAACTGTTTGTCCATATGAAATTGCCGGGTCCGCAGTTTTCTCCACTTTGCCAAAGCAATATTCGACTTGACAATCCACCACAA
>JAWZDV010000033.1:0-55341 GCA_034142505.1 Bacteroides thetaiotaomicron
TCAATCTTCAATTATCAAGGTTCGTTTTGTTGTCGTTTCGTTTCAACAGCAACTCAATAATCATACCATACTGTTTTTACTTTGTCAACAACTTTTTTTATTTTCTTTAAAACTTCTTTTCGGCTGTTTAAGGCCTCCCCCGCGTCTCACACGGTGGAGTTATAATATAACACTTAACCCACCACATTGTCAAGAGATTTGTTTGATTTTTTTAAACAATTTTTACACTTTCGAATTTTACACAAGATATGCCATTATTTCTAGATTTATCCTACATTTAGTATGACCCAAAAAAGCCAAAAAAAGTCATGGGACAGAGAATTTTCGATTCCACACCCATGACTTATATTAATTGCACATATAATTTCTACAATTATTAAGAGACAATTCCTTGAATAATTCCAAAGGCCAGCTTTGATACAATATTATAATGATACAAAATTGACAGCCATCCGCTGGCTTCGATCTGGTTGATCACCGCCATCGCCCACCCCGCGCTGGAGAAGGCTGTCAGTATCAGGCATCCCACCCACAGGTAAAGCAGTCCCTGCACGCCGCCAAGCAGCGCTCCTGCCACTTTGTTAAGTCCTGAAAGAATGGGCAGCCTTGCCATCACATCAAGTGCCCCCATAATCAAATGGATCGCCGCGTAGATCATCACAAACAGCAGGACAAACCCTACCAGATTGACAATAATATTAGCCAGGTAATTTCCTATATAATCGGTAAATGCCTCCACGCCAAGTGCCTGATATACTTCATTATTATTGTTGGCAATCAGCATTTCCTTAATTTCCTTAGGAATGTTCAACCCCTCAATGGCCATTCGCTGTTCTGCGAGCAAGCCCTCGCCAGCTTCAGCTTCCTGTGCAAACTCCAGACCGGAAGCCTTCTCCACTCCCTGCTGAATCCAGGTGACGATCGGTGTATTCTCTTTCAACATCACCGATACCTTCGGCATCGCCATATTTACAATAACTAAGGTAGCAATAAATGCCACCATGGAAACAGCCAGACGGATAAATCCTTTGTGATGTCCGTTCAGCACCATACCTAACAAAAAAACCGCTACTGCTATCTCTAACCAATTATTCATATATTCCTCTTGCTGTCAGACACAGAATTTTCCCGGATTCTCGGAGTCCTCCTGTATCACTCTCCTAATGCGAACTTCTCAATGGCAAGCGCCACTCCGTCCTCATCATTAGTTGCTGTCACATGATCTGCTAACTGCTTTAACTGCTCCTCTGCATTCCCCATGGCAACACCAATGCCTGCCATCTGAATCATATTGAAATCATTTTCACCATCGCCACAGGCCATGGTCTCCTCCATCCGGAGTCCCAGATACGCGGCCAGATGAGAAAGACCTTCTCCTTTCGTGGCGCCCATCGCATTGATCTCCAGGTTATTCCACATCGATGAGCTGACAATCACGTCTCCTCTTGCATTGACCAGCTCTCTGATTTTTTCCCGAACCTCCATATCACCAAAATAAAGATTGATCTTCTCCGGCAGAACCGGGCTTTCCTTTACATATTCTTTGATATCAGGAACTACTGTGCGTGTGATTTTCACCAGCTCCTGCATCTCCTTGGAAAGCTTAAATTCATCCAGATGATAAAAGAATCTGGCTTCGGAGATACCAATGTTATTGATGTAAGCATCATACATCACGTGATACTGGCTGACCAGCTCCAGAATCTCAACAGCCACGTCTTTCTTCAGCCGCTGTTCCCTGATAATCGAAGAATCTTCCAGATCCAGCACCATACCTCCGTTTAACGTAATGGCATAGCGGACGCCCGGAAGAGTTTTAATCTCCTCCGGGATACCGATGATCGTTCTTCCCGTAGCCGGAACCACATAGATTCCACAGTCCGCACAGGCTTTCACCGCCGCTAGATTGCGTGATGATACCTGTTTCTTACTGTCCAGCATCGTTCCATCCAAGTCAAATGCAACAAGTTTTATACTCATGTTATCCTCTTTTAGTTCATAAAGTGCTCTTCCCTCAAGATAAGAAGGCCTTCTTTATCATAACGCGGATGGAACAGTCCTGTAAACAGTTTCTTGAAAGAAAACTTTTCTGCCTTGTCTGCCGCTTCTTCAATCAGGTTCTCCGCATTGATCTTTGTCAGCGGAACACCGTTCTCTTCCATCACCTCGATGCGCTCATATAGTGCCAGCATACTCTTACCTGTGATACTGCAGTCAATATCGCTTGCATATTTACAGGTATATTCTACGAAATCATGCAGTTCCATCTCTTCATCGGATCTTAATGAAGATATATCGTGGATCGGCTGCTGGGTTGACTGCACCATGACCGGTGTCACCGGCATCCCCAAAGGCACGGATGTCGCACTGGACATAGGCATGCCCATCGGGGTCATGGGCCCTCCTGCCATACCCACCGGCACAGCTGTCGCGGCCGCCATGGCTGCTGCCATCGGATTCTCCGGCTGCATCGCCGGCATTACCGGAGTTGCCGGAATCTCCTGGGATGCTCCTGTAAATGGAGTCTCTATTCCTGCTGCATTATCTGATGCCGCCACTGCCGATGGATCTTCCATAACACTTTCCATCAGCCGCATAAACTCTGCCATTACCGCAGCAGTATTGTCTCCCTGACCCGCGTCTCCATCCGGTTTCACCACTGCAGGCTCGTCATCAATGACGCTTTCCATCAGTTTCATGAATTCCGCCATGGCCGCCGCTGTGTTTTCTTCCGAAGAAGCTGTTGGCTCTTCCACCGAAACCGTCGGTTCTTCCGAAACAGTCTCCGGCATCTCTACCGGCATTTCCTGCTGAACCGCTTCCTGTATCTCTACCTGAGACGCTTCCAAAACAGTGTCGTTCGTAACCTCCGGTTCCATCCGCACAGCTTCCACCCGTGCTACTGCCGGTTCCACAACTGCCTCAACTGCCGGTGCTATTATCGTCGGTTCTGCTGTTGCCTGTTCTCTTATTGTCGGTTCCGTTATCGTCGGTTCTATCACTGGCGATTCTGTTACTGTCGGCTCCACCACTGCCGGTCCTGCCACTGCCGCTCCTACTGCCATGGATTCCACTGCCGGCGGCTCCACCACTGCCGGCTCCGGCACAGCAGCCTCCTCCGCAATATACTGGGCCGCCGGCTCATAATTAATCTTAACCGGCACTTCTTGTGCTGTTTCCTCAACAAACCTGACGTGCTCTTCTACCGGCTCCTCCATTGGTTCTGGTCTTCTGATCTCCAGCTCGTCGTCCTCTGTCAGTGTGATAACCGTAAACAGAGAGCCCAATGCCGGATTTACCCGGGCCATAGATTCAATCTGTCTCGGATTATCAATCATGATGACCCGAATTTCAGAAGATTCGATTAAATCCTGAAGCTCGATCAGTGCTACAACAGTCAAATCGCCGGCTTCCTCGATGATTAAATCTTTGTCCACCAGTTTATCGGCTGATTCCATGACTCCCTTGCGGCTCAATTTGCTCCCGGTAATTTTAACCACAGGACATTTTGTTCCTTTTTCTTTATGCAAACGCTTCAGTACTTCTACTGCCAGTTCCAGACCTTTTTCAGGAGCGCGGGTCTCTATCATCAAATAATTAATTTCCGCAGCTCTGCGCATAATTTCCTCCCGCTCAACCGGTTTCTTTTCCGGCTTTGCTACATGTGCTTTATCGACTCTCATAGATGCCCGGACTTCCGGCATCAGTTGTTCCACTACCTCTTTTCCAGGCAAAGCGCCACTTGATGAATACGCCGCCAGAATCTCACGGATACTGCCGATTACCTTTGTCTGCCCCAACGGAGCTTCCGGTTCATTGTATTCTTCAATAGAGATCTTGGCCATCTCTCTAGCCAGTTTCTCTTCTGCTTCAGCCTGGTGAATTCTGGCTTTCATTTCATCTTCCATATTGTGGTAAGGATCACTGCTGCCCTCCAAACTGATATTCATCTCGGCAGTCGGCTCTGCCGCCATCGTCGGTTCCTCTACAATCACTACCGGCTGTGTATCTGAAATCGGTTTCGTCTCCCGGCCGGCATCCATCCCCGCTACGGGCTGGGGTTTCGAATAAGCCGCCACTGGCGCATCTTCACCGGAGTGCAGTGGCATCTCTCCACCCTGAGCTGCATTCATGCCATCCTGCGGTCTCTCCCCACTCTGGGACTGCACCGCTGCTTTCACAGCGTTCTCATACTCTTCTCCCATAATCTTGCGAGTCTCGTCACCAAACTCCTGCTCCACAGCGCGGAGTTTTTCTTCGTATTTATCCCGGTTTTCAATTAAATCCATCTGATAGCTGCTGAGCGGCGCGTACTGTACCTTCAGCTGCATCGCTTTGTCTACAAATTTACCCAGGCCAAACATCAGCATGATCTTGTCGCAGGTCTGGATACATTCTTCCTTTTTACCGGCCCGGCAATACAATTCTGCCAGCTCGTAAAGCCATTTCTCATCAAGTTCCGTATTGGTATAGCGTTCCAGGGAATGGATCAGCTGCTCATCCGGCGCCTTCTTCGCTTTTAAAATCTGGTAACGGAGCAGGTGCTGTCTGGGGTCTTCCGGGGCAAGATCGCAGAATTCTCGGTAATAGTCCTCCGCTTCTCTTAAGTTATTCTCTTTCAATGCCAAGTCCGCCAGCTTGTAGAGAAGGCGTTTACCGATTGGCGCGCGCTCAAAAGCCAGGAGCAATACTTCTTTTGCTTCCTGGTATTCCTCATTGTTTTCGTAGATTTCCGCAACCAGCGCGAGCAAATTTGCGCTTCTGACTCTTCTCCAGTCTATGGTGTCTGCTATTTTCATAGCAGTCTCATAGTCCCCTTTATTCACCAGTTTTTTGATCTGTTCAACTTTAATGTTAAACTCGTACTTATCCATTGTCCCCATCTCCTAACGCTTTTATCAATAGTTACAGTTCCACTCTGCCTTCCAGAGCGCGAAGCAATGTCACTTCATCTATGTATTCCAAATCACCGCCTACCGGTACGCCACTGGCGATCCGGCTGACCCTGATCCCTGTCGGTTTGATTAATTTGCTGATGTACATCGCTGTCGTTTCGCCCTCAAGACTGGAGTTCGTGGCTATGATAACTTCCGTGATGTCGCCTTGAAGTCTCTGCATCAGTTCTTTTAACTTGATCTCTCCCGGTCCGATTCCCAGCATGGGAGAGATGGCCCCGTGAAGTACGTGATAAACTCCATCGTATTTTCCCGTTTTTTCGTAAGCAGCCAAATCCCTGGTGTTCTCCACCACCATGATGGTATGGTGGTCCCGCTTTTCACTACTGCAGATCGGACATAGTTCCTTGTCCGTCAGCGTGAAGCACTCCTTGCAGTACCGCACATTCTGTCTGGCTTCCACCATCGCTCCGGACAGGCGGTCCACCTGCTCCGCCGGCATATTGATAATATGAAATGCCAGACGCTGCGCAGACTTGGCCCCAATTCCGGGAAGCTTTGATAATTCTTCAATTAATTTTGTTATCTGACTGCTGTAATAATCCATAATTAGAAGGGGAACCCTCCACCCATGCCGCCTAAACCGCCTGTTAATTTGGCCATCGCTGCGCCGGATTCTTCTTCCATCTGGCGGAATGCCTCGTTGGTGGCTGCCACAATCAAATCCTCCAGCATCTCAATATCATCCGGGTCAACGACCTCTTCTGATAATTTAACTGCCGTCACTTCTTTTTTGCCGGATACGGTCACCGTCACGGCACCGCCGCCGGCCGACGCCGTATACTCCTTTGTCTCAAGCTCTTTTGTCGTCTCTTCCATCTGTCTCTGCATTCTCTGAGCCTGTTTCATAAGATTGTTCATATTGCCAGGCATGCCGCCTGAAAAACCGCCACGCTTTGCCATGGTGTGTTCCTCCTGATTTTCATTCTTAATCTTCTACATTGTCTTCTATGGTAATATCCATATGGATATTATCTTTCAAATCCTCATCGGTGATGTAAATGGTATCCATCCGCTCTCCGCCGCCCTTTAAACGCGCTTTGAAATAAATGGCTTTCCCATATACGGATTCCACATACCGCTCCAGTTCCCCAAGGGCCGTAGGCCGTCTTCCGATCTCATAATTGTCATTGCTGCCAAACACAACGCACAGACAGCTGTCGCCGCTTGGCTCTACGATAGTATCCCGGAAGCTGGAACGGATTACGCCGCCAAGTTCCCGGATGATCTTCCCCCACTCCTTGCGGATCAGCTGCAGATCTTCCAGCTGTGCCTTTGGAAGCACGACCTGCTCCGGCGGCGTAGCCGGGACCGCTTCCGCGGCCGTGGCGGTAACTGCCGCCGGTATCTGGCCGATCATAGACGGATTCACCGGCACGCCCTCTTCCAGCTGGTCTTCGATCTTATTCAGACGCTCCACAATCGAATCCAGATTGTGTTCCATCGCCGGCTTGGTCAGTTTGATAAATGCAAGTTCCACCAGCACCCGTTTCTGGCTGGCGTACCGCAGCTGGTTTGACAATTCTGAGAAAATGCGGATATAGCGCATCAGTGTCTCTTCATCTGCAAACTTTGCGTCCTCTTCCAGCATTTTTCGGTTATCTGCCGACATATCCAGGATCTCTTCGGCATCATCCGTGGTCTTTAACACCAGCAGATTTCTCATATACCAGATAAAGTCGTTGACAAACTGGGTAAGCTCCCGGCCCTGAATCACCAGTTCCTCCAGTTTGTAGATACAGTCTTTGGTCTTCTCCTCCCTCACGGCCCGGAACATCTGGCTGAATATGGTGGTATCTACCGCCCCCAGCACTTCCAGCACCTGGTCGTAGGTCAGTTTTTCGCCGTAGTGAAACGCAACACACTGATCCAAAAGACTTAAGGCGTCTCGCATGGACCCGTCTGCCGCTTTGGCAATATAGGTCAGCGCCCGGTCCTCCACCTCGATCTGCTCCGCCTTTGAAAGTTCCCTCAAGCGGTCCGCCAGCGTTCCTATGGTAATTCTTTTAAAATCATATCTCTGGCACCGGGACAGCACGGTAATTGGAATCTTGTGCACTTCCGTGGTTGCCAATATAAATATCACATAAGACGGCGGTTCTTCCAATGTTTTCAGCAGGGCGTTAAATGCCCCCGTAGAAAGCATATGAACCTCGTCAATGATATAAACCTTATAATTCCCCTCTGTGGGTGGATATTGAACCTGCTCTCTGATATCACGGATATTTTCAACACCGTTATTGGACGCGGCGTCAATCTCCATCACATTCAGCGAGGAACCTGCCATAATATTCTTACAGGTCGCGCATTCGTTGCAGGGGCTTCCGTCTGCGGGATGTTCACAGTTAACCGCTCTCGCAAAGATCTTGGCAATACTGGTCTTACCGGTTCCCCTTGTTCCGCAAAACAGGTATGCATGTCCGATACGCTCTGACGTTATTTGATTTTTTAATGTCTGTACAATGTGGTCCTGGCCCTTGACGTCCTCAAAGGATGTCGGGCGCCATTTTCTATATAACGCGGTATATGACATGGAATGTATGGCTCCTTTTTGTTCTATTCATCTCTATTCGTCGCCGAAACAGATGCCCACCATTTTGGCTTCCCGGATCATGGAGCAGGATGGGTCTACCGTCTTTAACTTACCAGCGACCTCTTCCAGAGGAACCTTGTCGATATCATCATTTTTCACGGACACCATATATCCGTATTCTTTGTTTTTGATCAGCTGTGCAGCTTCCGCTCCTAAACGGGTGGATAATACGCGGTCATAAGGACATGGCTCTCCGCCCCGCTGCATATGCCCCGGAACGGTCACGCGGACCTCCTGTCCCGTCATCTCTTCGATGCGGGCGCCCAGTTCATAGGCCACAGATGGATAAACCACTCCTGATTTCTTCTTCTCTTTTAATTCTTTCTTCGTTAAGCTGGCGTCCTCTTTGGAGATCGCGCCCTCTGCAACAGCCAGGATGGAAAATCTCTTTCCCTGCCTGCTGCGCTCGCGAAGTGCATCGACCACTACATTGATATCATATGGAATCTCAGGCAGAAGAATGATATCGGCTCCGCCGGCGATTCCTGCATGCAGCGTCAGCCATCCCACTTTATGGCCCATCACTTCCACGATAAACACGCGGCCGTGAGACGCGGCTGTGGTATGGATACAGTCGATGGCGTTAGTCGCCACGTTCACTGCGCTTTGGAATCCGAAGGTCATATCGGTGCCCCATAAATCGTTGTCGATGGTCTTTGGCAGAGAGACGATATTGAGCCCCTCCTCACGGAGTAAGTTGGCCGTCTTCTGGCTTCCATTGCCACCGAGCACCACTAGGCACTCCAGCTTCAGCTTTCTATAAGTATGCTTCATTGCTTCCACTTTGTCCAGTCCATTGTCGTCCGGGACGCGCATCAGCTTAAAGGGCTGTCTTGAGGTTCCGAGAATCGTTCCGCCTTTTGTCAGGATTCCTGAAAAGTCGGAGGGCTTCATCACGTGGTAGTCTGCATAGATTAATCCCTTATAGCCGTCTTCAAAACCGATAATCTCTAAATCATCAAACATTTTGTATAAAGACTTCGCAACACCTCTCATGGTTGCATTCAGACTCTGGCAGTCTCCGCCGCTTGTTAACATTCCAATTCTCATGACCTTATCGACCCTTTCTTCAGATAGTCATAGTATTCCCATTGTGTAATTATAATACAAAGGCTTGACCGGGGCAAGCGAAAATCTATTAAAAATCCATGAAGAATCAGAAAAAAGCCTTCAGGGCATCAAATCCCCGAAGGCTGCATTCCATATTTAATGATTCTTTTTAAATCCGCGCGTCTTACTTTGAATAGATATCACAGACGTTACCTTTGCAGTTAACTCAGTCCAGGCAGCCTCACGGCACACGGAAGGTTTCACTTAGTGCTGCTACATTCCTGTCCTGACACGGTTCATGAATTCCCGTTGCGTAAGACCCAAACGTCATCGCCACTTACAAAGGGCAGCTCTGCAATATCATACCCGGGGTAAGACATCACCCCTGCTAGAGCGGATTGCAGGTACAGGGCACCGCTATCTCCCCGGCTGCGCGGAAACTTTATGACTATTCCGATGCCATTTCCACATAGGAAACAGCTTGTTAAGTATACCTTGACGGGCGGTTTTTGTCAAGGCGGGTGATGCTTAATCTTTTAGAAAGATACTATAAAAACTTTAGAATTTTTCTATGGATTATTTCTCATACTTCTAGTATGCTTGTTATCATGTTTTTTACAAATGGATACCAAAAGCGGAGGCGTAACATGTTTCTTAATTTTTTTGCATATTTTTTGATTCCCTTATACACAATCTGGTTTGTGGAGGGTACCAACTGGTTTACCACCAACTTTTCCGTGCTGGGAAATACGATCAGAAGGTCAGAAGAATTCGTCCTGTGGGGACTGATTGTCGGCATCTACTTTTTCTGGTGCCTGAGGAAAATCGTGAAGCGGATGAAACCGAAACCAAAGGGAGTTTTCCTGATTCCGACGTCCCTGGTGCTGCTCACCTGTGCGCTCACTACCCCATATCTCCCCGAAGAACTGCCGTTAAAATCATTTCTGCACATCATCTTTGCTTTTGTAGCGGCTGTCTGCCTGATGCTGTGCTTATACCTGATATTGTGGCAGCTGTACCGGGTCAATAAAACGGTTTTCCGGCCTTATCTTATCATTCTCATCGGTATTACCCTGTTCTCCGCGTTTCTTCTGGTATTGGCGGGAATTGTCAGCAGCGCCCTGGAAATCTTTTTTACCATATCAACGGTCATTCTGGTGCGGCGGCTTTACAAGCGGTTGGATGACATCTCATGATTTGGAGCGTCTCAATTCCTTAAAAAAGTCTTTTAACATGGCAGAGCACTCTTCCTCTCTCACGCCGATGACAGTCTCCACCTGGTGGTTGAATCCATCTTCATGGAGCATGTCCAGGACGGAACCGGCACAGCCTGCTTTGGGATTCATGCAGCCGATCACCACCCGGGGGATGCGTGCCTGGACGATGGCTCCTGCGCACATGGGGCAGGGCTCCAGAGTCACGTACATGGTGCATTCCTCCAGACGCCAGTCTCCCATCTCTTTACACGCCTTTTTGATGGCGATAATCTCCGCGTGGGACAATACATTTTTATCAATAATCCTCCGGTTGTATCCGCGGCCGATGATCCGGTCCTGGTATACGATCACACAGCCGATGGGGACTTCTCCCAGCTTCCCGGCTTTCTTTGCCTGGCGGATCGCCTCTTTCATATATTTTTCTTCCAACTCAAGCCCTTCCATACGGATTCCTCTTCTCTCAAATATGTGTTATACTGTAACAAGTATAAACGAAATTGATAGAATTGGAAATGATAATATGAAAATATGTGGATTACAAAAAACAACATTATTGGACTACCCGGGGCATGTGGCGGCCACTGTATTTTTGGGCGGCTGCAATTTTAGATGCCCTTTCTGCCACAACAAGGAGTTACTGGGAAACGATGCAGAAGAGCTGCTTTCCCGGGAGGAACTGATGGATTTTATTCAGAAACGGGCCTCCATTCTGGAGGGAATCTGTATCACGGGCGGGGAACCCGCCTTGTTTCCTGAGGAGCTGGAATCTCTGATTCGGGAGCTGCGCTCTTACGGATTATTGATTAAACTGGATACCAACGGTTTCCGGCCAGAGGTGTTGAAACGGCTGTGCGGGGAACAGCTGCTGGACTATGTTGCGATGGATATCAAGACTTCTTTAAGGCGGTATCCGGTTGTAGCGGGAGTCCCCGGCCTGGACACCGCCGGGATCGCGGAGAGCGTGTCCTTTTTGATGAGCGGAAATGTCCCCTATGAATTTAGAACCACGGTGGTCCGGGAATTACATACGGCTGATGATTTTGCTGAAATAGGGGCCTGGCTGAAGGGGTGTTCCGCTTATTTCCTGCAGAATTATGTAGAAAGCGAAAATGTCCTCCAGCCAGGATTTTCCAGTTATGATAAACAGGAGCTTCTCTCGTTTGCCGGTCTTTTAAAACCATATATCGGCCGTGTGGAGCTGCGGGGCGTGGATTACTGATTGCCCATATTGATATCGGTGTACCAGTAGCCGAACCTCACATCCCCGGCGGGCTGTAATTTGGACAGCACGAAGTTGGGGAATCCGAACATGGACGCCATATATTTTTCATTGCTGTAATAGTGTCCGGGGACTCCCAGTAAATATCTCGGGGTTCCCTGGGGATTGTTCAGTTTGACCAGGATTAAATAGCGGTAGCTGTAATACCCGTGGAGAAGGAAACTGTTGTTTCCGTAAGTCCATGTCTCTCTGGGTAAGATGCCGATATCCTGGGGTTTGATCATTAAAATCTCGCATCCGTTGGCATAGTCAAAGGCCTGAATCTTCGGATACGTCTTTCTGAAATGCTGCCACAGCCGGTCCGGCTGGCCGGCTTCCCTCTCTTCCTGCTCCAGACGATTCAAAAATTCCCAGTTATCCATCACGGAAGGCCCCGGCGCTGCCGTGGGTTCCGGCTGGACTGGCTCCGGCTGTATTAGTTCCGGCTGGGCCTGCTCCGGCTGCATCACTTCCGGCTGGGCCTGCTCCGGCTGCATCACTTCCGGCTGGGCCTGCTCCGGCTGCATCACTTCCGGCTGGACCTGCTCCGGCTGCATCGCTTCCGGCTGGACTGGCTCTGGCTGCATCACTTCCGGCTGGGCCTGCTCCGGCTGCATTATTTCCGGCCGAACTGGTTCCGGCATGACGGGCGGGATAGTCTCCGGCCCAGGAAACGGTCTCTGTGTTAAAACAGGACTCTGTTCAGAAGCGTTCCTCTGCACTGATTCCATATTTGGACGCAGAATCTGATCTGACATCATGGGCTCTAGAATCTCCGCCGGTGGTATCTGCCTTGCATTCTGCTGCGGCTGCTGCTGCACACCCTGTGGCTGCGATAGATTCTGCCGCATATTATCCACCCGCTGCATATTCTTCAACCGCTGCACTTGTTCCGCCTGCCGGCTCCTCTGCGGTTCCTGCATCTTACGCGGAGTCTGTACGTTCTCCCGGTTCTGCATATTCTGCATGGCCTGTATCCGCTGCATCTGCTGTACTTCCCTGGCCCGCTTTAATTCCTGGGCTTCCTGAATTTCTTTTGCTTCCTGCTCGTCGGCCTGGCTCTGGGCCTGAATCTCAGCTTCGATTTCCTCCACAATGGAAGTTCTTCGTTCCTGAGCCATCTGATTTACATCTGCCTCCGAGATGCTGGTATCCGGAATCCGGGCCATGCTCTCCACTTCCAGACTTTCAGCCGTCACCTCACCAAGCTCCAGCTGGGCGGTACGCTCCACTGTGTCTAGCTCCACCGTCTCTCCCGGCTGCAGCTGCGCCGCCTGTGTCACCGCATCATCCCAGATGGTTGTGTAGGCCTGCCAGGAATCCTCCACACTGTGGATCGTCAGACCGTAGCACTGGTCCATACTAAAGCCCGAATTCTCAACATTTCCCACCGATACGACGGCACGGAACTCTCCGGCCCCGTTACGGATGAATATCTTACCAAGGAGAATCTGGTCGCTTCCAGCCAGCAGATAGACACCCATATCGTTGTTACCCACGTATACTTTTTTGACACTGACTTGAATCTTGCACTGCCCGTTCCTTGCCTCAATTTTGGCAAATCCGATGTTCTTTCCCTTAATTCCACCTTCATAAGCATAGATGTAGGATATTAATCTCCGATAATTAGACATGCTATCACCCCTTCGATTAATATTTTATGTAATTACCCATTGAAAGTATGACACAAAAATGATATCCTGTTCATAGAGTTCATAAAAAAATTATTTTCAGAGTAATATGGAGGTAGTAAAATGAGGGTTTACAGAGCTAAGGATTACAACGACATGAGCAGAAAAGCAGCCAACATTATTTCTGCACAGGTGATTTTAAAACCTGACTGCGTACTGGGACTGGCAACGGGTTCTTCACCAATCGGTACATATAAGCAGCTGATTGAATGGTATGAAAAGGGAGATTTAGATTTCTCACAAGTGAAATCCGTGAACCTGGATGAGTACAAAGGCCTCACAAAAGAAAATGATCAGAGCTATTACTATTTCATGTACAACAATCTGTTCAAACATATCAATATCGATTTAAACAACACCAATGTTCCTGATGGAACCGAGCCGGACAGCGAAAAGGAATGCTCCCGCTACGACAAAGTGATCGAGAGTATGGGCGGCGTTGACATTCAGCTGCTTGGCCTGGGCCACAACGGCCACATCGGTTTCAACGAGCCGGAAGACACGTTCCCGAAACTGACACACTGTGTTGACTTACAGGAGAGCACCATTGAGGCCAACAAACGCTTCTTCGCTGATATTAACGATGTGCCGAGACAGGCTTACACCATGGGAATTCAGACCATCATGAGCGCCAAAAAAATTCTGATGGTTGTCAGCGGCGAGGACAAAGCGCAGATTCTTTATGACGCGCTGTGCGGGCCGATTACCCCTCATGTACCGGCTTCCATTCTCCAGCTTCACAATGATGTTATCGTCGTGGCTGATGAAGCTGCCATGTCCAAAATGCCTAAATAATTCATGATTTTAAAAATGCCATCCCAGAATTCTGTTCTGAGATGGCATTTTATCGTATTCGGATTATCTCACAGTGAAGCCCTTGATCTTCCAGATAATAACGACGGCGTTTTCCTGAGCAGACCGCATCATAAAGCGCCATATTTGCACAATAAATCTCTTCTTTTGTCAGTGTTTCTCCGATGCCGAACTGCTCCAGCGGATAAATCTCATACTCTTTCCCGGTTTCTATGATAATCTGGTTCTCCCATATTTCAATTCGATCGGCGGGCTGCTCCCTCCCGCACACACAGTCAGCGGCTCTTTTCAGCCAGTCAGCATTGCCAAACTGTGCCCTCATCCGCTGCTTTTCCTCGTACTCCTGCTTCTTTCTCTCCTCCTGCTGCCGCTTCTGCTCTTCCTCCCACGCTTCCCGCTGTAACTTCTGCTGCTTCTGCCAGGTCAAATGTCTGAACGATGTGATAATGCTGGCCGCCACGAGAAGCATCACCCCGGCAATCAAGCCGATTATCATCCAGAAATTCCACATATTCATCTGTTCCGCCATCCGGTGCTGCCTCCTGTTTTCGTCTTATGAAAGTCGATATTTCGTCTTGTTTTGTCCATATGCTAATAGTACACCACAATAGCTTCATCGGCAATACTAAATTATACCATTTGTTACTAAAATACTTCTATAAGCAATATTATTCTGAGGGAGATATGCCTATGGAGCAGAAACCACAAAAGAGAAATCAATTCAGCGTTGAAGTTGGCGCAAGAATTGCAGCAAGACGCAAACAACTGAACCTAACACAGGAACAGGCCGCAGAGAAAGCTGATGTATCGCATCAGTTTTTTGCTTGTGTGGAAAGAGGAATCAAGAATATGCGTGCGGAGAATATTGTCAAAGTCTCACAGGCATTGGGTGTAAGCACCGATTATATTCTGCTGGGAACACCAAACGAATCTGATCGCGACCGCCTCTCCCGGCAGATGGATTCCTTTTCGCCAAAGCAGATGCAATGCATGGAACAGATTATCAAAAACTTTTGTATCGCATGTGAAATTGACAGCGGGGACGAATAGCCGATACCAGCCATGTAATCAAAACTGTGAAACGCCCGGGTGAAAGGCACTTCCCTCCACCCGGGCGTTTCTTATTCCTGCTTTATGGAACTTTATTCCACACGGTTTTGACCGCTTTAACGATATGCTGTCTTGACCGCCTTCATTAAAATCTTCGGATCTTTCGCATAAGGAGTGACCGGACATACCTCACGGTCCACACCCATCAGTCCATAGACGGCCAGACGTGCCGCTCTCACGGAATATTCCTCCGTAAATACCATATCCTCCGGAATCTCCACAAACTGGCTTGCCATGGCAAAGTTTGTCGAACCCTGGGGAATCACCTCCGGGCGGTCTGTCATTTTGCGAGGCTGGAACTGGGCGTCAATGTATGGCATGTAACATGGAATCACGTTGATGACTGTGGCCATCAGTTCCTGAATCTTCTCCTCATCCAGGTGGAGGTGATGCAGATACTCGGTCAGAAGTTCTTCGCCGGTACAGTCTTTCATCGGTTTTTTCACATAGTCGCCGATTGCCTCCGTATATAATCCGTAACCCCAGAAAATGGTCTCATCCATGGGCTGGTTTCTAAAATGGGGCTGGGCCGCCACAACACTGCTCATCAGCCAGCTGGAATCCTTGAAGGTCATCAGCGCGCCGCTGCCAGGTACATTTCCCGTAAAGTTCTCGATTACTTTTAAGAGTTTGTCACCCTTACAGGTAACCGTGAAGCTCTCCCAGTTGGTCTCATCTGCATGGCCAAAGAAAGGTTCCGGACTGCCAAGATTCGGCTTTTTGGCCGCAATTTTCGACCAGAGTTCTCCGGAGATCGGCCTGACCGCCGGGGCGGGAGCCGGGGTATGGAGATCGCCCAGAGTCGCGCTGTCTGTCATACAGGCATTGGTCATAATGCAGATATCACCGCTCTTTAACACTACCTGTTTCTCTTCGCCGTTGTCATTCAGATACAGCTTCTGCACGGTAATGCCGTCACCCTCCGCAAAATCCATGTCCGTAACGGTACAATTCTCGACAAATTTCACGCCCTTGCCGCGAAGATAGGCTTCCAGCGGACGAATCACACTGTCGTACTGGTTTAATGGTGTTCTGGTGACACCCTCCAGTGTCTCGATCCGGCTGAACTCGAAAATCATCCGGTTCATATAGCGGCGGAACTCAAACAGGCTGCTCCACTTCTGGAATGCGAATGTGGTCTGCCACATATACCAGAAATTCGTCTCAAAGAAATGAGGCGTGTCGGAGAACCATTGCTCGATGGTCATGTCATCCAGCTTCGTCTCATCGGTTGTCATCAGTTTTAACAGCGCCATGCGGTCGTTCTGGTTAAAGCCCATGCTCTTGACATCCAGGATCTTGCCATCCTTATCCACCAGACGCGCTTTCGCACAGGTGGGGTGTGCGTGGTCAAAGTTTAAGATCTCCTCGGTTACGCTTCTGCCCGGCTGGTCTAAGGACGGGATGGTGCGGAACAGTTCCCAGAAGTTCTCGTAGGTTTCTTCATTTAACATACGGCCGCCACGGCAGACAAAACCGCCCTCCGGCGTCCCGATTCCATCGTTGCTGCCGCCCAGGATATGCATGCCTTCGTAAATCGTGATCTGCTCTCCCGGAAACTTGCAGTCACGAATCAGATATGCGGCTCCAGCCATGCTTCCCAAACCGCCCCCTATAAAATACGCCTGGTTTCCACGGTAATCCCTGGACGCCAAATCGGTCTCAACACGCTCTTCCTTCTGCGCCTCCATCGCTTTCTTTCTGGAATCATAGATGATCTTTCCAGCTGCACCGGCGCCTGCCGCAACCGCTCCTACTTTAACTAATGTACGTAATTTCTTTCCCATAACCGACATCCTTTCTTTTTATGTTCCTTCTGTTTTCATTTTCAAGTTCCTGACTTTTATTCCAGCTTCTGTTTTATGTCTCTGTTATTCCTAAGTCTTTCCTGTTTCCTGCTGATGCAATCATCCTAACATAATTTCCGGTTAAAGTCTTTATACAAGCATTTTCAAATGTCAAAAAAAACGACACCCCATGACGAGTGTCGTAAAACCAGACAAATTTCAAATTTTGTCTATCGCTATTTTATAAAATTTTTCTTAAAATAAGATTCAGCAAGGAGGTCTTATTATGTCCTTAGAAAGTCATTTGCGGGAGTCTATGTTGAAAACCGCACTATTGCATTTATTAAAAAACCAGAAAAAGTCTCCTGACCGTGCAGCCAGGAATATCCAGGAAATGCTGCTGCGCTTCAACCCATCCGGAAAAGCGGGCGCCTACCAGTATGATACCCTGCTTCAGGTGATTACGTCCTGCTCAAGAGAAGACTGTATCAGCTGGATTATGAATCACTTGTCCTGATTCATATTCTGAAGAGCCTGGTTTCTGATATGGGCAATCTGCCCCGTATCGGATGCCAGGCTTTTCAAGTGATTGGAAACCACCTCAGGCGCAATCTTCATCCCTCTTTCCGCCCAGGACATGATTACGCCGCAGATGCCGAAGGCATAGAACTCCGCGTCGAATTCTTTCTCCGTAGCGGCCAGCTTACCGTCCACATCCAAAAGCTCCAGGGCGTCCACAAACAACGCTTTGGCCATATCAAACAGGTAGCTTTCAAATGTCTTTTCCTGCTCCTTCAGCGTATTCATGTAAAAGGCTTTTTCCTTCACCATAATCTGAAGCATCTCAAGAATCTTCTCGTTCCAGTTCTCAAAACGGATATCCTCCGTGATCAGTGAAAAATTCTCATTGTAGTAAATCCAGCTGAGAAGTTCATACTTATCCTGAAAATGATAATAAAAGGTCTGACGGTTCAGCCCGCAGGCCGCCGTGATATCCGCAATCGATATCTTGTCAAACGCTTTCTCTTTACACACCTGTTTCAAGGCGCTTGCAATAGCTTTCTTCGTAATCAGTGAATCGGACATCTGGCATCACTCCTTATTCGGATACATCTGATAAATAATTTGATAACTGTGCAAACTGCTTCAGTGTCAGCGCTTCCCCTCTTATGGTCGGCGACACATCAAGGCTTTCGATGGCGGCAATAATCTGTTCTTTGGAATAGGAAATCTCCGGCGAGTTGTTCAGCCCGTTCTGCAGCGTCTTCCGCCTCTGGTTGAAGGAAGCGCGGATCAGCTTAAACATCAGCCTGGAATCCTTCACCTGTACCGGCGGCTCCTGATGCCTTGTCAGCCGGATCACTGCGGACCCCACGTTTGGGCGTGGGATGAAACAGTTGGGAGGCACATTGGCCACGATATACGGCTCTGCATAGTACTGAACCGCCAGGGACAGAGCCCCATAGTCCTTGCTTCCCGGTCCCACCTGCATCCGGTCCGCCACTTCCTTCTGCACCATAACCGTAATATTATCGATAGGCACATTGCTCTCAAACAGTCCCATGATAATCGGCGTGGTGATGTAGTAAGGAAGATTGGCAACCACCTTGATAGGCCTGCCATTATTATATTCTTCCGCCAGCTGATTGATGTCCAGCTTTAAGATATCCTCGTTGATGACAGTGATATTGTCGTAATCCTTCAACGTCTCCTCCAGAATCGGAATCAGATTCTTGTCAATCTCTACCGCCACCACCGACCGGGCATTCTCCGCCAGATACTGGGTCATGGTACCGATACCGGGACCGATCTCTAAGACCATATCCTCCTTCGTCACCCCTGCCGCGTCGATGATTTTCCCCAGCACGTGAGTGTCGATCAAAAAATTCTGCCCAAACTTTTTCTGAAAGGCGAATTCGTATTTCTGTATGATTTCTATGGTATTTTTAGGGTTTCCTAAACTTGCCATTCCTGTCCTCCATCTGCCCGGCCCTTTAACGCATATTACGCCAGCCTGTACATCCTCTTTGCATTCTGATTGGTAATCTCGATCACCTGATCGGCCGGTATCCCTTTGATACTGCTGACCGCTTCTACCACATAAGGCAGGTTCAGGGAAGAGTTACGTTTTCCCCGGTTCGGCGCCGGTGAAAGGTAGGGGCAGTCTGTCTCAAGCACCAGCTGCTCCATGGGCATATAGGCCACCACCTCTTTTAATTTCTTTGCATTCTGGAAGGTCAGCACTCCGCCGATTCCCAGATAAAATCCCATATCCAGATATTCTCTGGCCATCTCCACACCGTAGGAAAAGCAGTGAATGACGCCGCCAATCTCCTGCGCCTTCTGTGCTTTCATGAGATCCAGCGTGTCCTTCGCCGCGTCACGGCTGTGAATGACCACCGGAAGCTTTACCTCCCTGGCAAGTTCCATCTGGCGGATAAACCAGTGCTTTTGAATCTCCCGGTCCGGCTCGTCCCAGTAATAGTCGAGTCCGATCTCCCCAACTGCCACAACCTTCGGCCTGGAGGAAACCTCTTTCAGCCAGTCCATCTGCTGCTCGTCAAGTTCCCCCGTATCGCTTGGATGGACGCCAACTGCTCCATATACAAACGGGAATTTTTCCATCAGTTCCAGCGTATTCTTCGTGGTGCGGATGCTGGCACCGATGTTCACCACTGCTTCGATTCCATGATCCTTAAGGCTCTCCAGCAGTATCTCCCGGTCTTCATCAAAAGCTTTATCATCATAGTGCACATGTGTGTCAAATATCATAATATCTCCCGTCTATTCTCTACCTGATGCTAAAATGCTAACCCAGCAATACCGTGCGGATTCCCCAGAGCACCAGTATATGCACCGGGTAAAACGCGTAAAATAAATATTTTAGATTCCATTTTCCCCTGGTTCCATTGTACATGTTAATCGGGATAAATGCCAGCGGCGCCGTCAGCTCCCAGCAGACTCCGATACAGCCGAGTATGGTCTGCATCTTCTTATTGTCACGCAGAAGGTAAAGCAGAACGATCAGGAACACCCCAAACGCGTCATAATCTGTACGAAGCAGCACGGCCGCCCCCGAGCAGGCCACGAACACCAGGGCCTTTTTCCAGACGGATGCCTGGAACTTCCTGATTCCCATCATCGCCAGCAGTCCGAGAAACAGTGTAAAAAATACATTTTGATACTGGGCATTGAAGAGCGCTCCACTAAGACCCAGGTTAAACGGGATCTCGGAGATAAAGCAGAATGCCAGAAGCCGCAGTGCGTATTTTTTCACATTTCTGGTATGAAGAAATCCTTCCACCAGCAGAAAACAGAAAATAGGAAATGCAACCCGCCCGATCATGCGCAGCACCATATCAATCTGCATCCACCTTGCAAGGCTTGGAGTGTTCATAATCGCAGCGGCATCGTATTTTAATAAAATACCAGGTTCAATAATCATACCGCCCACATGGTCAATCAGCATGGTAATAATCGCGATCATCTTTAGACCGTTGCCGCTGAGTATCTGAAAGCGCGCCGTTTTGTTTTGTTCCATTCTAAGTCTCCTACTATTCGTTATGAGCGAAAAGGACTGAGGGCGTCACTGCCGCTCAGTCCTGATTCCTGTGAGATTAACAGATTTCTGCTCCTGCCGGCATCGGTTTCTCCGGTGTCATCAGGGATAAGTTCCCCTCCGCATCCTCCGCACACAAAAGCATTCCTTCTGACAATACACCTGCCAGCTTCGCTGGTTTTAAGTTTACCACAACCATTACCTTTTTGCCAACCATCTCTTTTGCACTGTAATGGGCTTTTATTCCGCTGACAATCTGCTTCACCTGGCTTCCGACGCGGACCTGGGAGCAAAGAAGCTTCTTGGATTTCGGCACCTCCTCGCAGGCGATGATCTCGCCTACCTGGAACTGCAGTTTTGCAAAGTCGCCATACTCGATCTCCGGTTTCGCCTCGATATCGATCACTTCTTCGGCAGGCGTGTCAGCGCTGCCGTCTTCTCCCGCTTCGGCTGTCTGAGCCGCCTGCATGGCTTCCACTTTCTCCATCACTTCTTTTAAATCCATGCGCGCGAAGAGAATCTCCGGCTTCTCGGTCACCTGATTTCCTGATGGATAGAGACCGAAGGCATTCATCTCCTCCAGTGTGCGCTTTTTCGTATTTAACTGGGCCAAAATTTTGGCAGAGGTATCCGGCATAAAGGATGCCAGCAGGGAAGCGCCGATGGTGATGGCTTCCGTTAAGTTGTAAAGCACGGTCTCCAAACGGCCCTTCTGATCCTCGTTTTTAGCCAGCGCCCACGGCATGGTCTCATCGATATATTTGTTGCTTCTTCGGAAAATGTTGAAGATTTCGCTGATAGCATCGGCCACACGAAGCTTCTCCATCTTCTCATCCGCTTTTTTAACTGCCTCAAGCACCACGGCCTTTAAATCTTCATCCACTTCATCGGCAACCTTGGAATCGGTCACTACACCGCCAAAGTATTTGTTGCTCATGGAGATGGTGCGGTTTACCAAGTTGCCCAGTACATTGGCCAGGTCGGAATTCATTCTCTCTACCATCAGCTCCCAGGAGATCACGCCGTCATTGTCAAACGGCATCTCGTGGAGAACAAAATAGCGGACCGCGTCCACGCCGAAGAAGTCAACCAGAGTATCTGCATAGAGGACATTTCCCTTGGACTTGCTCATCTTGCCGTCGCCCTGCAGCAGCCACGGATGGCCAAATACCTGCTTCGGCAGCGGTAAATCGAGAGCCATCAAAAAGATGGGCCAGTAAATGGTATGGAAACGGATAATGTCTTTTCCAATCAAATGTAAATCGGCCGGCCACAGCTTCCCGAACTGCTCCGTGCTGCTGCCGTCACAGTCATAGCCGATTCCGGTGATATAGTTGGTCAGCGCGTCCAGCCATACATAGGTCACATGCTTCGGGTCAAAACTGACCGGCACGCCCCAGGTAAAGGAGGTTCTGGATACACATAAATCCTGTAAGCCCGGAAGTAAAAAGTTGTTCATCATCTCATTCTTGCGGGATACCGGCTGGATGAATTCCGGGTGTTCGTTGATATGCTGGATCAAACGGTCTGCATACTTACTCATCTTGAAGAAATATGCTTCCTCCCTTGCCGGCTGTACTTCCCGCCCGCAGTCAGGACATTTCCCATCGGCAAGCTGGGATTCGGTAAAGAATGCCTCACACGGAGTACAGTAAAGCCCCTCATAGTATCCCTTATAGATATCACCCTGGTCATACAATTTTTTGAAGATCTTCTGCACCTGGGCCTCGTGGTCCGCATCGGTGGTACGGATAAATTTATCATAGGAGGTGTTCATCAGATCCCAGATGCCTTTGATCTGTGCGGCCACCCCATCCACAAACTCCTGTGGTGTAATACCGGCCTCCTTGGCTTTTAACTCAATCTTCTGCCCATGCTCGTCCGTGCCGGTCTGAAAGAATACATCAAACCCCTGCTCCCTCTTATAGCGGGCGATACTGTCGGCCAAAATAGCCTCATAGGTATTGCCGATATGTGGCTTGCCCGATGTATAAGCAATCGCCGTAGTAATATAATATGGCTTTCTACAATCTTTACACATGTTTTGTCCTCTTCTCTTTTATTCCTCTTCTGCTCACAAACCTGTTCTACGCGGCTTTATGATATAGCTTTTAGTTTAATGATAAGATCCTGGTTTGTCAAGACAGGACTGGCGTAAGATAACAGAAAAAAGTCCGATCTCTTTTTTTCTTGAGCACTCGGACTTTTTATATGATATAACTATTTATTATTGTAATTTCTCATCCAGAATTTTCAGTTCCTGAAACAGGGTGTCCACATTTACTTCAAAGATGATTCCCTTCACCTTATCACTTTGTTTGACACCGCCGATATAATAAGCGGCTTCATCCTGCATCGCTTTCATTTCCTTCCACTCGATGGTTTCCAGATCATCGACCGCGATCACCTCATCGACTACAATTCCCCACTTTGTTCCATCCAGAAGAAGGACCATCTCCCGGTAAACCATTGTGCGGAAGACTTCCTTCATCTCTTCTAAGAGTGATAGAACGGTGGGCATGTGTTCTCCCTTGACCCGCTCTACAATGGCCTTTATGGCTTCATCCCGTTCCTGTGACTTTGGGTTTTGCTGAAGTTTATCTATCTCATCCGCCGCCGCGTGCAGCTGCTTATGAGGTTCATCTATACTTTTCAAGTGGAGCGCGACCGTATAGTTGTCCGTCTGAAAACTGTCGTACCACCTGCCAAATGCACACTCATGAGGATTCCTTCCCAATACAAAAGGTTCCTCCAGGATAGATGTCCTCTCCAGTTCCTGTACCCAGTGGATATGATCCTGTTTCCGCAAATCAATCATGGCTGAAAATTCTTCATACTCCTGAGCCGTGGATTTCATTCCCAAAGTTGTCCTTAAATCCAACAGCTGTATGGCGCTGTCACGATACTGAAACATTCCCATCACATTTGCGGGAACAGCGGGCATCTTACTATATTCCGGCATCTGCTCCAGTGTCGAAATATGTTTGCTGCTAATACAGTATACATCACCGGCTATTTTAAATACTATGTACGGATAATGTATACTCTTTTCCTCCTTGTCCATTTCACCAATACCTTTCCCCATTTTATAATATACTTATATTATATCTCATTATATATTTTTTACAATCGTGAAATAGCATTATGTGGTAATAAAATGGCCGGCAGAGCCGGAATCAATTAAGATTTTGGAATAGTTGTTTTTACCAGGAATATAATCTATAATATGAACTGGAGGATTTGCATATGAACCCTAATAAATGGCATTCATACAGAAGAATCGTCGCGCTCCTGCTGGCTGTCTTTCTCATTACCGGCTGTACCCGTGGCGGCATTTTGCCCGATGACGAACAGAGCACAGAGACCACATTTTCGCAGGACTATGAAGTATATAAAAAGGAAGCACTGGATGCCCAGAAAACATTTGAAGAATTTTGCAGCAATCTGTTTGAACAGCGCGTCACCCAGTCATCTCTGGACCTGCATTATACGCTGGCCGACCCAAAAGCCTATGGAATCAAGAAGTGCCCTATCGGTTTCGGGGAGTTTTCATCGGAATATATGAGACAGCAGATGCAGGAAATGAAAGAAGAAAAGGCCGCGCTGGAGGCCATTCCGGTAGATCAGCTCACCGACGAACAGCAGGTCACTTACCGGATTCTTGCCTCCTCCTATGATACTGAACTGGCCTCCGAAGGGATGGAGCTTTACTACCAGCCGCTGGGACCCACCATTGGAATTCAGGCACAGCTCCCGGTTCTGTTGTCTGAGTATGTCTTTTATGACAAACAGGATGTGGAAGATTATCTGGGATTATTAGCACAAACGGATGAGTATTACAGCCAGATACTCGCTTTTGAAAAAGAGCGGGCCGATGCAGGTTTATCCATGTCGGATACATGGATCGACGGGATTATGAAATCCTGCGAAGGTTATCTGCTGACGCCTGAGCGCAGCTTTTTGTCGGAGACATTTACGGAGCGCCTGGCTTCGGTGCCGGGTTTGACACAGGAAGAACTAGATGCCTATACGGCCAGGAATTTACAGGTGCTCGGTGAGGACTTTATTCCTGCTTATCAGCTCCTCGTTGACGGGTTAAAGGAATTAAAGGGGACCGGTACCAATGACCAGGGGATGTGCTATTTTCCGAAGGGGAAGGAATATTACGAATATCTGGTACATTCCTCCACCGGCACTACCTATGAGACAGTTGACGACTTGAAGGATGCGATTGAGAACCAGATGGATTCGGATCTGATTGCCATGTCAAAGATTTTGAAGGATCACCCGGATGTCATGGACCAGCTGACTGACAGTCCTGGCGTGCAGGAGGAACCGGCCCAGATTCTTGACAGCCTGACCAGACAGATTCAGACGGATTTTCCAGCTCTGCCGGAGTGTTCTTATACGATTAAATATGTGCCGGAGGCGCTGGAGAGCGTGTTAAGCCCCGCCTTTTATTTGACGCCTCCGATTGACCGTTACCAGAATAATACAATCTATATCAACGGCGGAACGGCGTCCGCCAACGCAGAACTGTTCCAGACGCTGGCTCACGAGGGATATCCGGGGCATCTGTATCAGACCGTGTACTTCTCAAGCAAGTGCAAGGATGACCTGCGCAAGGTTCTCTCCTTCTCCAGTTACAGCGAGGGCTGGGCCTTTTATGTGGAGAACTATTCCTACTCCCTGGATAAATCCATGGATTCCAATTTAGCCGAGGTACTGGCACGCAACGCTTCCTGCAGCTTGGGACTGCACGCGGTATTGGATATTTATATCAATTATTATGGATGGACGAAGGAGCAGGTTGCTGAGTATCTCGGAGAGTACTACAATTTAAAGGGAACAAACATTGTGGAAGAACTTTACTCCACTTTGGTTGCCAATCCTACCAACTACCTGGAATATTATGTGGGGTATCTGGAGATTGTGAATATGAGAAATCTGGCGCAGACGACATTGAAGAAAAATTTTGACTTGTTGGATTTCCATACCTTTTTGCTGGATATGGGGCCAGCGCCATTTACTGTCATCGAGCCGTACTTCAAGACATGGCTGCTGACTTATGATATGGCAAATTAATAGAGAGTCCATAGAGGATCGATCAACATAAAAACAACCGCGGCTTTTGATTGGGCCGCGGTTGTTTTTATGTTAGTTTTTAAATTTCTCGTAGTCGCTGATAAAGGTCAGATAATCCTCATCGCCATGCTCAATATGTCCGCTGGAATAGTTCTCTCCATTAACCAAAAGTTTTAACTTGTCAAGTTCGAAACTCTCGATAAAGGTATTGCCGATGGAGCCCAGGATCACCTGTTCTCCGGCAGTTCCGCTCTCCGGCACCTTGGATAAATCCAGCGTACCGATTCTCTCACCGCCTGCTCCCTCTGTCACTTCCACACCAGGGCCTGCCTTCTCGCCGCCTTCTACCTCAAAAGAGTTCACCACGGTTCCCTCTTCCAAAACGCCGGCTGTAGCCAGCAGATCCACAATATGCTGTGCATCCAGTTCCTCAATCCCTTCCATGTTGACAACAAGTCCTGTTGCGTCATCATTGCCGGAATATATGGATACAAGATCCAGCTCCGGTGCGTTGGGGTCCGGTACCTTCTCTGCTCTTCCGTCCTTTGTCTCAGCTGTCTCTATGGGCTGGGCTTTAGTCTCCTTTGGCGCTGTTGGAGTACATGCGGCTAACGATAACACCGTCATGGCTCCCACTAAACACATCGCAATTTTCTTCATAAAAAATAATGCCTCCTTTAGTTCTCCTGAAAGCTTCGAAACCAATGATTGAGTTTCGTAAGCGTTTTTATCAAAACTTCCAACTCTTCCTGTGTCAGTTCTTCTTTGATGCCTTCGATCATGGCTTCATGGAATCTGGCGTGATGCTCATAGGCAATCCTGCCCTTGTCTGAAAGGGAAATATAGACCACACGCCGGTCTTCTATCCCGCGCTCCCGGATGACATAGCCTTTTTTGACAAGACTGTTCATGGCAATCGTCAATGTTCCCACCGTAACCGAAAGTTCTCTGGCTATGGAAGACATGTTCTTGGGTTCTCCAAGTCCGATTGCTTCTATGACGTGCATGTCATTGTTGGTAATGTCTTTGAACTCCTGGGTGATGATGGCTTTCTCCTCGATATCCATGATATCGTGAAATAAGTCCACCAGCGCTTCGTTCAACGTGATATAACGATCCACTTTTATTCCTTTCCTGCAATCATCCATACGATGTTGAAGTTTCCTTACGATTATACATGATTTTATCAAACAAGACAACCTATAAAATCCTTATAAAATTCTTAACAATTTTCTGACAATTATTACTCTTTTCTTCCGATTTCTCCCCAGCGATTGACCTTTGCGAAATTGTGTGTTTTAAATAGGGTGTGGGCAATTTAGTTAGAAAGGTACGATTTTCATGAATAAGAAAGAATATCTCATCGGAGACGTCGCTGCCATGATTGGTGTCAGCCGGGATACGCTCCGCTTTTATGAAAAGAAAGGGATTATCTCCGTACGAAAGAAAGAAAATGGTTATCGGTATTTTACTGAGGATGATATTTTTACTTTGTCCAGCATTTTCTACCACCGAAAGATGAATATTGGACTGGAGGAAATTGAAAGCCTGTGGTCGGATGACAATTCATTTAAAACTTCCGCCAAGATTACAAAACAGCAGATTGAAGCTGAAAAAGAAGAAATATTAAAGCACCAGCAGGCATTGGTGCGGCTGCATTTATTTCAGGAGGAATGCCAGAAGATCGAGCGGAACTTAAACCGGGTATCTGTTAAAAATTTCCCAAATGCCTATGTGATCGAAACCTGCGATTCACCACAGGACAGCGTGCTTGCATGGTTTTGCAAATCCCAGAAGGAGCCGGGATTCGATATGCTTTATACCTACGACACCTACCGCAGCACCGCGGGAACTGAGAGCGGGACACTGGAATTCCAGAAATCCTCCCTGCTACTATACGACGAACTGACGGAAAGTCTTTCTTTTTCTTTTGATCTGGAACGCTATCAAAAGACAGAGACGCCGCAATGTCTCTATACAATTGTGGAATCACCGAGCCGCATTCCGGACCGGGAGATGGTTCAAAAGATGATCGCCTGGGGGAAAGAACAGCAGTTAACTGCCGGTGATCTTGTTATTTCTGATTATATTATGCATGGAATGCAGGACGGAAGTTTTATCTTTTATCTGGAAATTTATATTCCGCTTCTTCATTAATATTCATTAATAGGGGCGCTGCCGGCCGGCAGCGCCCCTATTTTTAAAGAAGAGTGTGTTAATTATCTATTATGAGTGATAAATAATTACTTCTGTTTTTCGTAGCCTTCGTAGATCACTTCGCCGGCTGCGTTGGTGCTGTAATATTTATCATCAGCATCCTTTAAGTTCTTTCTGTTTTTCTGGATCTTACCGGAGGTATTTACCAGGTACTCTTTATCTTTGTATTCTTTTACTTCGTATCTCACGTCTTTATCTGCCTTTAAGATTCTGCCCTTTACGTGAATCATGTCGCTGGAGATGCCATCGATACCGGCACCCTTGTTTTCACCGGATTTCTTGAAGTTGTAAGAATATTTCTCACCGTCAATCTCGATGGTGGTAGTTCCAAGCGCCATTGCACCCTCTTTTGGAGAGGTTCCGAAGTAGTAAACAGAACTTGCATCATCCTCGCCTGGCATATCGGAAAATTCCTCAATCTTCTCATAAGTATCAATCTTGTTTTCAGAATCGAAGGTCAGCTTGTAAAGTCCGTTCAGCATCATACCCTTCTCGTTGAACGCGTATCTCTGTCCGTTGATGCTCTTGATCTGGCTCTTGATTAAAGTACCGTCATTCTGTGCGTAGAACCAGTGTGCATCACCGTTCTCATATGCCTCTTCATCTACATTAGGGCCTGGAATTACGTTGAACCAGCCCTTTGCCTGCCAGCGCTGATCCTGGTCATTGTAGTAAATGTTTGCAGTAGAACCAGATGCTGTTGAGGTAGAAGCAAGTTCTCTTTCATACCAGTCATACTCTGCCGCACCATTCTCGTCAAACTGGTATTTTCTTCCGTTAATCGTCTTCAAGGCATCTTTTACTTTCTTACCGTTAGACTGGAAATAGAACCAGTGTTTATCATTAAAGTCAATTTTGTCTATTTCATCGTCCACAACATCAAGCTCTGCCCAGGTATTGTTTAGCTGCGCACCGTCGTTGGAATCTCCGCAGTAGAACACGCCGCTTTTCCATGCGTCCTCACCGGTAATACGCTCAGAGTTCTCACCAACCCAGCCAAACAGCATTCTTCCTTCTGCGTCAAATGCATACTTCTTAGTCGTACCATCTGCTTTCTTGATGGATTTGAAGCTGGTGTTTCCGGAATCGCTTGCCTTGTAAGCTCTGCCGTTGGACTGGAAGTAGTACCAGTAAGATTCCGGCGCTTCCTCTTCGTAGTCATCCTCATTTGCAATCTCTCTCCACTGGTTTGTTACCATCGCACCAGAAGAATTTACATAGTAGTAATTGCCATCATAGTCTACTAACTGGCTCTTTGCCATCTCACCATTGGAGTCTAAGTAGAACATGCTGTTTCCTGATTTCTTCCAAGCATCTGTCACCAGGCTGCCACCGTTGTCATAGTATTTCCAGGTGCCGCCCTCTTCCTGCCATCCAGTTGCTGCAAAAGACATCATAGACATGCCCATGGTAAATGCAGCTGCTGCGCACGGAACCATCCATAATCTTGTCTGTTTTTTCATATACGTTTCTCCTTTCAATCTGGTCAACCATGTCTGTTGTTCTTGTTGACACCGTTACTTTACACCCTGGAGTTACTCCAAGGTCAACCGAAGCAAGGGAAACGTAAGGAAGCGTAAAAATTTTTACTTTTTTGTGAACAGGCCGCAAACCCTGATAAATGCTTACTTTCCAGCCATAATACCGGCCAAAATGACACTGACAATAATACCGCTTAACGTAGTGACAAGAGCGCCGGCCAGTGTATAGCGGGTCTTTTTTACCCGGGCCGTCATGAAGTAGACACTCATGGTGTAGAAGATGGTTTCGGTGCAGCTGAGCATGATGGACGTGATTAATCCATAGTAGGAATCCGTTCCAAACCGCTTGAATATGTCAAGGGCCAGACCCGTGGCCGCGCTGGAGGAGAACATTTTCACCAGAGTAACAGGCACCAGTTCCGACGGGAAACCGATATGGCCCGTCCATTGACCGAGAAACGCGGCGAGCGCATCCAGAAAACCGGAGGCGCGCAGCACGCCCACGGCTACCATTAAGCCGATCAGCGTCGGCATGATGCCCACCACAGTCCTGGCGCCTTCCTTGGCTCCTTCCACGAAATCATCATATACAGGCCGTTTGCAGAGCAGTCCAAAACCGATAATATAAAAAATAATAATGGGAATCATATAATCCGAAAGATACAGAATCAGTTTCATGGGATATGAGCAGTCCTTTTTTATTCTTACTTCTAATATATTGCCGCTTTTCTTTTCCCATGACATGTTATAAAATAATAGAATAGAAGGATTTTCAATATGATAAGGAGAGAGACGATGAATGTACTTTTTTTAGAATATCCAAAATGCACTACCTGCCAGAAAGCTAAGAAATGGCTGGATGACCACGGTGTGTCCTATGAAGACCGCCACATCAAAGAACAGAACCCCAATGCAGCTGAACTAAAAGAATGGCATGTCAAAAGCGGCCAGCCGCTTAAAAAATTCTTTAATACCAGCGGTCTTGTGTATAAAGATCTCCAGTTAAAGGACAAGCTGCCGGGCATGAGTGAGGAAGAACAGTTTGAGATTCTGTCCACCGATGGGATGCTGGTGAAACGGCCGCTGATTATCGGCGATGATTTTGTACTGATTGGTTTTAAAGAAGGCGAATGGGAAAAAGCTCTCTTATAAAGAGGGCTTTTTCTTATCTGTCCATCAATTTTACAAAAATAACCCCTACCACCGTGGAGATCAGCGTTGCAATCAACGCCGGTCCGACGATAGCGGTGGGGCTGACGCTTCCATACTGGCTGCGGTAAGCAATCATGTTGATGGGAATCAGCTGTAAGGAGGAGATGTTGATAATCAAAAACGTACACATCTCATTGCTGGCCGTTCCTTTCTCCACATGGCGCCGGTTTCCTGCCCGCCGCTCCTCCTCCAGATCCTTAAGCGCGTCCATGGCCCGCAGACCCGCAGGTGTGGCCGCCCAGCCCAGCCCCAGGATATTGGCAATCATATTGGTGGCGATATGTTCGTTGGCCGGATGGTCCTCGGGAATCCTGGGAAACAAAAAATGCAGGATCGGTTTCATCCGCCTGGAAAGCTGTTCAATCAAACCGGCCCGCTGGCCCACCTCCAGAACTCCCGTCCACAATGACATCACACCCAGCATGGTGATACACAGTGTAACCGCCTCACCCGCCGAGTTTAACGCCCCCTGGGTCACTGCTCCGATGTTCCCATGAAAAGCCCCCCACAGAATTCCCACAAGCATCATAAAAGCCCATATATAATTCAGCATCGTCTACATCCATAAACGTTATTACTGTATCTTATGCCAGAAATACCTATATTTATGCTTCTGCTGGTACAACACCTCTCCCACCCGAAAAAGAACCGGCTCCTCATAGATTCCCCCCAGCAGTTTCAGTTCTCTGCGTATGTCCTTTGAGCCAAAATGAAAGGTAAGCTGATTCCCATACAGTGATTCCACCTCATCCATCTGCTCATCAAAATCCCTGCTAAACGGCTTCGCTTCCACCCTCTTCCGGCAGTCAATCAGTGACCGGTCCAACCCAAAATCCGTAGTCATATCCGAATATAGAGACAAACCGTGATCGAAATATGGACAGAGACGGTACTTGCCATCCGCAGCGCACCGTAGCACCGCGATGTTATTGGTATGGCGGTCCTCGTTCAGAAAAAATGCATCCAGTTCCAAGGCAGTCGTCAAATATTGGCCAAAGGTAGTAAGCCCGGTGAACTCAATTACATTTTCCACCAGATACACAATGCGGTCCCGAATGGAAGGGATCGCCCCTAATTCTTTGGTGATACTCCGCCCGGTATACAGACGAAACAGGCGGTCCACGGTGATCAGTTCTTCGTCAGGCTTTAGAAAATTCCGGCTCTGGCAGCCCCGGTATTCCCGCCCGCCATACTGGATCAGAACCGGGTCATAGTGCACAAAGTTCCCGGCCGACGACTGGAGAAGCAGACGGGAAACCACAACCTCCGCCAGCCCCTCATATCCCATATGATCTGCCTTATACCAGATCTCTCCCTGCCTCCACTTCAACTGATTCCCCTTGGAGGAATGTCCTGCGGTATCAAGCAATTTCAAATTATCCAGATTCACGGTCTCCACAAAGTCACCTCCTGACTAAATCGTCTTTATAAAATATCTGTATCCACTGGTGGTCTTCGGCCATCCGTCCCCCCGTCTTCTCGATAATCTGAAGCGGGTCATAGTTCGAAACCCCGATATCTTTCAAGATATTCTTTAAATTTGCCCGGCTTCTTGGAAAACACCGGCTCTCCAGGAAGTCCTCAAAGTCTTCCCATGTCGGTTCTTCCAGCACGCCGAAGGCCCGATGCAGAATATCCTTCGTCTTATTCCGTATATAAATCTTTTTATGCATAAAATCAACGTCAATCACTGTGCATACCTGATCTTCATAGAGGAAATGCATCCGCATGGTGATAAACGGATCTTCCAGGAAACGTTTCTCTGCCGCCAGATACTTATAAATCGTCTGCCGGCTGGTGTCAAAATGTTCCGCCAGAAACTGAACCGTCTTCCCCTGATGATACAGTTCAATCATCAGGTCCACATCCTCGTCCGTAAACCTGCTCCGGCGCCCGGCCCCCCGGACGTTGACCGGATGCTGTCTGCTCATAATCCTGTCATAGCTTTTGGCCTTCCTGGCGATCTCCCGGAGTTCATTCACCTGATCGGTCCCAAATATCTCCCGGATTACCTGGCGCAGCCCTTTTCCACCATAATCTTCTTCCACGCTTTTCCACCTCCCACACAATTTTTTTATCTGTTATCCACATTTTAACACATCTTTTTCCCGTTTGTCAATTTATTAATTAATTAACATTTGCTCTATCAAAAACCTGCCGGATTCCAAGATAACCTGGTCCGGCAGGTTTTTATGCTTCCTGTTATTTTAAATTATCGTAGATCCGTTCCAGCATTCCCTCCAGAACATCCATCTCTTCCTCCGTGAAACCCTGCATCATCTGTACCTCCACCTCCGTGAAGGTCTGATATACCTGCTCTGCCATAGAACGACCCTCCCCGGTAATCTCGATCAGGAACGACCTGCGGCAGTCCGGATTGTCATTGCGGGTGATATAGCCCATGGCCTCCAGCCGGTCCAGCGCCCGCGACAGCGTGGTAGGTTCGATACAGCAGGCATCGGAAAGCTCCTTCTGGGTGATACGGTCCTTCTGGCTCAGCTGAAACAGCACCCGGGGCTGGCCGGCAATCAGCCCCATCTTCGTCCACACCGGATGAAGCCTGCGCTTGCGCATCATTTCCACGCGAAACATGGTATCTCTAATCAGTTGTCTCTTATTCATGCAGAAATCCTGCTCCTTTCTCTACTTGCCTGTAACAGTTCAGACGGCGGAAAATGGATACAGGAAGGTGCGTCAAGCTTGCTTGTAAGCACCTTTCTGCATCCATTTTCACATCGGATGGACATCCGATGCTTCTTGACCGGCTTTTTCGGTCAAGAAGATGGGGCCGTCTGAACTGTTACACTTGACTAATCCAGTTCAAACTGTCCCGTATACAGCCGGTAATACCGGCCTTTCTGCTCCAGCAGCTCGTCATGGCTGCCCCGCTCTATGATCTGCCCTTGTTCCAGCACCATAATTGCCTTGGAATTGCGCACGGTAGACAGACGGTGGGCGATGACAAATACGGTCCGGTTCTGCATCAGCGCATCCATTCCTTTCTCAATCAGCCGTTCTGTCCGCGTGTCAATGGAACTGGTGGCCTCATCCAGCACCAGCACCGGCGGCGATGCCACAGCCGCCCGCGCAATCGCCAGAAGCTGTCTCTGTCCCTGGGATAAATTGGAACCGTCGCCGGACAGCTTTGTCTTATATCCGTCCGGCAGTCTTCGGATAAAGGAGTGGGCATTGGCTATTTTTGCCGCCTCCACCACCTCTTCCATGGTGGCATTCAGCCGTCCGAAACGAATATTGTCCTCAATCGTCCCGGTAAACAGATGGGTATCCTGAAGCACAAACCCCAGAGACCGCCGCAGATCCGCTTTCCTGATCTTCGTGATATCAATTCCGTCGTAGGTTATCACGCCTTCCTGGATCTCATAAAAACGGTTAATCAGGTTGATAATCGTGGTCTTCCCGGCCCCGGTGGAACCGACAAATGCTATTTTCTGTCCCGGCTTCGCGTACAGGCTGATGCCGTTTAATATCGTCTTTTTCGGCGTATGCCCATGGGGCATCCCGTCATTCATACCCGATAAAGCGGGGTACGCCGCGCCCTTCGGACTGGCTGCGCTTTGCGCAGACATGGTATATCCAAACACCACGTCATGAAACCGCACGTCGCCGGTCAGCGGTGTCAGCTGGCCGCCCGACTCCTTAGCGCTGTCCTTCCAAGCCCACAAGCCGCTGCGCTCTTCACATTCCACCAGCGATCCGTCCTCCGCTTTTCTGACACGGCAGAGTGTGATGGTACCCTCATCTACTTCCGGCTCCTCATCCATCATTTCAAAGATCCGCTCCGCTCCCGACAATGCCGCCAGGATGAAATTGACCTGCTGGGTACACTGGTTAATCGGCATGGCGCTCTGGCGCACATACACCAGGTAGGAAGCCAGGCTTCCGATATCCATCAGTCCCGCCAGTGTAAACAGGCCGCCCACACAGGCAGAGATCGCATAGTTTAAATAGGAGATACTCACCACCACCGGCACCATCAGCCCCGAGTATGCCAACGCGTTGGTGGAAGCCATTCTCAGCTTCTCATTGCGTTTACAGAATTCCTCAAAGTCTTTTTTCTCATGGTTAAATACTTTCTCAACTTTCTGGCCGGCCACCATTTCCTCGATAAATCCGTTGATACTGCCCAGATATTTCTGCTGCTCGGTATAATATTTCCGGCTGCGTCTTCCATTAAACCGAATAAACAGGAACATGAAACCCATACAGCAAAGTACAATCAGCGACAACCTGAAATTCAGCACCACAATCATCACCAGCGTTCCCACTGTTGTGATCGTGCTCTGAATCAGCAAAGTAAAACTGTTGTTGAGCGCCTCCGCAACCGTATCCACATCGTTGGTGAAATGGCTCATCAAATCCCCATGTGTATGGGAGTCAAAATACGACAACGGCAGCGTCTGCGTGTGATTAAATAAATCTTTTCGAATTTCTTTTACGATTTTTTGGGATGTCTTCACCATCAGTCGGTTGTATAAAAGCGTAGCGGTTGCCCCGGCCAGATAAATTCCTCCAAGAAGTGCAATCGCGCCAATCAGTCCCGGGATATCCCGCGGAATGATATACTGGTTGATAATGGGCTTCAGCATATAAGTTCCCATAACCCCGGCCAGACTGCCGATCACCACCAGCATCCCGACAATCAGCATCGAAAATTTATAATGTCCCATATAGGCAATCAGGCGGAACAATGTCTTTTTTGTATTCTTTGGTTTTTTGTATCCAATATACCTTGCCATTATAATCCCACCCCTTCCTGCTGGGAGTAATAAATCTCCTGATAAATGGAATCAGACTGAAGCAATGACTCATGGTTTCCGATGGCATGAACTTTCCCATCCTCCATAATGATAATCTGGTCCGCATGCAGCACAGAAGTAATCCGCTGGGCAATGATGATCTTCGTGGTATCCTTTAAATTAACAGCCAGCCCCTCCCGGATTTTCGCCTCGGTGGCAGTATCCACGGCGCTGGTGGAATCATCCAGAATCAGAACCTTCGGCGATTTTAAGATAGCCCGCGCGATACACAGTCTCTGTTTCTGACCGCCTGACAAGTTGACTCCTCCCTGCTCCAGCACCGTCTGATACCCAAGCGGGAAATGTTCCACAAACTCATCCGCTCCGGCAATCTCACAGGCCATCTTCATCTCTTCCAGAGTGGCATCTTCTTTGCCCCACTTTAGATTTTCCTCGATGGTCCCGGAAAACAGTGTATTCTTCTGGAGCACAACCGCCACCGCATCCCTCAGATGCTCCAGCGGATACTCCCGCACCGGTTTCCCGTCGATATACACGGTCCCCTCCGTGGCCTCATAAAGCCTCGGAATCAACTGCACCAGCGTCGTCTTCGCCGAACCGGTACCGCCGATGATACCTACGGTCTGCCCCGGAAGCAGGTGGAAGGACACATCCGACAGCACAAACTCCTCCGCATCCTTTCTATATTTAAAATACACATGCTCAAATGTAACCTCCCCCCGCTCTACCTCCAGCGGTTCTGTGCTTTCATCCTCAATCTCAATAGTCTCATCCAGCACCTCCAGAATCCGCCGGCCGGAAGCCATGGAACGGGTCAGCATCATAAATACATTGGAGATCATCATCAGGGAATTTAAAATCTGCAGGACGTAACTCAAAAATCCGGTCAGTTCGCCGACCTGCATCCCGCCGATAAAGATTAAATTTCCGCCAAACCACAGAATCGCAAGAATCGTTCCATACATCACGTACTGCATGGCCGGCATATTCAGACAGGCGGTTCCAAAGGCCCGTTCCGACACGGTCTGAAGCTCTGTATTCACTTCCTCGAACTTCTCCATCTCGTAATCTTCCCTGACATAAGCCTTTACCGCCCGGATCGCTGTCAGGTTCTCCTGCACAATCCGGTTTACCATATCGATAGCCACCTGCATCCTGGAATACAGCGGCCTCACGTGGGAGATAATGTAATACAGGCAGCTTCCCAGAACCGGAATCGCCACAAGAAAAATAAGCGCCAGCTTCCAGTTGATGGAAAAGGAAAGGAATAAGGCCGTCACCATCATCACAGGCGCCCGCACTACCGGCCGGATTCCCGTGGTCACCGCGTTCTGAATCACGGTAATGTCGCTTGTCAGTCTGGTCACCAGCGACGATGTGCTGAAATGATCTACATTGGCAAAGGAAAAACTCTGGATCTTTTGGTACTCCGCCTTTCTCAGCTCACTGCCCAGCCCCATACCGCACAGCGCCGCCAGCCTGGAATACATCGCCCCCAGCCCCAGTGCAATCAGCGCCAGCAGGCACATCTCCGCACCCTTTCGCAGAATATATTCCTTATCGCCGTTCGCCACACCCACATCAATAATGTCGGCCATCACCAGTGGAATCACCAGCTCCGCCATCACTTCCAGCGCCACACAGATACAGCTTAAAAATCCATATTTGCGGTAATCTTTTGCATAACCATAAAATCGTTGAAACATGAGATCTCCTCCACCGGTCGTTGATTTAGTATATGTCTGAGTTCTATATTGTTGCATATGTAATTATTGCACTTGCAACAATTCTGATATGAGCATAGCACCATCCCATATCCTTGTCAAGCATCCAAGGGTAAATAAAAAGCCGGTTTCTCCATCATTTTCATGATAAGAAACCAGCTTTTCAAGCCGATCAAACATGGATGCCTCTCAGACAAGGCAGGTCTTTAATATCTCTTTTAATGCTTCCGGCTCCCCCTCGGCTGCCTCCCGCTCTAACGACCAGTCCAGCTCCCGGTACATCCGGCACCGCTCATCCTCCCGGATAAAACGGTCTAAACGGTCCAGCATTTCCGTCGTCCAGACAGAATTGTCGATCTCCGCAGTCGTGTAGATGCCCTCTTCCAACATTGCGAATCCAAAGATATCCTTTGCGTGTGTCTTCTCCGCGCTGTTGATAACGTCGGCCACACAGAAGCTGGGGATAAACAGAACCCCGCTGGGCGTTCCCATCACAACATCCCCCGGCAGGCACACTGCTTCTCCGATCCGGCAGGCCATATTGTAGCCGGTCATCACACATTCTCTGATGGGAGTGGGATGGATTCCCCTAAAATATACCTGTGTGTCGATTTTCCTCATCTGCTCGATATCGCGGACCCCGCCCCAGATGACAGCGCCTCCATTTTTCGTTCTCACATTGATTGCTGTGGTTAAATTTCCACCGGCAAAGGTTCCGTTGTAGACTTTGTCAAACATGTCCGCGACAACCACGTCTCCCTCCACCAGATTATCCACCACCCACTGGTTGCAGGTTCCCTCCCATCCATGCTGGTCCCCCTTCTCCTTCACAACCTCAAAAAGATCCGGCCTCGTAGGCATAAACGTGCAGGTAACCGCACGCCCAACCAGTTTTTTCCCTTCATGCAGGTATCTTAAACCTCCTTCATATTGAAATTGATATCCTTTCACATACAAAGGAAGCCAAATCTCCTCTAACGTCATATGGCGCAATTTTTCCAGATCGTGATCCGGGACCTTCGGCCGGCCATCCTCCAGTCTCTCACCCTTCCATTGTTTTGTAAGCTCGATTATCTGCTCTTTCGTATTTATAATCACGACATACTCCTTTACCCATACGGCTTTTATTTTCTTTCTTCTATCGGCGGCAATTTAGGGCCTGTTTGAAAATTTCTCCCGCCATCAGCACGCCCTAAGGCAGTACCCCGGGAGACCGCCAATAAGGTTCCCCGGCCTCTTTCCAGTATGGCATCCCCATTGCCATCGGATTGTAGACAATCTCCCCGTTTCTCACGGTCAGCAGACATTCCAGTCTTGATGTCCCCGGCAGAGACGCGTTGCCACTGTCGGCAAACTGGAATTCCCCTTTCTGTACTTTTAAAACAGCGATATCCGCTTCCCGGCCAGCCGCCAGATCCCCAAGTTCCGGATGACCGATAATTTCAGCAGGACGTTTTGTCGTCCTGTATAATACTTCTTCCAGCGGCATACCAATCGCTAAGTACTTCGACATGATATGCAGCAGATTGAAGACGGGACCGTTCATATTATCCGCATAGAGATCCGTGGAAATGGTGTCCGGATAGAATCCCTGCTCGTAGGACGGCACTGCATTTCGAAACCAGAAGCTACCCGCGCCATTTCCAAGATCGAAGATCACACCCCGGCGCCTTGCTTCGAACAGATAGTCGTTCACCTTCCCCTGATCGTCCACAATCGGAAACTGCTGGGCATAGACATGGGTGTGAATATCCCCTTTTCGCAATTTCTTAAGCACCAGTTCCTCATAAGTCCTCTCCGGCAGATTCGGCTGAAAATCCACCATTACCGGTTTGCCGCACAGCTCCCCCGCCAAAATCGTGCTGTCCACGGAAGCCCATGCCGGGTGCTCCACGTCAAACGGAACCCCCACCCAGTAGTGGGCCGTCTTGATTCCCACCACGCAGTCCGCTTCCTTCGCAATCGCCGCGGCAGTATAGGGCCGAAACTCCGACGGATTCTGTTCCGACGGAAAATCCACCATTCCTCCCTCCGCAATATTGACAAAGGCAAAGATTCTAAGCTTCGACGGATCAATAAACTTCTCCTTAAAGTACCAGAAATCGCGGCAGCCGCAGGTTCCCGCATCCACAGCGGTAGTCACGCCGCACCGGAACATATGCGCTTCCCCATAAATCGTGGGCAGTCCATCCTCATCCCCCGGAAAATGCGGGTAAATATGACAATGCATGTCAATCAATCCGGGCGCCACGATACACCCGGCCGCATCAATGACTTTTGTATTTTTGCCAATTCCCATAGGCCCGGATACCGCTTGTATCTTCCCATCCAAAACTCCGATATCCCTCGTCTGAAATGTCCGTGTCTCCACATCATAAACCTGGCCGTTCTTTATAACCAGGTCCATCACTCCTGTTCTGTCCCCATCCATAATCTGTCTCCTATTTTGTAAATCCTCACTCAGGAAAATCCCAGCCCGCCACACAAGCGGCCCCTTCCAGGTTCAAGCGGTCCGCCTTGGAAAGAATACTCCCATCCCAGACAAAGCTCTCAATCGTGCCGCTCTTCTGGCAGGCCGCAAACACACAATGACCAGATACAAGCACGCTTCTGGGCCAGCTCCCCCCACAGGGCCATTCCCCAATAAACTGTGCAGTATCCCCGGTTACCGCCGCCGCTATGGTATCCGCGCCCCGGTTGCCCCAGAATATCAATCCGTTTTCCGTGGCGCAGACACCTCCCGGATAATTAATACCCGTTTTTTTCGTTGCCGGAATTGACCACATCAGCCGCCACGGGGCCATCGGCGATGTCGGTTCAGACTCCCATTCAAAGCCCTCGATCCGGTTCCCCTGTTCTCCCGCCACAAGAAACCGTCTCTGATACTTATCATACAATACTTGTCTTGGCCCCATATCAGCAAAACCTGCCAGTACCGTTTTCTCTCCGATTGCATAACCCCCGGCCAGCGGGATTCCATACACCACATTCATCCCTAAATCCGCCGTCACCAGCATGTTTCCGTCATCCGTCTCCATGCTGCAGTGCGCGTGGGGAGCCATACCCGGTTCTGCATCGGGGCTGATTTTCCATAACACATGCTCCAGGTTCCGGTCTGCCGCAAACACATGACCGCTTCCATAGCAGCTGCCATAGACCGCCTCTCTCCCCGCCCAGATATGGCAAAGGCCGGTACCATCCGTCTCAAGCCGTCCCGTCTGTTCGATCCTTACACGGTCCTTCACTGCCACATGATAAGAGAGAATCACCGCTTCGTCCGGTTTTTCCAGCCCCACATACAAGGTATCTCCGTTCTTGCAGAGAAAAGAAGGGTTATTTCCGATTCGAAACCGGCCTTCCTCTCTCATCATCCCCCTCTCATCAGCGGAGAAAAAGAGCAGGTCTTCTCTCTCTTTCCCGCTATATGAAGAGGCAGCATACATCCACCGTCTGTTTTCCACCACTCACACCTGTCCTTTATCTTCTCACAGCCATAAGCCCCGGGGGGTGGCGCGTCATCGCGCCAAACCCCCGATACCCGCTTCTCCTGTTATGGCTTCACAGACACAATCACTTCGATTTCCACCGGAATATTGCCGGGCAGATTGTGGGTTCCCATGGCCGTGCGGGCATGATATCCCCGCTCCTCCAGCGCATCTGCCATAACATCGGAGAAACCGTCCATCACATGCTCTACATCAAGAAATCCTTCACCGCAGTTGACAAGACCAAACGCCTTTACCACATGATCGACCCGGTCTAAGTTCCCCAAGGTGTCCTTAAGCGCCCCCAGAATGATAATTCCACATTCTCTGGCTGCCGCGTATCCGTCTTCAACTGTGATATCTTCCCCGATTCTTCCCCGGTAAAGAGGCGCCCCCGTAATCTGGTCCTCCGGTCCATGCCCGGATAAGAAAATCAAATTGTCCACCTGCCGAAGCAGAACGATCCCCCGTTTCTTTTTATATACCGGCTCCACTTCCCGTCCGTCCTGTAAAATTCTGTTTATGGTATCCACGGCCTGCACCTCCTTCCTTATTTGCGAATCCGTACAATCGCCTCTACCGTAACCGGCATATTCTGCTGCAATGCATACGCGCCCATGGCAGACCGGGCATGCTGGCCTCTTTTTCCGAACACCTCCACCATCAGATCGGAGAATCCGTTCATCACCGCCGGCTGCTCCGCAAAATCACCGGCGCTGTTGACCAGTCCCAAAGCTTTCACCACATAATCCACCCGGTCCAGCTCGCCAATATAGTCCTTGATGGTCGCCAGCATATTCAGGCCACAAAGTCTCGCCGCCTGATACGCCGTCTCTTTATCAATTTCCGCGCCGACCTTCCCCACATAAACCGGATTTCCATCGGCGTCTGTCGGGAAATGAGCGGAGATAAACAGCAGATCTCCCTCCAGCACAGCGTCCACCGCACCTTTCCCCTTTCTGTCCCTGACCGGCAGGTTAATTCCTAGCTGTTCCAGTCTCTTTCCTGTTTCACTCATTTTTCAGTTCCTCCTTTTCACCAGCTGTTTGACCACCTTCCAGACAGTCTGGTTTGTTTTTCTTTTTTCCGGCCTTTCATCAGCCCTTCACGGCTCCGCTTGCCAGCCCTTCTACAAACTGTTTCTGTACCAGCATAAATACAACGATAATCGGTATGGTAATCAACGTGGCCGCCGCCATGGTATCGCCCCAGTCCACCTTAAAAAATGAGGAGAACTCATTTAACGCGATAGGCACCGTCCGGCTGTTCATGCTCCTTGTCAGCACATTAGCCAGCGCAAACTCATTCCAGGAAGAAATGAACGCGTAGATTCCAGTGGCGGCCAGAGCCGGCCGGAGCAGCGGGACAATGATATAATACAGCGTCTGGATCGTAGAACAGCCATCCATCACCGCCGCTTCCTCAATCTCCTTCGGTATCCCTTTAAAATATCCCTTTGCCATCCAGGTCACAAGCGGCATACTGATGGACAGATGGGCGATAGCCAGACCAATTTTGGTATCCACCAGGCCGACGGCATTTTCCATATAGTACATGGGAATCATCAGCACGGTCAGCGGCAGCATCTGGCTCAACAGCATGAAAAGCGACAGCGCTTTATTTCCCCGGAATTTAAATCTGGCAAAAGCGTAGCCCGCGCTTCCTCCGAGAATCAGAGAAATGATCATGGTCATACTGCCTACCAGAAAACTGTTTAACAGCGCCTTTGGTATCTCACTTTCAAACAGCACATGGTAATAATTCACCATCGTGGCCTTCTTCGGAATCCAGTATGGCGGATTGGCAAAAATTTCATTTCCAGGCTTTAAGGAGGTGCTGATGACCCAGCCCAGAGGCAGCAAGGTCACAACCACTGCCAGCACAAGAATGATGTAAACTGGAATTTTTATCAGGATCTCCATCGTTTTTTTCTTACTCTTCACCGGATTCTCAGTCCTCCTTAATCACAAATTTGACATACAAAATAGCAAACACCATGGTAATCATCAGCTGCATCACCGCACTGGCCGAAGCGGAATTCAAGTTCAGCACCTTAAACTGATTGTATACAAGCAGAGACAAGGTTCCCGTATTCTGTCCCCCGCTCGTCATGATCCAGATCAGAGAAAATTCATTGATAGCCCAGACAAGCAGCATCAGGATACAGATAAAGCTGATATCCTTTAACAATGGCATCGTGATATAGATCAGTTTCTGTAACCAGCTGGCGCCGTCAAGATCCGCACTTTCATACAAATCCGTAGGCAGCTGGGAGAGCCCGGCCGTCATCATCAGCATGACATAGGGGGCGCAGGCCCAGATCTGAACGATAATCACCGACATCATGGCATACTTGGGACTTGTCAGCCACGGTATGGCTTCCTTGATTACTCCTAAGCTTAACAGCAGATGATTCGCCATCCCGCCGTCGGTCGCAAACAGCCACTTCCACGCGGTCGCCTTCACCACGCCCGGGATAATCCAGGCCACGAAGATCAGACTCCGGAAGAATCCCTTTGCCATGATTCCCTTATAATTAATCATCATAGCAAACATAAATCCGATGAGAAAGGATGCGGCAACCGTCCAGAACGTCCATTTTACCGTATTGAAAATTGTCTGGGAAAACAGAGGATTCTTAAACAGGCGGATGTAATTCTTAAGCCCGGCAAAGCCCCCCTCCCCCATGGCATTCGTGTTAAAACTCATGGAGATGATGTAAAACAGTGGATAAATGATGAGCAGCGCAGTCACAAGGACTCCCGGCAGGATAAAGGGGATCGCCTTTTTCTCATCTCTGGTTAAGCAAACATGTTTCATATCTGAAGTTCCTCTCGTGTGAAGTGGCGCTGTTAGTTATAAAGTTATTAATATGCCAGCAGAGCGTCAATATCTTTAGTCATTCCTTCACAAGCGTCCTCTACCGTCATATTGCCAGCCACAGCATTCTGAATATAGTTATAAATAATCGGTTCCATCTCCGCCCATCTGGAATAGGTCGGCTCCGGTTTGGAATTTTCCAGCTGGTCCGCAAACGGTTTTAAATACTCGTCCGAGAACTGCTCGTACTGCATCGCCGTTTTGCTGGCCGGGAAAGAATCCGTCAGGCGGGCCTGGTTCTCCGGACTTGTGATATAAGCGAGGAACTGGGCCGCCTCTTCTTTATGCTTGCTGTTGGACGCCATCGACACACACCAGCCATTGGCGGTCGTCACCCCCATGCCGCCGTCGCCCGGGATCACAGCCGTCTTAAATTTGAGATCCGGGTAATCTTCCTTTAATGTCGTCACATCAAAAGGACCTGTAAAGTTAAATGCCAGCTGGCCCTGTCCAAACAATTCTCTCATCTTGGTGTTATCATATTCAGAACTGCTCTTTGACGCATATCCCTCCTGAATGGAGCTTACGATATTGCCCAGGGCCTTTTTAGCCGGATCACTGTTCAGCAGACATTTCTCTCCACTCTCATCCATGATGTCACCGCCGCAGGTGTATACCTGCTGGATCAGTCTTGTTACCGCGTTGGCCTGGTTGCCCAAGGGCCATGCAAACGCGTAGGTTCCGTCCCCGGCAAGTTTTTTACTCATTTCCACCATCTCGTCCCAGGTCTCCGGGAATGATTCATAACCCGCTGCCGCCAGCATCTCCTCATTGTAGTAAATGCCGGAGCCGTCATAGCGGAACGGCACCGCATAGCTGGTATCGCCATTCGATACGATATCCAGAGCCGGTTTTAAAATGTCGGAAAAATCAACACCGGCCTGGGTGCCGAGATCATTGAGCGGTTCCAAAAGACCTTTATCCGCATAGGGAATCACGTCTGTCAGCAAAATGGTGAAAAGCTCCGGCGCATTTCCGGCGCTGATCGCCGTGGTAATCTTGCTCTTGTAAGTATCCCAGTCCGTAACCACAATTTCCACCTTGATGTCCGGATGTTCCGCCTCAAATTCGGCCGCCATCTCCCGGCTCTCCGGTTCATCCCAGTTTGGCGTCCACCACTGGATCGTCACCGCGTCCTTTTTACCGGCCTCCGTTTTGGCCGCCTCCGTCTTCCCTTCTCCCCCCTGAGCCCCACTGCTCTGTGTTTCCGCCGTCTTCTGGTTACTGCCGCAGCCCGTCACCATAGTCATACCCATTGCAAGCACAAGGGCTAATGCGGCTCCTTTTTTCATTTGAAATCTTTTCATGTTCTTCCTCCTTTTTTAACTTACACACCTTTTCAGGCATTGTTACCCCCATCACTGCTTGTTAAATAGTAACTGTTCAGACGGCGCATCTTCTTGACTGAAGAAACCAGTCAAGCAAAGTCACCATCTGCATCAGGCATCGTGGAATATGATACGCACCCTTCAGTGCAAACCCTTTTTTATCACACAAAACCGATCCATCCCGGTTTAGTACGGAATACCATTCCCCATACTCCCGATCCCGGAAATATCGCCCGGTATAGTCATAAAGTTCCTTAAAGCAGGCAAAGTGGCCTTCATTTTCATTCAAAATCCCGCTCATCAGCAGCGCAAACTGAGCCTCCGCCTGCACCCACCAGATCTTGTCCTCCCATCCAACGGGAATTCCATGATAATCCGTGGTTAAAAACTCATGTTCCGGGCATTTCCGGTCTACATCCACATGCTGGATAAAACCACCGTATGTCTTGTCATAACAGCGGGAAATGACCCAATCCATCACATGCCCCGCACGGGAAATCCAGGACGGCTCATCAAATTCCAGCCCCGCACGCATACAAAACCACAAAGATTCCATGGTATGTCCCGCGTCGATGATTCTTCCCGCCCCCTGAAGACACGGTGTCCCGTCCTTTCGGATCGTTTCAAACGGAGCCTCATATTCATCACTTGCAAACTCATAAAGTGATTTATGGACGCACCCCCTTGCAATCTCCTCATAAGCGCTGCCAAAAAGAGGACGGCTCTCCAGCGCAACAATTAAATTCATAAAATTAACCGCATGCTTCTGCCATCCGTCTGGAATGCCTTCCCTCCGCAGAACCGCCTCGTCATCCACATGGCGAAACAGACTGTCACTCAATGTTTTCGCATAGTAAAGTTCCTGCTCGTCCTCTGTTTTCGAGGCCGCCGTAATATATTCATAAAGCCCCTTAACTGCAAAATGGTCCGTAAATATGGAGTCCGTTCCCGTTATGACGCCGCCGCATCTGTCAAGTTCCTGATGGAACCTCCCATCCCCCGCAGCAAATGAGGTATTCATATAATCTCTGCCGGCCTGCGCAATGGCCAGCCACTCATCTCGCGGTTCGATCCGGTTATACAGTGCAGAAAACGTATACATATTTCGCCCGACAAACCACCCCTGTTTCGTGGTGTCATACAGCCTGCCTTCCCGGTCAAAACAGTTATAATAACCGCCCCACTCCCGGTCCACCACTCTCTTCTCCCAGAACGGAATAATATCTTCAAGAAGCTGGGCCCTGGTTTCATCCCGGATCTGTTCCAATTCCTTTCTGTGTTTTTGATAAAATGTCGTTTCCATCCGAAGCTCCTTTCTTTGAAAACGTTTACATTTTTTACCAAATTATAATAGACACGATTTCAACGCCTCCATCACAATGGTTACTTCCTCTTCCGTTAAGTTCAATGGGCTGATATAAATTGCATTTCTCTCTTTTTCCACCCCAATATAAATATGTTTGCCAAGCATATTCCGCGCCACCGCATCCGCATCCCCATCCTGTGCCAGATACAGAAACAGCCGCGGGTAATACTGTCCTACCGGTCCGCGGTTCACGATCTCTGAGCGCAGAACCCTCCTGCATTCCCTTACGTAATTTTCAATTCTCCGGTTGACACTCATCAGACCGGCAAACCTCTCCTCATCCTCTACGGCCAGATATTGAGTTAACGCCGTAAACAATCCCGCCATCGCTTCCCTCGATGTCTTGCTGGATCTGCAGATTCCGTGCGCCGGTGCTCCAAAACGTTTACAATCTTCAATCCACGATTTCTTTCCCAGAATCAGGCCGCTGTCCTGTGGTCCGCAGAGAGTCTTTCCCCCGCTGAAAATCACCATGTCAGCCCCCATCTTCGTATAGTTCCACAGATTTTTAGTTGGCGGAAGCTGGGCCGCCGCGTCAACCACCACCGGAATGTTTCGACTATGGGCAATGGCAATCGTCTCCTCCAGCGGCATGGACCCCCTCTGATAAAGCGTCGATGCAAAATAGAAAACAGCCGCCGTCTTCTCATTGATCCGCCCTTCCAGCTCAAATGCAAGCGTTTCATCCGCATCCCCAATCTCAATGATCTTTGCGCCGCTGGTTATCAACGCGGCATCATAAGCATTTCTCTGGGCCCGCATCACAATGATCTCGTTCACCGTCCCAGACGTATCCGGCAGCCTGCTGTACAAATAAGCGCTTCCTCGTGCCATACACACGCAGGCCGCCAGCAGCAAGCCTCCGGATGCCCCGTTTGTAAAAAACGCCCCCTCATTGTGTGTCAGCCGTGCCGTCTTCTCCCCCAGCACCTCCTGCATCTGCGAAAAATCCACAAAATGTGCGGAGACCTCCTTCATAGCCTTCAGCGTATCCTCCGCCATACGGCTGCCGCCGTAAACAGTGTATGTATCATGAGCATTGATATATTTGTTTATCCCATGTTCCTCAAAAAAATCCATCTGTACCCCCTTACTCAATGTGCCTTGATACTGGCCCCTCCATCCACCATAAGAATCTGCCCGGTCATATAAGAAGACATATCACTGGCCAGATATAAAGCCGCGTCAGAGATATCCTCCATCTTCCCCGGAGCAAGCGGCTGCATACGGCGCAGCATCTCCATAAAGTCTTCCCTCTCCTTTCCTTCCGGATAACCATAAACCTCATCCATCATGTTGTCGCTCATGATCAGCCCCGGGCAGATCGTGTTCACCCGGATTCCATAATCCGCATAATCAAGAGCCATGGCTCTGGCGGTAGCGTTCATCGCCCCTTTTGTACCGGCGTAAATCCCAAATCCCGGCATCGTCATCACTCCATGAATCGATGATATATTGATGATATTGCCGCCTCTGCGCTCCATCATCCCAGGGAGAAATCTGCGTGCAAATCGAAGTCCGCTTTTATAATTGGTCTCCAGCATCCGTTCCATCAGTTCGTCGCTGCACTCGTCAATCCTCCCGTGAATGTTGATTCCCACCGTATTGACCAAAATGTCAACTCCCCCGATGTCATCCAGCACCTGGCCGGCGGTGGCCTCCACCTGCTCTTTGGAGCCTAGGTCCACGACATACCCCTTACTTCCCTCGGAATACCGGCAGATCTCTTTCACGGTCTCCTCCAGAGAACCGGCATTTCTCCCTCCGACGCCTACCCACGCCCCTTGTTTTGCAAAAAGCATGGCAATATCCTTTCCAATCCCCCGCGCGCCGGTTGTAACAAATACCCGTTTCCCCTCCAGCAGCCGGTTATAGTTTTTCATGATATTCACCCACTGTCTCCCTTTCTATAATTCTTGTCTTGTAAATCTTACGCACCTCTTCACCGGGGTCCCCCTGATTCAAACGCTCACTCAGCAGACGGATACTGTCCATCCCAATGGTATACAGCGGCTGCTCCACCGAAGTAATCATAGGCCCTCTGTAAAAGTCCGGCAGAATACTCTGGTTATCAAATCCCATCACTGAGATATCTTCCGGCACCCGAAGCCCCAGATCCAGCGCCGCTCTCACCGCGTAGCTTGCAATCGCGTCATCCGAACAGAACACCGCCGTGGGCGGTACCGGCAGTTCCATCAGCGCCTTCATCCGTTCATAACCACTCTTATAGTCCGTGGAAGTATACTGTATGTACCCGTCCATTACCTCCAGCTTTGCTTCATGCATCGCCTGAATGTACCCGTTGAAGCGGTCCATCGTGACCATCTTGTTGGGATTGCCACAGATATGTGCAATTCTTTTATGACCTTTTTGAATCAGATACCGGATGGCTTCCCCAGCCCCGCCCAGGTTGTCAATCAATAATTTATTGCAGGCAACCGACGGCGCATCGTTCTCAATCATCACATATTCCATCTTGGAATTCTCATGCAGATATTGAATCACGCTCTCGTCGCTTAAATAAGAGCCATACAGGACTACCGCGTCCACCACTCCATTGGATAAATACTTAACATAAGTTTCCTTACTTTTCACGTCCCCGCCGAGAACACTGCAGAAAATAACAGAATAACTGGTTTGCTGCGCTCCCATCTCAAATCCTTTAATCAGGTCATAGAAGAATGGATCATGAAGATTATTGACGATAATACCAATGGCGTTAGTCTTCTGCGTCACCAATGCTCTCGCCGCATGATTGGGGCTGTATCCCAATTTAGCAATAGCATCCCTCACCCGCTGCTGCATCTCCGGTTTCACTCCATCCAGATGATTGATCACCCTGGATACCGTCGCCAGGGAGACATCCGCTTCTCTGGCAACATCTTTAATACTGGCTTTCTTAACCCTGTTCATCACGCATCTCTCTTTCACAGAAAAATGTAAACGTTTCATTTTTTATTTTTGACATTTATTGTCTTTTTCTTGTAAATAGTAGATACTTTAGATGTAATTTAGACATTTATTTGTGCATTATTGTCTTGAATAATTTTGTAAACGTTTTCTTTTTATTTATTATAGTCTGCTTTTGTGTAATATGTCAATAGTTTTTTTATATTTTACCTATTTATTTACACAATGTACAAACAGCAGACAGCAAAAAGACCGTTGCTTTCGTAGAGTTATCGTCTAATCTACTAAAACAACGGTCTTCCATCGATTCAGGATCTCTCATCCAATCCCGCCATAAACCAACCCCAGAATAAACACAATCACAGCCAGCGGCACATACCCATATTTCGCCAGCGGTCCGAAGAATCTGCCGAGCGGCTTGTCCCGCCCCAGTTCCAGTTCTTTTTTAATCTCGTCAAATCCAAGAATATAATAGATCGACACTGCTCCCAGCACTGCGCCGAACGGTACCACAATGATCGTGATAAAATCCATCCAGGAGCCAACCTTTGGCTCGGCCTCCAGGAAGATACCGACTAACAGTGCAAGACCTCCGCACAACGCCACAGCCTTCTTTCTGGACAATTGAAACCGGGTCTGCCAGGACTCGCTCACCGCCTCAAACATATTAATCAGGCTGGTAATTCCTGCAAAAACCACCGAAACAAAGAACAACACCGCAAACAGCCGCCCCATGGGCATCTGCTTAAAGATATTCGGCAATGTGATAAACATTAACGGCGGCCCCGCATTCGGCTTGATTCCAAACGCAAACACCGCAGGCATAATCACCAGCGCCGACAGCATGGCCGCCATGGTATCAAAAAACGCGGTACGGATCGACGCTTTCGGAATATCTTCCGATTTACTCAGATACGTTCCATACACAATCATCCCCGAACCGGTAATTGACAGAGAGAAAAATGCCTGTCCCATCGCCATAACCCAGGTGTCCACCTTCAAAAGAGCCTCCCATTTAGGCACCAGAAGAAATTTGTAGCCCTCCACAGCTCCCGGCAGAAATGCTACCCGGACCGCCAGGATGGCAAACAGAATAAAAAACGATGGCATCAACACCTTGTTGACCTTCTCAATTCCTTTTGTCGCGCCAAACATCAAAAGGCCGCAGGCCACAAAAATGATAATCACATGCCAGGGAATGCTTCCAAAATCGCCGGTAGCCCGGCCGAAAAACTCCGCCGCGTCTGCTGTCAGAATCTCTCCGGTCAGAGATCCGGCCAGAGAGCGCAGCACCCAGCCAACAATAATCGCATAACCGATCGCAATCCCAAGGGAGCCGATCAGCGGAATCCAGCCCAGAACATAACCTAATTTCCCTCTCCCTCTGGAATTCCAGCAGTACTCATAGGCTCCAAGTGTCCCTGTCTTCGCCCGTCTTCCAATAGCAAATTCCGCCGACAAACCAACCAAGCCAAACAACACGACAAACAATATATAGGGCACTAAAAAAGCGGCTCCTCCATACTGGCCCACACGGTACGGAAACATCCAGATATTTCCCATCCCCACTGCCGATCCCACACAGGCCAGCACAAATCCAATACTGCTATGAAATCCCCCGTTCTGATGACTCGCACCCTGCTGCCCATCACTCTTCTTCAGATTTCCCATGACGTCCCCTTTACTTTAGAATTTTAACGCGTCCGCGTCTTTCTATATTAACCGATTAACGCGTATAAGTCAAATCCGGTCCGTCCATTTTTTCCGTTCCACCAGCCGTCCCATACAGAATGCCAGAATTCCTACGCCAATACCGGTCTGCACGCAGAACAGCAGGCTCTCTATCTCACCCGGCAGTTCCCCGTCGATCACCGTCTCCAACACCGGCGTAAACCATGGCTCATACTCTCCGGCAATCTCTTCCACCATGACACTGCCCGCATCATCCGAACCACCAAATTCCGCGCCTCTCAACGCCAGAAACGGTCCCACAATCATCAACAGTACAATCACCAGCAAACCGGCAATCAGCCTTTTATTTTTTCCACTCATTTTATGCCGCCTCCTTCATAAATCCTATGGACTTCAGTTCCGGTTTTGCATAAGTTTCCAGCGCAATCACAATAATCACCGTCAATATTCCTTCTATAACCGCCAGCGGAAGCTGAGTAGGTGCAAATACCCCCAGGAATTTCACTGCGGATGCCGCAACTCCCCCCTCCGCAGACGGATAAGCGATTGCAAGCTGCAGACTGGTTACACAGTATGTAAAAATGTCTCCTAAAAAGGCCGCCAAAAACACAGATAATTTCCTGTTTACGTTACTCTTTTTACAGACCCGGTAAATCAGGTAAGACAGCAGTGGCCCCGCAATAGCCATAGAAAAGGTATTGGCGCCCAGAGTTGTCAGCCCGCCATGCGCCAGTAACACTGCCTGGAACAGAAGTACAATCAATCCCAGCACAGTCACCGCCGTCGGCCCGAACAGGATCGCCCCCAGTCCGGTTCCCGTCATATGAGAACAACTCCCAGTCACAGACGGAATCTTTAAAGAAGAAATCACAAAAATAAATGCTCCCGCCATGGCAAGCAGCGTAATATTTTTCCGATCCTCCTCCAATGTCCGTTTCATCGACCGGTACCCCATCACCAGAAACGGAAGACAAACCACGCCCCATGCCACGCAGTAAGCAGGAGACAAATATCCCTCCATAATATGCATACCAAACGCCGCCGGTACAGCCGCAAACAGAAATACAAATGTCATTAATGACAACCAAGCCAGTTTTTTCTTCTTTGTCATACCCATCCTCTTTTCTTGATTTTTTCTTTTTCGATCCCTTTTTTATTTTCTTCTTTTCCGTTTTTCATCCCATACCGTATCCCAGCATTGCCTGCAGTTCCTCCGGCGTCCGCGGACTGTCATGGTCTCCAAGAATTCCTCTCTCTTTCAAGACCTCCGTGATCTTCATCATAAGCGGCATCCTCAAATTTGCTCTGATTAAAACATCTTCCCTGGAAAATATTCTCTCCGGGGTATCATCCGCGATAATCCGCCCACCGTCAAACACCAGAATCCGGTCCGCAAACCGATAGGCAAAATCCACATCGTGGGTAGATACAATCAACGTTTTCCCCTCCGACGCCAAGTCTTTCAGCACCTGTTCCAGCATGATCTGGTTCACCGGGTCCAAGGCCGTTGTCGGTTCATCGAACAGAATCACCTCCGGCTCCATGGCAATGATATCCGCAATACTGACCCGTTTTTTCTGCCCGCCGCTCAAATTGTGTGGTGCCCGTTCCGCCAATTCCACCAGCCCCATGGCCTCCATCGCTTTTCCGGTCCGCTGTCTGACCTCCTCCCTTTCCAGTTTCAGATTCATGGGACCAAAGGATACTTCCGCCATTACCGTTGGGGCGATTAACTGCTGGTCTGCATCCTGAAACACAAACCCCACATGACGGCGCAGAAGATTCTTCTCCTTTTTCCCGATTACTCTGTCTCCATACCAGATCGTGCCGGCATCCGGCGTCAGCACTCCGTTCAGATTCAGAAAAAATGTGGATTTTCCGGAACCGTTAGAACCGATCACCGCAACCTTCTCTCCCCTATAAAATGCCGCCGAAACCCGGTTGAGAACCGGTACATGTTCTTCATAAGAATAGACGATTCCTTCCGTCCAAAGCAGTTTCTCCATAGTCCGCCTCCTTTCCCTCAACCTGCCTGATGCATTTTGATCATTATATCCCAAGCCTCCATCACAAGCGGCAGACTGGCCCCATACACTGCCAGTATCAGCACCTGCCACCACTTCACTGGCTTCTCCTCCTCCAGAAACAGCAGCTCCCCGTCATATCCCCTGGAAATCATAGCGTCATAATAGCGTGACGCCTTTCTCATGGATACCAGAAGCAGACTGCTCATAGAATAGCCAAATGTCCGGCAGGAAGTCTTAAAATCACAATACCCCAGCCGTGACTCCGCCGCCTGCCGCATTGTGTGCTGGGCATCCACCAGCAGAAAAATATAGCGGTAAACCAAAATCATCAACTCTGTCATCACCTTCGGTACACGCAGCCGCCCAAGCACCGCCGTAATTTCATAAACAGGCGTCGATAATACAAGGCCGTACAGAACGCTGACCGCCCCAAGCGTCCGCAGAGCCACATTGCCGGCTTCCATGACAGACTCCCGGCTCAAATACAAATGCAGGCCGTCTTCCATTCCCACCTGGACCGCAATTGCCGTACAGCCAAGCAGAATAAACGTCACCGGCACTGCGAGAATCCCCATATAATTCCGAAACGGCACCTTACACCCCCCAACCGAAACCAGCGTCCCGGTGGCGATCATCCAGCCGGAAACAAACGGGTTGGATATTCCAATTCCCACCGCCAGCACCGCCATAGCCATCCCCGCTTTCAACGCCGGATTCCAGTCTCTCAGAGGAGAACGGTATGCATAATCATCAATTGTATAAACATGGTTCCGTTTTTTCACAGCTGCCTCCAAAGTTTATATAAAATAAAAAATACCTGTCCAAACGTATCACATCATCATACGTCTAACAGGTACACGAAAAAACGGCAGTTCTCTGCTCCAAACTGCGTCAGGCACCGATTATACTCCGTAATCAATGGATTCTCTCTGGTAAAAGGCAGGTCTTCTGACTCAGGCATCATCACCCTGTCCACCTTCCCACATGATGCAATCACAGCTTTCGCTGAGCTCACCTCCACGCAGTGGCATAACAGACAGGATTCCTCCTTTACAGCGGCGGGACCGTATGAGACTCTCACTCATTTCCCTATTATCCTGATCATGCCGGCACTCCAAGCCGTGCATATCAGGCACCGTTTTACCCCTATTCAATTCTTCATCATTATATACCAAGCAAAAAGCAGACGCAACTAATAATTACGCCTGCCTGTTAACAAATTCTCTTTCTCAAATTGATACAAGGATCTTCAGCACGATTTTTCGAACCTTACAAGGAGCCCCCGCAATACATCTCGGTTTATGGGCGTCCTCCGGTGCCGCCACCGCGCAGTCCCCCGCTGTCAGCAATATGCTTCCGTATTCCGCCGGGTCCTGGTAAAATACAAGATCCTGTTCCTTGTCATAAGGCATCGCTTCCACCAGTCCGCTTCTCTTCACATAGCCAAACTGTTCCCGGCCTTCCACCACATACTGGATATCGAAGTAACGGTCATGAGCCTCAAACCTGCAGGTATCCGCCGCCATCGTCGTATATTCCTGTACATTGGCAAACACCTCGTCCCCGTCAATCTCCACCCGTCCCAAGGGAAGCACCTTTAAATCAGCGGTTCTGAGGAACTCATATCCCTTACGGAATCTCTCTTCCAGATAATCATATTTCTCAACTAATTCTAAGCTTGTCGTTAACATGCTGTATCCTCTTTTCTACGCCGTTGCGGCGGCAATTTCCTTAATCTCCTCGTAGATGGCCGTGGCCGCCTCTTCATGATACCCATACATCAGCAGCACGTCAAACAGATAGGGAGAAAACGAAAGTCCCAGCAGTTCCCTGGCAAAAGCCATTCCCGCAATCTCGCTCAACGCAATGATCTCCGAACGGTTGGAAAATGGTTTCCGCCACAGTTCAATCTTCTCCGTCCTGGTAAATATGCTGTCCCGGTTCCGATATTCCACCGCATGGAAAATCTCATGAGCCAAAAGCAGCTGATAGACCGGGAGATTCGGAAACAAGTCCCCAAGACCCTGCTTTTCCATCAACAGTTCCGCCCGGTTCACCGCATCCATAAAGATCGTAATCTCATCCGGCTCCACATACTGGGCAAAGATAACATGACCACCGCCCACCGGCATCTCCGGCGTTTCCACCTTTAATCCCAGTTTTTTAGCAATCACATCCGGTTCCCCGGCGCCATACTCCGTTTTCAGCCATCTGGCTTCCTCTATCCCACATTCTGTGGCTCTTTGAATATAATTCCTCTTCTGCTCCATTGAAAACTTCCGTTCCAGCGGTTCTCTCGACCACGCATAGAAACCAAAACTCTCATCGTCCAGCTTCAACAATTCCTCAATCATAGAGCGGATGGGCAGGATTTTCCCTGTCTCTTCCGTTTGAAAACCAGGCGCTTTCTGCCTGCCAAATAAGGACTGTGCCAGTTTTTTTGTATCGTTCCTGTCCACTGCTTCCGCTCCCTTCTAAACTCACCTTCTAAATGAACCACTATTGTTTCATTACTTCGCTGTCTCGACCATCACGCTAACCGCTAGTCCCCTTCCAACTTAACCACTGTTGTTTCATCATCATGATAACTTATAATTGGTTCTTCGCCCCAACAATAATAATATCTTCCGTGGTATCCACCATCTGCATTTCCACATCCATTAACATCAGAATCTGTTCCAGCTCGCCGGTCCCGTTAAAGTCCATGACACGGGCGCCTACGCACAGATAATAGTCCGGTCTGAGAATTGCGTCCGCCTTGAAAATCGCCAGTTCTTCCCACATTTTTGATACCACACTGCGGTAAGATGACGCTTTTGTGAGCACCACCGTGCCGTCTGTGCGCTGGACCTTGATAAAGCCCTTTTTGTCCAGAATCCGAAGCGGCTGTCTTCCTTTGCTATCAACATTATATACATAAAAGCTGGCGGTTTGACCAACCAGATTCAAAGTTTCCGGTTTGGCCCGCATATCCTCCGCCGCCAGTCCTCTTGCCTCTTCCTCGGTGCACTCTTTCAAAAGATCCGTGGTCTTTACTTCCGTGGAACCCATAGCAATCGCCGTCAGCTTGGAGGTCTGAGGATCAATCTCAATATGTACCTCAACCGAATCCGGAGCCGCGCC
>JAWZDV010000034.1:0-23512 GCA_034142505.1 Bacteroides thetaiotaomicron
CCAGGGAGCCTTCCGGACGATGTAACCTACCCATCTCGTGATTTCCCTCCACAACCTCATTCTACCCCAGTTTGAAAAAGGACAATACCACTGCCCCCAAACGAATCTCCAACAGAAGAAGCCAGAACCACCCCCTTGCAACCCATTCCTGGAACCGGTTAATATGGAGATAATGCCGGAAATAATACATCGTGCTGTCATGGCGAAGCTGCTGCCTTGCCAGCTGGCTCTTGTACGTCTTTCCAATGCTAACGGAGTGCTCATGAAGGTAATGGCATTTTAACAACAGGACAGTGCGGTAACCGGCCTGTTTCATCTTCCAGCCCAGCACGGATTCCTCCTGGTATAAAAACACATTCTCGTCATATCCGCCACAGTCCGTGAAGACAGCGCCGTCCACCATCAGCATGGAGCCGTGAACGGCATCCACATAGACCGCGTTCTTATCTTGAAAATAAGATTCCGGGTACTCCAACAAACGGCGAAACAGCCTTCTGCTTATAGGCCCCATAGACAGCAGCTCTTTGGTAAAGTTTCTGAGCGGCCAGCCATTTCTCTGGCTGCCGTAAACCGCATCCTCCATCGTAGCCGCCACCACGCCCACATCCGGCGCATGGTAAAACACCCGGCTCATACCTTCGATACAGTTCTCCGAAAAGGAGGTGTCCGGATTGGCAATAATCACATGGGTAGCGCCGCTGATCTGGAAAGAATACTCCACGCCCCTATTGTTGCCGGCCCCATAGCCACGGTTGGAATCCGAAACCAGAACTACCACCTTATCGTCCTCCAGCTCCCGTAACCGCGCCGCCGAATCATCCGTGGAAGCATTGTCCACCACCACGATCTGGTTCAGACTTTCATACTCCCGAATCCGGCCCACCAGCTTTATTGTGGTATCCGCATCATTATAATTCAGTATCACACAGTTGATTTTCATCAGACTCATGGCTTCATCTCTTTTTCTTCTTTCTCGAATCGATCACCTTCATCCCAAAATGCCGGCTGATCCATTTTCTCGCGGGAGGACACAGCCAGGTGATATGATTCATCCCCCAATATAACATCATATAAAGCTCTTTTCCCGTCTCCTTTGGCGTATTCTTCCAGGGCGTCCGTGACAGATACACTTCATAGTACTTCCGATAATGGTTCCGGTTCCCCGCAATCCATGGCCGCTCATCCCCCGCATAATGGATCACAACCGGATGACGCCTGGCCATCTCAAACTCCTGCTTCCCCACCGCCTCATAGCTGGCATTCAGCCCCGCCAGCGTCTCATACCGGAAATACCGGTAATTAGTGAAGAAATTATACCGCGGCGGCAGCGTCATGATTCTCCCCCGCAGCGCCCCGTTGATGGTATCCTGGTCACAGGCAAAGAGATTGCCGCCCTTCCCCGCATAATATCCCAGCAGCTTCTCCGACACCTTCTCTTCTCTCCAGCCCTTTAGATTCATTAAAATCACGCCGGAATTGAAATAAGGATCGTCCTTCTTTAAGTCAATAGAAGCCTTCATCTCCTCATAGACCGTCGGCTCCGGCACCATGCCTGCCAGATTCTCTCCCATATCCCGCCTCCACAGCGGCTCTAAATCCCCGAGAACCACGGTGTCACAGTCCAGATAAAGAATCCGGTCTACCGTATCCGGAAGCGCATCCGCCGCAAACAGCCGCGCCATCGCGCTGATATCAAACCCCCTGGTGTCAATGGCTCCATGAAACCTCTCCTCCAAATTCCCCATCGGAACCACGGTCAGCTTCCGCCCGAACTGCTTTGCAATCCCGGCAAGTCTGGCCTCATTCTCCTTAGACATGGACACCGAAAGCAGATAGACATTTAATACCTCCGACCGCTTATGGTGTTCCAGAAGCGAATACAACGACACTCCCAAGTGCCTTGCATAACCGTCATTTGACGCATATAAAATATTCATCTTGTGACTCCTTCCTCTGACTGTCCGTCATCTTCTCGGTATGGTAAAATACTGGGCTGCCGTCTGAATCCTGGAGCTTTTGTGAAAATGATACCGCCGCACCGTCCTCACCCGCCCTCTGAAGCCCTGATACGGCAGGGACAGATATGCCCTCAGTACCTCCCGCTGCTGCTTTGTCAGACAGCTTCCGAACTGTTCCAGAAAGCAGGATGCCTGGGTAAACATCCGGTCATACCGCTCTCTCACCTCATCCCCGCGGCCCAGCCGCGCTTTGATATCTTTAAGGCTCCCGGTCCGCTTCGCTCCCACCGTATTGCTGTCGTGCTGCCGATAACTGTACAGCGGCTCCCGCACACATTCCACATGGCCGAAGCAGGAAGCGGCCAGCGCCATCCACCAATCGTGCATCACACACTGTCTGGGCGCTTTGGTTAGATAAGGCAGCAACGCCCCATTAACCATCACCGCTCCGCCGGTAACCGGATTCTCAACAAGAATCTCATTGAGGGAGGTCCGGGAAGGATTGATGTGCTGGTATTTCAGAAAACTGGGCGCCAGCTCATGAAGGTCTTGATCCACCACCCGGGCGTCCGAAAACAGCAGGATGGGCGAATCGCTCCCCCATTTTTTCTCCGCTTTCTTCATATGAAACAGCATCCGCTCCGCCTTGTCCAATCTCCACACATCATCCTGATCACTGAGCATCACGTAATCGCCCTCCGCCCGGGACAGCAGCCAGAAGAAATTGGCCGCCGCCGGATGCAGTGTCCGAAACGCCGCCAGATCATCCCGACCCGAATCCGTCCCCTGCTCCTTTCGGGGATGCCTCATACAATGGACCCGGCCAGGATACTTGGCCGCATACTGTCTCGCCAGTTCCCAGGTGCCGTCCGTGGACCCGTCATCCGAGATCAAAACCTGGAGATCCGTCAAGGTCTGGTTTAAGATGGAATCCAGCTGCTCCTCTAAATATATCTCCCCCTGATATGCCGCCACCAGTACTGTTATCATGCACCAAACTCCTTCTTTGCCGCCGCAAGCGCGGACTCAATCACCTTATCCATATCATAATACTTATATTCTCCGAGACGGCCTCCAAAAATCACATGCTCCTCGTTTTTTGCCAATTCAGCGTAACGGCCATACAGTTCCTGGTTCTTCTCATCGTTCACCGGATAGTAAGGCTCCATCCCCTCCGACCAGTCCGACGGATACTCTCTGGTAATCACCGTTTTTGGCTGGGTCCCATACTCAAAATGTTTGTGCTCAATCACTCTCGTATAAGGCGTCTCCCGGTCCGTGTAGTTGACCACCGCAACCCCCTGGTAATTGTCCGTGTCCACGATCTCCGTCTCAAACCGCAGACTCCGGTATTCCAGCTTTCCATACCGATAGCCGAAGTAGGCGTCAATCATCCCCGTATACACCACGGTCTCACCCAGACTGTCATAATGCTCCCGGTTTTCCAGATAATCCACGCCAAGTTCCACGTCACAGCCCTCAAACAGCTTGTCTACGATCACATTATAACCGCCGATAGGAATTCCCTGGTACAGATCGTTAAAGTAATTATTGTCATAGGTATAACGCACCGGCAGTCTCTTGATGATAAACGCCGGCAGGTCCTTACAGTCTCTGCCCCACTGCTTCTCCGTATATCCCTTCACCAGTTTCTCATAGATATCGGTCCCAACCAGACGGATGGCCTGTTCCTCCAGATTCTTCGGCTCCCCGGCCACACCGGCCCGCTGCTCCTCAATCTTTGCCTTCGCCTGCTCCGGCGTGGACACTCCCCACATCTTGCTGAAGGTGTTCATGTTGAACGGCATATTGTACATCTCACCCTTATAGTTTGCCACCGGACTGTTGGTATAGCGGTTAAACTCCGCCAGGCCGTTTACAAAATTCCACACCTGCCGGCTGCTGGTGTGAAAAATGTGGGCGCCGTACTTATGCACGTGAATCCCTTCCACATCCTCACAGTAAATATTTCCCCCCAGGTGGTTTCTCTTCTCCACAACCAGACATTTCTTCCCCGCCTGTCTCGCCTGATAGGCCCAGACGCCGGAGAACAACCCGCCGCCGACCAGCACATAATCATATAATTTCATCCGTTATAACACTCCTATCCTTATTCTTAAACTAAGTCTCATTGTACTATAACCCTCCCTAAAAGTAAATGCTGCCATTGCTGGCAGCACCTGATTGTCGATTCCTGTATTTTATACCCCGCCTAACAGTTCCTTTACCTTCTCATCCACCTTCCGCCTGCTCTTAAACTCCAGGGACAGATGTTCAATCCGTCCCTCCGTTATGGGCAGCAGCAGATACTTCTCCTTTTTGTCTATCACGCCCGCCACAGTCAGAATCTGCCCGTCAAACCGGCACTGCTCCCCGGCAATATCCGTGTTTCCAAACAGCTCATAGGCCAGCGTTTCACTTAGCACACAGTATCCGCTCTCCGATGCAAATCCATAGTTCCCAGCCAGAATCTTCGCCGGATACACCATATCCATGGGGCCGTAAATGCCTGTCACCCGGGTACGCGATCGTTTCCCGGTGCTGACGGCGGTCACTTCTTCCTGGCTTTCCACCCGCCAGCCGGCGATACCCACCAGCCCAAGATAGCCGTCCTTCTCCTGTTTTTCCCAGCTGCGCAGGGTCTCCACGTCGATATTTTGCCCGCGGCAGTCCACGGTGACGGGACCGGGTTTCTCCAGCATCGCATACGCCAGTCCCCAGCCTGCCGCCACCATGGAAATGGTGATAACCATCAACATTCCGTATTTCACACAAAACCGTTTCATAATCCTGACACCATCCTAACCCGGTCCCCCTCGCCGATCACCTGGTTACTCCTCACAATAATCTCATCCTCTGCCATCAGCGGTCCTTCAACCGCCACCTCATTACTGCCCTCGCAGACCAGCCGGACCTCCACCCGCTCCGCCCGGAATTCTTCCCCTAAAATATCCGGTTTCGACCGTGCCACCAGACAGTAATATCCTTTCATATCCTTTCTGAGTCCGCCAATCGGAATGACCTGGTTACAGATATCCGACTGCTTTTTACATTCATAGCCTGTGACCGCTCCCAGGGAGCCGGTCATGCCTTCTATATCCGCCTGGAAGATCCCTTCCGTCTCCCCCAAGAGATTCAGCCGCGCAACCGCCGCCTCAATCGTTCTGGATGAACCGGGAACGCTGATATTTAATATGTCTCCAACCGCCATTTCCTGGTCTTCCTTCAAAAAGGTGCCTTCAAACTGCAGTGATCCGGCGGCAATAGACACCAGTTCTTCTCCCGTCGTCTTCCTGCCGGCCACCAATTCCTGCTTCACCACGGTGCCATCCGTCTCTGCCGCCACAATCCCGCCCGTTCCAATCAGCTCCTCCAGACGGACCAGTTCTTTCTTTTTCTTCTCGATATCGAGAGTCAGTCCCTGTTTTGTCAGGTCCGACAGCCTCCGCTTCTGTTCGTTGGTCAGCCTGGTGTTCTCGTCCGTCCTGGCGGCATTGCCGGCGCTGAATCTGGCTCTCTCCAGAGCGGTCTGCAGGGCGTCCAGCGCGTCGCCGGCGGTTTTTAAGTTCTCCTCCTGCTGCTTCACGGCCGCATCATAGGCCTCCTTTAACGCTTCCTGGGACGTGGTCTGTCCCGACTCAATCCGGCCCTGGCGGTTGTCAATCGAATCCAGCTCATACTCGTCGTCCTCCACCTGCTCATCCCAGCTGTCGATCAGCTCATCCAGATCCTCCCTGGCCCGTGAAAGCTCCCGTTCCAGCTGTTTGATCTCCTCCTCATGGTTTCCCTCCTCCATGAGTTTTTCAATCTCCTTCTCTAAGTCATCCACTTTTCTGGTGGCCGAGCGCACCTGGCTGTCCCTGGTACGCCGGGACTGGGCCAGGGCCCTTCTCGCGGACTCGTACTGCTGATTCTGCTGCTCCCACAACTCATCCTGGGTCATCATCGATTTCTTGTCATAATCCTCTTTCAGCCTTGCAAGCTCCGCGTCATGCTCTTCCCGCGCTTCCAGGTATTCCTGCTGCCCTTTAGCAAGCTCCCGCTCCGCCATCTGCACCTCAAAAGCCGCCAGTTCCGCCTGGCTCACACTTTGGTAAACCTCGGAAGAAATGTTCTGGGACTCTAAGTCCAGCTGCAGTTTTTCCAGTTCCCGGGTAATATCCTCCTTCTTCTCCAGCAGAGATTCAAGCTGGTAGGCAAATATCATATCCCCTGCCTTCACAGCCATACCGGGTATCACCGGTATGGATTCCACCCGGATATCCGGATCAATTTCCACAAACTTTGTCTCCTTTTCCCGGATCGTTCCGGTTCCCAGGATCACCGTATCCACCGGTTTCTGCCTGATATGATCAGTCACTACTTTGGGTACCGTCACACTGTCATAAATCCTGGATACCACCGTGCAGAATAACATAGCCGCGAAAAATCCCACAAACAGCCTTCTGTAAATCTTTCCCTTCCTGCTCTGCTCCATCGTATCCACTCCTCTATTCTTTCATTCCCGATGCCGCGATTCCCTGTTCCAGATAAGTCTGCCCGTTCAAATACAACAGCACGGAGGGCAGCAGCATCACCATACCGGCCGCAAATGCCACCGCGGCCTTGTCCGCCGTGATATTGGGCAGATACAGAGACAACGGCCACAGCGGCATATCCGACAGATAAGCAATCGGCTGTTCCAGCGAATTCCATCCGTCCAGAAAACTCAGCAAAAGCGCCGTCACAATCCCCGGATACCCCGCCGGAATCCCAATATGCCAAAAAGCGGAAAACTCTCCCGCACCATCCAGATAAGCGGCTTCCACCAGCGCCTGGGGGATCGTCTCAAAGGATTTCGTCATAATAAAAACAGGGAGCGTCGACCAGATCCCCGGCAGGATCAATGCCAGATGGGTATTTAAAATTCCGAACCGGTCCAGCACCAGATAGTTGGATACCTGGGTCACCTGAAACGGTAGAATCATCAACAGCACATACAGAAAGAACAGTCCTTTCTTTCCCCTAAACGAATATCTGGAAAATGCCCACGCCGCCGGAGCCCCTACAAACAGCTGTCCCACCAGCACCGGAAACACCTGGATGCAGGAATTCCAGAACATCACAAAAAACCCTGGTGATTTAAAAAGCAATTCCATAAAAGCCTGGAACGACGGATAATCAGGCAGCAGCGCCGCCCTCACCCGTCCCCTCCCCATGCCCAGGGGAGACAGATATCTCCACAACAATTCATCCTCCGGCATCAGGGCCGCCGCTGCCAGCAGAAGAACCGGCAGCCACACCAGCAGACAGAGACTCACCAAAATCCCCGTTCTGATCCACCGAAATTTACTCATCCCATGTTCCTCCTTATCCTGCTTCTGGCGATTCCGATTGCCAGCAGAACCGGAACCACAGTCACCACGGTCATCATAACCGCGGCCGTGCTCATTTTCTGCACATCCAGCTTTAAAAACCAGTGGCCGAACAGGTGGGGAAGAAGATAGATCGAGTCCGGCGGATAGGAACCTGCCAGCAGGTAAGCTTCCCGGTATACCCGGAAGGAATTCACCACCGATAAGATCAATACCATCCCAAAAGTTCCTTTCAACATGGGAATCGTGATATAACGCAGATGATCAAGACTTCCGGCTCCGTCCACCCTGGCCGCCTCATAGAGGCTTTCCGGAATCGCGCTCATTCCCGCCAGCCACAGCAGCATGTCATACCCGGCGTTTTTCCACAGATAAGTGGCCGCCAGTACTCCAAAGGAGGTCTCCTTCATCACCCAGTCCAGTTCCCACACCGTGCCGCTGACGCCTGTCAAAAACTGGTTCAGAATGCCATCGGGGCAGAAGATCATCTTCCACACCAGCACCACACTGGCAACCGGAATCGCCATAGGCAGCACCAGACTGGTCTTGAACACGCCGTGTCTCGTATCTCCCCGGTATACCAGCAAGGCCAGGCCAAACGAAACAGCCAGAAGCAGAGGAATACACACCGCCAAAAAACGGGCGGTATTGGAAACAGCCAGGCGGAAAGCCTGGTTGCTCCAAACAATACTGTAATTTTTTATTCCCGTAAACCGGTTTCCCATGGCATCAAAGAAGGATCGCCTGACAACATCCAGAAACGGCAGCCCTACAAAGATCATCACACCAACGAGGCTGGGTGTCAGAAACAGCCAGGCGTAACGGCTTCCCCTACTCCGCAAGGTAGAGTTTGATTTTCTGGCTGATTGCTGACGCAGCCTGGGCAGAATCTGCCTTTCCCTCAAAATAATCTTTCGACTCACTGACAATCATCTCCATCACAGTCTCATCAATCTCAACCGGTACCGAAAGCCTGGGAATCATATCCAGTACGTACTCCCTCTTATCCTTCGAAGGCCAGCCTGCCGCCAGCATGTAATCATCAGTTCCAATACTGGTGCTGACCATCATACTGCTCTCGTTCTCGCTATCTCCCATAAGCTCCAGTGCCTCGGTCTGTACCGGGAATCCGTCATTAAAGTTTTCCTTCTGAACCGGAGTGGAGAACAGATATTTGACAAACTGTTCCGCTGTCGCCTTCTGCTTCGTGGCCTGGTTAATCCCCACTTTCACCGATGGGAAATACACTCCGTTCACCGGTTCCATCTCATTCCCCGGGTGTTTATCCATGACTGCCCACGCAATGGATGTGCTGAAAATCGAATCAAAGTATTCCAGCGCCCCGGCCGTCCATCCTCTGTCAAAGTTAAGCGCTGATCCCCGGACACCGCTTACCAGCACGTTATCATTAGTCATGGCTTTTTTCATCTCTTCTTCCGTGAATTCCGTCCTGGAATGACTGCTCTCACCCAGCGCCTTGACCGTCTCTAAATAATGCTTCAACCCATCCTCGCTCAAGCTATCCAATCCCTCTCCAAACAACTCCTTGTATTGAATATTCGCTACCATACGCAGAAGGTTTCCGTAAGTCTCCGTGCCAACCAGGGGAAGTTCTCCCTGATAGGAAGTCATGGCATCCATAGACGTGTGCGCCGCAATCACGTCCTCATCTCCAATCACCACCGGCATCGCAATCCTTGCCGGCATCTCATAGATAGAACCGTCCTCGTTTGTAAAGTTTTGCAGAATATTGCTGCTGATGGGGGAATCCGTCATCTGGGCAAATACCTCTCTCATGTCCATGAGAATTCCCTTTTCGATGTAAGAATCCACCGGCAGGCCGTCCAGAATCAATACATCTGCCCCCTTGCCACTGAGCAGTTCCGTATTTAAACTGCGGATCACATCCTCTGTCATGCTGCTGTTGTCATCCTGGAGAGCCGCCCGGAATTCCACGCGCACATCCGGGTTATCCTTCTGAAGCAGAGCCGCCGCCTGTCTGACGGTAGAGTTATCATGCAGCGCGTACACTGTTAAGGTAACCGGAGGCACAGATGCCAGATTCGGATCGTATGTATAGTGATACAGCCGTATCTCCGATCCCATATCACCCGTGTAAATCCCATAATAATCCTCATTACCGCCTGCCATAAATGCGTTCATGTACATACTTCTCATTCCCATGGAATTTAAGCTTCCGTCAATTAAATTCTCCCAAACCGTGCCTCCCTTGTTGACATGGGCCAGTCCTTTCTCATTGGCAACATAGATTCCCCCCGTCCCGTCGGAGAACATAACAGTGGAAATCCCATCCGGCCCGCTTTGCAGTCCGTCATAAGGAATGGTTTCCTTTATCTGTCCGTCCAAAAGGCTGTACCGAACCACAGCGCCATCTAAAATGGTCACAAAATCATTGCCTTCTACCAATATATTTTTATCATCTGTAGTTCCCCAGAAATCCTGCATCATCGTAAACAATTTTTCCCCGCCAGGGCTGTACAGCAGCGTCTCCTGGTAACCGTATAACAGAATATTCCCCTCCCGGGTTACGGCAAATGTCCTTGGCAGCAGGCCATAACTCTTACCTTCCTGCGGCTTAAACGCGTCTGCTATCATTTCCTCGGCCGATCCATCCTCCGATACCCGGTATAGATGAAAAACATAGTCGTTGTCGTGGCCTGACAGATAATAATTGCCGTCCATACCATATACCACTCTGTTGAAATTCAGGCCATATTCTTCCAACAGGGCTGGCCCCCACCATGTCTCATCCTTTTTCCATGTTTGATAATCATAGATATAACGGCTGACATCTCCAATCACGCCGTTCCCCTGGGGTACACCGGAATACAGTTCCAGTTTTTGATCCTTTCCCTGAAACGCCGTATAATACAGGTTATCCTTGATTTCCTCCGGCAGGCTGATCTCCACCTCTTTATACCGTCCCATGGCAACCGGCTCCCCGGCCGGCGTTCCGCCTGTCTGCTCTTTTTTTCCGCCGCAGCCGGTCATCATCCCCGCCGCCAGCGCGGATGCCAGGATGACGGACATGACTCGCCTTATACATCTCATAGATTTCTCCTCCATTCAAACTCTTGTTGTTCTTTCCATCATCATATCAAATCAGTCTCTAAAAAAACTGGAAAACTGGAAATATTTTTTTAGATAATTTAGAGAAATGTATGTTATGCTGTTATCATAGGAAACTTACCAGATTCCATGAAAAGGAGCCGCCTGACTATGCGTGTATTATTAGTGGAAGATCATATCGATTTATCAAACAACATCTGTCTCGCCCTAAACCAGGCCGGATATCAGACCGATCAATGCTATACGGGAAGCGAGGGGCTTTACTATGCGGCAAACCAGATTTACGATGTCATCGTCCTGGACCGGATGCTGCCGGAAATGGACGGTATGTCCTTACTCTCCGCTCTGCGAAAAAAAGGAGTTCTCACACCGGTGATACTGGCCACCGCCTTAGACGGGCTTCACGACCGGATTGACGGGCTGGATGCCGGGGCGGATGATTATATTGTGAAGCCTTACGATGTGGAGGAGCTGATGGCCCGGATTCGGGCTGTCACAAGACGGCCGGGAGCATTAAAGATCTCCCCCAAGCTTAACTTCGCCGGGATCACCTTCGACCCGGAACAGCATGAGGTCAGCTATCAGGCAACCACCGTGACTTTGTCAAAAAAAGAATCCGCACTGTTTGAATACTTTATGCGCAACATCAACCAGACTCTGCCACGCCTGCTGATTCTTTCCTATGTCTGGGGATCGGACTCCGAAGTGGAGGAGGGGAATCTTGACAATTATGTTTATTTTTTGAGACGCCGCCTGAAATCCCTGGGCGCGCCGGTCAAGCTGACCACGGTGCACGGAGTCGGCTACCGGCTGGAGGAAGCATATGTTTAATACGTTAAGAAAGCGGCTGACCTGGCTTTACACGGTCACCACCGGCTGTATCCTGACGCTCGTCATAGCCGGATTTCTGCTGTTCCGGGTGGAGGAAACCAGACGGGAACAGTTGCAGCAATTTCAAAATATCTGGACCAATGTCAGTTCCAGGATGCAGTATGGAGGCACCATCTCCCACAGCTGGCTGTCGCAGACGGAGGCCGCCAACCATCTGATTCTACATATCGAAGAAAATGGCATTCCTTTCTTTTACTCCGGCTCCTGGACCCCCAGAACCAGCCGGGCGGTTCTTATCGGGCGCGCAAAGGCGCTGGCAGAGGAGCAGGGCGTATTTTCCGCGGTCGCCCCGGTCTCCTCCTCCACGAATGTCACTACTCTAATGACCGTGGACGGGGAAGACGGGGAACAGTACTACGCCATGGTTCTGACGGTTTCCACGGGCAAAGGGGTGAAGAGCATCTGCGCCATCTCCTACATTTCCCCGGTATTCCAGATCTTAAAAAAGACCGTTTTATACCTGGCTGTCATGTATCTGTTCGGCATAATCGGTCTGTTTTTTATCAGCTGGAAATTTGTTGGACGGTCCTTAAGGCCGGTGGAGGAAAGCAGAAAGAAACAGTCGGAATTCATAGCGGCCGCCTCCCACGAGCTGCGCTCCCCCCTGGCTGTCATCCGCTCCGGCACGGCGGCCATCAAGGCCAAACCGGAGGAGAGTGAATCACTGCTGAGGATCATGGATGCGGAGTGTGTCCGGATGTCCCGGCTCATCAGCGACATGCTGCTTTTAGCGTCTACGGATGCCCAGACATGGAGTATTCATATAGAAGAAACAGATTTGGACACGCTGTTGATCGACACCTATGAGTCCTTCCTTCCGGCCTGCCGGGAGAAGGGGATGGAACTGCACCTAGAACTTCCCGATGATACGCTTCCGAAGATCCAAAGCGATAGTGAGCGGTTAAAGCAGGTGCTCTTCATTCTGTTGGACAATGCGGCGTCATACTCTCCCGCCGGTTCTTCCGTGACCCTGGCGGCAGATGTCATTTCTCCGTCAAAGCCTTCCAGGCATAAGCGCCATCAAGTCCGCATCCAGGTAATTGATGAGGGCCCCGGTATCCCCGATGAAGTCAAACCTCATATCTTTGAGCGTTTTTACCGGGCGGATTCCTCCCGGAGCAAAAAAGAGCATTTCGGCCTGGGACTCAGCATCGCCAAAGAGCTGATCACCCTCCACGGGGGAAGCATCACCGTGGCTGATCATGATGGCGGCGGAAGCCGGTTTGTAATATCTTTACCCATCTCTTGATTAACCCCAAAACCGGCCCCGTCATAGAAATGACAGGGGCCGGCTTTTCATTATATGCGGTTCTCAATCCAGCGAACCGCGTCTCCAATTACCTCATCCTTACAGTATTCATTGAAAATCTCATGGAACAGTCCGCCGTATATCTTCATCTGTTTGTCCGTGGACGGAGCCAGTTTAAAGAAATCGTAGGTATCCTGCACACTGACAAGTCCGTCTTTTTCCCCGTGAAGCATCAGGACCGGATACCGGAACTCCTTCACGCTGTCTGCAAACCAGGTAATTCCATCACAGATGGCATAACACAGACCCGTGGTAAAGGTCTTCGTGTTGTACGGATCTTTCCCATACCAGTCCACCACCTCAGCCACGGAACAGACCCCGGCCCCAAGTGCATTCGGCAGCTGGGTATGGGGATCTAAGTCCTTCGGAACGCCGGTGATCAGTTTCCCGTTGTCTACGGTCAGCGCCCCGCTGGTAATAATCCCCCTCAGCTTTTTATCCGGATACTTGGCTCCATAGAGAGAAACCGTGAACCCGCCCATGCTGTGTCCGATCAAAAATACCGGAACATCCGGGTTCTCCGCGATCGCCATATCTACCACCACATTGGTGTCGTCCAGCAATTCGTTAAAATCCCCGTAGTAAGTCCGTTCCCCCTCCGAGCGGCCATGGCCCCGATGGTCAAAGCGGTAGGTTCCGATCCCCGCTTTATGGAACAGCTCTGCAAAATAGTCATACCGCCCCTGATGCTCACAGAGTCCGTGGACAATCACGGCCACGGCCCTGCAATTGGGAGCCACCTCTTTATTCAGATACAGCTGCGTGTTGTCGAATGATGAAATCATCTCTCCCATGTAATCCTCCTCCTTGTTAAAATCGTTCCCGGTTACCAGTTCTTCCCTTTATTATAACACAGCCCAACCGTAATAAAAACAACTATAAAAAGAACCTCCCCCGGTCATCTGCCGAAGGAGGTTCTCCAATATATCGTTATACTTCAAAAATCAAATCGCCATAAGAAGGCATCGGCCATAATTCTTTATCCACAATCATCTCCAGCTTATCCGCCGGTTCCCGAAGCGCGGTCATCGCCGGAACTACCTGGTCGTGGTAAGCTCTGGCCTGGACTTCCGCCTCCTTCATGCTGCCGCATGTCTCAGTCAAATCAATCAGTGCCGCCAGGGCCACCTTCATATCGGACAGAAGCGCTGAGGTCTCTGTCAGCAGTTCGACCTGGACACTGGTGTCCGCACCCGGACAGGCGGAGGTGACTTCATTGATGGATTTCGCCAGCTGGGTGGTGTACTTGATCACCGCCGGAATGATCTGCTTCCCGGCCATATCGATCATGGTTCTGGCTTCAATATTGATGGCTTTGGAATAGGCTTCATATTCAATCTCAGCCCTGGATTCCAGTTCCGCTCTGGTAAAGACATGGAAGGTCTCAAACAGCTTCACCGCCTTCTCCGTCTTGATGGCCGGAATCGCGTCCACCATGGATTTAATGTTTGGCAGCCCTCTCTTCTCGGCTTCCTCCACCCAGGCATCGGAATAGCCATTTCCATTGAAGATAATCCGTCTGTGGTCCGCCAGCAGTTTCTTGATCATGTCATGAACCGCAGTATCAAAATCCTCCGCCTGCTCCAGTTCATCCGCCGCTTCCTTAAACGCTTCCGCCACAATGGTATTCAGCACCACGTTGGGAGCCGCCACGGAATCGGAGGAACCAACCATGCGGAACTCAAATTTGTTGCCGGTAAATGCAAAGGGGGAGGTTCTGTTCCGGTCTGTCGCGTCCTTATCCAGATCCGGAAGGGTGGCCACACCGGTCATCAGCTTACCGCCCGATATGGAGTGGGTCGCCTCTCCTGTGCTGCACAGCTGGTCAATCACGTCCTCCAGCTGCTCTCCCACGAAGATAGAGATAATCGCCGGCGGAGCCTCATTGGCCCCCAGTCTGTGATCATTTCCCACATCGGCGGCGGATTCCCGCAGCAGGTCCGCATGGATATCCACAGCCTTTAAAATACAGCCCAGAACCAGCAGGAACTGGATATTCTCATGAGGCGTATCGCCTGGATTCAACAGGTTAATACCGTCATCCGCAATGATCGACCAGTTATTGTGCTTGCCGGAACCGTTGACCCCGGCAAATGGTTTCTCATGAAGCAGGCAGGTCAGTCCATGACGGCCAGCTACCTTTTTCATGGTCTCCATCACCATCTGGTTGTGGTCTACCGCCACATTTGCCTGGTCATAGATGGGAGCCAGCTCGTGCTGTGCCGGAGCCACCTCGTTGTGCTGTGTCTTGGCACATACCCCCAGCTTCCAAAGTTCCTGGTTGATCTCATTCATATAGGAGCCGACTCTCTCCCGGATAGAACCAAAATAGTGGTCATCCAGCTCCTGGCCTTTCGGCGGCATAGCGCCAAACAAAGTGCGGCCCGCATAGATCAAATCTTTTCTCTGTAAATATTTGGCGCGGTCCACCAGGAAATACTCCTGCTCCGGGCCAACAGACGGCACCACCCGTTTCGCCGTGGTGTTGCCGAATAGTCTCAAAATTCTCAGGGACTCTTTATCAATCGCCTGCATGGAGCGGAGAAGCGGTGTCTTCTGATCCAGGGCTTCCCCTTTATAAGAGCAGAATGCAGTTGGGATACAGAGCGTCACCCCGAGGGCATCCTCTTTCAAAAATGCCGGCGAGGTACAGTCCCAGGCAGTATAACCTCTCGCCTCAAAGGTAGCCCGCAGTCCGCCTGACGGGAAGGATGACGCATCCGGCTCGCCTTTGATCAGCTCCTTGCCGGAAAACTCCATAATCACTCTGCCCTCAGTATCTGGTGCGGAGATGAAGGAATCATGCTTTTCGGCAGTCACGCCTGTCAATGGCTGGAACCAGTGTGTATAATGTGTTGCGCCTCTCTCGATGGCCCAGTCCTTCATGGCATGTGCCACAACATCCGCGATCGACGGGTCAAGTTCCGCGCCATCTTCGATGGTCTTTTTCAGTTTTTTAAATACGCTCTTTGGCAGGCGTTCTCTCATGACAATTTCATTGAACACGTTTTTGCCAAACAGCTCAGCAACATTGACTACTTCGCTCATAATCTCCTCATCCTCTCACTTTAACTACCCTGATTATCTGTAACAGAAATGGCGTCCTCCAGGTTTAGGAGAACGCCATCGTTCTTTTAATAAAATAAACCATTTTATCTGAAAATGCAAGCACTATTTTCAGATTCCTGATTTTTCTTATGCTTTCCCTACGGAACCGAATAATTCCATCTTCTCTTTTACGGTAGCCTTGATCGCTGCTGCACCAGGTGCAAGAAGCTTACGGGGATCAAATCCTTTTCCCTCTAAATCCTTGCCTGCCTCGATGTACTTGCGGGTAGCATCTGCAAAAGATAACTGACACTCGGTATTCACGTTAATCTTGGCTACGCCAAGGCCGATTGCTTTCTTGATCATATCTTCCGGAATTCCGGTACCGCCGTGAAGAACCAGTGGCATATCGCCAACTTTCTCTTTCACTGCCGCCAGAGTCTCAAAGCTGAGTCCCTTCCAATTCGCCGGGTATTTACCGTGAATGTTGCCGATACCTGCTGCCAGGAAATCAATTCCCAAATCAGCGATCGCCTTGCACTCATCCGGATCTGCACACTCGCCAGCGCCTACAACGCCGTCTTCCTCGCCGCCGATAGAACCAACCTCTGCCTCGATGGAAAGTCCCTTTTCCTTGCAGATCTTAACCAGTGCCGTGGTCTTCTCGATGTTCTCGGCAATCGGATAGTGGGAGCCATCAAACATAACGGAGGAGAAGCCTGCTTCGATACATTTGATACAGCCGTCATAGCTGCCGTGGTCTAAGTGAAGAGCCACCGGAACGGTGATCTTCAACTCTTCCATCATCCCGTTTACCATGCCTACTACGGTCTTATAACCTGCCATGTATTTACCTGCACCCTCGGATACACCTAAGATCACCGGGGAATTCAGTTCCTGAGCTGTCTCTAAAACGGCCTTTGTCCACTCTAAGTTGTTGATGTTGAACTGGCCAACTGCGTAATGTCCATCTCTTGCCTTGTCTAACATTGCTTTTGCTGAAACTAACATTGTACAAACCTCCATCTTCTTTATATGATTTTTCATCAGGTTCTTCTTACTCATGTCCTCTAAGTATTATATACTATTTTCATTTATTTGAAAAGAGCAACTTTGTGACATTTTTAACACATCTACAAGCCCAGAATCCGGCCGATAGTGTCCTTCATGGCATCCACATCACACTCCATCGTGTGGCGTACCTTTGCTCCGCGGATCTCCTCCACAGCTTTTGGAACCGGCACACCGGAGATCCGGTTCAATTCGTCAATGACCTCAAACTCATCCTCCGTCTCCTGGCGTCCCTTGATGGCCTCCAGCACGCTTCTGGAAAACTTATAGGGGCTGGCGGTGGATGCAATCACCGTCTTGGCCGTGTCGCCGGTTTCAGCCTGGTAAGCCTTGTAAACCGCTGACGCCACGCCTGTGTGGGTATCCAGCACATACCCGGTCTCCTCAAACAGGTTCTTAATCGCCGCCGCGTCCTCTTCCTGGGTGGCAAAGCCCCCCACAAAATCGGCCATCCGCTCTCTCATATCAGCCGTCACCTGATAACTGCCCAACTGATTCAAATCCGCCATCAGTCCCGCCGTCTTCTTTGCGTCGCAGCCGGTACTCAAATAAATCAGCCGCTCTAAATTGCTGGAAATCAGAATATCCATGGACGGGGAATTGGTCAGGATAAAATCACGGTTCCTGTCGTATGTCCCGGTGGTAAAGAAATCATACAGCACTTTATTGTCATTGGAGGCACAGATCAGCTTCCCAATGGGAACTCCCATCTGCTTCGCAAAATAAGCCGCCAGAATGTTGCCAAAGTTGCCGGTTGGAACCGTCACATTGATCTTCTCGCCGTCCACGATCTCGCCGCCCTCCAGCAGTTTCCCGTAAGCGTACACATAGTAAACGACCTGCGGCACTAACCGTCCGATATTGATGGAGTTGGCGGAAGACAGCTGGAATCCGTTCTCCGCCAGCAGTTCTCCAAACTCTCTGTCGCCAAAGATCTGCTTGACGCCGGTCTGGGCATCATCAAAATTGCCATGGATGGCCGCCACGCTGGTGTTCTCCCCCTTCTGGGTCACCATCTGCAGCTCCTGCACCCGGCTGACGCCGTCCTTAGGATAGAACACGATAATTCTGGTTCCTTCCACATCCGCAAATCCGGCCATGGCCGCTTTCCCGGTATCCCCCGAGGTAGCCGTCAATATCACAATCTCTTTCTCAACATGATTTTTCTTAGCCGAAGTCGTCATCAAATGCGGCAGTATGGAGAGTGCCATATCCTTAAACGCAATCGTGCTTCCATGGAACAATTCCAGATAATAGGCCCCGTCCGCTTTCACAAGCGGCGCAATCACTTCTGTATCAAACTTGTCATCATACGCTCTATCGATACAGCTCTTAAGCTCTTCCTCGGTGAAATCTGTCAAAAACAGCTTCATCACCTCGTAGGCCGTCTCCTGATAACTCATCTTTGATAATTCTTCCATCGACCGGGAAAGCTTCGGGATCTTTGTCGGCATAAACAGGCCGCTGTCATCCGCCAGCCCCTTTAAGATCGCCTGGGACGCCGTAACGCCCGCTTCCCCTCCACGAGTACTTTGGTAAGATAAATTCATGATAAGAGTTCCTTTCTATTTGATATTTACTAATCTTTACAGTGAAAAAATTGTAGCACATTTTACCAGCAGGCGCAACTAAAAACAATATTAAGGGAATTGTAAACGTTACGTCCCTCATTTTCTGATAAAATAATAGACAGGATCAAGGCATGGGAAAGGAGCTTACCTCTATGAAAAAAATGATAGTTCTCATCGCAGCCGCAGCGCTTGTGATGACCGCCTGCCGCGGGCAGGAACCTGCTCCCTCCTCCACCGGCACGGCAGCTGTGGGGCAGAGTACCACCGACAATCCGTCATCCTCCCAGGACTTTGGCAGCGCCGGTTCCTCCTCAGGGGAAACCACCGGCAGTGATGTTCTCACCACAGAGGCGCTGATTGCGAAACTTGACTGGAGCCAGAAGGCGCGGGAACTGGATGAGGTTCTGGAGATTTTGGACCAGAATCAGGTGAAATACTGGGGAACCTGGACCATATCCCAGGAGCGGGCCGACCTTTTATTGGAGGACGGAACAAAACTGATATTTTTAACCACCAAAGATGATTCCGGCAATGAAACGGGCACAAAAATCATGATGATCAACGACCAGTTTAATGACAGCGAGTTTCAGGAAGGCTATTTAAACCAGTACGATGTAACCACCGATGAGGAATATTTTCCCGAGACCGCCGAGCGGCTTCTCAAACGGGAGGAGCTGTGGAAATACAACCAGACAGACTTATCCATTGCGAGAAATGAAATCTTCGCGCGACATGGGCGGAAATACGAGGATGCATTTTTGAATGCGGTATTCAGCCGCAAGTCCTGGTATCAGCCTGCTTACAGCGGAGAAGAATTCGGGTCCATACAGGACAGTGTTTTAAACAGCAATGAGAAAAAGAACTTAGCGCTGCTGGTTCAGATGGAGGTAGAACGGGAATTCCGCAAAAAAAGCGGCGAAACCTATGACCGGCCGCAGCCGGTGGTAAGCGGCTCCTGGATTGATTTTGATTCTGACGGTCAGAAGGAGCAGATTTTCTATTCCACAAAGGAAAATACCCCCTATTCCGACCAGATTTATGACCTGAAGGTCGGGAAAGCGGAAGTGAGAGGTCCGGGGGAAAGCCTGCACCTGGTTCCCTATATTGCCAGCATGGATGGAAGGACTACGCAGATTGTGATACAGCAGGACGGTCCCAGCGATGACCCGATGGCCGACGTCTATGTCTATCAGGGCGGCAGGTTAAACAATGCCGGCGTGATCTTGGGCGGCAGTATTCAGATTTACGAGGATTCCGTCACCTGTGTGGCCCAGCGGGATTTCTTCCAGACCTACCAGGGGGTGCTGAAATACCAGTTTGTCAACAACAGCATCCTGGCTGTGACGGAGGACTTCTATGCCCAGGATAAAGAAGCAACAGCCTCCGCTGTCATTCCTCTGTACGCGGAAAAAGGGATTCCCGATATCAGCGTGACATTGAATCCGGGCGACAGCGTGGTCATTCTGGGCAGCGATTATCAAGAGTGGGTTTTGATTCAAAAAAAAGAAACCGGGGAACAGGGCTGGCTGAAATGCGGAACGGAAGACAGCCCATACACCTGCACACTGCCTGACGGAACTCAGGATGAGTCCTGGAACCTGTTCGAGGGTCTCAGTTTTTACGGCTAATCAGCTATAAACAGACTTCAACCGGACTGTCTATGCTCAGTTCTTCTTTTGTGACAATGCAGTCATAAGCCATAATATGGACACCCGCCTGTCTGGCCTCCCGAAGGGCCTCTCCAAATGCAGGATGGGTGTCCATATTTGGTGTAAAGGACGTGATTCCCTTCATCTGAATGACAAAAAGAATATAGGCTTTCCATCCACACTTTGCGGCAAGGCTCAGTTCTTTCACATGTTTGACGCCACGCTCGGTAGGCGCGTCGGGAAATTTGGCCACATGATCAACCTCCAGGGTAACCCCCTTTACTTCCATATATGCCTGCTCTCCACCGGCCAGGAATGACAAGTCAAAGCGGGAATTGCCGTAGGTTACCTCCCGGTGGATTTCTGCGGCGGGAAGGCCGGTTGCTTTCGTAAAACCTCCATGTCTCAGCCACTCCTCCGCCACCTGGTTTGGGGCCTGGGAATCCATGTTAATCAGAATATCCCCCTTGTAGACGCCAATCAGGGAGTATTCCGTTTTTCTGCCGGCTTCCAGCGCTCCGGGGTGGTATTTTACAATCACGGCCGTGCCCGGTATCAGCAGCTCCCGGCAGCGGCCGGTATTCTTGACGTGGGCGGTCACCTGTGTTCCGTTGATATTGACATAGGCGATAAACCGGTTTGGCCGCTCCATAAAAGTTCCCTCCAGCATATGTTCGTATCTCATATCGCACCTCTTCATTCTATCATCATAATGTCAGTACAGTATACCATAACATTCCTCTGCCTGTCACCATGACGGCTCTACCTGCATAGTTTAATTATAAGTACATTTAATCTGCGAGTGAATTCCTATGGTCGTACCATTGAGTCAAATAGATGTGGGAGAATGGGTCTCCGTAGTCTGGGTCGGCAGTGAAAAAAGCATGGCTACCCGCTTACAGGACTTAGGCTTCTCACCCCAGGAAAAAATATGCTGTATCTTAAAAGGCAAACCAGGCGGCATGCGTGCCTATCTGGTGAGAAATGCAGTCATCGGACTGCGTGAGAACAATATCGGAGAAATCTTCGTCCAGACACAGTCCGTGGACTCCTGTGACTGTGAAACAAATTCATGAATCATCCACTCCTTCCCGGCGCTCCCTATTGGCGCCGGGAATTTTTTGTGAAATCATTTGACATTCTCTCCTCTTTGGCATATACTTATGTTATAAACTTTTAAAAGTTATCGCCAAAAGTAGGAGGAGGTACAAACATGGATACATTGACCGCCAGGCCCCGTCTTTTAAAACAGGCCAATCTCTCACTGATCCGCCGGGTCATCCGCACAAAAGGCACCGCGACCAGAGCCGAGATCGCCGGTGAGACCAGCATCAGCACCACCACAGTCCGCTCTCTTTTAGCCGAGATGATGGACAGCGGAGAGATTGAGAGCATCGGCCATGACGCATCCAGCGGCGGACGAAAGGCTGAGCGTTACCGCTTTAAACCAGACCGGTATTACGGGGCTGCCTTCTGTATCACCGGGAACCAGATCCACAGTCTTCTCGTCAATGTCTGCGGCGAGATTGTGGAAACTGCCAGCTTAGAAGCTCCCGGCGGGGATTATGAGCAGGCGGTCACCACCTGCCTGGACAGCTGGATCAGGCAGAAGGAGATCAAGTCGATCGGCGTCGGCGTTCCCGGCGTGGTGGACGGCAGCAGCTTCTGGAGCCAGAACAAGGAAAACTATGAGCTCTACAAGATTCCTCTCGGAGACAATCTGGCTAAACGCTACGGTATCCCCGTCATTATGGAGAATGATTTAAATGCCACCGCTATCGGCTTCGCCCGCTGCTATGCCAAGGAATTTCCCAGCGAGAATCCGGAGCACACCAACATGGCATACCTGCATTTTGAGGATGGCTGTGTCAGCGCCGGTTTCATCGCCGGGGGCCGGGTGATCCGCGGATGCAGTAACTTTGCCGGTGAGATTGGGCTGATTCCCACAGCCGATGGCAAAACGCTGGCGGAATGCATGGCCAATCCCATGGATGACCTGCAATATAGCAGCTTCGTCATCCAGATTATCAGCTGGATCTGCGGTATTCTCAATCCCCAGTATGTGCTTCTTGGGGGTCCGGGTCTCAGAACAGACTGTATTGGCCCCATCAGCGACAGCCTGGCTTCCATACTTCCGAAGCATATGTTTGCCAATGTTTTGTATTCCCCGGATGTGTGGCACGACTACCACGACGGCATGGCATACTTAACCGCCGGGAAAATGTTCGATGAAATTCAATTTATAAAGGAGTAGCCATGGTCTCTTATAACGACGGAACAAAGTTACTTGATTCCAGGCCCCTCACCTGTTTCTTTTTTCAGACGGCCTTTGGAACCGCATTCACCTACCTGACCAGCGGAGTTTTCTTAAGCGGGCTGGCTATCCTGATGGGAGCGGGGGATGTGCTGGTCAGCTACTTAAGTGTGATTGTCAACATTTGCGGGGTGCTGATCCTGCTGTTTTCCACTTTTCTGGAGCGTTTTACGAGCCGGAAGAAGCTGACGCTGGTCCTGACGGCATTATCCAGGCTGACCACTCTTTTTATCGTGCTGATCCCGGCACTGGTTCCTGACAGCCTGCAGCTGGCAGCCCTGATTCCTGCTGTCATTGCCGCCTTTACCCTTCAGGCCCAGACAACGGTTGTCCTGAATCAGTGGATGCTGGGATTTGTGGACGAGAAAAAGAGCGGGCGCTACATCTCCCTGCGGCAGACCATGACACTGTTTGTGACGGTTGTGCTGTCTCTTTCAGGGGGGCGTTTGATGGATTACATGGAAGGGAAATATACCGGATTTGTGATCCTGTTCGCCTTTGCAGGAATGATGGGTATCGTGGAAATGCTTCTGCTGGCCCGGACACCTGACAGTCCCGCCGGCCACATACCGGACCGTCGCTGCCGCTTCCGGGATATTGCCGGACTGCCGCTGCACAACCGGCGCTTTACAGGCTTTGTCCTCTATATCCTGGCATTTTATTTACTGCTCTATATCTCCGACAGCTTTACCATGGTGTATTTGATGAAATATTTGGCGCTGCCTTATCAGACCGTGAATATCCTGTATATGATCATCTCCCTGCCGCAGATTGTGCTACTGGGCATCTGGGGGAAAATCAGCGACAAAAAGGGACACCAATTTGTACTGACAACGTCCATCTGGCTCTTCGCCGGGGAGACCTTGTTTATGTCATTTGCTTCGCCGGAGACCTGGTTTTTGTTTATCCCCGCTGCATTTCTCATCTCATCGGCGGCCAACGCCGGTTTTGTGGTTGCTGTGTTTAACCGGAGGTATGAACTGATGCCTGCAGATAACCGGATCGTGTATGATAACTTCTACACGGCGGCAATCGGTGTCGGGTTTATCCTCGGTCCTATGATCGGCGGGGCGGTCAAACATGCGTTGGAGACAAATATTCTCCTTACCAGCGCGGTTCCCTTTGCAGGAATCCGGCTTTTATATCCTGTTTCAACCGCAGGGATTTTACTGCTGCAGCTTGTCTATCTCTTGATACAGAGAAAAAGAAAGCATTCTGGTGATATGTCAAGAGAAATTTGAAAAAGATTTTTGGGTG
>JAWZDV010000035.1:0-5518 GCA_034142505.1 Bacteroides thetaiotaomicron
TCGCACACAATACCGAGGTTCTTGGCGCCCAGGACGGCACCTAATGCAGCGCCTGTCGTGCCAAACAATCCAAGCTTATCCGTTACAAAGTCAAGTGTCTGGCCAATGCTGTTCAGCGCGTCAAGGGTGGTTTTCATATCCTCCTGTTTAAACAGATTCTGAGCAATGCTGGTACCTGTTTCTGCCAGCTGGTTCATTTTATATTTCAGGCTATCGTATACCGTGTTCATTTCTGCCATAGCATTTCCAGCGGAATTCTGCATGAGTTCCATGGCTTGGCGGGCTTGGTCGAAATTCGTGATGATGGCCGCGCCTGCATTTGCCTGATCAGGAGTGAATAGTGCGGACTGGAGACCGGAACGCTGTGTATCTGTTAAAGTTCCCCATACCTGATTGATTTCATCAAGGATTGTGTAGACATCCTTATAAGTATGATCATCAAATTTGATACTCACCTGATGATTTGTTAAATTAGAAATCTCTCTGTTTAAGTAGTCGAGGTTGGTGTAGACATTGCTTGTTTCACCATCAAATCCCTGAATCCTGGCACTTACGGTATTAAGGACATTGCCCACCTCCACCGTATCGCGGATGGCAGACTGGGCGGCACTGGCGAGAGCGATTGTCTCTTCCAGGCCAAGATTGGCTTCGTGCATGGAAACGGCGGATGTGTTCAGGATGTCAGAGATATCCTGGTTGGACAGTGACAATGTTTTGCCAACAATGTTAATCTTGCTTGCAATCCCATCCAAGGTATCCCCAGCTTCCATTCCATAAGTTTTCATTGTATTCACAATGGTTTTCGTGGCATCACTCATATCCATGCCAGGTGAAATGCTGGACAAGATGGAGGAAGTTTTGGCTAATGTCTGTGCTTCCTTAATCGAATAGCCCAGTTTGGTCCAGCCGGTAGCTGCCTGAATTACCGCGTTTGTGGAAATGCCAAGGGACCTGGCAATGTCATTGGACTGCTTATAAAAATCTTTCAGTTCAGAAGCCGTTGCTCTGGAAGCCAGCTGTAAATCAGTCATTGCAGAATCCAGTTCGATCACGGCACGGGGCATTTTTTTCAGTTCTGCCCATAAAGGTGAGAGAGTAGCTGTTGCTAATTTTTTTAATTCAGAAATAGCATCAGCATCTTGTTTTGATTGACCCATTTGTTACTCCTTTCATATTTCCTGTAAAGGGTGGCTTTGGCTATAAGAAAGGGCGTGAATCTTACTCATTCCCCGCCCGTTCCTTCTCTGCTGACTGATGAATGATTTCAGCGAGTTCTGCAATAAATTCGCTTTTCAACTCCTCCACAGGCGTATCCTTCAGTGCGGTGTAAAGACGGGAGATAAAAGCGATGATGTCGTTCTGCTCTGCGAGCAGATTTGCGATTGTTTTGTAGAAGGCCAGTTTGACCTTGTTTTCGTAGTGCGTTCTCTTAATCCATGTAATCATAGTTGTATTCCTTTCTTTGATTTATTTATGGTGGTTCCCTTTATGTGATTATCTTTTTTAGAAACACAGACGATAGATATCGTGAAAAGCCTTATTTTATGCGGCTTTCAAGAAATTTAAACAAAAATGTATGTCCCCCCTAGCCAGTGGATTTGTTATTGGAAGAGTAGATTGATAGATATTTAGAGCAACATTGGCAGCTTCTTCTGCCAGCTTTTGCAGTGCGGCAATCTGGTCCTTGATATTCTGCTGCATTTCCTCCCAGAAGGAAGTATACTGGGCCATGGCATCGGTATTGGCTTTTACAATTGTCATGTTTATCCTGCCATCCCTCTCCAAGATACAGGTTGTCAATTCTATCATTGTAGGAGTCCATCAAATCTTCCGACAAATGAATCTGCTTCTGAATCATCCGCTCCGTGACAACCCCGCCCTGTGCTTCCACCAGATCCATCTTGGATTGGAGGAGATCCATTTGGCTTTTCACTTCATCCTGTTGAGCCTTGATGATTTCCCCATGGATTTTGACCTGATCACGAAGGTGTTCGTTTTGTTCCTGCGTGATGTCGGCAACGTCTTACTCATAGTCCTTTTGGGCTTTGTAGATATCAGCTACTTCTTGAAGATCCTTTGCATACTGGCCTTTGTGTTCGCCGATGAAGTCATTACCGTGTTGAATATTAGCAATGTCTTCTTGAGATAACTTGGCAGAGGCTTTCTCCCATTTTTCCTGATAGATTGTCAAAGCTTTCGTGGAAGCATCGAGGCGTTCTTTGTCTTTGGCGATCAGATTATCAATGGCATCTAGCTGGTCCTCGTATGACTGAGTTTCGTCATCGAGAATTTTTTGAATGTTATCATGTTCTTTCTGCAGATATTCTTCTTTTGTTTTGAGCCAGTGGAATTCTTTTGGTTGTTCATCTTTGGAGCCAGAGCCATGACTGCCAGAAGAACTGATTCCATCAAATTTTGCATCAAGACCTTCATAAGTAATATTTTTCAAAGAGTTAGCTGCATCTTCATAAGCTTTAGATTGTTCATGTAAATCTTGATAGAATTTAATTGTCTCTGGATCATTTACAGCATAACCGTTTAATACAGTATCTTCTAATTCCTGACCTGCTTTTGTTAACGTCATGTCTTGCGCATTATAGAATTTAGCCCAGTTATTGCCTATTTTTTGCAGCGTTTGATTTTCAATTTCTAATTTTTTTGCCGCATAGGTTTTGTGGTTTTCTAAATCAATGCCGTAGTCTTCTTTGAACTGATTAGTTACTTCTGCACTGTTTATTCCAACAATGTTGGCAAATTCAACACTATCCTGATTTTTGATAACAAGGGCATTTAAATAATTAACCAGGTCGGTCTCATAATGTTCGGATAGTGCAGCATACAGTTCATCAGACGTAACAATCCCGGCATAAAATCCAGCCACTAGATCCCCCAATGCACCACTAAGACTTGCAACGGAATTTAAAGTATTATCGCTAATACCTTTTGACATTTCTTTCTCAAAAGTTCCTAATACATCGGATGAATTCTGTACAGAATTCAATGCATCGTGAAGGGATGGGACAGTGTTGGCAAGGGCCTCAAGGCTGTTTTTAAAGTTATCCGGTATGTCTTCTCCTAAAATGTCCAATAAATGTTTCAAGCCATCATTAATTAATAATTGTATGGATGTCTCTAAATCGCCGGAAGCAGATATAAGAGATGGAAATTCGGAATATAATTTTGATAAGTCTATTTCATTACCGGACGACAAGTCTTCCAGGGCTGATTTTAATACAGAAACCTGAGAACGATAATTATTAATCTCTTCGGTTGGGTCTACCAATAAGTTTGATGAAGATTGACCGGTATTATTTTGAGCATTTAAATATCGTTCTTTGGCCTCAGCAGCAGTAGCACATGTATTTGCAATAGTTATCCATTGATCAATTTCTTCTTCCGTGTTAATAGAATTTTCTGTAAAGAAAGGCGATAAATCTTCTCCACCAAACTTGTCTTTGGATGATTGTATGGCATTATTGTATTTTGTTTCTAAGGAATCAACACGTTCAAAGCCAAGTCTTATTTTCAATTCATTTTGATCTTCTCCAAGACTGTCAGCGATGATGCCGAGGTATGCATCAGTTGAAACTTTGATATTTTCGACAGGCATGTCGGAAGTATCCATAGTAAATAATCCAACTAATGCATTATTTGCCTTGGGATCAGTTAAAATGGTTTGAACTATTTTGTCTACATAAGTTCCGACATTAGCTGCATCCTCAAATCCGTCCGCAATTTTGGTGTCGATACTATTGATAAGAATGGAGGCGGCATTTTGTGATTGCTCATCCAATTTTGCATAATCTTCATTCGTTAAAAGAAAAGCATTTGCTAATTCATGCACATCTGACAAAGCAGACTGTATTTCTGCATTGTATATTTGGATTAGAGTTTTTGCTTGCGTTCGAACGTTGTTGATATCCTCAGAAGTTAAGTCTCGGCTAAAAATATTTAGGTCAAATTCATCTTGGACATAGTCGAGAACTTCTTTGGAAGTGAACTTATTTTTCTTAGTTGCCGCCTCTATTTGATTTTGTAAATGCTCAACGTTTCCATCGGAATTCTGAATAATACTGGCAATTTCTTTTTTACCAGCGGCTCCGAAATTAGTTAGTTTCCAGTTGGGGGTATCAAAAATTTCATATCCTGACAGGTTTTTGTACTGTTTGACAATATCATCTCCGGGAGAGTCTTTGCCGGAAGCAGCGAGCATATTATAAGCTGCAAGTTGTGCTTCCTTATAGGAATTCCGCAGCAGATCAACATTCCCTCGTAAGGAAAGAATCGCATTTCCTTCGTTTGTATAACCTTGAACCATTTGTGGAAACATATCGGCAATATCATTTACAATGGAATTGTATTCCTGATACTCATCAGTGGTAAGAGAAATGTTTTCACCAAGATTAGTGACACCGCTGGAGAGTGCTTCGTATTTGTCAGCTAACTCCTCGACTTTTTGGGCATTGGCGTTAGCGGTGCTTAATTCGGAGTTGAAGGAGGACATTAAGGAATCTACTCGCTCCTTGCATTTTTCTGAGGAGTGAATGAAGTTATCAATAGCAGTGATAGCCATTGAAATGCCTTTGCTAACGGCCATAAATACAAGCATGTTACCTGCCAGAGAGAGCGCTTTAATTCCCATTTGGGCAGCCTTAGATGCCCCTGCAAGATTCTCAATAGATACGGTTGCACCATTAGCGCTTGCAACTATATTTTGTGCTTGTTCAGAAGCATTTAGCATGGTATCATTGAATGCAGTTTGTGAGGTAATACTTGAATTTATTTCTCCGTTGTATAATCTTATTGCATTTATGTCGGATTCTGATAGTATATCTTGTTTTTTGAAGAAATCTTTAACATTTCCAAAGCCCATTTGGATGCCAGCCGTACCATTATTTATGTTTTCTATTGTTTTAAATATCACGCTTATGTTATAATATAATAAATATATTTAAGTACTTATTATATTGATGGAGGTATATTATGGGGATTTTTTATACTAGAAAGAATACACTTAGATGTCCAAAATGTGGAGGATATGCCCATAAAAATGATGGTTTCAGTATTTGCTTAAAATGCGGAGTAGATCTTATTACTGAAGATGAGTACCGATCACGTCCTCGATTATCTGCTAAACCTATTGTAACTTGTCCATATTGTAATTCATCAAATACAAAAGAAATTTCAGTTAGTTCGAAGGTAGCTCACACTGCAGTATTTGGAATTTTTAGTGTGAGTAGAAATAGTAAAAATTATTATTGCAATAATTGCGGCTCTGATTTTTAATACTATTAGTTGAAAGGTATCTACAGGCATATTTGGTCTAGATAGTAGCAAGATCGGTAAGACCCATAAGTGTATCAACTATGGAACAGCATGGTAACTAGTGATAATGAAAAGACACCGAAAGGTGTCTTTTTCTGCGATTTCCCCAAACGTTTCGGTTCGCAGGAACCCTTCTTCTCTATCAAATTCTGTCTTTCGACATGCTATGGAATCTGACAGGCAGTAGTAGAAC
>JAWZDV010000036.1:0-65758 GCA_034142505.1 Bacteroides thetaiotaomicron
GGTTTCAGCGCATTGTCAGTTTGAACAAATGTCATGTTTGGGCTCCTTTTTTATCTTTTTCTGTTTTGTCGATGACCAGAGCGATTGCCACGTCACCGATGATGTTGCAGGGGGTTCTGGCCATGTCCAGAATCTTGTCGATACCGGCTACCAGGGAAACGCCGTCCAGCGGGATTCCCACGGTGGGGAAAACGCTGGTAATCATAACGATCATGTAACCGGGAATGCCAACGGCTCCGACGGCAATCAGCAGAGCGGTAAATACGATGTTGACCTGCTGGCCGAGCGTCAGGCTCATGCCATAGGCCTGTGCCACAAAGTTGGACACGATTGCCATATACATAGCGGCTCCCGCCATATTGATGGTGTTGCCCAGAGGCACCAGAAAGCTGCTGACATCTTTGGTGAGTCCCAGCCGCTGGGAAGCTCTCATGTTGGATGGAAGCGCGGCCATACTGGAGGTGGTGCTGAAAGCGATCAGCAGCGGTTCCCGCATTTCTTTTAAGAAGCGGGCCGGAGATATCTTACAGATCACGAACAGCATGGGAGCGTAGACCACCAGCACAAAGATGATAATACATCCGTAAACCGTGAGCACCATTTTGCCAAGAGGCAGAATGACGGACAGTCCGTAGGAGGAGATCGTGCTGGTGATCAGCGCGAAGGTGCCAATCGGGGCATACAGCATCACATAGTGGGTCATTTTAAACATAATTTCTGCGAAGTTGTTAATTCCGTCAGCGATAGGCTGTGCCTTTTCCCCGCACCGCGTGATACAGAAACCGAAGAAAACGCTGAATACAATTAACGGAAGTAAATCACCGTTGGCCATGGAATTAACCACGTTGCTGGGAATCATATTGAGCAGTGTCTGGCCGATGCCGGCAAATTCCTTGCCTTCATAAACGGCTGTGGCGGCATCTGCCAGTACAACGCCTTTGCCGGGCTGGATGATATTGGAGACGGCGATACCAAAGATCATGGCCAGGCACATGGTGCCAAAGTAGAGTACAACCGCTTTTACCGCTACGCGCCCAAGCTTTCTCATATCGTTGATGGAGCAGGTGCCGGAAATGATGGAGGCCATCAGCAGAGGCACCACCAGCATTTTCACAAGACTGATAAATGCATCGCCGAAAGGCTTGATTCCGGCAGTGCTGATCTGAAAATGATTGCAGACAGCACCGGTAATAATACCTGCAAGTAAAGCAATAATCATCTGTGTTGATAAACTGACTTTCTTTTTCTGCGTATTTTTCTGCATAATTTGATCCTTTCTCAGAGTGTATACAGTTCTGCGATCTCCTGGCCTGCTTTTAACCCGTTGCCGGAAAGCGTCATGACGATATCGTCATGGGAGGTCAGAATTCCATGGTCTAATAGTTGACATAATCCCGCGTATGCGGCTGCGGAGGTGGGCTCTGCATAAAGTCCCAGGGCCGCAAGCTGTTTGAGCGCTTTTATAATCTGTGTCTCGGTCACGCTGATGATGGTTCCGCCGGTTTGGCGGACCGCTGCCGTTACAAGACTGCTTTTGTTGGGATTCCTCAGGGCAATTCCCTCTGCCACGGTGGGTTTAGCAGGCATGACGCTGGTGTCACCCACAAATTCCCGGTAGATAGGATTGCAGTGTTCGGCCTGAATCACAAAGAGGCGGGGCAGTTTGGTGACCTGTCCATTTTGCAGCAGTTCGCGAAAGCCGTAGTACATGCCAAGAATGCTGCTGCCGTTGCCGGCCACCGCAACAATGTTGTCCGGGGCCTCAAAGCCGTTCTGCTCCCAGAGTTCGTAGGCCGCTGATTTGGTACCCTGAAGGAACATGGGATGCCAGTTGTGCCCCGCGTAGGAGTCGGAGTGTTCCTGGGCAGCGGCCGCCACATCTTCTCTTGAACCGCTGATTTCATGGATGTTGGCGCCGTAAGCACGGATTTGGATCAGTTTTCCGGCGGAATTTCCCTTTGGCACGTAGATTTCACAGGGAATCTGTCCCAGCGCACAGTATCCGGCCACAGAGGCTCCGGCATTTCCGGAGGAATCTTCCGTGATAAAACGGACACCCTGGTTTAAGAGGTAATTGACGACCATCACGGTTCCCCTGTCTTTGAAGGAGCCGGTCGGCATTAAATATTCCATCTTCACTCTTAAATGGCATTTGGCATGAGGAACCTTCACAAGAGGGGTCATGCCCTCATCAAAGGTTACGGTAAGATCTTCATATTTCAAAGGATATGCAGCATCGTACCGCCACATATTGAAACGGTTTGTTTTGATATCGTGTTTGGTGAAACTGGGAGTGAAGTCGCAGGATAAGGCTCCGCCACAGTCACATTTCCACCGGGCTTCCTGTTCGGTGTATTCCCGTTTACATTGATTACAGATAAATTTCATAGCCACCTCCTGGTAAAATATAGAAAAAAATATACGTTTTTCCCAAAATGTCCGGACAAATTAGAAAAAAATTTAAGGAGTTCCCCCATTTATAAGGAATTATATAATTTATTCTATAAAAAGTCAATAAAAAATTCTATAAAAACAGATGAGAAGGGAAATAATGCATAAAAAATTATACATTTATATGATTGACATGAAAAAAGTACGGAATCTGGACTTTTGACTGGGGGTATTATATAATAAATTATATCAAAATTTCCAAGAGGAGATGTTTTTTATGAATTCGCTTTTAACATCATATTTTCCCATTGCAGAGATGGTGGCGCAGACGTTTGGCAAAAACTGTGAGGTAGTGATTCACGATTTATCTCACCCCCGAAGTTCTGTGGTATATGTGGCAAATGGCACGGTGACGAAACGAAAGGTGGGACAATCCTTCAATCATCTGATCAATGAAGTGCTGCTCAATAAGAATTTCAAGGATGACTGTACGATCAACTACACCTATGAATCGGAAGAGGGAAAACATATTAAATCATCATCTTCCTTAATCCGGGATGCGAAAGGCGAGGTGATCGGGATGTTCTGCATCAATTATGATCTGACGCTGACGTATGCGCTGAAAGAGGAGGTAGACCAGTTCCTTCCGGCGGTAAGCGAGCCAAAACCTACAATTGACAATTCTGTGGAACTTCTGGAAAATGGAGAAGTGACCACGATTATTAATAATTTGATCGATAATATAATTGGAGATACGGATGTATCCCAGTTAAAACGGAAGGATAATTTGGAACTGGTGGAATTCATGGAGCAGAAGGGAATCTTTCTGGTGAAAGGAGCTATTGACAAGGTGGCTCTGCGTATGGGGATCTCAAAGGTGACCGTATACAGCTATTTGGATGAGATTCGGAACCGGCGGGAGAAGGAGTGAGAAAACGATAACCGTTCAGACGGCGGGAAATTGCCTTTTTCCCTCTCCTGTGATATACTGTCTTTACTTTAAAATGCAGACGAAGGAGACGTTATGAAAAGCACAACACTTGTGATTATGGCGGCGGGTATCGGGAGCCGGTTTGGAGGCGGAATCAAGCAGCTGGAGCCGGTGGGGCCGGGCGGAGAGATCATTATGGATTACTCCATCCATGACGCGCTGGAAGCGGGATTTAACAAGATTGTCTTTATTATCAGAAAGGATTTGGACAAGGACTTCCGGGAGATTATCGGGAACCGGATTGAGAAGATTGCGCCGGTGGAGTATGCATACCAGGAACTTGATGATTTGCCAAAGGGATATGAAAAGCCGGCTGAGAGAACGAAGCCCTGGGGGACGGGACAGGCGATTCTGGCGGCGAAGGATTTGGTGAAGGATGCATTTCTGGTGATCAACGCGGATGACTATTACGGAAAAGAAGGATTTCGAAAGATCCATCAGTATATGGTGGAGGAGATGGACACGGAGGCCGATGTGTATGATATGTGTATGGGCGGATTTATCCTGTCCAATACCCTTAGCGAGAACGGCGGCGTGACGAGAGGTGTCTGTGTGGTGAATCCGGACGGAAGCTTAAAGGATGTGACGGAGACATACAATATCGAGTGGAAGGGCCACGGGCTGTTTGCGGACGATGAGAAGGGCAATCCGGTTCTGGTGAACCCGGACCAGCATGTTTCTATGAATATGTGGGGATTTCCTCCGGCGTTTATCGGGGAACTGGAACGGGGATTTCCGGAATTTCTGGACAGCCTGGAACCGGAAGATATGAAATCGGAATATCTGCTTCCGAGGATCGTGGATAAGATGATTAAGACAGGGAAAGCCAGAGTGAAGGTGCTGGAGACCCGGGATAAGTGGTTCGGCGTGACGTATAAAGAGGATAAGGAGTCTGTGGTCAAGGCGATTCGGCGCCTGATTGATGAGGGCGTTTATCCTGAGAAATTGTTTTAAATGATGTGAAAGGAAAGCAGTGGCATGAAGGTGCTGCTGCTTTTTTGGTTTAATTAGCGGTACATTTCGGTGGGGGAATTCATATACTGGGATAGAACGAATAGTAAGGAGAGACTGTCTATATGCAATATTCTTCTTTTAAACAGAAGGACAACTGGCAGGAGGGGCAGAGTCTGCGGGATATTGAGTATTTCCAGGCATTTTATCCTGAGAGCATGAAGCGGTTACAGACGTTTGTGGCGGCGGAATGCGACAAGATGGATTATGATGGAAGCCCGATTTACGATGAGTACCCGGACCGGGTGATGATCAGCCAGCTTTGCGATAATATCTGCCGAAAGATCCCGGATCAGATGAGTGCCGGTTTCATGGGTTCGGGGATGATGCCGGACATAGGTTGCGGCTGTGAGAGCACGGAAGTGGAGGAAGTAGAGATTTATGAATTAATGCAGAGTCAGCAGCTCTTTGGACCGGGGCGCCCGCCCCAGGGCCCGCCGCCAGGAAGGCCGCCCCAGGGGTCACCACCGTGGGGACCGCCACCAGGCCCGCCGCCAGGCCGCCCGCCTCAGGGGCCACCGCCATGGGGACCGCCGCCAGGCCCGCCGCCAGGACGCCCGCCCCAGGGGCCACCGCCATGGGGACCGCCGCCAGGACCGCCTCCAGGACGCCCGCCCCAGGGCCCGCCACCGTGGGGACCGCCGCCAGGACCGCCTCCCAGACCCCAGCCAGGGCCAAACTGGATGAATGACATTATCCGCGTTCTTCTGTTAAATGAACTTCAGAGACGCCGATGCAGAAACGGAAGATGTTTTTAACCGGGTGGAATTCATAAAAGATTAAGTTGAGATTTTCATGGTTACCATATACAATAAAGAATAGTGGCACTCTGTGCCACTATTCGCTAAGATCAGACAAAGGAAGTTGTATATGAGTAAATTTTTTAAGAAAATCTGTATCCTGGCTGGCATATTTGTGGCAGCCGCCGGAATATATTTTATATTAGCACAAAACACCGTAGAGAAGCAGGATACGGTATATACCACTATGGAAGACGCGACGCTTCCGGTGGTATATGCCTCCATGTTCGGTTCTTATGACAACCGGATGCCGGGCTATCTCCAGGAGATGGAGCAGATGACGGCGAGGGACTGCCTCACAGTTCTTCCACCGGACAGGCAGTTAGCTCTCAAAATCGCCGGATATGGGGAGAGTGTGCTGTCCATCCAGTATGAGATCCGCAGTATGGACTTAAGCCGTCTGGTGGAGAAAACGAAGGTGGAGCGATGGGAAGACCAGGAGGGAGCCGCCTACGTGACGCTGCCTATCCAGAATCTTCTGACCAAAGGTGCCGAGTACCTTCTTCATCTGACCATCCAGACAGAGCGTCATGAAGCCATCCATTATTACACCAGAATCGTGGAGGAAGAGAACTCCTACGGGGAGGAGATGCTGAAATTTGCCAGAGATTTCTCCATGAAAACCCTGGACAGCCAGCAGGCCCAGACTCTGGTCACTTATCTGGAGACCAATGACACGGAGGACAACACCTCCCTGGGAAACGTGACCATCAAATCCAGTTTTTCCCAGCTGACCTGGGCCGGCCTAAAGATGCAGCTGGCGGGAGAGATGCAGGTGACTTTAAAGGAACTGGACGGTATTATGGGTGAGATCCGGGTCCAGTACAATCTGAATCGGGATTCGGAAGACGGAGTCGTGGAAACCTACAACGTGACCGACTACTACACAGTCAAATATAACACCCAGCGTCTCTATCTCATGGATTTTAAGAGAACTACCAATCAGGTATTTGGCGGCGGCCGGGAACTCTATTCCGGGCGGCGTATCCTGTTAGGCGTGGGTAATGATGACGCAATCAAAGTAAAATCCAGTGCGGACAAGCGTTATCTGGCCTACACATTTAACAAAGACTTATGGAGCTATGACCAGACGGACGGAAAAGCAGTCAAGGTCTTCTCTTTCCGGACCAAGGAGGATGTAAGCGGCCGCAGCTCCTACGACCAGCACGATATTCAGATTGTGTCGGTGCGGGATACGGGCGACATCGATTTCCTGGTATACGGGTATATGAACCGGGGCCGGCATGAGGGGTATATGGGCGTCAGCCTGTACCGCTATGACCAGTCGGACGGAGCCGTGGTGGAGAAATTCTTCGCTCCGGTGAAGAATAACTATGAGGCATTGAAACAGGATGTGGAGCAGCTGTGTTATCTAAACAGCGCGGACATGCTGTATATGCTGATTGACCATACGGTGTACGGCATTGATTTGACCAGCAACGAGTATATGGTCGTTGCGGATGCCCTGGAGGAGGGGAAATATTCCATCAGTGAGGACAAGCACAGCCTGGCCTGGCAGGAAGGCCAGAAACTCTACGAGGCCAAAACGCTTCATCTGCTTAATCTGGAGACCGGATTGAAACAGGAGATCACCGCGGAGGATGACTCCTATCTGCGGGTTCTTGGCTTTGTGAATGGGGATTTTGTCTACGGACTGGCCCATCCCGATGATCTGTGGGTGATCAACGGCAGAGTGGAGACCCTGCCGATGTATGCGCTGGAGATCGTGGATGAGAACCTTCAGGTGGAAACCCGGTATGAGAAACAGGGATATTATTTAGCCGATGTGGATGTGGAGGACGCCAGAGTCCATATGAACCGTCTTGTGCGGATCGATGGAGGTTTCTCTTATCAGGACCAGGATACCATCGTCTGCAACACCGCCGCCGAGGAGGACAAGATGGCGGGAATCGGCTGGTACGCGTCGGAAAGCAGGCGGAAACTGTACTTTGTGCAGCTGGATGCCGATATTAAGACCAGCAAGAGCATCAAGATTTCGGCACCGAAAAAGATAACCTACGATGTGTCGGAAAACCTGGAATTAAAATCCAACCAGCAGATGCAGGGAATGCTGTTTTACGCCTACGGGCAGGGCCATCTGATCGGCAGCTCCAGAGATTTTTCCGAGGCGGTTGCCATGGCATACGAAAAGATGGGATTTGTCGTGGATGACAAACAGCGGATCGTCTGGGACCGCGTGAACCGCTCCGCTTCCAGAAACATAAGAGAGCATCAGAGCGCGGCTTACAACATCACAAAGCATCTGGGAGAATTTACCGTCAGTGATGATTTTGGAGACGGATATTTAATATTGGATGCCCGTGGATGCACGCTTAGCCAGATGCTGTACTTCATTGACAAAGGCACACCAGTGGTGGCATTTACGGAGAACGACCACTATATCTTGTTATATGGCTTCGATCAGTACAATATATCGATCTACGATCCGGCCACGGACCAAGCTTACAAGATGGGATTAAATGACGCCGGAGAGTACTTTACCCGGTATAAAAACGACTTCATCTGCGCGGTCCCAATTGATTAAATCACGGGCTTTTCTTTACAAATGAGAAACATATGGTATAATAAAAGGGACAGACAGAAAAACGTAAACATTTTGTAAAGATAAATATAGCAATATGATATAGAGGTGTAAAATGGAACAGTATATTATGAAGGGCGGCAATCCGCTTGTTGGTGAAGTAACCATAGGCGGTGCTAAAAATGCGGCCTTAGGCATATTGGCGGCGTCCATTATGACTGATGAGGATGTTCTCATTGAGAACCTGCCGGATGTGAGGGATATCAATGTCCTCCTGGAAGCGATTCAGGAAATTGGTGCCCGTGTGGAGAGAGTGGACAGGCATACTGTTAAGATTAATGCCAGCGGTATCAAGGAAGTTTCTGTGGATGACGATTATATCCGCAAGATTCGTGCGTCATATTACTTTATTGGAGCTCTTCTTGGGAAATACAAGAGTGCGCAGGTGCCCCTTCCGGGCGGCTGCAACATCGGCAGCAGGCCCATTGATCTTCATATCAAGGGGTTCCGGGCGTTAGGCGCCAAGGTGGATATTGAGCGTGGCGCGGTTTTGGCTCATGCCATTGACCTGGTGGGCAGCCATATTTATCTGGACAAGGTTTCTGTTGGCGCGACCATCAACATCATGATGGCGGCGGCTCTGGCAGAGGGCCAGACCACCATGGAGAATGTGGCCAAGGAGCCTCACGTGGTTGACGTGGCCAACTTCTTAAACAGCATGGGAGCCAACATCAAGGGTGCCGGTACGGACATCATCCGGATCAAGGGCGTGAGAAAGCTGCATGGCACGGAGTATTCCATTATTCCGGACCAGATTGAGGCTGGAACCTTCATGTGCGCGGCGGCGGTAACCCGCGGCGATATTACGATTAAGAATGTGATTCCGAAGCATTTGGAGGCGATTTCGGCGAAGCTGATGGAGATCGGCTGTGAGGTAGTGGAATTTGACGATGCCATCCGTGTTGTCGGAAAACCGAGACAGGGGCATACCAATATCAATACCCTGCCGTATCCGGGATTTCCGACGGATATGCAGCCGCAGATGACAGTGACACTGGCCCTGGCCAGCGGAACCAGTATCGTGACGGAGAGTATTTTCGAGAACCGGTTTAAGTATGTGGATGAATTGGCCCGTATGGGCGGCAGCATCAAGGTAGAAGGCAATGTGGCGGTGATTGACGGCGTAAAAGGGTTTACCGGAGCGCAGGTGAATGCACCGGACCTTCGCGCGGGAGCCGCACTTGTGATCGCAGGGCTGTCGGCGGAAGGTTATACGACGGTGGATGAGATTGGTTATATCCAGCGTGGATATGAGCATTTCGAAGAGAAACTGAAAGCACTGGGAGCCATGATTGAACTTGTGGATTCTGAGAAAGAAGCGCAGAAGTTTAAATTGAAAATTGGATAATGAATGATCAGAAGGGTATCGCTTATTATGGCGGTACCCTTTTTTCTGTTTTTAAATTTCAAGATAGCGACCTATTATAAAAGGATTGCAAATATGGACGGTAAGTGATAAGATAACAGTATTAATAGCAATTATAGTGTAAAAAAGACTTAATTGCTATACTAAATAGGTCACAAATAATTAATCTAAAGAGAAAGGTGGAAACAGGATGTCAAAAATCGTAAACAACAGACCAACCCAAAGCAGAGAAGGAATGCTGTATTGCAGCGCTTTGATCAGTGCAGCAAAGAAAGGCGCTTTAAATGCGGTGGGATTTGAAGAACGGGGGATTCCTTATGAGGAGGTTTACCGTGAAAGCTCCCGGCAGCTGGCGGCAGAAAATGCGAAGAACTTCCGGTCCCGTATGGAGAATCCGGAGGATTTGAGAGAATGGGGCAAGCAGATGACACCGCCTCTGGGACGTGAGACGTTTGGTATGGAGGTGCTGGAATCAACGGAAGACTGTTTTTCCATGGATATGCATTTTTGTCCCCACTTAAAAGGCTGGCAGGAACTGGGCCTTTCCGATGAAATGTGTGCAAAGCTTTGTGATTTGGCTATGGCGGGTGATTTTGCCATGGCGGAGGAGATGGGTTATGAACTGGAGAATCCGACTCGTCTGGCCAATGGGGACTGTGCCTGCCGCGTGATTTACCGCCGGAAAGAAAGTGAGTAACAGGCTGGGGGACCGACAGTGATGAGAGAAAGGATGTACTTGCGATGAAGGATATAGTAGAAAAGCCTGCCGGCGGCTTACCGCGCCGGCTGCGGATGTTTTATGGGATCGGTGAGTTTGGCCAGCAGCTCAGCGTTCTTACATTAAATATGTACCTGTTGTATTTTTACACCAATGTCATGGGTATCTCCGGGAAAGCGGCGGGGCTGTTATTGCTGGTGGCCCGTGTGTGGGATGCGGTCAATGATCCGTTGATGGGGATGGTAATTGACAATACCCACAGCAAACACGGGAAATGCCGGCCTTATCTGTTATACTGCGCTGTGCCTGCGGGTCTGTTTTTGTTCTTGACCTTTGCGGCTCCCGAGATGAGCAATACGGCAAAACTTGTCTGGGCTTATGTGACCTATATCGGTCAGGGGATGCTTTACACGGCTACGGGTATCTCTTATACGTCCCTGATTTCCCGTATTACTGATGATCCGATTGAGCGTGTGGGGCTGAATCAGAGCCGTGCTTTTATCTCAATGTTTGCGGCTATTTTCATTTCTTCCATGACGCTGCCAATTATCCAGGCCATTGGCAGAAGCAGCAGTGAGCGGGCCGGTTTTGCCATCACGATCGGTGTGTACGGCGTACTGCAGGCCCTGTGTTATATCTGCGTATTTTGGCTCACTAAGGGATATGACAGACAGGAACCACGTGTTCAGCGGGCTGAGGGAGAGACCGCTGGAACAGAAATGTTTAAATCTCTTGGTTTTATTGTGAGAAATTCTCTGTGGCGCTGGCTGGCACTTGGAACCATGCTGTACTATACCTCCGCGGCCATCACGCAGGGAATTCTGGTATACTATGTAAAATATTATCTTGAGCGGCCTGACCTGGTAGGAGTGGCAAGCTTATGCAGTATGGTGTCCAGTTTCTTTGCGATTATCCTGTTAAAGGTATTTGCTAAAAAGCTGGGAAAAGCGAAAAGCTGTGCTTTTGGTGTGGCAGTGGCGCTTGTCTGTCTGACGATCCGTCTTACGACTAAGGACAGCATCATTCCGCTTTACCTGGCCTGTCTGGTGACGTCCGGATTTGGGCTGGGACTGTTCTCCTCTCTGCTGGTGCCGTCTCTCATGGACAGTATCGACTATGGAGAATGGAAGTATGGGAAGCGCAATGATGCCCTGGTGATGTCGGCAAACAGTTTTGGCAACAAGCTTGGCGGCGGGATTGGCGGTGCCCTCCTGGGCTTTTTGCTGGATGCCATGGGCTATGAAGCAACTGCCGTAACACAGGTGGCTGCCGTGCGCGGCGGATTGTTTAATCTCGCAATTTTCGTGCCTTTTACGGTATTTTCGGTGGTATTCTGTATCATGTTGGTATTTAACCGGTATGAGAAGAAAATGCCTGCCATTCGTGCAGAACTGGCGGAACGCCGAAATGTAGTATTAGAACAGAAATAGAAAAACAGCGGGTGTCGAAAAAGTAGTTGCTTTTTCGGCACCCGTTGTTTATGGGATTATGAAGTTAAACTGGAGTGTTCCGCTAACCGTCTGCGCAGTTCCAGGCCCTGCTCCTGGCACAGCAGTCCGAACTGATAGGAAAAGGCATCCGTATCGCCGCTTTCCAAGAGTTCCAGGCAGGAAATGATGCGGCTGTAAGTATGCTGGGGCTGTTCAATCACACGGCCGGACAATCCGCTGGCATACAGACCGAAGATATAGCGAATCTCCAGCTGCTCAAATACATTGGCCAGGGCATGGATAGAAAGTCTGGAAATTAACTGTCTCAGCATCCACAGGATCAGGCCTTCGCGGTCGCGGTACTGATTTGCGCCGGTACGGAGTGTTTCGATGTCTGTCTTGGACAGGAGGGGGGCGGCGGCATCTGAAAGCGCGCGGCCGCAGCCTGCTAAAATAGTAAGACTTTCGCAGCATTCCCGGATATAAAGCTGCACTTCCGAGGTATTGGTGCAGGTTCCTGTAAATTGTGTGCCAACACCATTGATGGTCCGGGCAATTCCCAGGTTGTTGAGCAAAGACAACGCGCCCCGCACCGTGATAACTGCCACGCCGTACTGTTCCATCAGGACTGATTCCGGAGGGAAATAGCCGCCGGGCTGCATGCCGTTTAGATAGGCTGTATGCAGCAAATCATAGGCAATTTTTTTGTACAATGGCATCGGATATTGGTGCACATACCAGTTAAACTCCACCTGCTGTACCTTTTTCATCTCCTCTGAGCGGATCAGTGGATCGAAGGAACGATTCAGTTCGTGCATGGCATGCTGGCAGAAGAGGGAGACCAGCGTGTGCAGACTCTCTAAATCATCATTTCGTATCAGATTAGTCCAATGCCGCAGATACTGCATTGTCATACGCGCTTCGCCGGGTAACAGTTTCTTAGAAGGCATAACGATAAAACGCAGATCATCAAAGCCGCGGATCTGTATAAATAAATCAGTTGCCAGCTCATTTTCCGCCTGTCTAATCACCTGCATCTGCCAGGTATAGACTAAAAGGAGCAGATCATTTTGCGTTGAAAAATGATCCTCGGGCTGAGAGCACAATTCATCCAGTGTGTCCAGCAGATGGGGGGTGCAATGGCGGGCGCCCGACAACAGCAGGCTGGGAACCAGACAAGGGATGGCGCGGTAACAGTCCAGATGCGTTCGACAGCGGGACAAAAAGATTCGCCGCCGCAGTTCACGGCACTGCGGGTCCTCCGGGTCAAAAATCACCTTGGGACGCCTGCGTTCCTCCAGCTGGATAAAGTTTTCCTGCTGCAGCAGGTGCATAGCCTTTCGGATGCTGGTGTAGCCGATATCGTGTTCCGCATGGATCTTCTGCATGGATGACAGCAGATAATCCTTGGGATAAAGCCCTGTCAGAATACGGTTGACAATCTTATTGTATAGTAATTTGTATAGAGGAATACTCTTTTCCATGATGGGTTGATTCCTTTCGTGTGACGGTTATGGATATTATACTACAAAAATGGACTTTTGTCGAAATTCGGCTTGACAGTATACAGTTGAATGGGTTAAAATATTAATCGCTACAATGACAATTGAAAAGTGCGTAATTATCCCTTATTCAGAGTGATGGAGATACAAAGGATCTGTGAAGTCACGGCAACCCCGGACCATGGCGCTAAGCGTCAGGAGGATGGAAGGTGCCAACCTGAGCGAGAAATCGAGCAATAAGAGGATTTGATTTACAAGTATATCAAGTCCGCAGTTTGCTACGGACTTTTCTTTTTGCCTGAAATGGTCTTTATCAAGGCCGTCAGGCTGTTTTTATTCGAAGGAGGAATTTGTAAATGGAGAAGTTATTATTTACTTCGGAATCAGTGACAGAGGGGCATCCGGATAAGATGTGCGACCAGATTTCCGATGCGATTCTGGACGCGCTGCTGAAGCAGGACCCCATGAGCCGTGTGGCCTGTGAGACGGCAGTGACCACCGGGCTGGTGGTGGTGATGGGTGAAATTACGACCCATGCCTATGTGGATATTCAGAAAATTGTCCGCAATACGGTAAGAGAGATCGGTTATGACCGGGCCAAATACGGTTTTGACTGCGATACCTGCGGTGTGGTGGTGGCCATTGACGAGCAGTCGACCGATATCGCCATGGGCGTGGACAAGGCTCTGGAAGCAAAAGAGAACCGGATGACAGAGGAAGAACTGGACGCCATCGGAGCCGGGGACCAGGGCATGATGTTCGGGTTTGCCAGCAATGAGACGGAGGAGTATATGCCTTATCCCATTGCACTGGCCCACAAATTGGCACGCCAATTGACCAAGGTGCGTAAAGATGGCACCCTGAATTACCTGAGACCGGACGGGAAGACCCAGGTTACCGTGGAGTATGACGAGGCGGGGAAACCGATTCGTCTGGACGCGGTGGTGTTGTCTACCCAGCATGACGAGGCGGTTACCCAGGAGCAGATTCACGCGGATATCCGCAAATATGTTTTTGATGAGATCCTGCCGGCCGAACTGGTAGATGAGAATACCAAGTTCTTTATCAATCCTACCGGGCGTTTCGTGATCGGCGGTCCTCACGGGGACAGCGGACTGACCGGACGGAAGATTATCGTGGATACCTACGGCGGCTACGCCCGTCACGGCGGCGGGGCATTCTCCGGCAAGGACTGTACCAAGGTGGACCGTTCCGCTGCTTACGCGGCCAGATATGTAGCCAAGAATATCGTGGCGGCCGGACTTGCCGACAAATGTGAGATTCAGCTGTCCTACGCCATCGGTGTCGCACATCCGACTTCCGTTATGGCGGACACCTTTGGAACCGGCAGGGTGAGCAATGAGAAGCTGGTGGAGATCATCCGTGAGAATTTTGATTTGAGACCGGCTGGCATCATTAAAATGCTGGATTTGAGAAGACCACTGTATAGGCAGACGGCGGCTTACGGCCATTTTGGAAGAAATGATTTGAACTTGCCGTGGGAACAGCTGGATAAGGTGGATACTTTAAAGAAATATTTATAAGATATTAGAATTGGAGCCATTACGTAGTATACGTATATGGCTCTAATTTTGCCCCAATCAGAACGAATGTTCTGGTTGGGGTTGCGTATTTTGTTTGCATATGTTATGCTGAGTATAGGTGACTAGATGGTAATAAATGCCATGATGTATAGTAGGAGGTTGCTATGGTTGATGAAAAAATGTTTAGACATATTATTAGATATGGAACTGTTGCAGATCAGATGGATATGGTTAATATGCAGAAAACTTATGACACGGTGGTTATAAACGCAAATATGCTGGCACACGCAACGGGGGCCGTCTCAAAATTTGTGTTGGAAAATGTGTGTCTTATAAACAATAAATCGTATTTTATAGACCCTATTACCTATGCATTTCAACAGGACCTTCAATTACTACATACGGCGAAAAAGAAAGAAGAATCGGACTCAGAGATTGAATGGAAGCAAAGATCAATTAAGGCATCTATACTAAAATTAATTGCAGCATATGGAAAAAAAGCTACATGTATATTGGAAAATAGGCCGATCTCTTTTAGTGACTTCGTGACAGAAGCCGATTACATGGAATTTTGTGAACCAGTTCTGAACTTCCAAAGTGATATAGTTTGTGAGACTGTAAAAAATCAAGATATAGCAGAATATATTGAGTTTGCAGAAGGAAAAGCTTTGGATCAGATAGAAAAGGTATCACCCGAGTTCCTAATAGCACCATATTTTTACTTGGATTCTAAAGACTTGGATAACTGGTTAAAGGCAAATTCAGAATTGGTTAAAGCCAGTCTAAAACTGATTGGAAAGAATAAGGAAAGCAGAATATGGGCGCAAATAATGATTAGTCCTTCTGTGCTGCGGGAAAAAAGATTTTTGGATAAAGTGATTGATACATATAAGTGTTTAGCTTGTGGGGGTATTACCATTTGGCTGGATGGCTTTAAAGAAAATATGGTTGATGAAAAGGATGTGGAACACTATATATATTTGTTGAAGGGCTTACAGGGCAAACCTATTTATAATATGTATGGTGGTTTTTTTTCTTTCTTATTGGGTCATAAAGAGATTGGTCTGCTGTCAGGGGTTTCTCATGGCCTTGAGTATGGAGAAAACCGCAGTGGATACCCGGTAGGAGGTGGAGTACCGGCATCTAAATATTATTTTTTTCCATTGCATCAACGCTTAAAGTATTCAGAAGCATTAGATTTACTGATTGGGGCTCATTATATTGATGAGAAAAGAGATGACTGGGGGAAAAGCCAAGGTTATCTAAAAGATATTTGCCGCTGTAAAACATGCCAAGAGCTGGTTCCAGAGGTTATGAGAGGATTTGAGGGCTTTCAGAGCAGGGAACCGTATACGATTGAATATAAATCACATGTACAGAGGCGGCTTAAGGCTTCTAAGGAGGTTAAAGCTAATTGCCGTTATCATTATCTGCAGTGTAAGAACATTGAAGTCAATATGATGAAACGCAAAAGTTTAAAATGGATATTGGAAAGATTACGCCAAGATGTAGAAAAATATAAGACATTCACTTATCATTCAGAAAAATATATAAAACACATTTACATTTGGATCAAGGCATTGTCTAAACTTGAGGAATAATTGCATGAAAAAAGATAAAATTGTATATATATTTGGGGCGGGGGCTTCAAGAGCTTATGGTATGCCTTTGCAGGAAGAATTATTAAGTGATATTTTTAAGTTAAAATGGGTTTCTAATGTGGGAAATTCTTTCATGGAACTGGAAGTACCAATGAATTCACCTAATATTGTAGCTTTATATGAAATATTTTGTGTGAAGCGGCTGATTTTAGCAGAGTTTCTAATCGAGTATTTTGGAAGTGAACAACAAAAACGACAGCTTGTCAAAATTACAGACAGACTTTTTTTCCATGACAAGAAGAAAAATTGGGAGGAGAAGTTCTGTGGAATGGATCGTAATGAGGAAGATTTGATTTTGAAAGAGGCTGTTGAGATAAAAGTATCTTTGGAAGATTTATTTACAGTGTTTGATAAAGCGATTGGAGGACATGAGCATTGGAATGGATATACGCCGGAAAAACTGGCATATATTCGAGGTGCTTTGAATAGCTGTATTATTTATACCATGTGTTATCAAATGGATGAAATTAAGAATGTTTCGTTATTGGATCAAATCGGTCGGCACTTTGTTGAAAAACGCATTTCAGTTGATTGTGAAAGTGATAATTTTTCTATTTTAACTTTAAATTGGGATACTTTGTTAGAAAAAGCCATTTATGAAGTATGTGAGAGGAGTAAACATCATATATTGCCGGATTATTGTTTTTATGATTATTCTTATAAGGACAATGAGGAATGGATTCCTTCTACTTTGTTAAAAAGTAATCAATATTATAATATAAAAATATTAAAACTTCATGGTTCTTTTAATTGGCTTGTGTGTCCTAGATGCCAGAGAATTATGGTTGATTGGCACGAGGATATTTCTATTAATGAGTTAGGGGGAGTGGATGCCAATAAAAAGTTTTGCAGATTTTGTAAAAATGAGAATGAAAGAATGGATGATCCAATTTTACAAAGTTTATTTATTACGCCTACATTTTTAAAAGAATTATCAACGATAAATATAAAAAATATATGGCATAACGCATTTATTGAGTTATCAGAAGCAAGTAAAATTGTATTCATGGGATATTCTTTCCCGGATGCTGATTTTGAATTTCGATATTTGTTAAAGAAGGCCCTCCATCCGGACTGTAAAGTTGAGGTAGTTTTGGTAGAACGAGATTCCAAAGAATATTATAAAAATTTATTAAAAACAAGTTGTCTGCCACTTGAAAAGCAGGAGGAATTTATGTGGAGAGTGAATTTGCCTTGTAACCGTTATGATTGCTTTTTTGGACCTCAGCGAGTAAAATATTATTATGATGGTATTGAAGGATATTTTAAAAACTAGGAGGTATGAGAAGTGGGTAAAATGGATACAAAGACAGGAAAAGAGCTCCTTTTGTCATTTCTATATTCTCCCGGCAATGGAGAAGCGGTGAACGAACCGATCTTAGGGCGCACTAAATTGGTAAAAATGATGTTTATATTTGAGAAAGAGATCAGTAAGGATTTTTTTAAAGAGAAGGATGTAAGTCTGCCTGAATTTATTCCTTATTTATATGGGCCATATTCAGCACAGGTGATGGATGATTTGAGGATTTTTATAGGAATTGGGTATATAGTAACTACTGAAACTGCTATACCGATGAGCAGAGCAGAAAAAAAAGTGCAGTTTGAGCTGGATATGGAAGATGACGATATCTGGGGAGATTTTGATGACGAAGAGATTGAGCAGAGCGAAGTGTTTCAGTTGCGCTATTGTTTATCAGATATTGGAGTGAGATATGTTGAAGAGCGCATTTGGAATAATTTTAATATTAATCAAAAAAGTACAATTATGAGATTCAAGAAACAGATTAATAATATGCCATTAGATGATTTGTTGGCATATGTTTATAAAAAATACCCTGAATTTGCAGAAGAATCATTGATAAAGGGCCGGTATTTGTAGTACAATATCCTTAATTTGAAGAGGAGATAATAAAAATGTCAGAATTGGATATGGTGCTGGATTGTAAGACAATTTTAGAAGAGCAGAATGTGTATAAAACAGTAGCTTGTGAGATTCCGTTTCTTTCAAGATGCATTGATATGGTGCTCATTTCGTCGAACAATGAAGTTTCTACAATTGAGTTTAAGTTGGAAAAATGGAGAAATGCCATAGGTCAGGCATATGATCATATGAGGGGGGCGGATTATGCCTACATCTGTATGCCAAAACGAAAACCAAGTGGACAGATGGTGGATGAACTAAAACAACTTGGTATTGGACTGATGCTTTACGATAGGGATGCTGACAAACGTAATAGGATACAGATTTTTCTTGAAGCGCCAAAAAGTGGGAGGCAGTTGTCAGGATTTAAAACAGAGCTTGTGAATATGACATATAACATATGTGAGATATAGTGCGAATGGGAAGGCGAATGAAAGTTCACTTCCCTTATTTTTAGTTGTGGTGTAGATTGTCAAAATTCAAAAAGGAGGTTTTTTGATGAAGGTGACTTATGTGGAACACAGTTCATTTCTGGTAGAATTGGAACACTGCTGCTTGTTGTTTGATTACTTTCAGGGGGAGATTCCCGCTCTGGATGGGGAGAAAGAGTTATATGTGTTTGTGAGCCACCGGCATGGGGATCATTTTTCTCCTGTGGTCTTTGAGTTGGCGAAGACGTATCCGAAGGTGCAGTATGTGATCTCCGACGATATCTGGCAGAAGCGGGTGCCGGAGGAATTGTATGGACGGATTGTGTTTATGGGACCAGAGGAAGAAAAGAAGATCGGGCAGGTTTTGGTGAAGACATATCGGTCTACGGATGAGGGAGTGGCGTTTCTGGCTGCGGTGGATGGCGTCTGCATTTACCATGCGGGGGATTTGAACCATTGGTACTGGAAAGGGGAGGCGGAGAGCTGGAACCGTCAGATGGGGGAGAAATACCTTGCGGAGCTGGAAAAACTGAAAGGTGAGAAGGTGAACGTGGCATTTTTGCCGGTGGATGGAAGACTGGAGGAGTATTATTGCCTGGGTGCGGACGAGTTTATGACAACAGTTGGAGCCGACAGGGTATTTCCCATGCATTTTTGGGGAGATTACGGAGTAGGGAAACGGTGGAAGGCGGAGGAGTGCGCGTCTGAATATCGGGATCGGATTTTAGAGATTGAGAGACAGGGAGAGGTATTTTCCCTGGAACTGTGAGGAGAAGGACGGAACAGGAGCGATGAGTCAGAAGAGAGAAGTGATGGAAGTAGCCATGCAGGCGGGCCACATTCTGCTGGAAAATGGCGCGGAAATCTTCCGGGTGGAGGAGACGATTGGGCGGATCTGCCGGCATTTTGGGGTGGAGACTATCAATGTGTTTACCATGAGCAACGGAATTATTGTGACGGCCGGGGATGAGACGGAGCAGTATTTTGCCAAGGTGGAACATATCCCCGTGAGAGGTTCCAGCCTGGACCGGGTGGCGGCGGTGAACCAGCTGTCGCGGGAGATTGAGGAGAACCGGTACGGCATCGGGGAAGTGAAGGCGTGTCTGGATCAGATCCGGCGGATGCCGGGGAAGAGCAAGCGGATGCAGATTCTGGCGGCGGGCGTGGGCAGCGCGGCATTCTGCTATATTTACGGCGGGAGTCTTTGGGACAGCTTCTCGGCGTGTCTGTCGGGATTCGTGCTGTATTTGTTTGTTCTGGAGATCAGCAAGCCCCATATGTCCAAGATTGTGGGAAATATCTGCGGCGGGGCTCTGATTACGCTGGTGAGCATTGTACTGTACCATTTGGGAATTGGGGAGAATTTAAACCATATGATTATCGGGTCCATTATTCCGCTGGTGCCGGGGGTGGCGTTTACCAACGCGATCCGGGATATTGCGGATGAGGATTATATCTCCGGGTCTGTGAGGATGCTGGATGCCATGCTGGTGTTCTTCTGTATCGCTATGGGGGTTGGATTTGTGTTTACGATTTACAGCCGGTTAGGAGGGATTATGTTATGATGAAACAGGTACTGGCGGCTGTGATTGGCACGGTGGGATTTTCGGTGCTTTATGGGGTGCCAAGGCAGTATTATCCTTACTGTGGTTTGACCGGCGGAGCGGGATGGCTGGTGTACTGCCTGCTGACACCCTGGTGCTCCGCGCCGGAGGCGACGCTGTTCGCTTCGGTGGTGGTGATTCTGCTCTCAAGGCTGTTTGCGGTCCGGGAGCGGTGTCCGGTGACGATATTCTTGATCTCGGGGATATTTCCTCTGGTGCCGGGAGCGGGGGTCTACTGGACAGCCTACTATATTGTGACCAATGACGTGATGAGGGCGGCCCAGACCGGATTCACGGCGCTTAAAGTGGCGGTGGCGATTGTGCTGGGGATCGTGTTTGTGTTCCAGCTGCCGCAGTGGGTGTTCCGGCTGGGGTTTTTAAAGAAAAGAAAGGATGACGGTGAGAAATGATACTGATTAAAGGCGGAAGAGTGATTGACCCGGAGCGGGGGATTGATATGGTCCAGGATGTGGTGCTGGACGGCGGCGTGATTAAGGCGGTCGGAAATTTGGGGGATGAGAAGAATGGAAGCGGGAACTCTGATGGTGCTGGGCAGTGCAGGCGAAAGATTGATGATGCCGGACAGTGTGAGCAGGAGATTGATGATATCGGACAGTACGGGCGGGAGATTGATGCCGCCGGACAGTACGAGCAGGTGATTGATGCCACCGGTCTGATCGTGGCGCCGGGGCTGGTGGATGTTCACGTGCATTTTCGTGATCCGGGGCTGACTTATAAAGAAGATATCCAGACGGGGGCCAAAGCGGCGGCGGCCGGCGGATTTACCACGGTGGTCTGTATGGCTAATACGAAACCGCCGGTGGATAATGTAGAAACACTTCGGTATGTGATTGAGGAAGGAAAGAAGACCGGGATTCATGTCCTGGCGGACGCCACGATATCGGTGGGAATGAAAGGCCGGGAGCTGACGGATATGGCCGCGCTGAAAGCGGCAGGCGCCGTGGGATTCACCGATGACGGAATTCCGATGATGAACGGCCAACTGGTACTGGAAGCCATGGAAGAGGCGGCCAGACTGGATGTGCCTCTCAGCTTCCACGAGGAGGACCCGGCATTTATTAAAAATAACGGGATCAACCATGGCACGGTATCGGATAAAATGGGCATTTACGGCTCCCCGGCTGTGGCGGAGGATGCACTGGTGGCCAGAGACTGTATGATCGCGCTGCACACAAAGGCGAGTGTAAATATCCAGCATATCAGTTCCCGTAACGCGGTGGAAGCGGTGAGACATGCAAAAGCCATGGGGGCTTCGGTGGTGGCGGAGGTAACACCACACCACTTTACACTGACGGAGGAAGCCGTGCTGGAACATGGGACGCTGGCGAAAATGAATCCGCCGCTTCGGACGGAGGAAGACCGGCAGGCGTTGATTCAGGGACTGAAGGATGGAGCCATTGATATAATCGCTACCGACCACGCGCCCCACAGCGCTGAGGAGAAAGGAAAACCGCTTCCTGAGGCCCCCAGCGGTATCATCGGCCTGGAGACATCGCTGGCCCTTGGAATCACCGAACTGGTGGCAAAAGGCCATCTGACGATGGTGGAATTAATGGAGAAGATGAGTCTCAACCCGGCCAAGCTGTACCGCCTGCCATGTGGGAGACTGCAGGAGGGAGCGCCGGCCGATCTGGTGGTCTTTGACGAAAGGGAAATGTGGACGGTGGAGAATGGATTTTCCAAATCCGCCAATTCTCCATTTACCGGGCGAAGACTCCAGGGCAGAGTGAAGGTTACAATCTGCGGCGGCAAAATAGTGTACGAGGATCACAAAGCGTGATATACTTATAATCAGTTTAAACCACCAAATCTTATGATGATAAAGGAGAATCACTATGAAAGACAGTAATTGCGCATATTGTATGCAGGGCGAGTTAGTCGCTAAATTCGGTTATCCGGTTTGTGCTATGGACTCAGGTTTTTTATACATTTTCAAAGAGCAGAGTAAACCGGGCCGTGTCATCCTGGCGTACAAGGATCACGTAAGCGAGCTGATCGACATCAGCGACGAGGAGAGAAATGCTTTCTTCGCGGATGTAGCCAAGGTTTCAAGAGCCATTCACAAGATTTACTCTCCGGACAAAGTAAACTACGGAGCCTACGGCGACACCGGCTGCCATCTTCACATGCACATTGTACCCAAATACAATGGCGGTGATGAATGGGGCGGCGTGTTCCAGATGAACCCGGACAAGGTTTATCTGACCGACGATGAGTATGAAGCAATGGCCGAACAGATTCGCGCGGCGCTGTAAATTCAAATAGACCGGCAAACTAAAATGGGCGGAGGAATTCCCGCCCATTTCACTTTACAAAAACACTTTCGTATGCTAATATGGTAACGTGTTTAGCTTTTAGAGCCGAGAACAAAACGGAGGAGATTAATTATGAAAAAGAGATTATTAACCGTAATATTAGCAGGATGCATGGTTTTGTCCATGGCCGCCTGCTCCAAGAAGACAACCACAGAGACAACAGCGGAGAGCACAACAGCAACTACGGCCGCGGAGACAACCACGGCGGCTCCTGAGACGACAGAGGCGGCAAAGACTACATTTACCGTAGGCTTCGACCAGGATTTCCCACCCATGGGTTTTGTGGGAGATGACGGCGAGTATACCGGATTTGACCTTGAACTGGCGGCAGAGGTTGCCAAGCGTCTTGGTCTTGAATTTGTACCACAGCCAATCGCCTGGGATTCCAAGGACATGGAATTGAACTCCGGCAACATTGACTGTATCTGGAATGGTTTCACCATCAACGGCCGTGAGGACGATTACACCTGGACCACCCCATACATGGAGAATGACCAGGTATTCGTTGTAGCCGCAGATTCCGGCATCACCTCCTGGGATGATTTAGCGGGCAAGACCGTAGAGGTTCAGGCCGATTCTTCCGCAGAGAAAGCATTGCAGGAATATCCGGATTTAACAGCTAAATTCGGAGCCCTTCAGACAACGCCGGATTACAACACCGCATTTATGGATCTGGAGATGGGCTCCATTGACGCAATCGCTATGGATGTCATCGTGGCAGGCTATCAGATTGAGCAGAGAGACGCAGACTTCGTGATTCTGGAAGAACCGCTGGCAGCGGAGGAGTATGGAATCGGATTTAAATTAGACAATGAAGAATTGAGAGACCAGGTGCAGGGCGCTTTGGAGGAGATGGCAGCGGACGGAACAATGAAGGCTGTTTCTGAAAAATGGTTCGGCACGGATGTAACTACCATCTGGTAATTTACGAAATAGATAACGAGAACAGGATGCAGCGGGGGAAAGTACGATGAGTTTGGAAATGATGATCAAGCAGCTGGCAGGCGGTATGTGGGTGAGCACCCAGATTTTTGTGGTGACGCTGGTATTTTCTCTGCCGCTGGGGCTTTTGGTGGCATTTGGAAGGATGTCAAAGAACCGGGTGGTTCAGGCCATTGCCAAGTTTTACATATCGATCATGAGAGGAACTCCCCTGATGCTGCAGCTGATGGTGGTCTATTTTGGCCCCTATTATCTGTTTGGAATCAAGATTAAGAGCAATAACTTCCGGCTGTGGGCGGCATTTATCGGATTTGTCATCAACTATGCCGCTTACTTCGCGGAGATTTACCGCAGTGGAATCCAGTCCATGCCGGCGGGGCAGTACGAGGCGGCGAAGCTTTTGGGGTATAACAAATGCCAGACCTTTTTCAAGATCATTCTGCCCCAGGTGATCAAGCGGATTCTGCCGTCCATCACCAATGAGGTGATCACGCTGGTGAAGGATACTTCTCTGGCATTCACCATCAGCGTGATGGAGATGTTCAGCATTGCCAAGGCATTGGCGTCTTCCCAGACGAGCATGATGCCATTTGTGGCGGCGGGACTGTTCTATTATATCTTTAACCTGCTGGTTGCAGTGATCATGGAACGGGTGGAAAAGAAATTATCGTATTACCAGTAGGGGGCGGCGCTATGAATTATCTGACAATCAATCATTTGAAAAAATCCTTTGGGGAACTGGGTGTCATCAAGGATATCTCCCTGGCTGTGGAGGAGGGGGAGGTGGTGTCCATCATCGGGCCTTCCGGCTCCGGTAAATCCACACTGCTGCGCTGCGCCACTATGCTGGAACAGATGGACAGCGGGGAGATCATCTATCTGGGTGAGAAAGCGGCCTGGACCGGCGATGACGGGAAAGCCGTTTATGCGAAGAAGGACGACATGCGGCGGATTCAGAGCTGTTATGGTCTGGTATTCCAGAACTTTAACTTATTTCCCCATTACTCCGTGATGAAAAATATCACCGATGCCCCGATCCATGTTCAGAAGCGAAACAGGGAGGACGTGCGCCGGGAGGCAGAGGAACTGTTAAAGAAGATGGGGCTGGAGGACAAGGCGGACGCTTACCCGTACCAATTGTCCGGCGGGCAGTGCCAGCGTGTGGCGATTGCAAGAGCATTGGCATTGAATCCGAAGATTTTGTTTTTTGACGAGCCGACATCGGCCCTTGACCCGGAGTTAACCGGGGAAGTGCTGAAGGTGATCCGCTCTCTGGCAGACATGCACATCACCATGGTGATAGTCACCCATGAGATGGCATTTGCCAAGGATATCTCCGACCGGGTGATCTTTATGGCAGACGGCGTGATTGTGGAAGAAGGCCGGCCGGATGAGGTATTTGCCTCCACAAATGAACGGACCAAGAGTTTCCTGGGAAGATACGGGGATATGCTGTAAAGATTTTGCATAAAACCCTTGCAAATTCAGGATTTTCATGTAAAATAAGAGTGATATGGAAAATAGAGGGGGCCTTATGACCCCTCTTTTGATGCGCAGGAGACAAGGAGTCTTGTGGGCAGGGCTCTGATTCGTGAAAGAGGGAGCGCGTAAGAGAACGCGCGACGGAAAGGTTAAAGAGATGATTAGTGCAAATAATGTAACGCTGAGAATTGGGAAAAAAGCATTATTCGAGGACGTTAATATTAAGTTTACAGAAGGAAACTGCTACGGCCTGATCGGTGCTAACGGAGCGGGAAAATCTACATTTTTGAAAATTCTATCCGGGAAGCTGGAGACGACCAATGGGGATATCGTGATAACTCCGGGGCAGAGACTGTCGTTTTTACAGCAGGACCATTTTAAATATGATGAATTTCAGGTTCTGGATACCGTGATTATGGGAAATGCCAGACTATATGAGATCATGAAAGAGAAAGATGCCATCTACATGAAGGAAGATTTCACCGATGAGGACGGCATCAAGGCGGCAGAGCTGGAGGGCGAGTTTGCCACCATGAACGGCTGGGAAGCGGAGTCTGACGCCGCCAACCTGTTAAACGGCCTTGGTATTGAGACAGATCTGCATTACATGCTGCTGAAAGAACTGACCGGCGCGCAGAAGGTGAAAGTTCTGTTAGCCCAGGCGCTGTTTGGCAACCCGGATATCCTGCTTTTGGATGAGCCGACCAACCATTTGGACTTGGACGCCATTGCATGGCTGGAAGAGTTTTTGATTAACTTTGAGAATACGGTAATCGTGGTTTCCCATGACCGTTATTTCTTAAATAAAGTATGTACCCATATTGCGGATATCGACTATGGCAAGATTCAGCTGTACGCCGGCAACTATGATTTCTGGTATGAGTCCAGCCAGTTGATGGTGAAACAGATGAAGGAGGCCAACCGGAAGAAAGAGGAGAAGATCAAGGAGCTGCAGGAATTTATTCAGCGATTCTCCGCCAACGCCTCCAAATCCAAACAGGCAACCTCCAGAAAACGTGCTCTGGAGAAGATTGAGCTGGATGACATCAAACCTTCCAGCAGAAAATATCCCTATATTGATTTCCGCCCGTTCCGCGAGATCGGCAACGAAGTTCTGACGGTGGAGAATATGTCAAAGACCATTGACGGTGTAAAGGTTCTGGACAACTTAACCTTCACGCTGAACCGGGAGGATAAAGTGGCTCTTGTGGGGCCTAACGAGCAGGCGAAGACAGTTCTGTTCAAGATTTTAGCCGGCGAGATGGAGCCGGACGAGGGAAGCTACAAGTGGGGGCTTACCACCACCCAGTCTTATTTCCCGAAGGACAACAGTGCCGAGTTTGATAACGACGACACGATTGTTGACTGGCTGACTCAGTACTCCCCTGAGAAGGACGTGACCTATGTCCGCGGCTTCCTGGGCAGAATGCTGTTTGCCGGGGAAGACGGCGTGAAGAAAGTGAAGGTCTTGTCCGGTGGAGAGAAAGTCCGCTGTATGTTATCTAAGCTGATGATCTCCGGCGCCAACGTACTGATGCTGGATGAGCCGACGGACCACCTGGATATGGAGGCCATCACGGCCCTCAACAACGGCCTGGTGAAATTCCCGGGCGTGCTGATTTTCTCCTCCAGAGACCACCAGATCGTCCAGACCACAGCGAACCGTATCATGGAGATTGTAAATGGTACGCTCATCGACAAGATCACCACTTACGACGAGTATCTGGAGAGCGATGAGATGGCCCGCAAGAGACAGGTATTTACGGTCTCTGAGGCGGAAGCGGAAGAAGATTAATAACTCTGCTGCTGTTAAGCGGCAATTCTCAATAAATGAAACAGCCCCGTCTGAATTGGTGTATTCCAAGTTCAGCCGGGGCTTTACGGTTACTCCACGATCCCAATACTTGGGAAGTAGCGGAACATCACTTTGGCGACAATCTTATCCCGCTTTAAATACGTGTTTTTCCAGCGCCTGGAATCGGCGGAGGAGTTGCGGTTGTCACCCATCATAAAATAGGAATCCTCCGGCACCTCATAGTGGAGATCCGGTTCAGGGATCATTGGCTCTTTGAGATATGGCTCATCGAGCGGGGTTTCGGAATTGTTTAAGTAGACGTGGCCGTCCTTGATGTCAATAATATCACCCGGCAGTCCGATGATCCGCTTTACATAATAAATGCTTTCGTCATCGGGATAACGGAAGATGATAATATCGCCCCGCTTTGGTTCCTCGAAATAGTAGGTAAGTCTGGAACCGATCACCCGGTCGCGGGTCATGATGGTGTTTTCCATGGAAGCGCTTGGTACCCGGCTGTTGGCGATGATAAAGGTGTTGAGCACATAGGCAATGATCGCTGCTATTACAAGAATCTGAACCCAGCTGAGAAGCTCTTTTTTCCAGTCGATGGGTTCTTTTTCTGTTGGTTGTTCATGTTTCTTCATGGGGATACCTTCTTTGCTCATTATCATAAAGCCGCCATGAATGATGGCGGACTCTTTATAAAGTGTATATGAGTTTTCTTAATTGTGCAAGGGATTTTAGAAAAAGATAAGAAAAAAGTGAAACGAAATCTGTAAGGACGTGGTATACTTGTGGAAGAATGATTATTTACATAAGATATTAATTGTATAGGAGCAGTTTACTATGGATAATAGCATGCGTGATAGCAGAAGCAAAAACAGCAGAAGCAGAAATGCCGCGCCCAGCGTGAACGGCAGCAACGTAAATATTAAGTTAAAAAATGGGGAGAGCATTCATGGGGGCAGTTTAAAATCAGGTGCGGTTCATGGGGGAAGCAGCCGGAAAGCGAAAAAAATGAAGACGAACAAGAAGGCCGGAAGTATGAGCAATGTGAAGCTGAATTTAAACACAACCAACAGCAGCAATAACCGTATCCACAGCCGAAATAAGAATCGGAGCAAAATCAGAAAAAGTATAGAGAAAAAGCGGTTTTTTACGATGGAAGACCGGTGGTATTTGGTGACTACGGTTTATCTTCTGGTGGCGGCCGGGGTTTTGCAGGTGGCAGCCAGACAGATTGTGGGATTCGGACAGTGGTATGCGACCCATATATACCCGGTGATCGTGAATGTATGGGGAAGAATCTGCGGTCTCTTTCCATTTTCCGTGTTGGAGATCGGCGGGTATCTGGTGGCAGCCGGACTTTTGGTGTACGGGATTTACCATAGGAAAGAGGGCGGGAGAATCATTTCCCGGGTGGTATTTATATTGGGGGCGCTGGCATTTATCTACACCACCAACTGTGGGATCAATTATTACCGCAGGCCGTTTTCCAGCTATCTGGATTTGGAGGTCAGGGAATCTTCGGTGGAGGAACTGGCTGCGCTGTGTCAGTTTTTGACGGACAAGGTGAATGAGACGGTGGATAAAACCACCATGGAGAGAGGATGGCCCAGGGAAGCCAGGGAGTGTATGCAGGACCTGGGAGAACAGTATCCGGAATTGGGCGGATATTATCCGGTGCCGAAACCGCTGACGGTCTCCAGAATCCTGTCGGTTCAGCAGCTGTGCGGAATCTATGCGCCGTTTACGGTGGAAGCAAACTTTAATCAGGAGATGACGACCTACAATATTCCTCATACGATGTGCCATGAACTGTCTCATTTGAAGGGATTTATGAGGGAGGACGAGGCCAACTTTATCGGATATCTGGCCTGTCTTAAGTCGGACCGCAGGTCTTTCCAGTACAGTGGATATCTGACTGGCTGGGTCTATGCCACCAACGCGCTGGCGAAGCAGGATATGGATAAATATGTGGAACTGTACCGCCAGTTAAATGAGGACACGGTGCGCAATTTGAAGGAGAATACGGAATTCTGGAACCAGTATGACGGCAAGGTGGCCGAGGCGTCCAATAAAATAAATGATACATATCTGAAAATGAACGACCAGCAGGACGGCGTGAAGAGTTACGGACAGATGGTGGATTTGATGCTGGCTTATTACCGGGAGAACCAGTAGGGGCTGGCTGGAGTTGTGATTGTAATTGACTGGGTTCAATGGTAAAATAAAAGTAACTATTCAAGACGGCGGGAATATAGATGCAAAAAGCAGTGTCAAGCTTGCTTGTAAGCTGGTTTTTGTGTCTATATTCTCATTGGAGGAATCTCCGATGCTTCTTGCATGACCGGAGGTAATGCAGGAGAATAAGCCGTATTGAATCGTTACAAATAACTTGAGGAGCAAGGGGGATATCTATGGACAAGGTGTTGTACGAGATGATGGATTGGGCGGCAATTGAGGAGCTTGTTTATTCGGAGTCGAGTAATCCGGAGAAACAGTTAGGTCCGCATTTGACGGAAAACGGTCTTCTGATTCAGGTTTTTATCCCGACGGCGGTCTATGTTACAGTGAAGCTGACGGCTTCGGGGAAGCAATATCCGATGGATTTAGAGGATGAGGCGGGATTTTTTGCGGTGCTGATTCCAAGAAAGAGTCTGGCAGATTACAGCCTTTTGGTTACTTATGATAATGGTATTACGGAAGAATTAAAGGACCCGTATGCGTTCCCGGCGCTGTTTGATGAGGCGGATTTAAAGAAGTTCGCGGCGGGAATCCACTATGAGATTTATGAGAAGCTGGGCGCCCATGTGGTGACAATCAGGGATGTCAGGGGGGTGTATTTTGCTGTGTGGGCACCCTGCGCTATGAGAGTCAGCGTGGTGGGTGATTTTAACCTCTGGGATGGCAGACGTCATCAGATGCGCAAGCTGGAGGATTCCGGCATTTTTGAACTGTTTATACCCGGCCTGAACCAGGGAGAGATCTATAAGTTTGAGATCAAGGGACAGAGCGGCGAACCGATGTTAAAGGCAGATCCCTATGGGACCTTTGCAGAGCTGCGGCCCAACACGGCTTCGGTTGTCTGGGATATTAACCGCTTCCAGTGGAGCGATAAGGATTGGATGGACAAGCGGAAGAAAATCCAGTCGAAAGAAAGCCCCATGTCCATCTATGAAGTGCATCTTGGTTCCTGGATTCGGAAACCGCTGGAGGTGGATGAAAACGGGGATGAGATTGTGGGAAGTGAGTTCTACAATTACCGTGAGCTGGCCGTCAAACTGGCGGAGTATGTAAAAGAGATGGGTTACACCCATGTGGAGCTGATGCCGGTGATGGAGCATCCCTTAGATGCCTCCTGGGGCTATCAGGTGACCGGGTACTATGCGCCGACCAGCAGATACGGAACGCCGGACGATTTTATGTATTTTATGGATTATATGCACGAGCAGGGGATCGGCGTGATCCTGGACTGGGTGCCGGCCCATTTCCCCAAAGATTTATCGGGGCTGGCCTGCTTTGACGGGACCTGTGTCTATGAGCATCAGGACCCGAGACAGGGGATGCATCCCCACTGGGGCACGTTGATTTACAATTACGGCCGCCCCCAGGTGACCAATTTCCTGATTGCCAACGCGCTGTTCTGGGCTAAGAAGTACCATGCGGACGGAATCCGTATGGATGCCGTGGCGTCGATGCTGTATCTGGATTACGGAAAGAATGACGGGGAGTGGATTCCCAATATCTATGGCGGAAATGAGAATCTGGAAGCGGTGGAGTTTTTAAAGCATCTGAATTCTATATTTAAGAAAATGTTCCCGGGGGCGGTGCTGATCGCGGAGGAATCCACAGCCTGGCCGCAGATTACCGGAAATGTGAAAAATGGTTCGGTGGGTTTTGACTATAAATGGAACATGGGCTGGATGAATGATTTCACCGGCTATATGAAATATGATCCATTCTTCCGCTGCCACCACTATGGAGAGCTGACCTTCAGTATGCTGTACGCGTACAGCGAGGACTTTATTCTGGTATTCTCCCATGATGAGGTGGTTCACGGCAAGGGGTCCATGGTGGGCAAGATGCCGGGAGAGAAGCTGGAGGATAAGTTTGCCAATTTGAGAACGGCTTATGGCTTTATGATGATGCATCCGGGCAAGAAGCTGCTGTTCATGGGCCAGGATATGGGACAGATCTCGGAGTGGAATGAGAACGAGAGTCTCCCATGGGAGGATCTCCAATATGAGATTCACAGCCAGATGAAGGGGTATGTGCAGGCGTTAAATCAGCTGTATATCAGCCATCCGGCCTTATATGAGATGGATTATCATCCGAATGGATTTGAGTGGATTAACTGTACCAGTGGACAGGACAATATTCTGGTGTTCCTGAGAAAGACGAAGAAGCAGGAAGAGGACTTGCTGGTTGTCTGCAACTTTGCGCCTGTGGTGCATGAGCAGTTCAAGGTGGGAGTGCCGTTCCATGGGAAGTATAAAGAGATCTTTAACAGTGATGAGGAACGGTTTGGCGGCTGGGGCGTAGGCAATCCACGGGTGAAGACGTCCAAGAAGGATGAATGTGACGAGAGGCCGGAGTCCATCACAATTCAGCTGGCGCCGCTGGGAATTCAGATATTCAGCTGCACGCCGGTGGAGGAGAAGCCGGAGCCGGCAAAGAAGAAAGCCGCGGTGAAGAAACCGATGGCTAAAAAGGCAGCGGCGGTAAAGAAAACAGCTGCAAAGCAGAATGCTGCGAAAACGGTGACTGTAAAAGCCGGAATGGCAGAAGCTGAAACTGCAAAGGTTGAAACTGCAAAAGCTGAAACTGCAAAGGTTGAAACTGCAAAAGCGGAAACTGCAAAAGCGAAAACTGTAAAAGCTGAAACTGAAAAAGCGAAAACTACGAAAGCAACTACAAAAGCTAAAACCACAACAGGGAAGACAAAATAACGGCGAGGAGATTTAAGTGATGATTTTATTAGATGCGGCTACGGGGGCTGTGGCGGAGGAGACGCTGGCGCTGGCGGAAGAAGTGATGCAGGATATTGCACAGCTGAAGCCCAATGTGGTGCTGGAGACGATGAAGAGCTGGATTCCCGGCCTGATGGCCTTTGGTTACCGGCTGCTGGTAGCGGGACTGATTCTGTTTATCGGTTTCCGCATCGGAAAGATGCTGCGCAGGATGCTGGGGCGGACGTTCGACCGCATGGAGCTGGATGCCACCCTGAACAAGTTTCTGACCTCCGCGGTTTATGTGATGGTGGCTGGTCTGACCGTCTTTGCGGCGGCAGACAAGATCGGGATCAGTTCTGCGTCCATAGTGGCGGTACTCGGTTCCGCCGGTCTGGCTTTGGGCCTTGCCCTTCAGGGCAGTCTGTCCAACTTTGCTGGCGGTATCCTGATTCTGGTTATGAAGCCGTTTAAGGTTGGAGATTACATTCTTTGTGAAGGCATGGAGGGAACCGTCGGGTCCATAGGACTTGTTTACACCACCTTGAATACGCTGGACAACAAACAGGTCATCATGCCAAACGGCACCTTGTCCGGTTCTGTTCTCACCAACGTGACCGCCCAGGAGCGCAGACGCCTTCAGATTAAAGTGGGCATCAGCTATGAATCCGATTTGAGAAAAGCGAAACAGCTGCTGCATCAGCTTTTTGAAACCCATCCCCTGATGGTGAAGGAGGAACCGGTGGTTTCTTTTGTGGATGAACTGGCGGAGAGTTCCGTGGTCATCGGCGCCAGAGGCTGGGTTGCCACTGAGGATTACTGGACGGCGAAGTGGGACCTGACAGAGAAGATCAAGCTGGCTTTCGACGAAGAGGGGATTGAGATTCCTTATAATCAGGTAGATATTCATATTAGGAAAGAATCATGATGTTTGGGGGCATATATTGTACATATTGCACAATATATGCCCCCTCTTTTGGTAAAAGCTAACGAAAATGGGGATCAGAATCACCTTTATCTTGAAATCTCCCAGTGACTGTGTTATATTTGGTTTAAGGAATTGGTAACGTTACCGATACCGTTACCAAGAACCGGCAATTGTTTTTACAAAGCAACCATAGTTTATGAGTTTATGTAAAAAGAAGGGAAGGATTCAAATTATGAAAATGAAACGTTTTGCAGCATTGTCATTGACAGCAGCCATGTTAGCAGGTACTTTAACCGCATGTGGCTCCAAGACAGAAGAGACAACCGCGGCTCCGGCAGGAGAGACCACGGCGGCAGCAGAGACTACCAAAGCGGCAGCGGCAGAGGAGCCGAAGGCAGCAGGTGAGGGTTCCGTTTACTACTTAAACTTCAAACCGGAGCAGGCAGACCAGTGGGTAGCGCTTGGCGAAGCTTACACCGCAGAGACCGGCGTACCGGTAACCGTAGTTACCGCAGCTTCCGGTACATATGAGCAGACCTTAAAGTCAGAGATGGCTAAGAGCGAGGCTCCAACCTTATTCCAGGTAAACGGTCCGGTTGGTCTGGCATCCTGGAAGGATTACTGCTATGACTTAAAAGACAGCGCCGTATACAAGGATTTATCCAGCGATGATTTCGCATTGATCGATGAGAGTGGCGCAGTAAAAGGTATCGCTTATGTAATCGAGACCTATGGTCTGATCTACAACAAGAAACTGTTGAATGACTACATCGCTATGGACGGAGCTGTGATTTCTTCCATCGATGAGATCAACAACTTTGATACTCTGAAAAAAGTTGCGGATGACATCCAGGCTAAGAAAGATGATTTAGGAATTGAGGGCGCATTTGCTTCCGCAGGATTTGATTCTTCTTCCGACTGGAGATTCAAGACCCATCTGGCAAACCTGCCTCTGTACTATGAGTACAAAGCAGACGGTATCTCCTCCACAGACGCTGTGAAGGGTACTTACTTAGATAACTACAAAGCCATCTTTGATTTATATATCACAGATGCAACCTGTGAGCCGACCTTACTTTCCGGTAAGACTGGCGAGGACGCGGCTTCTGAGTTCGCTTTAGGCGAGGCTGTATTCTACCAGAACGGTACCTGGGCTTACAATGATATCAAAGACAACGAAGTTGCTGACGAGGATCTTGGCATGATGCCAATCTACATCGGTGTTGAGGGCGAGGAGAAACAGGGCTTATGTACTGGTTCCGAGAACTACTGGTGTGTGAACAGCAAGGCTTCCGAGGAAGATATCCAGGCTACTTTAGACTTCTTACAGTGGGTAGTTGAGAGTGAGACCGGTAGAGACGCTCTTGCGAAAGACATGGGCTTTGTAACACCATTTACTACCTTTACAGAGGAATATCTGCCGGCCAACCCATTGGTTGCAGCAGCAGATGCTGATGTAAAGAAGGGCAACACCGCAGTATCCTGGAACTTCACAACCATGCCTTCTGAGGAGTGGAAGAACGTGCTGGGAAGCGCACTGCTTGAGTATGCGCAGGGAACCGGTCAGTGGGATGCCGTGAAGACTGCATTTGTTGACAACTGGGCTGCTGAGTATCAGGCTGCCAATCAGTAAGTAACTGATGATTTAAGGATTGTAACCGCAATCAGGCGGGGTGGGTGCCGTCACTCATCCCGCTTTTTCTAAGGCTTTGTGAGAGGCTTTGATTAAGGAGAAGGATTTTATGGATAAAGCAATCAAACGTTATTTCCCCATTTTTGTACTGCCTACGTTGTTGGCATTTACCCTGGGATTTATTGCTCCGTTTTTAGTGGGGGTGTATTTATCATTTTGCAAATTTACTACCATTAATGATGCGACATTTATTGGATTTTCAAACTATGCAAAGATTTTCACGGATGGAACGTTTGTCCATTCTCTGTGGTATACGGCTCTGTTCACGGTTGTGAGCGTGGTGCTCATTAACTTTTTCGCCTTTGTGGCAGCCATGCTGCTGACAAAGAAAATCAGGGGAACCAATGTGTTCCGTACCGTATTCTTTATGCCGAACCTGATCGGCGGAATTATTCTTGGTTATATCTGGAGCCTGCTGCTCAACGGCTTGCTGCTTCAGGTGAATAAAACATTGACTTATTCTTCAACCTACGGGTTCTGGGGACTGATTATCCTGATGTGCTGGCAGCAGATTGGTTATATGATGATTATCTACATTGCCGGTATCCAGAATATCCCGGGAGACCTTGTGGAGGCTGCGAAGATTGATGGGGCGAACAACTGGGATGTATTAAAAAATGTAACCATTCCGATGGTTATGCCGTCCATCACAATCTGTACATTTTTAACTTTGACAAATGGGTTCAAGCTGTTTGACCAGAACCTGGCGTTGACAAACGGCGAACCTTCCAATATGTCGGAACTGCTTGCGCTTAACATTTTTAGAACCTTCTATGGAAGGGCCGGATGGGAAGGCGTCGGGCAGGCGAAGGCAGTGGTATTCTTTATCCTCGTGGCGGTGATTGCGATTGGTCAGAATATGCTGACCAGGAGAAAGGAGGTACAGCAGTAATGGGAGATAAGAAGAGAGCAAAGAACGCGGCGCTGTCCGTTGTATTTTCGATTATATCGATTCTGTGGCTGTTTCCGATTGCGCTGGTTGTGATTAACTCCTTTAAGAAAAAGGCGTATATCAGCCGTAAACCGTTTGCGATTCCAACGGATAAGATGTTTGTGGGATTTGACAACTATATAAACGGAATTAAGAAGACCGGATTTATTGAGGCGTTTGGCTGGACACTGCTTATCACGGTAGGCTCTGTGGCGGCGATTATCCTGTGTACCTCCATGTGCGCCTGGTATATCAGCCGTGTGAAGAACGCGGTGACTACCACGATTTATTATCTGTGCCTGTTTTCGATGATTGTACCGTTCCAGATGGTGATGTTCCCGCTGTCCAAGATTGCGGATATGCTGAAACTGAACACACCGTGGGGGCTGATTGTGGTCTACCTGGGGTTTGGCGCGGGGCTTGCGGTCTTCATGTTCACAGGATTTGTGAAGTCGATCCCATTAGAGATTGAGGAAGCGGCCATGATTGACGGCTGCACACCGATTCAGACCTTCTTTAACGTGGTGCTGCCGATTATGAAGCCTACCTGTGTGACGGTGGCGATTCTGCAGGCCATGTGGATCTGGAATGACTATCTGCTTCCCTATCTGATTCTGGATTTGAAGCGGTTTAAGACAATTTCGATTGCGGTTCAGTATTTGAAGGGCGGATATGGCTCAGTGGATATGGGCGCCATGATGGGCGTGCTGGTGCTGGCTATTATCCCGATCATCATCTTCTATCTGTTCTGCCAGAAATATATTATTGAGGGCGTGGTTGCAGGCGCTGTAAAAGGTTAAAGAAGGAGAAAAAACGTATGCGAGAATCTGGAATATTACTCCCAATAGCAAGTCTTTCATCCAGATACGGGATTGGGTGCTTTTCGAAGGAGGCCTATGAGTTTGTGGACTCTTTAAAGGCAGCCGGACAGAAATACTGGCAGATCCTTCCGCTTGGACCTACGGGATATGGGGATTCCCCTTATCAGTCGTTTTCCGCATTTGCCGGGAATCCATACTTTATTGATTTGGTGACATTGACAGAAGAGGGACTTTTGACAGAAGAGGAATGCACGCAGGTGGACTTGGGAGATGACGAGAGAGTCATTGATTATGAGAAACAGTATCTTTCACGGTTTACGCTGCTTCGGCTGGCGTTTGAACGGTGGAAGGAAGCCCAGGGGGCATCTGACAGCCAGGCGATGCAGGCGAAGCTGGAGGCGGAGCTTGATACGGAAACTATGGATTACTGCTTTTATATGGCGGTTAAGAATCATTTTGAAGCGAAGAGCTGGGTGTACTGGGATGAGGACATTAAGCTTCGCAGGCCGGAGGCAGTGGAGAAGTACCGGGAACTACTGAAGGATGAGATTCTGTTTTATGAGTTTCAGCAGATGAAGTTTCAGGAGCAGTGGGCGGCGCTCAAGACCTATGCTCATGAGCAGGGCGTCAGGATCATCGGGGATATTCCGATTTATGTGGCCTTTGACAGTGCGGACAGCTGGGCACATCCGGAACTGTTCCAGTTTGATGACAACTGCCAGCCGATCACGGTGGCCGGCTGTCCGCCGGATGGGTTTTCCGCAACGGGTCAGCTTTGGGGGAATCCGCTGTACCGCTGGGACTACCACGAGGAGACAGGATTTGCCTGGTGGATGAAGCGGATGGCATACTGCTTTCAGCTGTACGATGTGGTGCGGGTAGACCATTTCCGTGGATTTGACGAGTATTACTCCATTCCCTTTGGGGAGGAGACGGCCATGTATGGGAAGTGGGAGAAAGGGCCTGGCATCTCCATCTTTAAGAAGATGGAGGAGGTGTTTGGCAAAGTGGATATTATTGCAGAGGACTTGGGCTTTTTGACGCCGAGCGTGATCAAGCTGGTGGAGGATACCGGGTTCCCAGGGATGAAGGTGCTGCAGTTTGCATTTGATTCCCGGGAGAAGAGCAATTATCTGCCCTGCTATTACAGCCAGAACTGTGTGGTTTACACCGGAACCCATGACAATGACACGGTGAAGGGCTGGTATGAGAAGCTGGATGAGGCTGATAAGCAGCTGTCTGTTGATTATATGAATAATGGAGCGACACCGGCTGATGAGATTCACTGGGATTTCATCCGTCTGGCCCAGTCCAGTGTTGCGGATCTGTGTGTGATTCCGCTTCAGGATTATCTGGGGCTTGGGAGTGAAGCGAGAATCAATACACCTTCTACTCTGGGGGGAAACTGGACCTGGAGAATGGGCGGCGATGAATTTACCGGAGACATTATCGGGAAATGTCGAAAAATGACAGAATTGTATGGCAGATTGTAAGTTTCGATTGGATTTTTTGACGTTTTTGTGTTACTATGTCGAAAAGAGGGTAAGGAGGGTGTGAGTATGGATACGATTACAATCAAGGATGTAGCGAGGTTGTGCGGCGTGGGAGTCAGTACGGTATCCAGAGCGATTAACAACCACCCTGATATTAACGAGGAGACGAAGCAGAAGGTTCTGTCGGTGATTAAGGAGAATAATTATATTCCCAATAACAGCGCCAGGAACCTGAAACGCTCCGTGTCCAAGACGATTGCGGTTTTGATCAAAGGTATTGATAACCCGTTCTTTAACGGGATGATCAAGATTTTTGAGGAAGAGATACAGAAGAAGAAATATTCGTTTATCCTTCATCGTGTGGACGAAGGGGAGGACGAGGTGGACGTGGCCATTGAACTGGTGAAGGAGAAGAAGCTGAAGGGGATTATCTTCCTGGGCGGTTATTTCTCCCACAGCCAGGAAAAGTTAGACCAGCTTACGGTGCCGTTTGTGCTCAGTACCATTGCCATCACCGATCAGATGGAGGCGGGGAAATTTTCCAGTGTGTCGGTAGACGACTTTGCGGAGAGTTACAAGATGGTGGATTATTTATGTGGTCTGGGTCATCAGAAAATTGGTATTCTGGCGGCGACTCCCTATGATGAGAGTATCGGCAAGCTTCGGCTGGAGGGGTATAAGAAGGCCCTGGAGGATCATGGGATTACTCCCAAGGAGGAGTGGTGCTTTTACAGCCAGGAGGATATTGAATGTTATACTATGGCCAACGGCTATGAGCTGATGAAGAAGGTGATGGCGGCGGATAACGGGATTACCGCGGTGTTTGCGGTGTCCGACAGTATTGCCATCGGGGCCTGCAAGGCGGTATTTGACGCGGGGAAAGGGGTTCCGGAGGATTACTGTGTGGCCGGCTTTGACGGACTGGATATGGCGCACTATTATAATCCGACGATCACCACGATCCGGCAGCCGGTGGAGGAGATGGCCCATGCGACCATTAAGATTCTGTTTGATATCATCCGGAATAAGTCGCAGAACCAGCAGAGAATCTTCCAGGCCCAGCTGTTGGAAGGGCAGTCTACCAGAAGAATATCAGAGATGAAGTGATGAGACAAGATAAGGCAGATTCCGGTTGGAATCTGCCTTGTTTGGTTGTGTATTGTAGATGTTATTCGGCGGTGGTTTCAGCTGTCCCGGCGCCGCTTTCCCCATCGGCGCCCTCTGTCACCTGGGTGATGGACAATGGCTGCTCGGTTGTGAGGCCGGACATATCGGATACATACAGGGTCATGCCGTTGGGGTCTGTCTGGAAGGTGGCAATGTAATTCAGCTTGTCAACCGACAGTGGCTGGACCATGTTGCCTGTGGAATCAATGGCATGGAGACTGTTGAAGTCGATGCCTGACTGGCTGTCGGACAGAGCGAGGGTCAGGATACCGTCTTCCACGGAAGTGACCTCTATAGCCGGCGGTTCGTCATCAAGGATATTGACATGCTCGTATGTGGACACGGCCATGCCGTTAAAACTCTCTAAATAGACTTCAATCGTTCCGTTTACAGTGACGGGGGCGGTGTAAGACTTCTTGCCGGTCTCTTCTAACTCCAGCGGTTCCCCGTTTAAGGAAACAGATAAGTTCTTGGTTGGAAGAATCGACTGAATCGTCAGCGTCATGCTGGTGGTGGTGTAGTCGGTGGTTTCTCCCACGGTTACGGTATATTTGGGCTTCACCGTCACGAGATAGAAGATCAGCCCGTTGATGAGCAGATATGGCAGCACGTAAAAAAGCAGGATCGTCTTGAGACCCGGGCTTGCCAGACGTGCATTTTTCTTGGAGCGGGAGTTGCTGTATGTATATTGACGCATGGTAATAATTGCCTCCTGATTTGAATTCTGAATAGGTTCTTTTTTTCTAGATTATTAGCATATCAGAAAACGAGGCTTGTTACAAGTTTATCTATTAAAATTTAAGGATTTATGTTATGATATTTAAGAAGTTACTATCGCGACAGGAAGGATAATCCTATGATAGAAGAAGCAGTGGCTTTTGCAAGAAAGGCTCATGCCGGAGCCGTGAGAAAGGGGACAAATATCCCCTATATTACACATCCTTTGGAGACAGCTGTCATTGTATCGCTGATGACGGAGGATGAGGAGCTGATTGTAGCAGCTTTGCTTCACGATGTGATTGAAGATACGGAGGTGACTCCGGAGCAGCTTCGAGAACTGTTTGGCGGGCGGGTGACCGATCTGGTGCTTGCGGAGACCGAGGACAAGCGCGGAAGCTGGTTCGAGCGGAAGAATGCCACGGTGGAACATCTCAAGTGCGCGACGCTGGAGAATAAGATATTGACACTGGCGGACAAGCTGAGCAATCTGCGGTGCACGGCTAAGGACTATTTATTGTTGGGAGAAGAGGTCTGGCAGCGGTTTAACGAGAAGGACAAGCAGAAACACAAATGGTATTATGGCAGCATTATGAGAGAACTGGAAGAATTGCGGGAGTATTCCTGTTATCAGGAGTATGTCCTTTTATTTCATAAAGTTTTTGGAACTTAATGTTAGAAAGGGAAGTTCATGAGGATTCGAATAAAAGAAGTTTTGGTGAAACTGGGGGCGGTATGGATAGCCGCCGGGATAATCGGTGGGTTTAGTCCCATTGTGGCAAATGCCGGTGAGGAAGGATTAAAGGCATGTTACAGTGGATTTTTTTATGCCCGGGGATGGAGCAGCATGAGTGAAGACAATACGCTGTGCGTGGCTCCGGCGGGCAGCTATTTGACGGCATTTCAAGCGTCGGTGCGCAACCAGCCTGAGGGGATGACGGGGACGCTGTCCTACCAGGTTGCGGTGAACGGACTTGGATGGCTTGACTGGGCGGAGAATCTGGTGCAGACCGGGACGACGGATACAGCGGCGTCTGTGGAAGCGGTTCGTCTGAAACTGACAGGGCAGCTGGAGGAACATTATGATGTGTATTACAGTGTGCGTCAAGCGGGAGCCTGGACGCCCTGGGCGAAGAATGAAGAGACAGCCGGGGCGGAGGGCCAGAGTCTGGCGGCAGATGGAATCAAGGTCTCGATTGTGACGAAGGGCGGGGAACAGCCGCCGGATATCCCGGCTAGCCCCGTTGTAGATCCGTCCAGACCGATGGTGGCGCTGACTTTCGATGACGGACCCAATCTTCCGGTGACAAACCGGATTCTGGATGTGCTGGAAACCAACGGGGCAAGGGGAACCTTTTTCATGGTGGGGAACCGGGTTCCGGCTAACGCGGACGCGGTGCGAAGGATGGCGGCCCTGGACTGTGAGGTGGGGAACCACACCTATGACCATAAGTATCTGACGAAGATGACGGATGCGGGAATCCGTGCGTCGGTGGGACAGACCAATGACAATGTTTTCAATATCGCCGGTGTGGCGCCGGTGCTCATGAGGCCTACGGGAGGTTATTACAACCAGGCTTCCCTAAATGTGCTGGGAAGCATGGGAATGTCCGCGGTGATGTGGTCCATTGATACGCTGGACTGGAAGACGCGGGACCCGGCAAAGACGATCAGTGCGGTTCTTGATCATGTGCAGGACGGAGATATTATCCTGATGCATGATCTATATGGGACGACGGCAGACGCGGTGGAAGTGATTGTGCCGGAGCTGGCGGCGAGAGGCTACCAGATGGTGACGGTCAGCGAGATGGCTGCCTCAAGGGGCCAAATGGCGCCCGGAGGGCTGTACAGCCGGTTCCGTCCGCGGTAGTATCAAAATAAGTGAAGAGTTATTCGGCCCCGGCGTCGTCCAGCGTGATGACGGTCCGGGGTTTTCCCGTGTCTTCATCGTAGATGGTGACGAGCGGTCCGGCAGAGGCCTCGGCCTGGGGCGGGTTGTACTGGTATATGTGGGGAGATACGGTTTTGAGAGCGGCGGTGTCCTGATAGTAGAAGGTTGTGATGACGCCCATGGACAGCAGGATCAGGGCGATCCAGAATACTCCGTTTTCCAGGAAGGGATGGGAGAAAATGTCGTTGTCATGCTTTGGATTCATGAGAGTTCTCCTGGCATAGCTTTTTATATTATATGAACCGGTTCATAAAAAATTCATAGTCATTACATCTTAATTAAGGTTTTGCGCATCCCATTGACGGAGGGGGAGTGGGGTGCTATACTCGGTCAGGTAACTAAGTTCTGCGAGGAAAATGATTTCCAGGCAGGCGGTTATTGCTTTCAGATAGGCAGGAAAGAGAGGTTATTATGATGAGAAAGAAAGCGTTAATGACAGGTGTTTTGATGGCAACAATGTTGACAATTTCTGCGTGTGGCAGCAAAAATACAACGGAGACAACCACAGCGGTGGAGACAACGACCACCGTGGAGACAACAGCGGAGGAGACAACCACGGCGGAATCTACGGTGACAGCGGAGGGCGCGGAGTCTGAGGCGGCCGGAGAACTGACGGCGGACCAGATCAAGTCTTTCGCGGAGGAGATCCAGGGCGCGGTAGCAGCCCAGGATATCGGCTGGCTGGCAGACCTTGCAGCTTACCCGGTATATGTAAGCCTGGAAGAGGGCGAGGGATCTGAGATTCAGAGCGTGGAGGAATTCATGGCACTGGGCGAGGATAAACTGTTTACAGAGAAGCTGATGACACAGATCGCCGATGTGAATCCGGAAGAACTGGAGATGTTTGGCGCCGGCGTGATTATGGGCGAGGATGTAAATATTACGTTTAACAATGTAGACGGGGAACCGAAGATTACGGGAATAAATATCTAGTAACAGTTCAGACGGCGGGAAAATTGGCATGGAAAGGCGCGTCAAGCTCGCTTGTAAGCACCTTTCCGTGCCAATTTTCACATCGGATGGACATCCGATGCTTCTTGACCGGCCTTTTCGGTCAAGAAGATGAGCCGTCTAAACTGTTACGGACGGTTGCCAGTTTGTAAACGGACATAACCGGAACTATTGACATTTTTATCTGGATAAGCTATCATAAATATACTCTTATTTATGGTAGCTTTATCTATTTATTCTCCCGGATCGGGAATATTTTCCATTATAAGATATCATGTTTTGAAGTTTTGTACATTGACAATAAAATAGGGTATTAAGCAGAAAAATGATGGTTAAGGACAGGAGAATGCATATGAAAAAATGGTTGATGACAGGGGGAGTCTGTCTTGCGGCTGTTTTGCTGGGATTTACAGGGGAATGCCGGGCAGAGACCGTGGATCAGCAGACGGTTTTAAAAGGCGTGGAGTCGGGAGCAGGAGTGCCGGAGAAGATTTTAGTGGAATGTGATGGCGTAAAAGAGTATGTACCGGTGAAAGACATCCGGGTACTCCGGGAGTACTGGACGGAGGATTTTGAATTTCCGGTGCTGTTTTATGTATATGATGCGGAATATTATGAGCTGGGAGATTACCGGATTCCCAGAGAGGAGAGCGGGCCAGGGCTTGGCGGTTATGAGGATGGGCTGCTGGCGGCGCTGGGACTTGACGGGGATGATTATGTGATTGAGACGGTGGACTGGGATGGGGACGCCTATGTAAATGAAGAAGGGATTCAGTGCCGGGACGCCGTGGCAAGAGGACGAAAACGAGTCAGAGATGTTGAGGTGGTGTATACGGTGGAAACGGGTACTGCAAAGGAGCCGGATGCTGAGGTACCAGATAGAGATGTAGAAGAAACGCAGGTGATGGCTGAGGCGCCGGATCAGGTGAAGCGGGTGGCGGATATTGATTATGAGACGTCCGGCGGGAGCAGGGATTTATGGACCATTCTCAGGAAAGTGACGGTGGTAACGGTCGCGCTGGGGTTGGTGCTGCTGCTTTTGTTTGGACTTCTGCTGTTGTGCATGAAAGCTGTCAGGTGGTGGAGAGAGAGGAAGAAGGAGAAAAAACGGAAAGATGTATTTGACTATTATGGGTGATAAAACTATAATTAGAAATTAGTTTTATTGGAGCGCAGGATGAGAGAGCCGGGAATGGGTCTGGGTCTGGACAATAGAGAAAAGGGTAGTGGGGAGATGTTTACGAGAAAAGATTTAGTGCGCCTGCTGGCGCCGCTCATAGTGGAGCAGATACTGGCGGTGCTGGTTGGAATGGCAGATGTGGTGATGGTGGCGGCCGTCGGTGAGGCGGCGGTGTCCGGGGTTTCCCTGGTGGACAGCATCAGCCTGTTGATTATACAGATGCTGGCGGCGTTAGCCACGGGCGGTTCCGTGGTGTGTGCCCAGTATCTTGGGAAGAAAAAGCCGGAACAGGCATGCAAAGCAGCCGGGCAGCTGCTTTTGGTGACCACGGCGGTTTCTGTTGTGATTGCGGGGGTGGCGCTGATCGGGAACCGCCATCTGCTGGGGACCATCTTCGGCAGTGTGGAGGAAGAGGTGATGCGCAATGCCATGATCTATTTCTGGATCTCGGCTCTGTCTTACCCGTTCCTGGCGGTTTATAATTCCTGTGCGGCTCTCTACCGCTCTATGGGGAATTCCAAGGTATCCATGTATACATCTCTGGTGATGAACGGTCTAAATATCGCGGGAAATGCCATCTGCATTTTCGGGCTTCACATGGGCGTGGAGGGGGTTGCCATCCCCACTCTGGTGTCCAGAGCATTTGCAGCGGTGCTGATGATGTATTTGATTCAGAGACCGGCCAACGTGATCCGGATTCACAATGTGAAGGAACTGCGGTTTGACGGCGGCATGATCAAAAATATCCTGCGGGTCGGTGTGCCGAACGGTATGGAGAATGCCATGTTCCAGTTTGGCAAGCTGTTCCTCCAGAGTCTGGTTTCCTCCCTGGGTACGGCGGCAATCGCGGGATACGCGGTGGCGGGCAACTTAGTGACCTTTGAGTACCTTTCCGGCAATGCCATCGGCCTGGGGCTGATCACCATTGTCGGCCAGTGTATGGGGGCCGGCGAGTGGGAACAGGCAAAAAAATACACTAAAAAGCTGGTATTATTGAATTATGCTCTGCTGGCGGTGATCTGCACGTTGATGATCGCGGGCCGCGGCTTTCTGGTGGGCATTTACAATTTGTCGCCGGGGGCGGCATCTACCGCGGAGGCCATGATTCTGGCCCACAGCCTTGCCATGGTGATCTGGCCGCTGGCCTTCACCCTGCCTTATTCCCTCCGCGCCAGCTTTGACGCCCCATTTACCATGTATGTCTCCGTGGCTTCCATGTGGATTTTCCGCATTGGATTTGCGTATCTGTTTGTGGTGGTATGGAAGATGGGAGTGCTGGGAATCTGGTACGGCATGTTCATCGACTGGGTATTCCGGGCGCTGGCATTTGAACTGCGGTTTAAAAAATTTGGGAAAAGACGAGTGAAAGGGCTGGCGTAAATGCCGGTAAGTGAGAGAGAAGTCTGCTTGTAGCAGGCTTCTTTTTCTATGAAATTTTGATACACGTTTGTTTCGCCCTTATTAACACTTACCCACTTACTTTTCTTTTCCCGCCTCCCGGATAAGACATATACAATTCTTTTATAATCGCAAAAGAATCCCTTGGATTATATATACACAGTTACGAAAGAATTGTATATGGAGACAAAAAGAATTGTAAAAAAAGCACAGGAATACTATTAATTTATGATGAAATATATACGTGGTTAACAATTCCCATAAAAAATAGGACATATAAACTTATACAACAATCTGCTAAGATGAACCTACGTACAAACAATCAAAGGAGGAGAAAAAGAATGAAACGAAAAACAATCATGAGCGCTTTATTAATAACGGCAATAGCGGGTGTTTCGCTATTGGGATGTGGGAATACGGCCAGTAAGCCCGGAACCGCAGCCAGCAGCGCTGCCAGTGAAGAAAGCGGTGGTACACAGGCTGCGGCAAGCGGAGAGAAGATCGATTTGCTGTTGTGGATGCCTCCATTTGGTACCGGCGATTCCCTGGACAAAGAATTCTGGACGAAGACGCTGGAGCCATGGGCAGAGGAGCATCATGTAAACCTTTCTATCGAAATCACGCCGTGGGGCAATTATGAAGAAAAATATCTGACGGGGTTCTCTTCCGGTGAGGGCCCGGATGTCGGTTATATGTATCTGGAGATGTTTAATGATTTTATCGAAATGGGTACCCTGGCTGACATCGACAGCTATTTTACACAGGAAGAAAAGGATAATTATCTTTATTACGATCAGGGTCATATGAAAGGCGGACAGTATGCCATTCCGTTCATCGTAGGAAATGCCCGGATTCCATTCTTCAATATGGATATCCTGAATGAAGCAGGGATCACAGAACTTCCGGAGTCATGGGATGACCTGGTAGAGGTTCTGCTGCAGGTCAAAGAAAAGCGTAGCGATGTGATACCCTTTGCACAGGAGTGGGCCGATCCGGCGATTGGTGCGTTGAATAACATCTTCTATCCTTATTTATGGCAGGCAGGCGGCGATATCTACAATAAAGATGGCAGCAAAGTCGCACTGATGGATAACGGGGCTGCCGTGGAAGCGGCACAGTTCCTGCATGATCTGAAGTTTAAACATGGCGTGCTGACAGACGAAAGCCTGGCTCTCTCCGGTGATGATGTAAGAGCGCAGTTCTGTGAAGGCCGTATCGCAGTGGCTTCCATGGATGCCAAATCAGCGGCCATCCTGACGGATGCCGGTATCAACTGGTCCTTTACACCAAGTTTTGAGAATAAAACGAAAGCCATCTGGGTAGCTTCTGATGCGTTGATCGTAAGCAATGCCAGCAAGCATAAAGACATGGCAGTTGAACTTGTTAAATACATCACATCCGCTCCCGTGATGTCCAGTTTCCATACAGAAATCGCCGGATTCCCGCCCATCACTCTGGATGAAGAGTATAATGACACCCCTGCGTTCAAGGATATGTATGAAAGCCAGAGCGAATACTTCCATACCCTTCCTGTTGCAAATGGTTCCTTTAAGGTGATGGATACCTTATATAAAAATCTGCAGTTGATGATGCTGGGAGATTTAACGCCGGAAGAAGCGATTCAGAAAACAGTGGAGTATTCGGAAAGCATTAACTAACCGAATATGGAAGGAAAGGTACATCCATGAAAAGGAAACAAAAAGAAGCATTTACCGGTATTATGTATATACTGCCCAGTTTTATATTGATTATGGTCTTTTCCATAATTCCCATCATCATGAACGTGTATTTTAGCTTTACCAAGTATAATGTTCTGCAGCCTGCGGAGTTTGTGGGTCTGAATAATTATATCCGGATGTTCAAAGATTCCTATATATGGGCCTCTTTGAAAAACACCGCCATCTTTACCTTCATCACCGTTCCTGTACAGACCATGCTTTCACTGATCTTCGCAGCAGTCATCGCAGAACTGTTTTGCAGCCGGTTCGGTGATTTTGTGAAGAGCTCCTTGTTTATTCCGGTGATTGCCTCGTCTATACTAGTTGGTACTTTATGGTCCATCCTGTTGAGTCCGACAGGAGTAGTAAACAGCATACTGGGAATCTTCGGGATTCCCAGTATCAACTGGCTGGGCGGAAAGTTCACCTCCCTGTTCAGTATCTGTATCACCAGCATCTGGAAAAACGTAGGATACTTTCTGGTTATTTACTATGCAGGTATTATGAATATCCCCAGAAGCCTGTATGAAGCGGCCGAAGTGGACGGGGCCTCTCCTATACAGCGCTTCCTGTATATCACATGGCCCAGTCTCTCCAGCGTGACGTTTCTGGTTGTGACGCTGGGCACGATCTGGTCATTCCAGGTGTTTGACCTGGTATATACTATGACCGGCGGGGGACCTGGCATGAGTACGGTCACTCTGGTCCTGACCATTTACAATACCGCATTCAAGGAATATAATATGGGATATGCCAGCGCGATCGCCCTGCTGATGTTTGTGTTTGTACTGCTGATCTCATTCCTGCAGAAGTTAATGATGGCAGGCAGAGGGGAGGAGGCCGTATGAAAAACACAAAGTATGAACGGCCACTGTCCAAAATCCTACCGGGTGCAGTTCTCCTGTTTGCGGCGGCTTTAGCTATATTTCCTTTTGCTTATATGATGCTGGTATCCCTGACGCAGAAAACAGTACTGGATTTAAACTTTGCAGATGCAGAGTACAGCCTCATCAATTATAACCGCGTATTCCGGAATTTTAATCTGGCTGTCAACCTGGCCAACAGCATCATTGTGACCGTGTCCGCCTGTGTGCTGAATTGTATCATCTCTTCCATGGCGGCTTATGGATTTGCCAAAAAGAGGTTTCCGTTCCGGGATCAGCTGTTTACCATCTATCTTGCAACGCTGATGATTCCGGGGCAGGTGACATTGATTCCGGTATTTACCATCATGAAAAAACTGGGACTTATGAATACCTATCCGGCGCTGTTCCTGCCGATCATCAATGCCTTTGGCGTCTTTTTGATGAGGCAGTTCATGGTGAGTCTTCCGGATGAACTTCTGGAGGCGGCCAGAATCGATGGGTGTGGGGAAAATAGGATATTTATTTCTATTGTGATTCCGCTGATCAAATCGGTGATCGTATCCTTGACGATCTTTACCTTTATCAGCTGCTGGAATGACTTCCTGTGGCCCCTGGTCATCGTGACCAAGCCCCAGATGCAGACGCTGACCCTTGCCATATCGGCATTGAAGGGAAGCTATTCAACGAATTACGGTCTGGTGATGGCAGGTTCTACACTGACCTTCCTGCCGCCATTTGTCCTGTATGTCTTTTTGCAGAAGCAATTTGTAGAAGGGATTGCTATCAGTGGAATCAAAGGGTGATCATCGATTCAAAGGAGGTTTTAATCATGGTACATTATGAATTTTTTTTAACAGATTCTTTAGAGAAAGTATTTGCAGACAGCAGACCGGCGGCTTGGAAGGAAGGCAGGCGGCTGGAAGGATTCCGCAACGAAACCGCGTCCTTTCAGCTGGTCTACACTGCCAAAGAGGGCGGCCGCGGGATGCCGCTGCAGAGATTTCGCATCCGGGTATCCGGCGCCGGGGCCAGGATGAGGAAGGTGGGACTGATTCCTTCAGATTATCCCTGTTACGCAGAATACGATGAGCATTATATCACAACAAAACCGGGCATGTTTCCGGATGCGCTGCTTCCGTTTGATGGCATGGTTCTGCCCATCTCCGGACAAATGCGGAGTATCTGGATAGATATTGATCTGCAGAATCTGGAAGCAGGTCTTCATGAGATAACCATTTCGGCAGAGGCGGAAGAAAGGACGGAGTGTGCCAATGGCGTAGTTGTCCACAACCCGTATGTTGCACAGCAGAATTGGGAACAGGTTTTACAGATTGAGGTGCTTCCTGCCGTTCTGCCAAAGCAGCGGCTTTTGCATACCGAGTGGTTTCATGCGGATTGTCTGGCGGATTTTTATCAGGTCGAGGCATTTGGTGAGGAGCACTGGAAGATTCTGGAGAATTTTATCCGTTTTGCAGGTGAAGAATGCGGGATCAACCTGCTGCTGACCCCTGTGTTCACGCCGCCTCTGGATACGGTAGTGGGCGGAGAACGGACCACGGTGCAGCTTGTGGATATCAAACGGGTGGATGGACAATACAGCTTCGGATTTGGTAAGCTGGAGCGGTGGTGCAGCCTGTGCAGGAAATATGGAATACCCAATCTGGAAATCGCCCATTTCTTTACACAGTGGGGGGCGTATGCCACGCCCAAGATTATGGCTGAGACAGAATGCGGGTTGCAGCAGATCTTTGGATGGGATATACCGGCTGTTTCGCCGGAATACCGGGCATTTCTGGAGGCCTTTGTGCCAGAACTTTTGGGATTCCTGACAGAGCTTGGATATACCAAAGAGCAATTGGTTTTTCATATCTCGGATGAACCAAATGAAGAACATCTGGACAGCTATCTGGCGGCAAAAGAACGGATTGCGGATCTGCTGGAGGGATATATCATCATGGATGCACTGAGCAGCTATGAGTTTTATAAACGTGGTATCGTAGAGCATCCGGTTCCGGCTGATGATCACATCCAACCATTTATCGATCATGAAGTGAAGGATCTTTGGGTGTACTACTGCTGTGCGCAGTGTGTGGATGTCCCCAACCGTTTCTATGCGCTTCCAAGTGCAAGAAACCGGATTATGGGAGTACTGATGTACCTGTATCACATCCGGGGATTCCTGCACTGGGGTTACAACTTTTATAATTCCGCCTACTCTTACCGGCATATTAATCCTTATGTGGATACCCATGCAGACTATGGCTTCCCTTCCGGAGACCCTTATCTGGTATATCCGGGCGAAGGAGGCAGCGTAGTTTCCTCGATCAGAAACCAGGTGCAGATGGAGGCGCTCTATGACCTACGCGCCCTGGAACTGCTGGAAAGCCTGTCAGACCGGGAAACCGTTGAATCCCTGATCATGGAAGGCGAACCGGAAAAAATGACATTTAAATCCTATCCTGTCAGCAGCGCTTATCTGTTCGCACTGCGCAGGAAGGTAAACAGAGAGATCATCAAGCGGCTTCCCTAACCGAAGTCCCTAATTATTTTTGATTCTTTCTCAGAGTATTCGGCGTCTGCATCTCGTAGCGCTTGAATACTCTGATGAAGGATGCATCGCTGGAAAATCCTACGGCGGATGCAATCTCGCGGATGCTGAGATCCGTATTCAGAATCAGTGATTTCGCCTGCTCGATTCGCAGAGAGTTGATATACTGGACCACACCGATGCCAAAGGCGGCTTTAAAAGTCGTAGACAAGTAAGAATCACTGATATTTAGTTCTGATGAGATCAGATAAAGTCCCAGCATCGGATCAGAAAAGTCCCTTTGGATGATGGCTTTGGCGCGTTCCGCAATGTTGGACGCGCTGTTTTTGCTACTTTGTGAGGGCGGAGACAGTTCTTTTAACATCCGTTGCGTGTACTCGCGCAGCTGTTCGGGAGAGGAACAGGATAAAATCTGTGCGGTATGAACGCTGCACCTTTGTTTGGATAGCTGCATGTCTTGTTTGGACTTTTGTTTGGCGCTCAGAAGAAGGTTCTGAACCGCCCCGAATTTTACTTTTGCAATTTCAGAGGAATCTCTGTCGGAAAAGTAATTATCAAAAACTGCAGGCACTAAAACTAAAGCGGCACTGTAATCCCCCTGAATCATATTTTGAGAGAATTTCTCAAATGCATCGATATAAGACAGTCCCTGTGACGGAATTTGCTCCATATAGTTGTTGTAGCAGATGACAACGTCTTTTTCCCTGTTATAGTAATGCAGGGCCGTAACCGCCTGGGTATAGCTGTATTGTATATTGACAAGGCCATCGTAATCCAATCCCAGCGCAACCATCCATTGATTTTCCCCGAATACTTCGTTTTTCATCTGTTCTATAAACTCAGCCAATATACTCTGTGTGACTGTTTCCTCGATATTGAACAGGATCACAAGTTTTTGATCATGAAAAGAGGTGATGACGTCATATTGAAGCGCTTCACAGTATTTCGCAACGGTAAGAAGCAGATCCTCATCCGGCTGGGATGTGACAGCAACCGGCACTGCTATGGCGATCAGATAACGGGGATGTTCAAATAAAATATCACATCGTTTCGCTACGCGGAGGATGGCCAATTCGTTGTGCATATCTCCATAAAGCACGGTTTTCAAGAAGAAGTTGTTGATCAGGGACTGCTGTTCCTGTACTTTTTCCGCATATTCCGAATAGCCTTTAATCAATTGATCGAAGCGTTTATGTATGGTTTGATATGCGTCTGCACTGTCATCGGGAACACCTCCGATCTTATCCAGCAGGTTTATGAGTGGCCTGCTGTTTTTGTGGCTGATGTACAGGGAAGCTAAAACGCCTGCGATGCCACAGGCTATGATCCCGGCGATACAGATACCCAGGGCGATATAAACCGGCTGCAGGTTATTCTTATGAAAATATACGTTTATATAGTACAAATGCTTCAGGGAAGACGGGCGGACATAGACCAGAGAGGCCGCTTCTTCCAAAATGACAGGCGCTTCCAGCGTGTCCGGAAGAGTCGCTGCCACGAGTTTCAGTTCCTCGCTGTTTCCCGTGTTGGCAATCAATTGTCCATCCAGGAAAATACCAAGGGATGAATAAGATTTCTCTGCATTTCCTTCCATCAGGGAAGAGTTCAGCAGCTCATCTGTGTTTAGTTCAAAAACCAGGTAACCTACAAGTTCACCTGCATAGTGCATCTTTCTGACATAGCAGAACTGATTGCGGCTATCCGATTGTAAGTAGACGAAGTCGCTGCCCGATTCCATGGTGAGGGTATCCATCCAGCTTTCATAACCTTTTAGCAGCAGTACATTGTCCAGCGCATAATAAGAAGATGCATCATAACAGCCTAAACTTCCTACGATCTTCTGGATCTTTGGATAGTAGATAAAAACACTGTCTATCAGCTTATTGGAATATTTATAGTTTAACATCTGGTCACTGAACTGGTATGTTTCAGAAGACACCGTCTCCGGCGCTGTCTCCAGTTTTTTAAGATAGGTGTTGGCCGGATGCAGTTCCAGCGATGAGGAGTATTTATACAGTTCCGTCAGACGGGAATCGATGTTGGTCTGGATATACTGGGTTAAATCACTGCTCATCTGGATGGCATTGTTGTGGAGGAGAAAAAGCATATATCCGTAAAGAATGGAACACAGCAGTAAAACAGCCGCAACGACCAACAGAATCGATTTAAACCATTTTAAAAATGTCTGATTATTATATTTCATGCGGGGCATTCCTCCTGGGTGAAATGATAGGGGCTTTTCTCTATGATATCATACATTTGCCTCAAAAGGTGTAACAGTGTCGCACTTTTCTCTAAATTTTTAGCACTCTCCCCTTGACAGTGCTAAAATGGTGTGTTATAGTACGGATAGAACAAACAAACTTGTTACTATTTATGTTTCCGAAAGGGGGACGTACTATATGAATATCAATAAATTTACCCAGAAATCCATAGAGGCAGTACAAAACTGTGAGAAACTGGCTTATGAGCACGGGAATCAGCAGATGGAGCAGGAGCATTTGCTGTATGGCCTGCTGAATCTGGAGGACAGTTTGATCTTTAAGCTGGTGACCAAAATGAATATCCCGGGGGAGCAGTTTCGGGATGAGACAGAGAGGCTGGTGGAGAAGCTTCCGAAGGTGGGAGGCAGCGGCAGCGGACAGCTGTATGTCAGCAATGATTTGAATAAGGTGTTGATCAGCGCCGAGGATGAGGCGAAGGCCATGGGCGATGAATATGTGTCTGTGGAGCATTTATTCCTGTCGCTGTTAAAGCAGCCGGATCGGCAGATCAAAGAACTGTTCCGGTTGTATGGCATCACCAGGGAGACGTTTTTGCAGGCTTTGACTACGGTGAGAGGTAATCAGCGGGTGGTCAGCGACAACCCGGAGGCGACCTATGATACCCTGGAAAAGTACGGGTACGATCTGGTGGAGCGGGCCAGGGACCAGAAGCTGGACCCGGTGATTGGCCGCGACAGCGAAATCCGGAATGTGGTTCGGATTTTGTCGAGAAAAACGAAGAACAACCCGGTGCTGATCGGGGAACCCGGCGTCGGCAAGACGGCGGTTGTGGAAGGCCTGGCCCAGCGTATTGTGCGCGGGGATGTGCCGGAAGGGCTGAAGGATAAACGGCTGTTTGCGCTGGATATGGGCGCGCTGGTGGCCGGAGCCAAGTACCGGGGCGAGTTTGAGGAGCGGTTGAAAGCAGTGCTGGAAGAGGTGAGAAAGAGCGACGGGCAGATCATTCTGTTTATCGATGAGCTTCACACCATCGTCGGCGCCGGCAAGACGGAGGGCTCCATGGATGCCGGCAATATGTTGAAGCCTATGCTGGCCCGTGGGGAGTTACACTGTATCGGCGCTACAACGCTGGATGAATACCGGAAGTATATTGAGAAAGACGCGGCCCTGGAGCGGAGGTTCCAGCCGGTAACGGTGGATGAACCGACGGTGGAGGACACCATCTCGATCTTAAGAGGGTTGAAGGAGCGGTATGAGGTGTTCCACGGGGTGAAGATCACGGACTCCGCCCTGGTGTCGGCGGCGATTCTGTCCGACCGCTATATCTCTGACCGGTTCCTGCCGGATAAGGCCATCGATTTGGTGGATGAGGCCTGTGCGCTGATTAAGACGGAACTGGATTCCATGCCGGCGGAGTTAGATGAACTTTCCAGAAAGATTATGCAGATGGAGATTGAGGAGGCCGCCCTTAAGAAAGAGACCGACCGGCTGAGTCAGGACCGTCTGGCAGATTTACAGAAGGAACTGGCGGAGCTTCATGACCAGTTTGCAGGCCAGAAGGCCCAGTGGGAGAATGAAAAGTCCTCCGTGGAGCGTTTGTCCGGTCTGAGGGAAGAGATTGAGAATATCAACCGGGAGATTGCCCAGGCCCAGCAGAATTATGACTTGAACAAAGCGGCGGAGCTGCAGTACGGGAAGCTGCCGGAACTGCAAAAACAGCTGGCGGCGGAAGAGGAAAAGGTGAAAAACCAGGATTTAAGTCTGGTTCATGAGAGCGTGACGGATGAGGAGATTGCCAAGATCATCTCCAGATGGACCGGAATCCCGGTGGCAAAGCTGACGGAGAGTGAGCGGAGCAAGACGCTGCATCTGGATGAGGTTCTCCACAGACGTGTGGTTGGGCAGGATGAAGGCGTGGAGAAGGTGACGGAAGCTATCATCCGTTCCAAAGCGGGCATTAAGGACCCGACGAAGCCGATTGGATCTTTCTTATTCTTAGGTCCTACCGGTGTTGGTAAGACAGAACTTGCCAAGGCCCTTGCGGAAAGTCTGTTTGACGATGAGGGCAATATGGTGCGGATCGATATGAGTGAGTACATGGAGAAACATTCCGTGGCCCGTTTGATCGGCGCGCCTCCAGGATATGTGGGCTATGACGAGGGCGGCCAGCTGACAGAGGCGGTCCGCAGGAAACCTTACTGCGTGGTTCTGTTTGACGAGGTGGAGAAAGCCCATCCGGATGTGTTTAATGTGCTGCTCCAGGTGCTGGATGACGGGCGGATTACCGATTCCACCGGCAAGACCGTAGATTTTAAGAATACGATTATCATCATGACTTCCAACATCGGCTCCCAGTATCTGCTGGAGGGCATCGATGAGAACGGCAGCATCAGACCGGAGGCGGAGTCCATGGTGATGAATGACCTGCGTGGACATTTCCGGCCGGAATTTTTGAACCGTCTGGATGAGATTATTTTGTTTAAACCGCTGACCAGGGATAATATCGGAAATATTGTGGATTTACTGGTACAGGAGCTGAATAAACGTCTGGCAGACAGGGAGTTGTCTGTGGATTTGACAGAGTCAGCCAAGGCCTTTGTGGTGGAACACGGATACGATCCGGTTTACGGCGCCCGTCCGCTGAAGAGATATCTGCAAAAGCATGTGGAGACTCTGGCGGCAAAGATTATCCTGGGAGACCAGGTGCGGGCAGGCAGTGCCATTGTGATCGATGTGTCGGAGGACAACACAAAGCTGATTGCCTATGTAGAGTAACGGTCACAGCACAAAAAACTGCAGATACCAGCTGATGATCCGGTCCCCAAAGAGATAGGAGACCAGGATGGCGGCGGCAAAATACGGAATCATGGGAACCTGCCGGTTTCGGTCTATTTTGCCCAGGAATAAGGGTACGGCATAGAACAGACCCGCAGTTATGTAAGCCAGGATCAGGGCCAGCAGATTGCGGGGCAGTCCAAGCAGGAGACCCGAGGAGGCCATCAGCTTGATGTCACCTCCGCCGATTCCGCCTTTTGTCAGAATACTGACAAGGAGCATGGCTCCACCGATGGTAAGAGACGCACAGACGCGGCTTGCCAGGGTGGGGCCATTTTCCGTGAACAGGGAAACGAGAGCCAGACCCAGGATGCACAGGTGGACGACGTCGGGGACTACCATGGTGCGGATGTCAATGACAGCTGCCGTGATCAGGACGGCAGCCAGCAGTATTAAAAGGAACAGATTCATAGGTTTCCTTTCCATAAGATGTCTTTGTTGATGGTTGTGTAGAATAACTGCCGGACACTGCCAGCTTCCTGGGTCTGCCCCAGAATCCACATCAGCTTTGTCACGGTGGCTTCCAGCGTCATGTCGTAGGCCTCCAGGAGACCGAATGTTTTTTTGATGGTGTGTCCGACCTCATAGACGGCCATATTGCTGCCTTCGTTGGTCACCTGGGTTGTCATGACCACTGTTTTGCCCAGGGAGACCCATTTTTCAATCACCGCATAGTAGGCGCCGGACTCATAGGTAGGCAGGCCGCCCACACCGAATGACTCTATAATCACCGCATCGTAGTGCTCTGCCATATAGTCCAGCACGGTGGCATCCATGGATGGGATCAGCTTCAGCAGAGCCACATGGGAGTCCAGCATGTGATAAAAAGTAACCGGTTCCGTCATCTGGTTTTTGTCGTCTATATAGAAGATCACATGTCCGTCCTGAATGGCGGCAATGTAGGGAAAATTGATACTGGAGAAGGCGTTGTAGCTTTTTGTCCTCGTCTTTTTCCCACGGGTTCCCGCGATCACCTTGCCGTCAAATACAAGAGTAACCCCATAAGCATTGCCGCAGGAAGCGAATAACAGGCTGTCCGAGAGATTGGTTTTCGCATCGGTGATCTCCAGGTCTATGGGCTTTTGCGCCCCGGTAATCACAATTGGTTTCCTGGAATTCTGAATCAGATAGGAGAGGGCCGCCGCTGTGTAGGCCATGGTGTCTGTCCCATGGCAGATGACAAACCCGTCATATGCCCCGTAATGCTCCTCAATTGCATGGGCGATGGCCAGCCAGTGCTCCGGTAACATGTTGGTGCTGTCGATATTAAACAGCTGTAAGGTATCCGTCCGGCAGAATTCTTTTGTATCCGGCACATAGGACAGAATTTCCTCGGAGGTGATCAAAGGCTTTAAGCCGGATGTATCCCGCTTCGATGCGATGGTGCCGCCGGTGGCAATCATTAAAATATGTTTCATAAAAACTCCTCTCTATCCAATTTATATGGTATAATTATATCAATGAAATATGTGACTAAATCAATTGATATAGGGCGGTATTCCGTTATTGGCTATAAATGGGCTACGCCGTGGTGATTCCTTGAATTAGCCTGTATTCTATGATAAGATAAGAGCCGTTAAAACACAAGATATTACAGGAAAAGAGGGGAAAATCATGGGAACGATACCGAAGGACCCGGTGATGCTTTTAAGCTATGTCAATACCCAGCTGAGGGATTTTTATCCATCCTTATGCGAGATGTGCGACTCCCTCGGATTGGAGAAAGAGTATTTGATTGATACCCTGAAGCAGATTGATTACTCTTATGATGAGCAGAGGAATCAATTTTTATAAGCAGGTTTTGGGAGAAAATAAATGGAACAAAAGAAAAAGACGGGGCGTGGAGGATTTACCCTGGTAGAGGTTCTGGTGGTCATGGCGATCATTGCAATTCTGGCAGCCATCACCGTGCCGTCATTTGCCGGTTATATCGACAAGGCCAAAGAGCAGACTTACCTTTCGGAGGCAAGGAACGTTGCTACCGGTGTGCAGATCTATATCACGGAGCAGTATGCAGCAGGAACATTGGACCGCAACACCTTGAAGAAAGACCTGATAGAATATACGCTTGGCGAGCCGGAAAATGCGCTGACCGAGGTTCTGCGTGGAAGTTATACGAATGGCGCCCAGATTGCGGGTGTGGCCGCAGGTGTGAAGGGTGAGTTCGATGGTATGACTTATGAGGTGGAAGGTTACCGCATTGAAATCATTCCGGGAGAGCAGGCGGTTATCACAAAAATTAAAAACGGGAAGAATTAACGAATAAAGATGGCAGTCTGTCAACATTTTTGTTGTATGGGCTGCTTTTTTGCGTTATAAAAAGAGGGATTATGTTTATAATCGGGAAGGGGATACGCCATGTCCTGGTATCGTTATCGGGCTAAAACGCTTCAAGGGAAACGTGTGAACGGCAGATTGGAAGCGGAAAGTGACAGCCGTGCATATGAGACCATTCGGGAGCAGGGCCTTTTTGTGCTGCATTTGAAGAGAGTTTCGGAGAAGCATGTCACCAAGCCGCTGAGTGCGGGAGTGCTGGCGGAACTGACCGGCCAGCTGGCAGTGATGCTGGAGTCGGGGATTCCTCTGCTTCAGGGGATCAATATTCTTTCCCAGAAGGAACAGGACGGGAAGACGGCCAGCGTATTTAAAGACACCTATCTGCTGTTGCTGCGCGGTTACGCGCTGTCGGAAGCCATGAATCTGTTAAATGGGGTGTTCCCGCCGCTAGCTGTCAATATGGTAAAGGCGGGAGAGATGGGAGGGGACTTAACTGTGGTCATGCGGGAACTGTCCGCTTACTATGATAAAAACCACAGAATGAAACGGAAAGTGGAAAGCGCCCTCATTTACCCGGTATTTCTGCTGGTGGTCATGGTTACGGTGATGCTGCTGTTATTTACGGTAGTGCTTCCGGAATTCTTTGCGCTGTTTGATTCTATGGAAACGTTACCGGTATCCACCAGGATGCTGATGGGAATCAGCAGCTTTGTCTCTGCCCATGAGGCAGTGCTGGCTTTCTGCCTGGCGTCTGTTGCAGCGATTATGGTCTATGCTTACAGGAAAGAGACAGTCCGGTATCGGGTGGACAAGCTGCTTCTTCGTCTGCCGTTTGTGGGCAGGCTTTTGGAGGCTGTGTATACCGCCAGGTTTGCCAGAACCATGAGCGCGCTGTATGCCCAGGAGGTCTCCATGATCCAGGTGCTGCGCCTGTCTATTGATGTGGTGGGGAACCGTTATGTGGAGAGCCAGTTGAGGGAAGTGGTGCTGGAGATCTGCGAGGGGACCGTCCTGTCGGCTGGGATCGCGAAAGTGGATGGGCTGGACCGGCGGCTTTCGGCCAATATTTATGTGGGGGAAGAGACAGGGGAGCTGCATGTACTGCTGCTTCGTGTGGCAGAGCGTTTTGAGGCGGACGCGGAGGAAGCGGCCAAGCGGTTTACTGCTTTGATTGAGCCGGTTCTGATCGTGATTATGGGACTGGCAGCAGCTGTGATCATGATAGCGGTAATGCTGCCGATGATGCAGTATTACCAGGGGATTGGGTGATTAGGAGGATAGGATGAGATTGACGGTGAATCTGGCGGAGGATGCCATCATAACGTTAAAAGGAAAAGCCGGAAGAAAGTTCGTCATTCAGGACTGCGAGAGATATCCACTGCCACAAGGAGTTTTGATTAATGATGTGGTAACTGATGAGGAACAGTTTCAGGAAGTGCTAAAGAAGATTAAGGCCAGATACGGACCGCACACCGGCCGGGTTCATCTGGTGCTGGGAAGCCATCAGATTATTACCAAGGTCATGCAGGTGCCGAAGATGACAAGAAAACAGCTGCTGGCACTGGTCAGGATGGAATTGGAGCATTACCGGACAGAGGAAAAAGAGATGATTTATGATTACAGTGTCATCTGTGGGAATCGCAATGCAGATGGGGCAACGATTCTGGGAGCGGCGATTGAACGCGGTGGGACGGAGAACCTTGAGAAGCTGTTTGCCCGGTGTGGAATGAAAATCGGGTCCGTGGACATTGCGCTGAATGCTCTGCTGCATATAGTGGAATATCTGCCGGAATTGGAGGGAGAAACCTATCTTTTGTCAGTGCTGGACGGAAGAAATATGATGACGGTGCTGTATATAGACGGGATCTACCGCCATACGGCCAGGAGCCGTTTTCTCCACGAGAGAGGTTCCGTAGAACTGATCCGGGAAGCGGTGAAGGAGATTGCCGCAATGGCCGGTTTTGCAAAGTCCCTGGAAAAGGGAAGGGAGGTCAGAAAACTGTTTGTGGGAGGAATCGGCGGGGATGAGCAGGCGCTTTTATTTGGAATCCTGAGCCAGGAGCTGGGCATGGAAGGCCGTCCTATAAAAGAGAATGAGCAGTTTGCCACGAAGAGAAAACGGGATTTCCGTCTGGCCGATTATGTATATGCGGCAGGCAGTCTTCTTGGAAGGTAGGTGGAAGCATGTGCCGGAGACGAAAGATGAAAAACTTGGATTTTATGAAAGTGGAGAAACAGGAGCAGAAGCAGGAATCGACAAGAAGACGGGTTAGAACCATACTGTCTCTTCTGCCGCTGGTTTTGCTGCTGGCTTATCTGCAAACTTACATTTATTATATGGAAAAGACCGATGAGATGGGACGGCAGATTCTGGAACTCCAGTCTGTTTTAGAGAACCAGGAGATGAAAGCGGAGGAGGCCAGACTGGGGGAACTGTATCAGAACATGGAATTGCTGATGCGGTATCAAACCCAAGAGAAGAACCTGAGCGCGGCAGCAGAGGAACGGGCGGTTTTAACGTCTGAGGTGTTGAAGCGGGTGGAGTCAATGATGGAAGGCAGGGTGGAACTGGTGTGGGATGACAGTTATCCCGTCCATTATGAGTCCGGAGTTTTGGAATTTACGGCGCAGACCCGCTCGCCCCTGGAAGCGTCCAGGTATGTGGAACGGCTGGAAGCGGATGATGGATTTGAGGATGTGGAATATCATGGATTTGAGCGGAGAGAGGAAACAGAAGGGGAGTTTTATCTGTTTGAGGTGATATGCAGACTGGCTCTGCCGGAATCAGGAGAGAAGGAGGCGCGGAATGAGAAAATTATCAAGACGTGAAATGTGTCTGATTTATATTTTGTTCCTGCTGCTGGTATTTTACGTAGGGAATTTCGCGTTTGGAGTTCCGGTGAAGAAACGTTACGAGGAGACCCGCCAGAGACTGGAGGAGGTCCAAATGGAGAACATGAATCTGGAGAGAAAACTGGAGCAGGGAGAGACACTGGAGTCGGAATACCGGAAGAAAAAAGAAGTGTTGAAAGGCAGCATGGCGAAGTTTGGCAGAATTTCCACCGGAACGGGACTGGAACAGTATCTGCTGGCCTGTCTGAAGGTGGCAGGGTTAAAACCGGTGCGCACATTGATCACCACCTCCGGGGCCAGTGCAAAGGAGGACTATCTGTCCGGCAGCATTGAGGTACGGGCGGAGGGCAGCTATGATGCATCCACCAGAGTACTGGATGAGATTGAGAGGAATCCGGCTCTGTATGTGGAGTCCTACGTGCTCTATCCGGAAGAAGGAACGGATTTGGAAGTGTGGAATATGACGGCCAGAATTACTTATTGGCTGCCGATCTCATGGGAAGAAGCCAGTGAGCTTGTTCTGGAGGACTGATGCTTATGCGGATACAGATGGGGGAAGCGCGCATGAGGAAGGACGCCAGACGTGGTTCTACACTGGGATGGATTATCATTGTGATCATGGCCGTGATGATATTAATGATGTCTGCGCTGACAATGTCGGCTTCCCATATTTACCGGTATCAGAGATACCATGACAGAAGACAGATCAATATGACTGCCATATCGGTGGCCAAAGTGATTGCGTCTGAGCTTGAACATGGTTCCGGGGAGGACGGCTTTTCGGCGATAATGGAACGGATGCTGGAGGATGCGGAGGAGGGCGAGGTCTTCCTGAGTGGTCTGGATGAGCAGATGGGACAGGTGCGTCTTCTATACTGTTTTGATGGGGAATACCTGGCGATGACCGTGCAGGTTCAGCTGGGGCCGGAGACGGGACAGACCAAGCTGACTATGAAAAAGGGCAGTTCCGGGGAAACGGGAAATGCCTGGAAACTCATGGGCTATGGGCCTGAGGAAATCGGGCCGGATGACTGCGGATTGGAGGAGGGCGACCCATGATACGGATAATTACGAAAGAAAAGAAACGAGGATGTGGTGGATATACGCTGGTGGAAATTGTGGTATCCGGCGCTCTTCTTGTACTCCTTGCATTGCTGATGGCGAGAGGGTTTGCGGTGAGCAATCATATGGTGTTGAGAAACAGACAGTTTCGGGAGGCGGATGAGAAGCTGGAGGAGAGAATTGTATGGAAGGACCCGCCGGATATGAGGGAGCGGGTGACACTGGAGGCCGGGGACTACGGAACCTGGGAAGCGGTGATCGATACGTATGAGAGTCAGACGGAAGATATCGATACATCATTTAAAATACTGAGGATAAACGATGATGAAAAATAGAACTTCGGGTTTTACACTGATAGAGATTATGATTGGTATGGCGGCGGCCTCCATTCTCCTGCTGGCGGTGGGGAGTGTGCTGGTTTCCGGAAATAAGACCTACCATCACTATGCTCTGTCCGTGAGAGCCGGTGAGACAGGAGATGCCATTGCGGAACTGACAAAGACGAAACTGCAGTACGCCACAAATGTGCTGATAGCGGAAGAGAAAAACTGGGAAAGCGGGGATTTTGGCATGGTTGGATTTACGAAGGACGGCAGTTTTCTGCTGGATGGGAGTGAGGCTTACGGCGATCTGCCGGAATCCGGATTATACGCCGGCTGCCGGATTACATTCCCGGATGAAAATGCTCCCGTTCTTCAGATAGAGGTATCTATCAAAGATCAGGCTGGAACCATGCTGTACCGGAGCAGGGAGGTGGTCAGACTTTTCAATATGGAGTTGAACGGGGAAACTGTGGACTGCCGGATTGCCAAACGGGATGGGGCTATTGATTCTGCGGACCAGGATGTGATGCTCTTCTACTGGAAGAATGGCAGGAGGTACGATCAGGATGAATAGCAGATATCAGAAAAATAGTGAATATGAGACCATTGATTTGACGACCTATCCGGTGGATTTAAGGGCGGTGGAGAAAATTCCGAGACAGATCGCGGCCAGATATACGATCCTGGCCGTGCGTATGGAGGGAAGCCAGCTGACGGTGGTGACGTGGAATCCCCTGGATTTATATGCCCTGGAGGATATCCGGCTGGTGGCAAATATGAGGATTGTGCTGGTGCTGAGCCGGAAGGAGGAGATAGATGCCGCCATCAATCTGTATTACTCGGAGGTGGACGCCAGAAGCGCGGCTGTCCGGGCGGATGCCTATGAAAATCTGGCAGAATCCTACCTGGAAGAAATGGTATGGACGGATGAGGAGATCCAGGCGCCGATTGTCCGTCTGTTGAATAGCCTTCTGCTGAAAGCTTATAATACCAATGTGAGTGATATTCATATTGAGCCCTATGAGCACGAGACGGTCATCCGTATGAGACGTGACGGCCTTTTGAAGCCGTATATGATGCTGCCGTTAGCCAGCCACAGAGGGATGGTGGTCAGGATCAAGATCCTGGCTCATATGGATATTGCGGAGAAGAGAAAAGCCCAGGACGGGCATTTCCGTCTGACGCTTCACGGGACGGAGATGAACGTGAGAGTTTCCTTTGTGCCGACGGTGTTTGGCGAGAAATGTGTGTTAAGATTTTTGACAACCAATGTGGCGATGGACCATGGGGATACCTTTGGCATGACGCTGCCAAACTATCAAAGGATGATGCGGCTTTTAAAGAATCCCCATGGCATTATCTATGTGACCGGCCCCACGGGAAGCGGCAAGACCACGACGCTGTATGAGATTCTAAAACAACTGGCCGACGGACCGGTGAATATCGTGACTATTGAAGATCCGGTGGAGCGCAATATCCCGAAGCTGAATCAGATTCAGGTCAATGAGAGGGCAAAAGTCACCTTTGATACGGCGCTTCGGGCGGTGCTGCGGCAGGACCCGGATATCATCATGGTTGGTGAAACCAGAGATTTGGAGACAGCTTCGACTTCTGCCAGGGCTTCCATCACCGGTCATCTGGTATTTTCCACCCTGCATACCAATAATGCGGTGTCCGCGGCGGTCCGACTCCGGGATATGGGAGTGCCGGGCTATATGGTGGCGGCTTCCGTCGTGGGTGTGGTGGCACAGCGTCTGGTGCGGAAGGTGTGTCCCTACTGTGGGGAGGAATATGAGGCGGATGACAGGGAAAAGGCGGTCTTGTACGGAAGCGCGGAGCAGGCGCCTGAGATTGTAAAACTGAAGAGAGGGAAGGGCTGTCACCTGTGTGACGATACGGGATATCGGGGCAGAGTGGCGATTCATGAGATTCTGGAGATTGACTCGGGCTTGCGAAAGTTGATTTCAGAGTGTAAAATGATAGATGAATTGGAAGAATATGCAATTCAAACATTACATATGTCTACTCTTGCGGAGGAAGCAAGATTGCTTGTGCTGGACGGGATCACGGATCTAAAAGAGATGGAAAAGATCACTTACGGCATCAGATAGAGACATGTGGCGGATCAAGTACCTGGAAACTGGCGGAAAGGGAGGCGGACATCATGATGGCTTTGTGGGATGGAGTTGTGGCAACATGGGGATGGCTGATGGAGCATCTGCTTTATATCAACCTGATTCTGTCGGTAGTGATTGTGTTTTTCCAGCGGAGGGACCCGAAAGCGGTGTGGACCTGGCTGATGGTGCTGTATTTTATTCCTATTTTTGGATTTTTTCTGTATCTGATGCTGTGTCAGGATTACCGGAAGAGCCGGATGTTCCGGGTAAAAGAGGTGGAGGACCGGCTGCGGTACTCGGTGGAGAGCCAGGAAGAGTTTATCGCCGGCAGCAGGGAGTTTTTGTCGGACCCTATGAGCCGGGATTTTGAGGATCTGGTGATGTATAACCTGGAGACCTCCGGGGCGGTGCTGACGGTGGACAATACGGTGGATATTTTTACCGACGGGGAAGAGAAGTTTGAGGACCTTCGGAATGAACTTGAGAAAGCCACTCAATATATCCATATCCAGTATTACATTATAAAAAATGACGAGGTATTCCAGTCCATGATGCCGATTCTGGTGAAGAAGGCCGGGGAAGGCGTGGAGGTCAGGATTCTCTACGACGGCATGGGCGGCCGGTTTATGCCGAAACGAATTTGGAAGGAGTTGGAGGACTGCGGCATCAAAGTCGGAGAATTTTTTCCGGCGTTTTTAGGAAGGTTACAGCTTCGCATGAATTACCGCAACCACAGAAAGATTGTGGTGATTGACGGGCGGATTGCCTATGTGGGCGGATTTAACGTGGGGAGAGAGTATATTTCCAAGGACCCGAAGTTTGGGTATTGGAGGGACACCCACTTGAAGATCAGCGGCGGGGCGGTGTATAGTCTGCAGATTCGGTTTGCGCTGGACTGGAATTATGCCACGAAGGAGAATTTATTTAAGGATGCCAAGTATTTTGGCTTGACGGATGAGGTGGAGATGATGAGCGTGAAACCGGAGGTGATGTTTCAGCCGATGGCCTGCAAGGTGGGGCAGAGACCCCTGGGCGTTCAGATTATCACCAGCGGGCCGGATTCCAGTATCCGGCAGATCAGGGACAATTACCTGGAGCTGTTTCACAAGGCGAAGAGGAGCATCTATATCCAGACGCCGTATTTTGTGCCGGATGACGCGGTGCTCTCGGCTCTTCAGATTGCGGCGAGGGCCGGTGTGGATGTGCGTCTGATGATACCTTGCAAACCGGACCATCCGTTTGTATACTGGGCTACTTATTCCTATGTAGGGGATCTGCTGGAGGCGGGCGCCAGATGTTATACCTATGAGAATGGATTTCTGCACGCGAAGGGCGTGATGATTGACAGTATGGTGTGCTGTTATGGGACGGCCAATATGGATATTCGGAGTTTTGAGTTGAACTTTGAGGTGAATGCGACGATTTATGATGAGGAGACGACAAAACGGCTGGAGGAGATCTTTATTAGAGACTTGGAGAAGTGCCATGAGGTGACGGAGGTTTATTATGAGAGGCGGAGTCTGTGGATTCGGGTGAAGGAGCAGTGCAGCAGGCTGTTGTCGCCTTTATTATAGTGTATGACAGTGGTTGGCTAAGGCGGTTTCTCGTGGCGGGAATTTTGAGTTTGGGTGAATAAAATAAGGGGAGCGTGGCGCATACTAAGTACCATGAAAACCTTTAAACAACTCAAACAAATTACTACTGATTTTTTTAAGTGCGGCGTAGCTGGCTGGTGCCTGGAGGTGATGTTCACCTCGGTGGAATCGATTATGGTTCAGGACTGGCGGCTGATGGGGAAGACGTCCCTTCTTATGTTTCCCATCTATGGGATGGGAGCGCTGCTTGGCCCGGTGGGAAAAGGAATTGACCGATGGCTGTCGGTAACCCCGGGAGAGTCTTTAAGATCTTCGGACCGGATGATTCGTCATGGGATACTGTATATGGTCTTGATATTTACTGCGGAATATATATCTGGAACTTGGCTGAGAGCCAGGGGGATGTGTCCGTGGGATTATACGGGGCGGCAGACGAATATTAATGGATTGATTCGTTTGGATTTTGCTCCGTTGTGGTTTGCGACGGGATTGTTGTTTGAACAAATTACTAAAAAGAAAGGGGTATAGTTGTTGGGGGGAATGAGGGTGTGGAGGGAAATTACGAGATGCGCAGGTTGAATCGTTCGGAAGGCTCCCTGGGCGGGCTCTGGCTGGTCTCATGCTTCC
>JAWZDV010000037.1:0-2511 GCA_034142505.1 Bacteroides thetaiotaomicron
GACGAGGAAGGGCCGCCGCAGTACGAGGAGCAGGTAGAGGACTTTTTACAGTATGGAGGATAAGGGATGTTTAAAGTAAAAAAAGAGATCACCCGGCTAGAAAAGGAAGTGGAAAAGCTCAAGGGTATGGTGGAGGAGCTAAGTAAAATCAGCCAGGAAGAGCGGCGGGTAAAAAAACAGTGGGACAACCTGCTTTCATATAACGGGAAAGCCCAGGGAGGAAGCTTAGATGAGGATTAAAACCACGCCCCAGGAGATATGGAACGAATATGAAAAAGGGGTTTCCTACAACCAGAGCCAGGGGGTAAACCTGTATGAAACCGTGCGTCAGAATGAAAATTTCTTTATCGGGCGGCAGTGGGAAGGGGTGAACGCCCCCGACCTGGAAAAGCCGGTAATCAATATATTAAAGCGGGTGGTCAGTTACTTTATCTCCACCATTGTCTCGGACGACGTATCCGCCCAGGTAAGCTTGTTTACCGGGACGCCCGACCCGCAGACGGAAATCCTTTTAAAGATCGTGTCCAGCCAGTTTGACCAGATTATCGAGCGGTGCAAGCTCAAAGCCCGTCACCGGGATATTATCCGGGACGCGGCGGTGGACGGGGATAGCTGCCTGTACATGTACTTTGACCCGTCGGATACCCGGGGGGGTACCATCACCGGGAATATTGAGGCGGAACAGATTGAAAACACCAATATCCACTTTGGTAACCCCCAGGTGTGGGAGGTGCAAAAGCAGCCCTATCTAATCCTCTCCCTTAGAAAAACCGTGGAAGCGGTGCGGGAAGAGGCCCGGGAAAATGGAATGGGAGACCCCCAGCAGATCACGGCGGACGACGACCCCAACGGGATCAACACCGACCAGGAAACGGGCAAGGTAACCGTGCTGATTAAGTTCTGGAAACAGGACGGGATTGTGTACTTTACCAAAACCACCCAGAATGTGGTGATCAAAAAACCAACGGCGTTAGGCTACCGGCTGTACCCCATCGCCTATTTGTCCTGGGAAAAGGTGAAAAACTCCTTCCACGGGCAAAGCTGCATTACCGGGCTGATCCCCAACCAGATATTTATTAACAAGCTATTCGCCATGTGTATGGAGCATGTAAAGAAGATGGCGTTTCCCAAGGTGGTGTACAACCGCCAGCTTTTGCCTAAAGGCTGGAGCAACCGGGTGGGGGAAGCCATCCCGGTGGAAGGGGAAACCGGCCAGAATGTGGCCCAGATTGTAGGCGGGGCGGATATGAGCGGGCAGGTGATCAACTTAATTGAGCGGATCATGGAATACACCCGGGACACAATGGGGGCCTCGGACGCGGCCTTGGGCAACGTAAAACCGGACAACACCTCGGCGATCATCGCCGTGCAGCGCTCCTCCGAAGTGCCCCTGGAGCTGCAAAGGATGGCGTTTTACCAGTTTGTAGAGGATTACATCCGTATTTTTATGGACATGATGCGGGTGGATTACGGTATCCGGGAGGTAAGCTATACGGATGAAAACGGGCAGACCCAGACCGAGTACTGTGATTTTTCCCGGCTGGACGATCTGTACCTCAAGCTCAATGTGGAGATTGGCGCCTCGGCCTACTGGTCCGAGCTGATGCAGGTGCAGACATTGGACAACCTGTTTGACCGGGGGATTATCCAGGACGCGGCCACCTATTTGGAAAGTATCCCGGACGGATATATTAAAAACAAACAAAAGCTGATCAATCAGATCAGAGAACTACAGGGAGGAATGGAAAATGACGGAGCTGTGCCCCTGGTGCCAGACGGCAACCTTAGTGGATTTGGACCCGGCGGGGCGGCAGGTAGTCAAATGCCGCAACCCCCAGTGTATCCGGTATGAGAAGATACTTGAGGTATTGGAAACGACCCCAATTACTACCGATAAACCAACGGTATAAAGGAGATACATAATGGAAGAAAACAATGTGCTGGAACAAACCAATCCGGCAGAAGAAGTAATGGAAAACGAAGAGTTTGGCGAGGATTTCTTTTCAGAGGAAGAACCGGCCCAACCACAGGCCGAACAGCCCCTACAAGAGGAAACCGAAGCCGCCCCCGAAGCGCCCGCTTCCCTGAAAGTGAAATACAACGGACAGGAGCTGGAGGTACCGGCGGATGAGCTGCCCGCCTATGTGCAGAAGGGGATGAACTACGACCATGTATATGGGGAGCTGGAACAGCTCCGGGCGGCCCAGCGGGAAACCGCCCAGTATCAGCAGGTGATCAGCCAGTTTGCCGCGCAGGCGGGCATGGAGCCTCAGGAGTATCTGGCGGCCTTGCAGCGCCAGCGCCAGGAACGGGAGATTGCCCAGCAGGTACAAAGCGGGGTACCCGAGCAGGTAGCCAGAAGGCTTTACTCCCTGGAGCAGACCGAGCGCCAGCGAAAAGAGCAGGAAGCCTTGCAGCGCCAGCAGTACCAGCGGCATCAGCAGTTTGTACAGCTTGCCAAGGAATATCCGGGGCTCAAGGAGTTCCCGCCAGAGGTCGTGGAGAAGATCA